>JAURVT010000049.1 GCA_030655315.1 Nocardioidaceae bacterium | reverse complement strand
TCGCGACGGCGTCGGCCCTCAGTGCCCACCCGGTGCTGCCCCGACGGGCCAGCCGGCGGGCGGCCCGACGCGCGACCGTGCGCGCGCGGCGGGGGGACTCCGCGAGGAGCAGCCGGGCCAGCGCGAGCTCGGCCTCGCCCTGGTGCTGACGGGCCCGCCGGGCACCGAACGCGCGCACGGCGTCGGTGAGGGCGAGCTCGGCCTCGAGCACCATGCCGGCGGCGGTGAGCACCTCGGCGCGGTCCTGGTCCCCGACGGCGCGCGAGACCGTCGACAGCGGGGCCAGCACCGGGCGGGCGGCGTCCATCAGGCGCAGCGCGGCGACGAGGTCGCCCTGCAGCAGGCTGGCGTAGCCCTCGTTGTGCTGCGCCTGGGCCCGCAGGACGGCGTCGTCGTCGGCGTCGAGCGACGCGGCGGCCGCGCCGAAGTCGCGCAGCGCGGCCTCGCCGTCGCCCCGCACGAGGTGCACGGTGCCGCGGTTGAGCAGCACGCGACCGGTCTCGCGGTCGTCGCCCGCGAGGTGGTCGAGCGCGAGCGTGAGCTCGGTGAGCGCGCGGTCGACCGTGCCGGACCGCATCAGGACGAGCCCGAGCTGGCCGTGGGCCAGTCCCGTGGTGCGCGGCGAGGTGCCCGGCGTCGCGACCGCCTGCTCGCACAGGGTGAGCCCGCGGGCGGTGCTGCCGGTCTCGGTCTCGACGTGCGCGAGCGTCAGCTGCACGGCGACCCGGGTGTCGGGGTCGTCGGCCTGGTCCAGCGCCGCCGTGAGCAGGGTGCGTGCCGAGGCGAAGCGGCCGGCGTTGGTCGCGCCCCGTCCCCGGCGGTGCAGCTCGACGGCGGTGGGCACGACTCGACGTCAGGCCGTCGCCGCGACGGCCGCGGCCACGGCCCCCGTCGCCCGCGCCACCGAGTCGGCCCGCGAGGCGCCGGGTCCCGCGGTCGCCAGCGCGGACACCAGCTCCTGCGCGACCCGGCCGGCGAGCACGGGCGCGGAGAACGACGTGCCGCTCCAGACCGCGAAGCCGGAGGAGAAGTCGTCGGGGTCGATGGCCTCCCGCTCGAGCCCGTAGGCCTCCGTGCGCGCCATCGGCAGCAGGCCGCCCTCGAAGCTCGGCGGGATCGTGCTGAGGACCGCGGCGCCGTCGGTGTACACCTGCACCCAGTCGCCGGTGTTGCTGAACAGCGCGACGGTGCCGTTGGGGTTGCGTGCGCCGACCGACAGCACCGGCGTCCGGGCCGACCAGGGGCCGAACGCGGCCGGGAAGCACGGGCGGTCGGTGGCGTCGTTGCCGGCCGAGCAGACGACGACCGTGCCGCACGCGCCGAGCACCGCCAGCACCTCGGTGACGGTGGGGTCGAAGAGCAGCGCGTCGTCCGGGGTCTCGTGGTAGTAGCCCATCGACAGGTTGAGCACGTCGACGACGCGGCCGTCGGGCCCGCCGTCGTGGGCCCGGGCGACCAGGTTGGCGATGCGGGTGAGCGCGGCCAGCCAGTCCGACTCGACGATCGCGCCCTCCGAGCTGACGATGCGCCAGGCCAGCAGGTCGGCGTCCGGGCAGCCCTGGTGGACCAGCCCGGCGATGAAGGTGCCGTGGCCCGAGAGGTCGTCGATCCCGCCGTCGATCGGCCCGGTGAGGTCGGGCATGAACTCCGGCGCCGTCGCGGCGTCGTCGTACCCGATCACGTCGCCGCCGTCGGTGACGGTGCGGTCGACCACCCCGCTGAGCCAGGCATGGTCGCCGCACCCGGTGTCGAGGATCCCGACCACCGGCCGTCGTCCGACCTTCGGGTCGGGTGCGTCGTGGCGGACCGGCCGGGGGCCCACGTAGGCGACGGGTTGCAGGCCGCCGCTGCCCGCGGTGGCGTAGGTCTGCGTGGCCCCGTGGGAGGAGTGGTACGGGTGGGAGGAGTGGTAGGGGTGCGACGAGTGGTAGGGCGAGGAGCCGACTCCTCCGGGCTGCAGCACGTGGTCGAGCCCCACGCCGGGCAGCGCCCTCGCGTCACCGAGCCTGGCCCGGACGGTCTGCAGGAGTGTCCAGGCGTCCGGCGGCGCGGCCGCCTCGCCCGGCTCGACCCCGAGCACGAGCCGGACGAGCCCGAGCTCGCCGGTGACCCAGGGCAGCCGGGCGGTCCGTTCGCGGCGGGCGCCGGGGTCCTCGGCCACGGTCGGTCGCCCGAACGCCTCGTCGAGGGCCACCGTCCAGTGCAGGGCCGCCGCGGCCTCCTGCAGCAGCTTCACGGTGGCCTCGACGTCGCGGAGGGTGGAGACGACCAGGCTGGTGCCGACGTAGGCGGTCGGTCGGGGGCGGACGCCGTCGACGGTGAGATCGGCCGAGGGGTCGAGCACCCGGCCACCGACCGAGTCGAGCACCTCGCGCGGCGGTGGGTCGGGCTCGCGGACCAGCACGGGCTCGAGGCGGGAGCGGGAGCGGTTCATCGGCGTTCCTCAGATCGCGAAGGAGGGCGTGGCGAGCAGCGGACCGGAGTCGCCGGTGGGGGTGAGCCAGAGCCGGCTGGGGCCGGGCGGCACGTGGGGGAGCGCGAAGCGGCCGCGCTCGTCGACGACGGCCTCGAGGGTGGTGCCGGCCTGGCGCAGCCGGGCGGTCATGGGCATCGCGGGGGCCACCCACCCGTCGATGCGGCGGTGGCCGTCGTCGGCGTCGACGACGCGCAGCAGCAGGTGCGTCTCGCGTCCGTCGAAGGCGTAGGTGCTGCGCGGGGCGTCGCCCCGGACGGCGACGGCGTCGTCCTCGACCAGGACGAGCAGCTCGTGCTCGGCGTCGAGGTCGTCGAGGGCGATCTCGACCAGGACTCGCTCGGCGAGCCCGTCGGGCACGGGGTCGCGGCTGCTCCACAGGGCGGCGAGGTCGCGCAGCAGGTCGTCGTCGTCCATCAGGCCGTCCCGCCCTCGAGGGCCAGCTCGGCCCGCAGCTTGTCGAGGCACCGACGCCGGGTCGGCCCGATGCTGCCGACCGGCATCGACAGGTCGTGGGCGATGCCGGCGTAGTCGGGCCGCTGGTCGAACGCGACGACCCGGAGCAGCCGCACGCACCGCTCGGACAGCCGGCCGACGCACCTCCACAGCCGGTCGTGGTCGTCGGCGAGCACGGCCTCGGTCTCGGCCGACGTCGCGTCGGGCACGTGGCGCGCGAGCACCTCGTCGTCCACGGGCCTCGACCGTCCGTCGACCTTGGACACCCGCCACGCCTCCCGCCGGGCGGTGGTGGTGAGCCAGGCCCCGATCGCTCGCGGGTCGCTCACCCCGTCGCCCCGGCGCACCAGCGTCATCCAGGTGGTCTGCACGACGTCCTCGGCCCGCGCCTCCTCCAGCCCCGAGGCCCGCACCACGTGCCACAGCACCGGCGTCAGCGCCCGCACGAGGCGGTCGAGCGCCGCCGGCTCCCCGCCCCGCCACGCGGTGAAGTCCCCGGCCGCGCGCGACCAGAGGTCGGGCTCCTCCGGGGGAGTGACCGCCCGGGTCGCTGGCTCGGTCATCGGCGTCAGCATCCTGGTCATACGAGGAAGGACTGTCCCGAGGTCCGCCTGATACGTCGACCAGGCACTCAGCAAGGTAGCGCCTGCGACGGGCGGGTGTCACCGCTCGTCTGGTGGGCTTCACGTCCGCCTCGGCCTGTACCTCGTGCTGGTGCGGGGTCTCCGGTACGGATCGAGGCTCACCGGTGGGATGAACGCGGGCCGTCGGTCGTCGGTGTCGAAGGTGATGACCCAGTCGTCCTCGTGAACCGTCCGGTGGTGGAAGGCGCAGAGCAGCACGCCGTCCTCCAGATCCGTGGTGCCGCCGTGGGCCCAGGGTTCTCTGGCGTGGTGGGCTTCGCACCAGGACGGTGGCCGGTCGCAGTCGGGCATCGCGCACCCCTGGTCCCGGTGCGCGATCGCGACCCGCTGGGCCGGGCTGAACAGTCGCTGCTTGCGGCCGAGATCCAACGGCAGGGACTGGCCTCCGAGGACCTGCGGGACGATCCCGACCCGGCACGCGTGCTGCCGGACCTGCGAGGCGGACATCCGCTGCCCGGTGGACGTGGTCGCGGTCCCGATGCCGTCGATCAGCTGCTGGAGGTCGAGGTTGACCGTGACCGTCATGCCCGAGCCGCCGGCGTCGGGAAGTCCGTCGGTGGGGAGGTGGTCGATGAGCGCGACGAGTGCCCGGCCTTGGCGCTGGGGGTAGGTCAGGTCGGCGTCGGCCTGCCCGTCGTCGACGTGCCGGCGGCGCGGGGCCGAGAACCCGTCGAGGACGTTCCTCAACGCGGCCGCCTGGGCCGCGGGGATCCGGAAACGGCCGAGGAACGTGCCGTCCTGGTCGTCCCTCATCCAGAGCTCTGACCGCTCGTACGCCAGACGCTCCCGGTCCTGGACCTTCTGCCCCTCGTCGGCGTCCACGTCCTCGACCGGCTTGAACAGGTCGCTGATCCGGTCGGCCCGGTACTGCAGGTCGCGCATCGTCAACGTCTTCGCGTCCTCGATCAGCTCCCGCTCACACTTGACCCGGGTCTCGTCCGACACGTCGTCGGGCAGACCCGCGATGGTCCGGGCGATCAGCCGCGCCTGCTCCTTGGAGATCCGGCCGTCGGCCAGGGCCTGCTCGGTCAGCGTCGCCTTCTCCAGGGCCCGGGCCAGGTGGACGTCACGGGCTGCGGCGTGGCGGTCGCCACCGAACTGGCTCGCGAGCAGCGACCCCGTCGAGGACGAGCCGGCCTTCTTTGCAGCACCCGACCGGTCGACCGACCGCGTCGCGGCCATCGCATGCGCGGCGACCTTCGAGTTGACCCGGCTCCACCGTCCCGCGAGCGTCACCGCGTCCTCGGCCGACAACGCCTCATAGACCGACAGGTCCGTGCCGGCCAGAGCGCCCTCGACCGCGACCAGCACCGCGAACGCGGGGTGCTCGGAGAGCGGGAGAGCGGAGACGGTCATGACGGGTCCTCAGAGAGTCGAACGTATGCTCGATTCTACCTCGAGAACAACCGCGAGTCGAGGCCTTGCAAAGCGCTGTGGATAGCGCAAAACAGTCCGCACCCGGCTGTCGAAGCCCGCGGTCGCGAACCGCCCCGGCCCTTAGCCGCCAGGCAGCACCCCGACGAACCCCCAGCCGGGAGCACCCCCAGCTACCGAGCAGCCCGCTCGTACGTCAGCACCACGACCCCGATCTCGTGGACGCGGGAGGCGACGAGACGCCAGTGGGAGGGGGAGGAGGCGTCGAGGGGACCGTCGACGAGGGGTACGCCGGTGCCGAGGACGACCGGGTTGAGCTTCAGCACCAGGCGGTCCACCTCGGGCATCAACGAGCCGGCGAGGCGGCCGCCGCCGCACAGCCACAGGTCGCCGCCGGGGTCGGCCTTGAGTCGCCGGACGAACGCCAGCGGGTCCTCGTCGACGACGTGGACGCCCGGGTGGTCCTCGGGTCGCAGCGTCGAGGAGAACACGTACTGGGTGAGGTGCGCGTACGGGCTCTCGATGCCGGCGTCGAGGGCGGGCTGGAAGGTGCCGCGGCCCATCAGCACCGTGTCCCAGCGCGTGAGGGGCGCGGTGGTGCCCATCGCGTCGTGGAACGCCGTGGGGAACCCGTCGCCCCACTCGTCCGCCAGTGCGCCGAGGTAGGCCGGGTCCATCGGGAACGCGTCGAACGACCCGTCGGGGTCGGCGATCCTCCCGTCGAGGCTGACGGCGACGAAGTAGACGAGCGAGCGCTGGGTCACCGCGTCATCGTGCCGCCGTCGCGTCCAGCGCGTCCACCGCGTGCCGTGCGTCCTCGGCGATCAGGTCGGCGTTGATCATCGCGCCGGCCATCAGTCCCTGGCCCGCCGACACCACCACCTGCGCCGACGCGCTCATGACGTTGCCCGCCACCCAGACCCCCGGGACGCTCGTGGCGCCGGTCGGGTCGGCCGCCACCTGGGTGCCGGCCACGTGGCCCGCCATCTCGAGGTCCGTGGTGGTCACGCCGAGATCGGCGAGCGGACCCGGTCGGGCGAGGAACCGCGGCGCGACGACGAGCACCTCGAGCGGCACGCTCTCGCCGGTGGCGAGCCGTGCGCCGCCGAGGCGGTCGTCGGGTCGCACGACCTGCACCACCTCGCCGTCGACCACCCGCACCCCCCGGGCCCTGAGCTGCGCACGCTCCTCGTCGGTCGGGGCGGGGCCGGTGTGCTGCAGCAGGACGACGTCGTCGCTGAGCTGCCGGAACATCAGCGCCTGGTGGACGGCCATCGGGCCGGTCGCCAGCACGCCGATCGCCCGGTCGCGCACCTCCCACCCGTGGCAGTAGGGGCAGTGCAGGACGTCGCGTCCCCAGCCCCCGGCCAGCCCCGGCACGTCGGGCAGCTCGTCGACGAGACCCGTCGCGCCGAGCACGCGTCGGGCGCGCACCGACCGGCCGTCGGCCAGGCCGAGCACGAAGCCCCGCTCGTCGCGCGCGGCCCGCACCACCTCGCCGTCGACGACGACGGCGCCGTACGACTCCGCCTCGAGCCGGCCGATCGCGACCAGCTCGCGCGGGGGCGTGCCCTCGCGTCCCAGGTAGTTGTGCACCCCGTCGGCGGGGGCGTTGCGGGGCGTGCCCGCGTCCACCACCAGCACCGAGCGGCGTGAGCGCGCCAGCGCCACCGCCCCGCTCAGGCCGGCCGCGCCGCCACCGATGACCACCACGTCGTACGTCTCGTCCATGTCCATGTCCCGAGGATGCGCCGGGGCAGCCGCGTTCGACAACATTCTTTGCCGAAGTGGCAAGATGCTCCCATGGAACCCTCTCTCGACGACGTGCTCGGCTCGGTGGGCACCCGCCTTCGCGCGCTCCGGCTGCAGCGCGGCGCCACGCTCGCGCAGCTCTCGGCCACCACCGGCATCTCCGTCAGCACGCTGTCGCGGCTGGAGTCCGGCGGACGCCGCCCGACGCTCGAGCTGCTCCTGCCGCTGGCCCGCGCGCACCAGGTGCCGCTCGACGAGCTCGTCGACGCGCCGCCCACCGGCGACCCACGGGTGCACCAGCGTCCGATCAGGAAGGGGCGCGAGACGATCATCCCGCTCACCCGACGTCCCGGCGGCGTCCAGGCGTTCAAGCACGTCTACCCGCCGCCGACCCGGCACGTCGAGCCGCAGCAGCAGGTGCACGAGGGTTACGAGTGGCTGTACGTGCTGTCCGGCCGCCTCCGGCTGCTCCTCGGCGAGCACGACCTCGAGCTCGGTCCCGGCGAGGTCGTGGAGTTCGACACCCGGGTCCCGCACTGGTTCGGCGTGCTCGGCGACGAGCCCGCCGAGGTGCTCAGCCTGTTCGGCCCCCAGGGCGAGCGCATGCACGTCCGGGCCCGGGCCTCCCGACAGTGACGCACGGGCCGATACCCTGACGGACCGACCGGTAGCACCGACCCGCCAGGAGCAGCCATGCACGGCAAGACCGGACGCGTCACCGGGGCGATCGGCCCCGGGCTCGTGGGCGAGGTCATGGTCGCGGCGCGCGGCGGCGTCGAGGCGTTCTACGCCTACGCCTACGTGCCGGGCGACGAGATGCGCGTGGGGGAGACCGTGCTCGTGATGGAGTACGAGCCTCCCCGCAACGTCCGCGTCGCGCCGATGTCCTGATCCCCGCCGCGCCGCGGCACCCACCGAGAGAAGGCCCTCATGCCCGGTTTCGTCATCCCCGTGGTCGTCGCGGTCGTGGTCGTGCTCGTCCTCGTCCTGCTGCTCAAGACGGTCTGGCGGGTCGCCGAGCCCAACGAGGCGCTGATCATCTCCGGCCTCGGTGCGCACGGCGAGAACGGCACCAGCCTCGACAGCCTGGCGTTCAAGATCGTCGTGGGACGCGGCACGATGGTGATCCCCGGCTTCCAGACCGTGCGCCGGCTGCCGCTCGACATCCGCTCCACGGGCATGGAGGTCGACGCCGTCTCCAACCAGTCGATCCCGCTGAAGGTGCGCGGCGTCGTGGCCTACAAGATCGGCGACGACCTCTCGTCCATCGCCAACGCCGCCCGGCGCTTCCTCGAGCAGTCCGCCGAGGAGATGCAGTCCACGATCCACGAGCTCTTCGCCGGTCACCTGCGCGCCATCGTCGGCGGCATGACGGTCGAGGAGATGCTGCACAACCGCGAGGTGCTCACCGCGAACATCCGCACCTCGCTCGCCGACGACCTGCAGAAGCTGGGCCTGGTGGTCGACTCGCTGCAGATCCAGGAGATCAACGACAGCTCCAACTACATCGTCAACCTCGGCAAGCCGCAGGCGGCCGACGTGGAGGCCAAGGCGCGCATCGCCGCGGCCCTGCGCAACCAGGACGCGACCGCCGCCGAGCAGGCCGCCGCGGCCAACAACGCCTCCGCGGTCCGCGACTCGCGGATCAAGCAGGAGGGCTACCAGGCCGAGGTCGACACCGCGGCGAACGAGGCCGCCCAGGCCGGTCCCCTCGCCGAGGCAAGGGCGCGCCGCGAGGTCGTCCGCGCCGAGACCGAGGCCGCCGAGCTCGACGCCCAGCGCACCGACCGCACGCTCGACTCGACGGTCCGCAAGCCGGCCGACGCCGCCGCCTACCAGGCGCGGGTGACGGCCGAGGGCGAGCGCGACGCCCGCATCGCCGCCGCTCAGGGCCAGGCGCAGGAGACCACGCTCGGTGGTGCCGCCGAGGCCGATGCCACCCGGCTCAAGGGCCAGGCCGAGGCCGCCGCGATCCAGGCCAGGGGCGAGGCCGAGGCCGCGGGCATCAAGGCCCGCGCCGAGGCGCTCGCGGTCAACTCCGACGCGGTCGTGGCCCAGCAGATGGCCGAGAACTACCCCGCGATCGTCACCGCCGCCGCGTCCTCGTTCGAGAAGGTCGGCACGATGGTGGTGCTCAACGGTGCCGACGGCGTCGAGGACATGCTCGGCAAGGCGATGACGATGGGCGGCGCCGGGTTCGGGCTCGCGCGCCAGCTGATGGACACGATCGGTGCGGGCACCCGTCCCGGTGCGACCCCCGAGCCGGCCGCCACGAACGGCGACGGGGCCTAGGAGCCCTCGACGTACTGCGTGCCGATCGCGGGCTCCCCGCGCGAGAGCTGCCGGGCCCGGTCGGGCAGCTCGGCCAGCGACGCGCGCATCCGCTCGCGGGCGTCCTCGAGGGTGCCGCGGTGGACGCGCTCGCCGCCGCGCACCAGGGGCTCGAGCAGCGAGCGGTCGTCGCCGTCGTCCTGCGGGGCGACGCCGATGCCGATCACCTCGGCCTCGGCCGTGCCGTGGGGGTCGCGGCGGCGCAGGGCGTACTTGCGCCCGCCGACCGACGCCTTGTCCTTGCTGCGCTTGGCCACCGAGACCAGCGGCGAGCCGGCGTCGTCGCCCCCGCGTGCCACCAGCTTGTAGACGAAGCCGCAGGTGGGGTGGCCCGACCCGGTGACGAGCTGGGTGCCGACGCCGTAGCCGTCGACGGGGGCTGCCGCGAGCGCGGCGATGGCGTGCTCGTCGAGGTCGCTGGTGACGGTGATGCGGGTGCCGGTGGCGCCCAGCTCGTCGAGCTGTCGACGGACGGTGCCGGCCATCTGCAGCAGGTCGCCCGAGTCGAGCCGCACGGCGCCGAGGCCCGTGCCGGCCACCTCGACCCCGGTCCGGACGGCCTCCGCGACGTCGTAGGTGTCGACGAGCAGCGTGGTGCCGCTGCCGAGCGAGGACACCTGGGCGGTGAAGGCGTCGCGCTCGGTGTCGTGGAGCAGCGTGAACGAGTGGGCGCTCGTCCCGACGGTGGGGATGCCGTAGGCGGCGCCCGCGGCGAGGTTGGACGTCGAGGCGAAGCCGGCGACGTAGGCCGCCCGCGCCGCCGCGACCGCCGCCCCCTCGTGCGTGCGCCGCGACCCCATCTCGATGCACGGGCGGGTGCCGGCCGCGCCCGTCATCCGTGCTGCGGCCGACGCGATCGCCGAGTCGTGGTTGTAGATCGACAACACCACGGTCTCGAGCACGACCGCCTCGGCGAACGTGCCCTCGACCACGAGCACGGGGGAGCCGGGGAAGTACACCTCGCCCTCGGCGTAGCCCCACACGTCGCCGGTGAAGCGGTAGTCGGCCAGCCAGTCGAGCGTCGGCTCGTCGACGATGCCGCGGTCGCGCAGGAACGTCAGGGCCTCGTCGTCGAAGCGGAACGCCTCGATCGCGTCGAGCACGCGGCCGAGCCCGGCGACCACGCCGTAGCGGCGGCCGTCGGGCAGGCGGCGGGCGAAGACCTCGAACACCGACCGGCGGTGGGCGGTCCCGTCCGCGAGGGACGCCTGCAGCATCGTCAGCTCGTACTGGTCCGTCAGCAGCGCGGTGGACGTCACCCGCGCAGCCTAGGGCCCGTCCCTCCCCCCGGACGGGACGGACCCCGGGGCCGGGGGCTACTTCCGGACGCGGATCGTGACGACGGCCGCGGCGCCGCGGCCGGCCCTGTTCACCGCTCGCACGACGATCCGGTTGCGGCCCCGCGCCAGCCGGGACCGGGTGAGCGTGGCCTTGCGCGCCCCGGCCGAGACCGTCCGGGTGAGGACGGGGTCGCCGGCGTGCGTCACCGTGATCCGGTACGACGTGACCGCCGCGCCGCCGGTGCTCGCCGGTGCCGACCAGCGCAGCACGCGCTTCGTGCTGCGCCTGGTGCCCGAGACGGTGACGGTGCGCGGCTTCGTGGGCGCCTTCACCGTGGTCGGCGGCTTCAGGGGGAACAGCGGCGCGAAGGTGAGGACGGAGTCGTTCACGCTGCTCGCGACCTTGATGCGCCGGTCCGGAAGGACCTCGATCCCGCGAGGAGCCGACAGGCCCGTCGCGACCCCGGCGATCGAGCGGAGCGGCGCCACCCCGCCGTCCGCGTCCTCGTCGAACACCCGGATCGACGGGCTCGTCGAGGTCACGACGTACAGATGTCCGGCACTGTCCTGACCGACGTCCTGCACGTTCACGAGGCCACTGGCGCCGCCGGTGATCCGGGTCTTCGGTGCCTGGTTGCCGTCGGCTCCCTCCGCGAAGGTCGTGACCGATCCGGTCGCGTCGCTGACCGTGAGGTCCCCGTCGCGCTGGCGCAGGACGCCGAACGGTGCCGCGAGCGTGGTCGCGGCGCCCTTGATCGTCTCCACGGGCGCGGCGGTGCCGCTCGCGCTCGGTCCGAAGGTGACGACCGATCCGGTCGCGACGGCGACGGTGACGGCGCCACCGGGCGATACGTCGAGCCCGCGGGCGCCCAGGAGGCTCCCCGCCGGGCCCAGGATCCGCGTGACCGGCGCCGCGTCGCCGTTGGCGTTGGGCGCGTAGACAGTGATCGACCCGTTGCCGCCCGCGTTGGAGACGTAGACGAAGCCGTTGGCGTCGAGCGCGACGGCCACCGGGACGGAGAGCAGCGTCGCCGGGCCGCTGATGCGGCGCAGTGGCGCCGCACCGGTCCTCGCGTCCGCGGCGAAGGACAGGATGCTGGTGTCACCGGGGTTGGCGACGTAGGTCGCACCCCCGGCGGTGGTGGCCACCCCGTACGGGAGCTTGAGCTGGGTGGCGCCGCCCTTGAGGGTGCTGGTCGGGGCGGTGTTGACGTTGTCGGCGGAGGCCGGGACGGCGACCCCCAGCGTCCCGGCGAGCAGGCCGCCGCCGGCGAGCAGGGCGACGGTCGCCGCGGGACGGAAGCGTGCCGGGCGGGATGTCGTGGAGCGGTGCATGGTGGTCCTCCTGGTGTGGTGGGTGCCGCTCAGGAGTGGCCGCGCGGGGCGGTGATACGTCCGGTCGGGCCGCGATGTCGCGATCGCGCCGGGTGCTTGCAACAATGGCCAGATGGCAGGCAGCCCCGCTCCCGTCGAGCTCGATCGCCCCGAGACGGACCTCGTGGTGGAGCCCGACCTGCCCTGGGTGACCCTGGTCTGGAACGACCCGGTCAACCTGATGTCGTACGTCTCGTACGTCTTCCGCTCCTACTTCGGCTACTCCGACGCCAAGGCCGACGAGCTGATGCTCGAGGTGCACCACGACGGCAGGTCGGCGGTCTCCAGCGGCAGCCGCGAGGAGATGGAGCGCCACGTGCAGGCGATGCACGAGTACGGCCTGTGGGCCACGCTCGAGAAGTCGGGCGGCCAGTGAAGCCGTTCAAGCGTCGCCGACGCGGCGGCGTGGTCGGCGTCTTCGAGCCCACCGAGGCGCACCTCCTGCTGAACCTCCTGGGGCAGGTGGTCGAGCTGCTGCAGGACCGCACCGGACCGTCCACCTCCTCGCCCGACCCGCTCTTCGACCAGCTGGTGCCGGCGGCGTCGCACCTGCCGCCCGAGGACCCCGTCCTGAAGCGGCTGCTGCCCGACGGCTACAGCGACGACGCCGAGGCGTCCGGCGACTTCCGCCGCTACACCGAGCGCGGCCTGTCGTCGGCCAAGGTGGCCAACGCCGAGGCGGTGATCGAGTCCCTCGTCCGCGGTGGCATGGAGCCCGACGGCAACGACACCGATGCCGAGCCGGTCGAGGTCGAGCTCGACCCCGCGGCCGTCCAGGCCTGGCTGCGCTCGCTCACCGACCTGCGGCTCGCGCTGGCCGTGCGCCTCGGCATCGAGACCGAGGACGACGTCGACGCGGTCGCCGAGAGCGACGAGGAGCAGGTCGTCGTCATGTCCGACATCTACGACTGGCTGGGCTACGTCCAGGAGACGCTGGTCGGCGCGCTCGACTGAGCGTCCGGTCTACAGACCGAGCAGCCCGAGCACGCGCTCGGTGGAGTGGCCGTCCTCGAGGTGGCAGAACGTCTCCGCGAACGCCGCGTACGCCTCGGCGTGCTGCTTCTGCATCAGCGGGACGTCCGACAGCACCTCGCCGAGCTCGTCGGTCGTGGTGACGACCGGACCCGGGGCGACGGGCAGCAGGTCGAAGTAGAAGCCGCGGGTGGAGTCGCGGTAGCGCTCGAGGTCGTAGGCGTAGAACACGACGGGCTTGCCGGTGACGCAGAAGTCGAACATCACCGAGGAGTAGTCGGTGACGAGCACGTCGGCCGCGAGGTAGAGGTCGCGGATGTCGGGGTGGTAGGAGACGTCGGTGACGCCGTCGACCTCCTCGTGCGCCCAGCGCCCGGTGACGAGGTTGTGCAGGCGCACCAGCACCTCGACGTCGCCGCCCAGCCGCTCGGTGAGACGCGGCAGGTCCAGGCCCATCGTGATGGGGGAGCCGTCCTCGCGGTAGCCCTCGTCGTCACGCCACGTCGGCGCGTACAGCACGGCCGTCTTGTCGTCGGCGAGGCCGAGCTCGGCGCGCACGCGGGCCCGCACCTCGTCGCGGTCGGGCGCGAGCAGGGCGTCGTTGCGCGGGTAGCCGGACTCCCAGACCGGGCCGGTGAAGTCGAAGGCTCCGCGCAGGCGGGGCGTGCTGGCCTCGTTGGGCGACAGCAGCGCGTCCCAGCGGTCGACGTCCTGCTGCAGCCAGTCCAGACGGCCCTCGGGTGCCCAGATGACGTCGCGGTGCACGCGCTTGAGCGGCGTGCCGTGCCAGGTCTGCAGGTAGGTGGCGCCGGGCTTCTTGCTCCACGTGAGCTCGATGTGGGAGCTCGCGACCACGAGGTCGGCCGCCTCGAGCGCCGCCACGGCCGCGTCGCCGCGGACGGGCACGGTGCGCACGTCCGCCGGGAACGCGGCCCGGTGGTCGGGGTGCTCGAGCCAGGTGTGCTCGATGCCGTCACGGTCGCGGAGCGTCTCCCAGAGGGCCCGAGGGCTGTCCGAGAAGCGCCCGTCGAAGCTGCTCCACACGATCTTCACCTCCTGATCGTAGGGGGGGCGGTGTCTCGCTCCCCGAGCGGTGTCGGTCCAGATGGTGGGACGTCGATATCCTCGAGGGGTGCTGACCATCGACGAGGCCACCCGCGACGCGATCGTCGCCCATGCCCGGCGCGACCACCCCGACGAGGCCTGCGGCGTCGTCGCGGGCGCCGAGGGATCGGACCTGCCGACCCGGTTCGTGCCGATGCTGAACGCGGCGATGTCGCCCACGTTCTACGAGTTCGACTCGAGCGACCTGCTCCAGCTCTACAAGGACATGGACGCCCGCGACGAGGAGCCGGTGATCGTCTACCACTCGCACACGGCCACCGAGGCGTACCCGTCGCGCACCGACATCTCCTACGCCAACGAGCCCGGCGCCCACTACGTCCTGGTGTCGACCCGCGAGACCGGCCCGGCCGACGGCCCCTACGAGCTCCGGTCGTTCCGGATCGTCGACGGCGAGGTCACCGAGGAAGAAATCGACGTCGTCGAGGCTTACACGCAGTAGCAGCACCACCCGCCACACCCGTCCAGCCGCACCCCCGACACGAGAGCGAGAGCACCCCGACCATGGCCATCGAGGTTCGCGTCCCCACCATCCTGCGCACGTACACCGGCGGCGAGAAGGCCGTCCAGACGTCCGGCGGCACGCTCGCCGAGGCCATCGACGCGCTCGAGGCCGACCACACCGGCCTGCGCGACCGGCTGCTCGACGACGGCCAGGTGCGCAAGTTCATCAACGTCTACGTCAACGACGAGGACGTGCGCTTCTCCGGCGGCATGCAGACGCCGCTGTCGGACGGCGACACCGTCGTCATCCTCCCCGCCGTCGCCGGCGGCTGAGCCTCCCGCCGTGCGCCACGACTCCCTGCTCGACTCGGTCGGCAACACCCCGCTCGTCGGCCTGCCGCGGCTGTCGCCGTCGCCCGACGTGCGCCTGTGGGCCAAGCTCGAGGACCAGAACCCCACCGGGTCCATCAAGGACCGCGCCGCGCTGGCGATGATCTTCCGGGCCGAGAAGGAGGGGCTGCTCCGACCGGGCTGCACCATCCTCGAGCCGACGTCGGGCAACACCGGCATCTCGCTCGCCATGGCCGCGCGCCTGCGGGGCTACCGGATGGTCTGCGTGATGCCGGAGAACACCTCCGAGGAGCGCAAGCAGCTGCTCCGCATGTGGGGCTCGGAGATCATCTCCTCGCCCGCGGCCGGCGGCTCCAACGAGGCCGTGCGCGTCGCCAAGGAGGTCGCGGCCGACCACCCCGACTGGGTGATGCTCTACCAGTACGGCAACCCGGCGAACGCCCAGGCGCACTACGAGGGCACCGGGCCCGAGATCCTCGCCGACCTGCCCGACGTCACGCACTTCGTGGCCGGTCTCGGCACCACCGGCACGCTGATGGGCGTCGGCCGGTTCTTCCGCGAGCACAAGCCCGAGGTCCGGATGGTCGCGGCCGAGCCCCGCTACGGCGAGCTCGTGTACGGCCTGCGCAACCTCGACGAGGGCTTCGTCCCCGAGCTCTACGACGAGACCCTCATCGACGCCCGCTTCTCCGTCGGCCCCCGCGACGCGGTCCGCCGCGTCCGCGAGCTGATCGACTCCGAGGGCATCTTCGCGGGCATCTCCACCGGTGCGATCCTGCACGCCGCCCTGGCCCAGGCCGCCAAGTCGGTCAAGGCCGGCGAGCGCGCCGACATCTGCTTCATCGTCTGCGACGGTGGCTGGAAGTACCTCTCCACCGGCGCCTACGAGGGCACCGTCGACGAGGCCGAGGAAGCCCTCGACGGCCAGCTCTGGGCCTGAGGGCCCGCCGCCCGCCCCCTGTCTCGTCCGCGATCCGATGGCCGGGCGGGGTTCCCGGGTGGCCTGAACCCCGCCAGGCCCTCAGGTCGCGGACGGGGAGGTCGTCCCGAAGCCCAGTCGCACCAGCCGCATCGCGGAGGCCAGCGGCGAGAGCGATGTGGACGCGGCGAGCACCCGTCCCACCGGGCCGGGGACGGCCTCGCGGGCGACCATCGGGGTGAGCGGGACGTCGTCCCGCACGACGAGACCCGGGTGCGCGCGCACCAGCGTCCGGGCGCTGCCGGCCGACCAGCGGAAGCGGACGTCGTCGCGGGCCACGACCCCCAGCACCCGGCTGAGCGGCAGCACCCAGCGTCCGACGGCGTCGAAGCAGACCTCGCCCGGCGCTCGACGGGCCGCGAGGCGGTCCAGGAGCCCCCGCACCGCCGCGGGCTCGAGGTACATCAGCAGGCCCTCGGCCACCACCAGCGTGGGACGGTCGTCGGGCACGTCGTCCCACAGCGACGGGTCGGTGGCCGACGCGGCGATCGTGCGCACGTCGTCGGGCAGGTCGTAGACGCGTCGGCGGAGGTCGACCACGTCGGGGAGGTCGACGTCGGTCCACGTCGAGGTGGGCGGCCGCCGCACGCGCAGGACACGGCTGTCGAGCCCGCACGCGAGGCTCACCACCTGCCCGTCCGGGTGCGCGTCGAGGAACTCCTGGGTCCAGCGGTCGAGCTCGCGTCCGCGGGTGACGATCGTGCGGGTGTCGCCCTGCAGCAGCGCGAGGCGTCGCTCGTCGACGTCGACCTGGTCGAGCACGCGTTGCGCCCACGGGTCGCCCAGCACGGGGCGTAGAGAGCGGGCGTCGACGGCGCGCAGGTACAGCGTCCACAGGAGGGTCTGGCTGACGCCGCGCAGGGGTGGTGACGAGCTCATGTTCCGATGGTCCCCCTCGCCCGTCCGGGGTGCCATGCGGCACAGTGGCGTCGTGCGCGACATCGTCGTCTTCTCAGGCAACGCCCACCCCGCCCTGGCCGACGCCATCGCGCGGCAGCTGGGCATCTCGGTGTCCCCGGCCGACATCACCCGGTTCTCCAACGACTGCCTGCAGGTGCAGCTGCACGCCAACTGCCGCCAGCGCGACGTCTACGTGGTCCAGCCGCTGGTGCCGCCGACGCAGGAGCACCTGATGGAGCTGCTGCTCATGCTCGACGCGGCGCGCGGCGCCTCGGCGGCGCAGGTCACGGCCGTGATCCCGCACTACGCCTATGCGCGCTCGGACAAGAAGGACGCGTCGCGGATCTCGATCGCCGGTCGCCTGGTCGCCGACATGCTCACCACCGCGGGCGCCGACCGCGTCCTGACGATGACGCTGCACGCGCCCCAGGTGCACGGCTTCTTCTCCGTGCCGGTCGACCACCTGACGGCCATCGGCGAGCTGGCCGCGCACTACGCGGGCCGCGACCTCTCCGACACCGTCGTCGTCTCGCCCGACCTCGGCAACGCCAAGACCGCCACCCTGTTCGCCCGTCTGCTCGGCGTGCCCGTGGCGGCCGGCAGCAAGCAGCGACTCGCCGACGACCGCGTGGTCATCGACGCCATCGTGGGTGACGTGTCGGGCAAGCGGGCCATCGTGCTCGACGACGAGATCGCCACCGGCGGCTCGATCATCCAGCTGATGGACCGGCTCGAGGCCGAGGGCTGCACCGAGGCGTCCGTCGCCTGCACCCACGGCCTGTTCACCGGCAAGGCCGTGGAGCGGCTGCGGTCGCACCCCGGCATCACCGAGGTGCTCACGACCGACACCGTGCCCGCGCCGGCGGACTGGCCCGAGCTGCGGACGCGCTCGGTGGCGCCGCTGTTCGCCGAGGCCGTGCAGCGCATCCACGCCGGGGAGTCGGTCAGCTCGCTCTTCGACGGCGTCGACCCGGCGCACGGACCGCCGCAGCCGCACCTGCCGTCGATGTGACCCCGCGGACCCTCGACCTGGACGGGAGCCGTCCGAGGGAGGGGGGAGGGGACAGCCGCGCACAGAGGTGTCGTCGTGGCATGGGGGGTCGACAACGGATTCCCGAGGGATTCTCTGACATTCACGGCTGTCCCCTACACGCAGAAATTTATGGTGGGTCCGTGAGGTGTGACCGGCGTTTGCAGAAAATTCATCCACCTGGATGAGGTCGACCCGGGGAGACGCGACTCACTCGAGCGCTCGCACACGTTCGTTTCCTCTCCGAGACCGCCACGTCATACGCTCGGGCTCGTGAGCGACGCACCCATCGGGATCTTCGACTCGGGATTCGGAGGCCTGACGGTCGCGCGCGCCGTCCTCGACCAGCTGCCGCACGAGCCGGTGCTGTACCTCGGTGACACCGCGCGCCAGCCGTACGGACCGCAACCGATCGCCGACGTCCGCGAGCACGCGCTCGAGTGCCTCGACCACCTCGTCTCGCGCGGGGTCAAGGCGCTCGTCATCGCCTGCAACTCCGCCAGCGCCGCCGTGCTGCGCGACGCCCGCGAGCGGTACGAGGTGCCGGTCGTCGAGGTGATCGTGCCGGCCACCCGTCGCGCGGCGGCCGCCACCCGCAACGGCCGCGTCGGCGTGATCTGCACGCGCGCCACCGCGGCGTCCCGTGCCTACGACGACGCGTTCGCCGCCAACCCGGGCATCGAGCTGCACACCCAGGCGTGCCCGCGCTTCGTCGAGCTCGTCGAGGCGGGCGTCACCGGCGGCGACGAGCTGCACGCCGTCGCCGCGGAGTACCTCGCACCGCTCGTCGCGCGCGACATCGACACCCTCGTCCTCGGGTGCACCCACTACCCGCTCCTCACCGGCGCGATCTCGTTCGTCGTCGGCGACGGCGTCACGCTCGTCTCGAGCGCCGAGGAGTGCGCGCAAGACGTCTACGCGCTCCTCGAGCGGGGCGGGCTGGCGCGCGACGCGTCGCTGCCCGCGCCCGAGCACCGGTTCCTCACCACCGGGCGACCCGAGTCCTTCCGCGAGCTCGGTCGCCGGTTCCTCGGTCCCGAGCTCGACGTCGTCGACCAGTTCGCGCAGGTGGCGGTGTGACCGAGCAGATGACGCTGACCGTCGTCGGGTGCGCCGGGTCCTTCCCGGCACCGGACTCGCCCACCAGCTGCTACCTCGTGCAGGCCCCGCACGAGGGCCGCACCTTCAGCCTGCTGCTCGACCTCGGCAGCGGCGCGCTCGGACCCCTGCAGAGCCACGTCAGCCTCGACGACGTCGACGCCGTCGCGCTGTCACACCTGCACGCCGACCACTGCCTCGACCTCACCGGCTACTACGTGGTGCGCAAGTACCACCCGGCCGGCTCGCTGCCCACGCTGCCGGTCTTCGGGCCGACGGGCACCGCCGACCGGCTCGCGCGCGCCTACGACCTCCCCCTCGAGCCGGGCATGACCGCCGAGTTCGACTTCCGCGAGTGGGTGCCCGGCACGCCCACGGCGATCGGGCCGTTCGAGATCAGCGTGGCCGCCATGGACCACCCCGTCGAGGCCTACGCGCTGCGCGTCGCCTGGCGCGACCGGGTGCTCGTCTACTCCGGCGACACCGGCCCCACCGACGCCCTCGTCGACCTCGCGGGTGGCGCCGACGTCCTGCTCTGCGAGGCCTCGTTCGTCGAGTCCGCCGAGAACCCCGAGCACCTGCACCTGACCGGTGCCCAGGCCGGCGACCACGCCACCCGCGCCGGCGTCGGCCGCCTCCTCGTCACCCACGTGCCCGTCTGGACCGACCGCGACGAGGTCGCCGCCGACACCCGCACCACCTGGGACGGCGATCTCGACCTCGTCGCCGCCGGCGACGTCTTCATCATCTGAGGCGCCCGGCATCCCGCCCGCCGGCGTTGCTCCCCGCTCGACGCACGAACCCAGTACGCCTTCGCGGGTGCGCCTTGGCGGACGGGCGCCGGGCACCTCGGATCTGACCGGTCGGCGTTGCTCCCCGCTCGACGTACGAACCCGGTACGCCGTCGCGGGTGCGCCTTGGCGGACGGGCGCCGGGCACCTCGTATCTGACCGGTCGGCGTTGCTCCCCGCTCGACGTACGAACCCGGCACGCCGTCGCGGGGGCGCCTTGGCGTGCGGGCGCCGGGCACCTCAGATCCAGGGGGCCGGGGCGACATGAGATCGTCTCGACCATGAGTGACCTCGCACGCCCGGACGGCCGCGCCGTCGACGAGCTCCGTCCCGTGACGTTCACCCGCGGCTGGGCCGACCACCCGGCGGGGTCGGTGCTGGTGGAGTTCGGACGCACCCGCGTGCTGTGCTCGGCGAGCGTCACCAAGGGCGTCCCGCGCTGGCGCCGCGACTCGGGCCTGGGCTGGCTCACCGCGGAGTACGCGATGCTGCCCGCGGCCACCAACACCCGCTCGGACCGCGAGTCCGTGAAGGGCCGGGTGGGCGGCCGCACCCACGAGATCTCCCGGCTGGTCGGACGCTCGCTGCGCGCTGCGATCGACCTCGCGGGCCTCGGCGAGAACACGATCAACCTCGACTGCGACGTCCTGCAGGCCGACGGCGGCACCCGCACCGCCGCGATCACCGGCGCCTACGTGGCGCTGGCCGACGCGGTCGAGTCGCTGCGGGCCGACGGCGCGCTCAAGGGCGAGCCGCTGAAGGCCTCGGTGGCCGCCATCTCGGTGGGCATCGTCGACGGCCGGCCCGTCCTCGACCTGCCGTACGTCGAGGACGTGAAGGCCGAGACCGACATGAACGTCGTGATGACCGGCGACGGCACCTTCGTCGAGATCCAGGGCACCGCCGAGGGCGCACCGTTCGACCGGGCCGAGCTCGACGCGCTGCTCGCGCTGGCCGAGAAGGGCTGCGCCGACCTCACCCGCATGCAGAACGAGGCGCTCGCGTCGTGACCGAGCGCCGCACGGTCGTCCTGGCCAGCCACAACGCCAAGAAGCTGGCCGAGCTGCGCCGCATCCTCGCGCCCGCCGTCCCCGACGTCGAGGTGCTCGGCCTCGGTGACGTCGGCGACTTCGCGGAGCCCGTCGAGGACGCGCCCACCTTCGAGGGCAACGCGCTGCTCAAGGCGCGCGCCGCGTTCGTCGCCACCGGCCTGCCCTCCCTCGCGGACGACTCGGGCCTGTGCGTCGACGCCCTCAACGGCATGCCGGGCGTGCTGTCGGCCCGCTGGTCCGGACCACCCAAGGACGACACCCGCAACAACGACCTGCTCCTCGCGCAGGTGCACGACGTGCCCGACGAGCGCCGCACCGCCCAGTTCCGCTGCGCGATGGCGCTGGTCGCCGAGGGCGTCGAGCGGGTCGAGGTGGGTGCGATGCCCGGCCGGCTGCTCCGAGCGCCGCAGGGCGAGGGCGGCTTCGGGTACGACCCGCTGTTCGTCGCCGACGGCCACGACGTCTCCACCGCCGAGATGACCCCCGTCGACAAGGACGCGATCAGCCACCGCGGACGCGCCCTGGTGCTGATGACGCCGCACGTCGCGGCGCTGCTCGGCTGAGCGATGTTCCGCGTCCTGTACTTCGAGCCGCGCATCCCGCCCAACACGGGCAACGCGATCCGGCTGTCCGCCGCCACCGGCATCGAGCTGCACCTGGTGGAGCCGCTCGGCTTCGACCTGTCCGACGCCAACCTGCGCCGCGCCGGCCTGGACTACCACGACCTCGCGTCGATGACGGTGCACCCGGACCTCGAGACCGCGTGGCAGGCGCTCGCCCCCGAGCGGGTCTTCGCGTTCACCACCCGCGGCGACGTGATGTACCAGGATGTCGCCTACGAGCCCGGCGACGTGCTGATGTTCGGGCCCGAGCCGACCGGCCTGCCCGACCACGTCGTCGACGACCCGCACGTGACGGCGCGCGTCCGCGTCCCGATGCTGCCGGCGCGGCGCTCGCTCAACCTCGCCAACACCACGGCCATCGTGGTCTACGAGGCCTGGCGCCAGCACGGGTTCGCCGGGGGCCTCTGACCTGGCACAGTGGCGGGGTGACCCCGCTGTGGGAGGTGCCGCCACCGGCGACGCTGCCTCGCGCGCTGCGACCGTACGTCTCCTGCATGCACGGCTACGCGGCGTCCGGCCTGACGCCGGGCGTCCACCGAGGCCTGCCGGGTCGCTCGCTCACGCTGGTGCTCGCGATCGACGAGCCGCTCGCCGTCGCGCCCACGCACGCCGCCTGGACGGCCGGCGTCCTGCAGCGCCAGTGGTCGACGCTCGGCGGCCTGCACGCCGAGCCCGCCTACGTCGTGCAGGGGGAGCGGTGGGCGGGCGTGCAGCTCGACCTGCACCCCCTCGGTGCGCGCCGGCTCCTCGGCGTCCCGGCGTCGGCGCTGCCCCTCGACGAGTACGACGCGCGCGACCTGCTCGGCCGGGCCGAGGTGCGGCTGCACGAGCGGCTGCAGGCGGCGCCGTCGTGGGACGCGCGCTACTCCGTGGTGGTGGGGTTCCTGCTCGACCGGCTGGCCGCCACCGACGACCGTCCGCGGGTGCGGCGCGAGGTGGTCGAGGCGTGGCGGTGGCTCGGCGCCCGTCGCGGGGCCGGGACGGTGACCGACCTGAGCGACCACCTCGGCATCGGCCGCCGGCGCCTGGCCCAGCTGTTCGGCGGCGAGGTGGGCGTGACGCCCAAGACGACCGCACGGCTGATGCGCTTCGACGCCGCCCGGCGGGTCGTCGGCGACCGCGTGCGGGCGGGGGAGGGCCTCGACCTCACGGGCGTCGCCGTCGACCACGGGTACTACGACCACGCCCACCTGGTGCGCGACTTCACCGCCTTCACCGGTCTCAGCCCGACCGCCTGGGTGCAGGCCGAAGTCGCAAACATCCAAGCCGCGGCGGACGTCGACGGGGCATCCTGGCCGGCATGAGCGAGAACAGTGCAGCCCCCACCCACGTCTACCCGGCCTTCCAGGCCCACGACCCACGCGCCGTCATCGACTTCCTCGTGGGCCTCGGCTTCGTCGAGACCGCCGCCTACGCCGACGACGCCGGCGTCATCCAGCACGCGCAGGTCGACTGGCCCGAGGGCGGCGGCGTCATGCTCGGCATCCACAAGCCCGACGGCCCCTTCACCCAGCAGCCCGGCACGACCTCGGTCTACGTGGTCGCGGCCGACGTCGAGGCCGTCCATGCCCGCGCCGTCGCCGTCGGTGCCGTCATCGACCGGCCGCTGGACTCCCCGAGCTACGGCGGCCAGGAGTTCGGCCTGCGCGACCCCGAGGGCAACCAGTGGGGCTTCGGGTCCTACGGCGGCGAGCCGCGCAGGGGGTGAGTGCCGACGGCGGGACTCGAACCCGCACGCCCGAGGGCACAGGAACCTAAATCCTGCGTGTCTACCGTTCCACCACGTCGGCGCAGCGCTCAGCCTAGGGCCTCTCCCCGCCCCCCGATTCGACGCGTTTCGGTCCGCGACACGCCGCGCCGCGCCACCCGAACCGGTCGAATCGTGGGGGCGGTGGAGGCGGTGGTGGCGGGGGGCCCGTCGGACCTCAGGCGTCGATGGGGGCCATGCCGAGGTCGCGGCGGAGCTTGGCGACGTGGCCGGTGGCCTTGACGTTGTACTGGGCCACCTCGATCGACCCGTCCTCGCCGACGACGAACGTCGAGCGGATGACGCCCTCGACGACCTTGCCGTAGAGCTTCTTCTCGCCGAACGCGCCCCACGCCTTGAGTACGTCCCGCTCGGGGTTCGAGAGCAGGGTGACGGTGAGGGAGTCCTGCGAGCGGAACGTGGCGATCTTCTCGGGGCTGTCGGGGGAGATGCCGAGGACGGTGTACCCCTCGGCGTCGAGGTCCTGCTCGTTCTTGGTGAAGTCGCAGGCCTGCGTGGCGCAGCCGGGCGTCATCGCGGCGGGGTAGAAGTACACGATGACCTTGCGTCCACGCAGGTCGGACAGCGTGATCTCGTTGCCGCTGTCGTCGGGCAGGGTGAAGTCCGGTGCCTGGTCGCCAGGCGCGAGGCGTGCGTTCATGCGTCCATCCTCCCGTATCGGTAACGTGACACCCTCAGCAGCACGGCGAGACCCCTTCCCACGCCGTCACCCCTGCCCAGACGAGGAGCGAAACAGTGGCCGACGGCCCGGACCCGAACGCCAAGCCCGCCGACCTGGTCGACGACATCGAGCAGGTGCGCGAGCGGCTGGCGGCGACGATCGACCAGCTCGTCCATCGCACCAAGCCCGCCACCATCGCCCGTCGCGGAGTCGCCGGCGTCAAGGCCAAGTTCGTGAACCCGGACGGGTCGCCGCGGTTCGAGACGATCCTGCCGGTCGCCGGCGGCGTCGTGGCGTTCGTCGGTCTCGTGGTCGTCATCCGCAAGCTCGTCAACGACTGACCCGCGGCGTCGGTCCGACGGTCAGGGAGGGCAGATGGCGATCGGACCACGGTGGAAGCGCCTCGGGCGTCCGTTGTCCGCCGACGCCACCCACGTCGTCGACCGCCCGCGCGGACGCGTGCCCGCCCCGCTGTCCAAGCGTTGGGGCGTTCTCAAGCAGCAGCGGACGACGATCCTGCAGCTCGCGCTCGCGTCGTCGGTGTCGTGGTACATCGCGACGCTGGTGTTCGGGCACCTGCAACCCTTCTTCGCGCCCATCGCGGCGATCATCACCATCATCGCGAGCATCGGCCAGCGCCGTCGCACGGTGATCGAGCTGATCCTCGGGGTGTCCCTCGGGATCCTGGTCGGCGAGATCCTGATCTCGCTCATCGGCCGTGGGGGCTGGCAGATCGGCATCGTCGTCGCGCTGGCGGTGACGGCCGCGATCTTCCTCGGGCTCAAGGGACTGGCGCGCACGCAGTCGGCGACGTCCGCGGTGCTGCTCGCCGCCGTCATCCCCGTCGCGGGCAGCGGCAACCCGGCGATCAACCGCTTCGTCGACGCGCTCGTGGGCGGCGTCATCGGCGTGCTGATCTCGGTGGTGCTGCCCGGCAACCCGGTGCGCAAGGTCGACCGTGACGTCCAGTCGGTGGTGGTCGGGCTGGCCCAGCTGCTCGACCTCGTCGCGGAGTCGCTGCGCTACCACGACCCCGGCCCCGCCTGGACGGCCCTGCAGCAGGGCCGCTCCATGCAGCCCACGGTCGAGGGCCTGACGTCGACGGTGTCCGTCGCCGACGAGGTCTCGCGCATCTCACCCATCCGCTGGGGGCAGCGCGAGCACGTCCGGCTCTACGCCGACGCGATCCGCGACATCGACAACGCCGTCCGCGACTCCCGGGTGCTCTCGCGGCGCGTCCACACGATGCTGCGCCAGCGCGAGGCGTCGCCCGAGGGCATGGACCTGGCCGTCTCGACGCTCGCCCGCGCCGTCCGGGTGTTCGGCGACGACCTCGCCGAGCAGCACGACTTCGACGAGGCGCGCGACCTGCTCATCGAGGCCGCCCGAGCCGCCACCCGCGCCCTGCCCCGGGCCGCGACGATGAACACCGCCGCCACCGTCGCCCAGATCCGCTCGCTCGCCGCCGACCTGCTCTACGCCATGGGCGCCTCGGCGCCCGAGGTGGACGAGTGGCTGCACTTCAGCTGACGGGGTCGGGCCCGCCCTTCCTGACGCGAACCCATACGTGGACCGCTCCTGACGGGTCGACGATCTCTTCGACGTCCAGACCCTCGGTCGCGTTCACGGCTTCTCGCATGTTGCGGTAGCCGTAGTTGCGCGGATCGAAGTCGGCGTGGGTGCGCCGGAGGTGCTGCCCCACGTCCGAGGTTCTCGACCAGCCCGTGTCACCTTGCGCGGCGACGATCGCCGGCGTCAACGCGACGAGGAGATCGGGAACGCGGGCCGCATCTTTGGGTACGTCGACGCCGGTCAGGCCAGGCGGCACGTCGCTGGTGGCGCTGGCGGTGGGTTGCGGAAGGACCTCGAGGTAGACGAACCGATCACACGCCTTCACGAACGATTCCACGGTCTTACGTTCACCCAGTCCGTAGACCGTCATGCCGGACTCGCGCAGCCTGGTCGCCAACCGCGTGAAGTCGCTGTCGCTCGACAGCAGGCAGAACCCGTCGAGGTGACCGGCGTACAGCAAGTCCATGGCGTCGATGATGAGAGCGGAGTCGCTCGCGTTCTTGCGCTTCACCCATCCGAACTGCTGTACGGGCTGAATCGCCTGCGGTGAAAGGTGGTCGACCCAGGGGCTCAACGTGGGCAGGGCCCAGTTGCCGTAGGCGCGCTTCACGCTGAGCGCTCCGTAGGTGGCCATCTCGGCGAAGGCTGCGTCGGCGTACTGACCAGGAACGTTCTCGGCATCGATCAGGACGGCGAGGCGCGCTTGATCAGTCATGGCGACTCCTTCATGCATGGCGACCCGCCTATTGGACCGCGTCGGGCGCGCCCATGTGCGCAGTTGCCTAGCTCTTGAGCACGAGCACGTGCAGCCGCGCCACGTCATCGACGCCGCGCGGCCAGCCCAGCACCCACTCGGCGGGCTCGGCTCGGACACCGGCCGTGGTCGCGGCGGCGATCGTCAGTGCCTCGTAGGGGGCGGCGTTCCAGGTGGTGCGCCCGAGCCCGAGCGCGAGGTCGGTGGCGCCGTCAGCTCGCAGTCCCCGGACGCGCAGCGTGGGTCGTCCCGGCACCTAGCGGAAGCGCCGGTCGCGGCTGTCCCTCCAGGTGCCGTCGGTGCGGTGGCAGCCGTCCATGCGCAGCGAGTCGAGCTCGATGGAGTGGAACGGGACGACGCGGCGGCGGTAGGAGCGTCACCTCGAGATCGAGCACCCGCGACACCGGTCGTCTGGTCGCCAGCCGGTCGCCCAGCTCGGACGGGAGCTCGCGGGCCATTTACCCACCCTCCAACGGCCGGTGCTCGCGGGTCAGTGGACCGGCCGGAACCCGCTGCACATGATGCGCATCCAGTCGATCTGGCCCGCGGCGACGGTGAGGTAGGCCTGCTGCTCCACCAGGTGCAGGCCGCGGGCGTTCACCACCGCCATCTGGTAGGCGAGGTGGGTGCGGTCGACGACGTCGTGGGTCTCCACCGACACGAGGTCGACGATCCGGTCGTCGGGCTCGAACCACGCGCCGAGCAGCACCTCGTCGACCACGGTCGAGGCCGTCGGGGCGTCCCAGGACCGGGTGGGCGTGATGCCGTGGAAATCGACGTCGGCGGCGAGGACGTCGCACAGCTCGTCGCGGTCCTTCGCGGCCAGGGCCGCGGCGAACCGGCACGCGAGCTCACCGGCCTCGTCTTCCATGACCTGACGCTACGCCCGGGCGCGTCCCCCTGTCAGGAGGAGCGAGCCGACGCGTCGGGGATGGATCCGGCGCTCCGGCTGGTTGGGCCATCCATGCGCATCTTCTTCACCGGAGGCAGTGGCAAGGCCGGCAAGCACGTCGCCGCCCACCTCGCCGACCAGGGCCACCAGGTCACCAACGCGGACCTCGTGCCGCTGGGCCACCCGTCCGTCGCCGACCTGCGGGTCGACCTGACCGACGCGGGCGAGACGTACTCGGCGATGGCCGGCCTCGCGACGATGGACGAGCTCGACCTGCCGCAGTTGCCGTCGTACGACGCCGTGGTGCACTTCGCCGCGATACCGCGGATCCTGCTGGTGCCCGACTCGGCGACCTACGAGACCAACGTGCTCAGCACCTTCAACGTGCTCGAGGCCGCGACGCGCCTCGGCGTCCCGAAGATCGTCTTCGCCTCGTCGGAGACGACCTACGGGATCTGCTTCGCCCAGGGCGAGCGCAAGCCGCTGTACGTGCCGGTGGACGAGGAGCACCCCACCGTCCCCGAGGACGCGTACGCGATGTCGAAGGTCGCCGGCGAGGTGACCGCCCGGTCCTTCCAGGCCCGCACCGGCACCGACGTGTACGGCCTGCGGATCAACAACGTCATCGAGCCCGACGAGTACGCCGGCATGTTCCCGGCCTTCGTCGAGGACCCGTCGCTGCGCCGCCGCAACGTCTTCGCCTACATCGACACCCGCGACCTCGGCCACATGGTGCAGCGCTGCCTCGAGGTCGACGGCCTCGGCTACGAGGTCTTCAACGTCGCCAATCCCGACATGTCCGTCGCGGCCACGTCCCAGGAGGTCCGCGACCGGTTCTACGACGGTGTCGAGCTGCGCCGCGAGATGGGCCGCGACGAGACCTTCTACGCCATCGACAAGGCCCGCGACCTCCTCGGCTTCGACCCCCAGCACTCCTGGCGCGACCACCTGACCGTCTAGCACGGGGCGTCGTCGCGGCCTCCGGATCAGCCCGCGAGGTGCCCCCACGAGCGGTCGAGCTCGGACCAGGGCCCTGTCGCCACGACCTCGCCCGCGACGAGCACGACGACGCGGTCGGCCTGGGCGAGGGCAGCACGCTTGGACGTCGCGCCGACCACGGTGGTGCCGCGCGCGCGCAGGGCGGACCACAGCTCCACCTCGGTCGCGGCGTCCAGCGCGCTGGACACGTCGTCGGCGAGCAGCAGCTAGGTCTCGGCCGCCAGCGCACGGGCCAGGGCGAGCCGCTGGACCTGGCCGCCGGACAGCCTGACGCCGCGGTGGCCGACGATCGCGTCGGGCCCGCCGGACGCGTAGACGTCAGCCGCGAGGCGCGCGTCGGCGACCGCGCGCTCCAGGCCGCGGTCGTGCCCTAGACGGACGTTGTCGGCGAAGGTGCCTGACAGCACCCGTGGCACCTGTGCGACGTGCGCCACCTGGCCCGGCCGCAGGAAGGTCTCGGGGTCGGTCACCTCCTCGCCGTTCCAGCTGATGCTGCCGGTGTGGTCGACGAGGCCGGCCAGGGCCGAGAGCAGGCTCGACTTGCCCGAGCCGACCTGGCCGAGCAGCAGCACGAGGTCGCCCCGCTCGACGGTGAGGTCGACGCCGACGGCACCGCGGGTGCCGTCGTGGTGGACCGCGCCGACGTCGCGCAGCTCGAGCCGGCGCAGCGGCAGCCGGGGCGGCACGACGGGGGCGGGCGCGCGTCCGCTGACGAGGTCGACGTCGTCGGGCACGTCCATCAGGTCGCCGCCGCCGGCGAGGGTGGACGTGGCGACCTGCCACGACCGGGTGCCCGGTGCCTCGGTGATGACCGAGCCGGCGACCCGCCCGAACCAGTCGAAGCCGTTGACGGCGCCGGACACCAGCAGGGCGGTGGCCAGGCCCCAGCCGCCGAGGAAGTAGGTGGCCCAGGCCGCCACCACGCCGAGCTGCACCATCACGATCGGGACGCCGTCGAGGACGGCCTGGACGCGGTGCTCGAAGACGGCCGCGTCGACCCGGCCGCCGTCGACCTTGCGCAGGTGGGCGTGGACGTCGGACGTGGCGGCGGCGAGCTTGACGGTGCGCGCCGACTCCAGCGCCGAGACGAGGGAGCGGCCGAATCCCGCCCGGGCCGCCGACGACGCGGTGGCCGAGCGGCCGGCGATCGGACGGCCCGCGGTGGAGGCCAGTGCCGAGCCGACCATCACGGCGAGGAGGACGCCACCGGCGAGCAGGCTCCAGCTGGCGACCGCGGTGACGACCACGATGGCCAGGCCGTTACTGAAGTCGACCCAGCGGTCGGCGTAGCGGGCGAACCGGTCGGCGTCCATCGAGCGGGCGACCACCTCGCCGGGCGGCGTGCGGCCGAGACGGTGCTGCGCGGTCTGGCCGAGCAGCACGGACATCCGCACGCGCAGCATCACCGCGACCCACCACTTCACGTAGCGGCGGAGCGCGGAGATCAGGACCAGGGGCGCAGCCAGCAGGCTGACGACCAGGGCGGCGGTGAGCGCCCAGGGTGAGCGGCCGGCGGCCAGCTCCTCGACCAGGTGGCCCCAGACGAACCCGGTGAGCGCGCCGTAGGCGCCGAGCAGCGCGGCGACGAGGAACATCGCGGCCCCGACGAGCCCCCAGCGCGGGTGGATGAGCAGCGCACGCACGATGCCGCGAGCCAGGCTCGAGGTGGCCTCGACCTCGCGTGGCGTCGGCGGCGGGCCGGTGCGCCGGACCCCGCCGACCTCGAGCGAGTCCGACGGCGCGTGCTCCTCGGCCGTCACCTCGACCTCGTCGCTCGCCTCGAGCAGGGCACGGAAGGGGCCCGGCGCCGCGGCCACCACCGCGCGCGGACCCTGCTGCACGACCCGTCCGGCGTCGAGGACGGCGACGAGGTCGGCGCGTGCGGTGGTGGTGAGGCGGTGGGCGACGAGCAGGCCGGTGCGGCCGCCGAGCAGTCGGTCGGCGGCGCGGACGACGAGGGCCTCGGTGAGCGGGTCCATCCGGGCGGTGGCCTCGTCGAGCACCACGACCTGGACCTCGCGCACCAGCAGGCGCGCGAAGGCGACCAGCTGCTCCTCGCCGGCGGACAGCGTGGTGCCGCCCGGCCCGAGCACGGTGTCGAGGCCGTCGGGCAGCCCGTCCACCCACTCGGTGAGGCCGAGCTCGGTGACGGCTGCCTCGATCTGGGCACGCGGGCGGTCGCCGAACAGCGTGATGTTGTCGGCGAGGGTGCCGACCAGGATCTCGGTGCGCTGGGTGACGACGCCGACGGCGGCGCGGAGTTGCTGGAGGTCGAGGTCGAGGACGTCCACCCCGCCGAGCAGGACGGTGCCCCGTACGGGCTCGACCGCCCGAGAGACCAGCGAAGCGAGCGTGGACTTGCCGGACCCGGTGCGTCCGACGAGCGCGCAGGTCTGGCCCTCGGGCACGGTGAGGTCGACGTCGCGCAGCGCGAAGGTGCCCTCGGCGTAGGAGAAGTGCAGGTCGCGCAGCTCGAGGTCGAGCGGGCCGCTGGGCAGTGGGAGCCCGCCGGTGGGCTCGGGCTCGGTGCCGAGCAGCTGCCGCAGCCGGATGACGGCGCCGAGGCCCGCCTGGAGGTCGGGCAGGGAGCGGGCGATCTGGTCGATCATGCCCACGAAGGTGGACGTCACCAGGAACAGCGTGACGAGCCGCGCCACCGACAGCCCGCCGCCGACGACGGTCGCGATCCCGGCGACCGCGACGCCGGCGAGGAGCGCGTGCAGCAGCAACCCGGCCCGTCGTCCGGCCCGGTTCTGGACGACCAGGACGCGGTCGAACTTGTCGTAGATGGCGGCGGACAGCTCGCTGAGCCGGCGGACGACGTGCGCCTGGCCGAGGCTGGTGCGCAGGTCGTCGCGCCCGGCGATGCCCTCCTCGAGGGCGGCCGCGTGGTCGGTCCAGGCGATCTCCTCCTGCACCTTGCGGGTGGAGATCTCGTCGAGCAGGGGCCGCACCACCAGCACGGCGGCGACGCCGAACACCGGGAACAGGATCCAGGCCGGCCACCACGTGAGGCCGCCGACGACCCACATCGGCACCGCCGCGAACACGGTGCGCAACACGTCCCAGACCTGCCGCCTGACGAGGCTGCCGACCTCCCAGGTGTCGTCGTCGACCCGGTCGAGCACCTCACCGACGGCCTGCTCGGACAGCTGGGCGAGCGGCTGGTGCAGAGCGGCGCTGAGCAGGTCGCCGCGCAGCCTGCCCTCGGCCCGGTCGGACACCGTCGCCCATGCCGTCCGTCCGGCGGTGTCGAGCACCGCCGCGCCCACCACGCAGGACCCGAGGATCCACAGCAGCCGCGCGGTCGGGTCCTCGGCCAGCTGCCCGGCGACGACGGTGCCCAGCGTCTGCCCCACCGCCCCGATCGCCGACATCACCAGGGCGATCGCGGCCAACGGGCCCCGCAGCCGCCGCCAGTCCACCCGGCGCTCGGGTGGGGGCGTCTCGTCGTCGTGGGGAGGGGATCCGAGAGAGGTCATGACGGACCCACGCTATGCCTGAAGACCGACACTTCTCACCCGGGTTTCTGTGGGCACGGCACCGACACGAATGGCGTCGCGCACCAGCCGCCGGCACTGCGAGGATCGCGCCATGGAGGACGCACCCGCCGATGAGCCAATCGCCGTCAAGATCATGAACGAGTACAGCGTCGACATGCCGCTCTGGTATGTCGACGCCCAGGACGATGGCGACGACCTGCCGATCAGCGACGGCCTCCGCCGCGACCTCCGCGCGTTTGCCCGGCGCTGGGACGACACCGTGGACGATGACGTGTTCGACGACCGCTTCGACCGGATGCCGCCCGTCCGTTTCGTGGTCGACTCCTGGCGCTCGCTGACGTGGCGACTCAGCCCCGGCAAGCAGCAGCACGCCGCATCCGAGGACGCAGCACTCCGTCAGACCGGCGAGCGGTTGCGCGTCCGCCTCCAGGACGAGCTGGGCGACGGCTACCGGGTGACCTACCACCACTGAGCAGCTCGGTCGTCCGGGAGCGCGGCGACCCGGCGACGTGACGCATCGTCGGCGTTTGCCCGCGGACGACGAAGGCCCCGCACCACAGGGGTGAAGGGCCTACGTCAGAGAGGGTGCGCCATCAGGGACTTGAACCCCGAACCCGCTGATTAAGAGTCAGCTGCTCTGCCAATTGAGCTAATGGCGCATGTCGCCCGGAAACTGGCGAGAGCCTCCGGGCAACGAGATGGAACTCTACCAGCAGGCTCAGGGTTGGATGAAATCGAGCACGGCGTGGGCGGCGTTGTGGCCGGCGATGCCGCTGACGGCGCCGCCACGGCGGGCGCCGCTGCCGCACATCAGGACCCGCGGGTGGGCGGTCGCGACGCCCCAGCGCTCAGCTGGGGTGACGGCCTCCTCGGAGCCGGAGAGCCAGGGCCAGGCGAGGTCGCCGTGGAAGATGTGGCCGCCGGGCATGTTGAGGGCGGCCTCGATGTCGAGGGGGTTCTTGGCCTCGATGCAGGGGCGGCCGTCGGGGTCGTGGGCGAGCACCGAGGCCAGAGGCTCCGCGAGGTGCTGGTCCATCTCGGCGATGGCGCGGTCGACCGCGAGGATCGTCTGGCCCTCGGGGTCGTCGGCGAACAGCTCGGACGGGGTGTGCAGGCCGAAGTACGTCAGCGTGTGGGCGCCGGACGCTGCGAGGTCGGGGCCGAGGATGGACGGGTCGGTGAGGGTGTGGCAGTACGTCTCGCCCGGCATCCGGGTGGGGACGCTGCCACCGGCCGCCTCGGCGTGCGCCGTCTCCAGCTCGGAGTACGACTCGCCCAGGTGCAGGGTGCCGGCGAAGGCCGTCTCGGGGTCCATGCCGCTGGCCAGCTGCGGGAGGCGGTCCACCAGCAGGTTGATCTTGAGCTGCGCGCCGCTCGGCTTGGTGCGCACCTCGCGGCCGACCAGCTCGTCGAGGACGGCCGGGGCGGCGCCGCAGAGCACCCAGTCGCAGTCGATCGTCGTCTCGCCGTCGGGGCCGGCGAACACCACCTGCGCGCCGTCGTCGTCGGAGCGGATCGAGGTGACGGTGCAGCCGGTGCGCAGCTGGGCGCCGGCGTGCGTGGCGGCGCGGGCGAGCTCGCCGGTGACGGCGCCCATGCCGCCGACCGGGACGCGCCACTCGCCCGTCCCGTTGCCCGCCAGGTGGTAGAGGAAGCACCTGTTCTGGATCAGCGACGGGTCGTTGAGCGAGGCGAAAGTGCCGATCAGCGCGTCGGTGGCGACGACGCCGCGCACGAGGTCGTCGTGGAAGCGCTCCTCGATGGTGTGGCCGAGCGGCTGCTCGACGATCGCGTCCCAGGTGGCGGTCTCGGCGTCCTCGCGCAGGCGGGAAGCGCGGGGGAGCGGCTGGAGGAACGTCGGCGCCACCACCTCGGCGAGGCCGGCGACCTCGTCGTAGAACCGCTCCCACGACGTGTACGCCGACTCGTCACCGGTGAGCCGAAGGAACGACTCGGCCGTCGCGGCGCCCGGCGTCGACTCCACCAGCAGGCCGTCGGCCACCCCGTCGCGCAGGGTGGGGGAGAACGACGCGGTGGGGCGTGAGCGCAGGTCGAGGTCGAGACCGAGGTCGGCGCACAACGCCTCGGGCATCAGGCTCACCAGGTAGGAGTACCGGGACAGCCGCGCCGGCACCCCCGCCCACGGCTCGACGCTGACGGCCGCGCCACCGGTCGTGTCGAGCCGCTCCAGCACCACGGTGCGCAGGCCCGCGCGGGCGAGGTAGGTCGCCGCGACCAGGGCGTTGTGGCCGCCCCCGACCACCACCACGTCGGCGTGCTCGGTCATCGGCGCTCGATCGTCATGGCTGGACCATAGGACACCTTGCCGATCATCTCTCGGCCAAGTACAATCGAACACACGTTCCCATTCTCCGAGGTCGCCATGTCAGTCTCAGCCCTGCCGTTCGCCGGTCCGTCCGCGTCAGCGGTGCTGGCCGCGGTCGAGGCCGATCTGGCTGACGGTGACCTGTCCGGTTACGAGGGCCTGTCGGCCGAGGAGTCGACCGACGTCGTGCTGCGCTGGCGCAAGGTCGAGGCGCGGGTGACGGCCCACCTCGCGGCCGCGACCCGTGCGGTCCACGCCTCGGGTGCGGCGTCCAGGGCCGGGGCATCCTCGACCGCGTCGCACCTGGCCCACCAGTTCGGTGGCAACCGCCACGCCGCGGCGAGTGACGTCCACCTGGCCCAGCAGCTCGAGAAGGCGGCCCGCGTCGAACAGGCGCTGGCCGGAGGTGCGATCAACAAGGAGCAGGCCGCCCTCGTGGCGCGGACCGTCTCCGACCTCCCCGCCACGATCTCCGACGAGGCCCGCGCAGGCTGCGAGGTCGCGCTGATCGAGGACGCGCAGCACCTCAGCATCCGCGACCTGCGCCACCGGGCCGACCGGATCACCGATGTCTTCAAGCCCGCTCCCGAGGTCGACCGCTACGAGGGCGCGGCCGTCGCCGCACGCGAGAGGTCCGCCTACGAACGCGCGCAGCTCTGGATGAAGGACCACGACGACGGCACGGTCAGCGGCGGGTTCACCCTCCCCGAGGCCGTGGCCGGCCGGTTGCGCAACGCCCTCGACGGGTTCGCCGCGCCCCGCCGTCGTCGCACCGACGCCGCGCAGGCCGACGACGACCTCACCTGGATGCAGCGCCAGGGACGGGCGCTCGTCGCGCTCGTCGAGCACCTGCCCACCGACGGGCTTCCCGACGCCGGTGGCTCCGGCCTGGTCGTCACCGTCAACCTCGACGTGGGTCAGCTCGTCGACGGCATCGGCACCGGGCGCACCTCCACCGGCCAGCGCATGAGCGCCGGCGACGTCCGGCGCGAGGCGTGCCGCGTCGGGGTCGTGCCCCAGGTGCTGGGCGGCGCGTCCGTCCCGCTCGACCTCGGCCGCACGCAGCGCCTGTTCAGCAGGGCCCAGCGGCTCGCCCTCGCCCACCGGGACCAGGGCTGTGCGTTCCCCGACTGTGATCGCCCGCCGTCCTGGACCGAGACCCACCACGCCCGCGAGCCCTGGTCGCACGGCGGTGGCACCGACCTGGAGGACGGCGTGCTGCTCTGCCCGTTCCACCACCGCCAGGTGCACCACGACGGCTGGTCGATCACCTTCGAGACCCCGGGCCGATATCCAGGCTTCATCCCGCCCACCCGGCTCGACCCGCACCGCCGGCCGCGGACCCACGCCCGCTACCGACCTTGACGGTCCTGCACCGAGTCGGATTGTCGTCATCACGTTATTCCGTAATAATGACGGAATGAGCCGGATCGAGGAGCTGGAGCAGCGGGTGGCCGCGCTGGAACGGGCGGCCGCGCCGCCGGTCGCCGCCACGACCACCGACGTCGACGGGCGCTTCTGGGTGCTGGACGGGCTGCGGCCGCAGGCGGTCGGGCGCGGGGCCGTGACCTACGCCGGGTCGGTGGAGCCGCACCCGGGTGAGCGGTACGAGTGGCAGATGAGCCACCACGTCGACGACCTGCTCGACCTCGACGACGACGCCCGCGACCGCCTCGCGCACACGCTGGCCGCGCTGGGCCACCCCGTCCGGCTCGCGGTGCTGGCCGCGGTGCTCGACGGCACCACCAAGACCGCCGAGCTGGGGGAGCGAGCCGACCTCGCGACGAGCGGGCAGGTCTACCACCACGTGCGGGCGCTGACGTCCGCCGGCTGGCTCAAGGCTGCCGGGCGCGGGCACGTCACCGTGCCGCCCGAGCGCGTCGTGCCGCTGCTCGTCGCGCTGGGGGTGGCGTCGTGAGGCGCGCGCCGGTGGTCCTCGTCGTGGGCGCGGTCGTCGCGCTCCTGATCGGTCTGGTGCTGCGACCCGACCCGCCGCGACTGCCCGAGCGGGCGGCCGGCGACCAGGCCCTCGCCGACGCCGCCCGCACCGCCGCGGGCGACCGCCGCGAGGCACTCGCCGTCGCGCTCGTGACGCCGGACGGCACCCGCACCGCCGTGCTCGGCGCTCCCGCGGACGCCGAGATGGAGATCGGCTCGCTCACCAAGACCTTCACCGGTGCGCTCTACGTGGACGCGGTCGAGCGTGGCGAGGTCGAGCCCACCACCCGGCTCGGCGACGTGCTCGACCTCGGCGACAGCCCGGCCGCCGGCGTCACGCTCGGCGACCTCGCCACCCACACGTCGGGCCTGCCGCGCCTGCCCTCGTCGCCCGCCCGGTTCGCGTCGTCGCTGTGGGCGCAGGTCACCGGCGGCAACCCCTACGGAGAGGACCTCCCCACGCTGCTCGAGCAGGCCCGCGGCGTCGACGTCGACGCCGACCGGGACGAGCCTGTCTACTCCAACCTCGGCTTCTCCCTGCTCGGCCACGCGGTCGCCGCTGCGGCCGACACCGACTACGCGACGCTCGTGGACGAGCGGATCAGCCGTCCGCTCGAGCTCGGCAGCGTGTCGGTGCCGCGCTCCGCCGACGACCTCACCGACCGCGCCGTCCTCGGCCGCTCCACCGCGGGCCGCACCATGGACGCCTGGACCGGCGACGACCTCGCACCCGCCGGCGGCGTGCGCGCGAACGTCGACGACCTCGCCGCGTACGTCCGCGCGCTGCTCGACGGGTCCGCGCCGGGCGCCGCCGCGCTCGACCCGGTGCGCGACTACGCGGGCGACGAGCAGATCGGCGCCGCCTGGCTGGTCACCGAGCGCGACGGCCGCACGATCACCTGGCACAACGGCGGGACCGGCGGCTTCAGCACCTGGCTCGGCCTCGACCGCGATGCCGGCACGGCCGTCGTGCTGGTCTCGGCCACGCCGGAGTCGGTCGACGAGGCGGGGATGACGATGCTGCTCGACCAGACCGCGTCCGAGCGGGCGGAGGAGGCCCGGTGATCGTCCTGGTCGCCACCGCGCTGGCCGTGTTCTACCTCCTCCTCGCCGTGCTGTCCGTGGTCGGCCCGACGAGGCTGCGCGCCAAGGACCGGGTGGCCGTGCTCGAGGGCGTGGCCGACGTGGCGATCCTCCTGCTGCTCGTGCGGCTGGTCGTGCCGTGGACGCCTGCCACCGGCTGGCTCTGGGTGGCCGCGGTCGTCGTGCTCGGGCTCGTCGCCGTGACCCCCTGGGCCCGGCAGGAGCCCGAGCCCCTCGTCGCGCCGGCGTCGCCGACCCGTCGTGCGCTGCGCGGTGCCGCCGTGGTGCTGCGGGTCGTCGTGCTCGGCGCCGTCCTCGCGGTGACCGCCTGAGGCCTCACTCGTCCTCGTGGCCCGCCCAGCCCAGGGCGTGCTCGACGGCGCGGTCCCAGCGGGCCGCCTCGCGCCGGCGCAGGGCGGGGTCCATCGACGGCTGCCACGACGCCGCCCGGTGCCAGTTGCGCTGCAGGGCGGCGAGGTCGGACCAGTAGCCGACGGTGAGCCCCGCGGCGTAGGCGGCACCGAGGCACACCGTCTCGGACACCAGCGGACGGTCGACGCCGACGTCGAGGACGTCGGAGACGAACTGCATGAGCAGGTGGTTGGACGTCATGCCGCCGTCGACGCGGAGCGCGGCCAGCTCGATGCCGGCCTCGGCGCGGATGGCCTCGACCACCTCGTAGGTCTGCCACCCCGTCGCCTCCAGGACGGCCCGCGCGAGGTGCCCGCGCCCCACGTACGACGTGAGGCCGACGATGACGCCGCGCGCGTCCTGCTTCCAGCGGGGCGCGTAGAGCCCCGAGAACGCGGGGACGATGTAGCAGCCGCCGTTGTCGTCGACGCTGCGCGCGAGCGTCTCGATCTGCGGGGCGGTGGGGATCATCCCGAGGGAGTCGCGAAACCACTGGACGAGGGACCCTGCCATGGCGATCGAGCCCTCGACCGCGTAGACGGGCGCGTCGTCGCCGAGCACGTAGCCGACGGTCGTCAGCAGGCTCGGCGTGGACGGTGGCCGCTTGGTGCCCGCGTTGACGAGGAGGAACGCGCCGGTGCCGTAGGTGCACTTGGCCTCGCCCGCGGTGAAGCAGGTCTGGCCGAACAGCGCCGCCTGCTGGTCGCCGAGCGCCGCGGCGAGCGGCACCCCGGGCAGCAGCGACGCGCAGGTGCCGTACACCTCGGCGCTGGGGCGGATCTCCGGCAGCACCGCGCGGGGGAGGTCCATCGCGGCGAGCAGCCGGTCGTCCCACTGCAGGGTGTCGAGGTCCATCAGCATCGTGCGGCTGGCGTTGGTGACGTCGGTGACGTGGATGCCGCCGTCGGGCCCGCCGGTGAGGTTCCACGTCAGCCAGGAGTCGATGGTGCCGAACAGGAGCTCGCCGGCGTCGGCCTTCTCGCGCAGCCCGCGGACGTGGTCGAGGAGCCAGCGCAGCCGCGGACCGGCGAAGTACGTGGTGGGGCGCAGGCCGGTCACCTCGCGCACCAGGGTCTCGTGACCGTCGGCGACGAGCGTCTCGACGATCTCGTCGCTGCGGGTGTCCTGCCAGGTGATGGCGGGGGCGAGCGAGCGTCCCGTCCGCGGGTCCCAGACCACGGTGGTCTCGCGCTGGTTGGCGATGCCGAGCGCCACCACGTCGGTCGGCGCGGCACCCGCCTGCGCCAGCGCCGCGGGCACCACCCGCTGCACGTTGCGCCAGATCTCGTCGGCGTCGTGCTGCACCCAGCCGGGCCGCGGGAACTCCTGGCGGTGCTCGCGCTGCGCGAGCGACACCGTCTGCCCCTGCCGGTCGAACAGCATGCAGCGCGTGGACGTGGTGCCCTGGTCGATCGCCGCGATCAGCGGCCGGCTCACCACGTCGTCACCCTCACCACGGCGTCACCCTCACCACGGCGCCACCAGCGCCCGCGAGATCGAGCGACCGGTGGACCGGACCTCGCGGACGACGTCGGCCCGCGCCTCGCCGCCGGGCCCGAAGACCTTGTCGACCGGGCCGACCACGGCCACCGCGCCCACGGCGAGACCGCCGAGGCCGCGCAGCGCGACGGCCACGCTGCCGACGCCCGGCTGGTGCTCGCCGAGCGCCGACGCCCATCCCTGGCGACGCACCTTCTGCAGCTCGCCCTCCAGCTCGGCCCGGGTGCGCACCGTGCGCGTGGTGAACCGCTCGAGCACCGACGGCCGGGCGCCGCGCGAGGCCGTCGTCGCGAGCACGACCTTGCCGGTGGCCGTCGCGTGCAGCGGCAGCGACTCGCCCACCCGCAGGACCTGTGCGGTGTCGTCGGGACGGAAGACGTGGTGGACGACGCGCACGCCGTCGTCCTGCGGCATCGACACCAGCACCTCGAGCCGGACGTGCGCGGCGAGCGCGTCGGCCCAGTTGGTGGCGTGAGAGCGCAGGTCGTGCGGGTCCAGGCCCAGGCGGTCGAGGTCGGTCAGGCCGCTGCCGAGGGTGTACGCCGACCCCGGCGGAGGCTGGTCGACGAAGCCGACGTCGCGCAGCGTCCGCACGAGGCCGAAGGCGGTCGTCTTGGGCAGGTCGAGGACGGCGGCGATCTCGGCGAGCTCGAGCGGACGTCCGGCACCACCCAGCACGCGGAGCACGGCGGCCGCGCGCTCCACCGACTGCAGGGGGCCTGGCACGGCTCACACCCTAGCGTTCGGGACTGTCGAACGACCCGCGTTGACCCCCGTCACACCCGGCTCCTAGGTTTCGTGGCACCCCGTGCACCGGCGCGGGCCTGACGGACTGGAGGGTTCCGTGAAGAAGAACGCGTACACCGGGGAGCTGATCGCCGAGTTCCTCGGCACGATGATCCTCATCCTGTTCGGGGTCGGCGTGGTGGCGCAGGTCGTCACCGGCGGCGGTCCCGGCCCGGACTCGGCGGCCGGCAACTACGACTCGATCGCCTGGGCCTGGGGCATCGGCGTGACGATGGGCGTGTACGTCGCCGCCCGTCTCAGCGGCGCCCACCTGAACCCCGCGGTCACCATCGCGCTCGCCGCCTACAAGGGCTTCGAGTGGCGCAAGGTGGGCCCGTTCATCGCGGCCCAGACCCTCGGCGCCTTCGTCGCCGGACTGATCGTCCGCGTCACCTACGCCGACGCGATCGCCAAGATCGACCCCGGCCACACCAAGGCCACGCAGGGCATCTGGTCGACGTCGCCCGGCGCCGGCATCTCGATCCCGACCGCGTTCCTCGACCAGATCGTCGGCACCGCGATCCTCGTCCTCGTCATCTTCGCGCTCACCACGGCGGCCAACAACGGCCCGCTGTCGAACATGGCGCCGCTGCTCGTCGGCCTGCTCGTCGTCGGCCTCGGCATGGCGTGGGGCTCCAACGCCGGCTACGCGATCAACCCGGCCCGCGACTTCGGTCCGCGCCTCGCGTCCTTCATCACCGGCTACGGCGGGGCCTTCGAGTCCGCGAACGGTCCAGAGCTGTACTTCTGGCTGCCGATCATCGCGCCGATCATCGGCGGTCTCATCGGCGGCGCGATCTTCAGGTTCATGATCGAGCCCTACCTGCCGTCCGACGTCGAGTCCGTCACCAGCAACCCCACCGGCGACACCTCGTCCTGATCGCCGTCCACACCCGTCGCACATCCCCGAAGGAGCTTGACCATGGCTGACTACATCGGCTCGATCGACCAGGGCACCACCAGCACCCGCTTCATGATCTTCGACCACGGCGGCAACGAGGTCGCCCGCCACCAGCTGGAGCACGAGCAGATCCTGCCGCAGGCCGGCTGGGTGGAGCACAACCCCACGGAGATCTGGGAGCGCACGTCCGCGGTCATCCAGACCGCCATGGACAAGGCCGGGCTGACCCACGAGGACCTCGCGGCGCTGGGCATCACCAACCAGCGCGAGACGACCGTCGTGTGGAACAAGAACACCGGCCGTCCGTACTACAACGCGATCGTCTGGCAGGACACCCGCACCGACCGCATCGCGACCGCGCTCGACCGCGACGGACGCGGCGACGTCATCCGTCAGAAGGCCGGCCTGCCGCCGGCGCCGTACTTCTCCGGCGGCAAGATCCAGTGGATCCTGGAGAACGTCGACGGCGTGCGCGAGGCCGCCGAGGCCGGCGACGCCATCTTCGGCAACACCGACTCGTACATCATCTGGCACCTGACCGGCGGCCGGAACGGCGGCGTTCACGTCACCGACGTCACCAACGCCAGCCGCACGATGCTGATGGACCTCGAGACCCTCGAGTGGGACGACGAGCTGCTGGGCTTCTTCGACATCCCGCGCCAGATGCTGCCCGAGATCAAGTCGTCCTCGGTGTCCGAGGGCTACGGCGAGACGCTGGAGAACGGCCCGTTCGGCGGCGCGGTGAAGATCACCGGCATCCTCGGCGACCAGCAGGCCGCCACCGTCGGCCAGGTCTGCTTCGCGCCCGGCGAGGCCAAGAACACCTACGGCACCGGCAACTTCATGCTGCTCAACACGGGCACCGAGATCGTCCGCAGCAAGTCGGGCCTGCTCACCACCCCGGCGTACAAGTTCGGCGACGAGCCGTGCGTCTACGCGCTCGAGGGCTCGATCGCCGTCACCGGCTCGGCGGTCCAGTGGCTCCGCGACCAGCTCGGCATCATCTCCGGTGCCGCGCAGTCCGAGTCCCTCGCCAAGCAGGTCGAGGACAACGGCGGCGTCTACTTCGTCCCCGCCTTCTCCGGCCTGTTCGCGCCGTACTGGCGCTCGGACGCCCGCGGCGCGATCGTCGGGCTGTCGCGCTTCAACACCAACGCGCACCTGGCGCGCGCCACCCTCGAGGCCATCTGCTACCAGAGCCGCGACGTCGCCGAGGCGATGGAGAAGGACTCCGGCGTGGTGCTCGAGGTGCTCAAGGTCGACGGCGGCGTGACCGCCAACGAGCTGTGCATGCAGATCCAGTCCGACATCCTCGGCGTGCCCGTCAGCCGTCCCGTCGTGGCCGAGACCACCGCCCTGGGCGCGGCCTACGCGGCCGGCCTGGCCGTCGGGTTCTGGAAGAACACCGACGAGCTGCGCGAGAACTGGAACGAGTCGAAGCGCTGGGAGCCCAGCTGGGATGAAGACCAGCGCGAGACTGGTTACACCCAGTGGAAGAAGGCCGTCACGAGGACGCTCGACTGGGTCGACGTCCAGTGACACCCAGACCGATGGAGGGAAACACCTGATGAGGACCGTCGCACTGTCACCGTCGGCGCGCACCGAGGCGCTCGCGGCCATGGAGAGCGAGGTGCTGGACGTCCTGGTGATCGGCGGCGGCGTCGTCGGGGGAGGCGCTGCGCTCGACGCGGCCACCCGCGGCCTGAGCGTCGGCCTCGTCGAGGCGCGCGACTTCGCGTCCGGCACGTCCAGCCGCTCGTCCAAGCTGATGCACGGCGGGTTGCGCTACCTGGAGATGCTCGACTTCCGCCTGGTGGCCGAGGCGCTCAAGGAGCGCGGGCTCAACCTGCAGAAGCTGGCTCCGCACCTGGTCAAGGAGGTGTCGTTCCTCTACCCGCTGCAGCACCGCGTGTGGGAGAGGTTCTACGCGGGCTCCGGCGTGGCCCTCTACGACGCGATGAGCAAGGCGTCCGGCTACGGCGCGGGCGTCCCGCTCCACCGTCACCTGACGCGTCGCGGGGCCCGCAAGATCGCCCCGTCGCTGCGCAAGGACGCCCTCGTCGGCGCCCTGAAGTACTACGACGCGCAGGTCGACGACGCCCGTCACACGATGTTCCTGTCGCGCACGGCGGCGGCCTACGGCGCTCACGTCGCGTCGCGGGCCCGCGTCACCGAGCTGCTCAAGGAGGGTGACCGCGTCGTCGGCGCCAAGGTCGCCGACCTCGAGTCCGACCGCGTGTACGAGGTGCGGGCGCGCCAGGTGGTCAACGCCACCGGCGTCTGGACCGACGACACGCAGGACCTCGCCGGCTCGCGCGGGCAGTTCCACGTGCGCGCGTCCAAGGGCATCCACCTGGTGGTGCCGCGCGACCGCATCCGCAGCAGCTCGGGCCTGATCCTGCGCACCGAGAAGTCGGTGCTCTTCGTCATCCCGTGGGGCTCGCACTGGATCATCGGCACCACCGACACCGACTGGTCGCTGTCCAAGGACCACCCCGCGGCGTCCGAGAGCGACATCGACTACCTGCTCGACCACGTCAACGGCGTCCTCGAGACGCCCCTGACACGGGCCGACGTGCAGGGCGTCTACGCGGGGCTACGTCCGCTGCTCGAGGGCGAGTCCGAGGCCACGTCCAAGCTGTCGCGCGAGCACGCGGTGAGCCACCCGGCACCGGGCCTCGTCGTCGTCGCCGGCGGCAAGTACACGACGTACCGGATCATGGCCAAGGACGCGATCGACGAGGCCGTCCACGGCCTGGAGTCGCAGCTGGACCGTCGGGTGCCCAAGAGCGTCACCGAGGACATCCCGCTGCTCGGCGCCGAGGGCTACGAGGCGCTGTGGAACCAGCGTCACCTGCTGGCCCGTCGCAGCGGGCTGAGCGAGGCGCGCATCGAGCACCTCCTCAACCGCTACGGCAGCCTGGTCGACGAGGTGCTGGCCCTGGTCGCCAAGGACCCCACCCTCGGCGAGGCCCTCACCGGGGCTGGCGACTACCTCCGGGCCGAGGTCGTCTACGCGGTCGAGAGCGAGGGTGCGCGTCACATCGACGACGTGCTCGCGCGCCGCACCCGCATCTCGATGGAGGAGTTCGACCGCGGCACCGGCGTCACCGAGGAGGTCGCCCAGCTGATGGGTGCCTCGCTGGAGTGGGACGACGAGCAGCGCCTGCGCGAGATCGACCACTACCTCAAGCGCGTCGAGGCCGAGCGCGAGAGCCAGCAGATGCCCGATGACGAGACCGCCGACGCCGCCCGCATGGGCGCGCCCGACGTCGTCCCCGTCACCACCGGCTGACGCACCGCACCACCGCACACCCCGACGCCCCCGCCCCTGGTTCTCCCAGGGCGGGGGCGTCGTCGCGTCGTGTCCCCGGAGTTGTCGGTGCCTCAGGGGCCTATAGGGCGCTCAGGCACCGACAAGTCTGGAGTCATGGGCACATCGACGCCTCGGAGACGTAGTAGGCCGCCTTGCGGGTGGTGATCCACACGGGGCCGGAGCGCCAGGTGCGCTTGAGAAAGGCAGCTGCCCGGTCCTTGCCCGCGACGGTCACGTGCTTCACCACCATCGTGTTGCGGACGACGTTGCGGCTGGTCCCGGCCCAGCAGCCGGACATCGTGCGCTTCTGGCGGGCGTAGGCCCACGAGACCGTGGCACCTGGCTTCTTGGCCCTGAACTGCGTCACTGCCACCGTGGGGTACGACTGCTCCTCGCTGAACGACGAGTAGACGAGGACGCTCATCCCGCGCGTGCGCGCGGTCGGAACGGACAGGTTGGCCATCCCGTTCCTCACGACCTTGTTCGTCGACATGTACGGCGCGTCACCGCCCCTGGTCTGGACGGCGAGCACCGTGCAGCCGTCGCACCCGACGACCTTGAGCCTGATGGTGGTGCGCGGGGCCGCGGCGGTGGCGGATCCCGTCGTCGAGGTCAGTGCTGCGGCGGCGAGGGCGGCCGCGAGCAGGAGCAGCACGAGTGGGCGGGTCCGAGAGAGCATGCGGCGACGGTAGGTGCGGCCCGTCCCGCTGTCAGACGATTGCGACAGAACAGAAGTTGTCGGTGGCTCAGGGGCCCATGGGGCGTTGAGGCACCGACAAGTCAGGGGTCAGGGGCGGTGGTCGCGGCGGGCGGCCAGCAGGGACGCGCCGACGGTGGCGAGGAGGACGAGCGCCGTGAGCACGAGCCAGGCCGTCCAGTACGGACGGTCGAGGAGGGTGGCGTTGTCGGGCTTGCCGCCCTGGCCCGACAGGACGGGCAGCGCCGCCACGGTGACGGTGCCCCAGACGACGGCGGCCACGGTGGCGGGACGACGGGCGGCGTCGGGCACCACCCGCACGAGCAGGACCCCGAGGACGACCACGACCGGGGCGAGGACGAAGTCGTGCAGCACGACGCCGCCGGCCAGCCAGACGACGGTCGACAGCAGGCGCGAGAAGTCCAGCTGCAGCAGCAGGACGGCCCCGTAGACACCGGCGGCGAGGCCGGCCAGGAGCAGGACGCCGCGCGTCACGGTGGTGCCCATCAGCCCGCCACCTCCAGCCGGGTGACCCACTTGGTCTGCAGCACGCCCGGCCGGTTCGGCGCGATGATCCGGGCCGGGAAGCCGTGGTCGAGCGTCAGCGGCTCGCCCGACAGCCGCAGCGCCAGCAGCGTGCGCTCGTCCTCGACGAACTGCTCGGGCAGCTCGGACGTCGCGAACGCGCCGCGGGTCTGCAGCGAGGTGACGAACACGCGTGAGCGGGCGGGGGCTCCCATCGACTCGACGAGGTCGCGCAGCGGCACGCCGGTCCAGTCGCCCGACGCGCTCCAGCCCTCGACGCAGGCGATCGGCAGCGCGTAGGTGCGTTGGGGCATCGACTCGAGGGCGGCGCGGTCCATCGTCACGGTGCGGCCCGCGTACGACAGCTCGAGCTGCCAGGCGTCACCGGTGGACCCGTCGGGGACGCCCGCGGCCGCGGCGGTGCGGTTGATGGGGATGCCGAGCGGGCCGTCGCCCGAGCGGACGCCGAACACCGACACCCTGCGCAGCAGCGGGACGGTCTGGCCGGCGCTGAGGACGAAGGTGAGGCCGGCGGCGACCCAGGTGGCCCGCAGCAGCCCGCGTCGCGAGAGCCGGGAGCCGGCAGCGGGCTCGTCGGCGTCGACGCGATGGCTGAAGGAGCGGCGGATCACCGGCAGCTTGACCGCGACGTGCACCGCGAGCGCGCCGATCATCACCCAGGCCACGGCGTAGTGGGTGGACCGGAAGCTGAAGCTCCACGGGTACCACTGGACGGTGTTGAGCAGGCCGACGACGAGCTGGAAGATCCCCGAGGCGACGAGCACCAGGATCGAGGCGCGCTCCAGGACGTGGAGCAGCGCGGGCACGGCCGGCTTGAGCACGGGCCTGGCGAACAGCCGCGGGAAGACCGACCACAGCTTGACCAGCAGCAGCGGGATCGCGACCGTCCCGCTCAGCACGTGCGTGCCCTGCGTGACGCGGTAGAGCCAGGCCGGGCTCGTCGGGATCGTCAGCCACCCGGGCGGCCCGTACTGCCAGTGGCTCCACAGACCGGTCAGGAAGCAGACCGTGAACGCGATCCCCAGCACCGACCCGACGCGGGAGGTGACCTCCGGCACGCGGAGGCGGTCCTCGAAGTCCTCCACCCGCGGTAGTCGCACGTCGTCCAGGGTCTCACGCGGACGTCAGCGGCCCCGATCAGTCGGCGAGGTCGGCGTCGGGCGGGTGGCCGGGACGCGAGACGGTGAGGACCGCCTCGACCACCGCGTCGCGCTCCTCGAGCCGCTCCTCGAGCGCACGCAGCCGGTCGGCGACGGTGGACTCGCTCTCGTCGCCCACGAGGTCGACGCTCGCGACCAGGTAGACCCGGTGCGGGCCGACGATCTCCATGTGGAGGTAGCCGACGCTCGCCACCTCGTCCATCTGCTCCAGCGCCTCGACGACGGTGTGCTCCACGGCGTCGGTGACGCCCTCACCCACCAGGAACCGGCGGTTGCGGTCGATCAGGACGAACGCCACCACGCCGAGGAGCAGGCCGACCAGGATCGAGCCGATCGCGTCGTACACCGGGTCGCCCGTCAGCTGGTGCAGGCCGATGCCCGTCACGGCGATGACGATGCCGATCAGCGCCGCCGAGTCCTCGGCGAAGACCGCGCGCAGGGTGGGGTCGGACGTCTCGAGCGCGCGCTCGAGCAGCTCGGTATGGGTGTCGGCGGCCTCGCCGCGCAGCTGCCGGTACGACTGCAGGAACGAGGTGCCCTCGAGGACGAACGAGATGGCGAGCACGACGTAGGCGATCGTGTAGTTCTCGGCGGCCTCCTCGGCTCCGAGCTGCTGGATGCCGTGGACGATCGAGACGGCCGCGCCGGCCACGAACAGGCCCACCGCGGCGAACATCGACCACACGTAGGCCTCGCGGCCGTAGCCGTGCGGGTGCGAGCGGTCGGGACGGCGCTGCGACCGCTTGTCGGCGACGAACAGGAAGATCTCGTTGCCGGTGTCGGCCCAGGAGTGGGCGGCCTCGGCGACCATCGACGCCGAGCCGGTCAGCAGCGCGGCGGCCGACTTGGCGAGCGCGATGAGGAAGTTGGCCCCGAACGCGACGACGACGGTGACGTTCACGCCACCGCCGCCGTCCCTGTGGGGTGAGTGACGGGACTTGAACCCGCGACCACCGGCACCACAAGCCGGTGCTCTACCAGCTGAGCTACACCCACCACGTGCGTCCGGCTCGCACCGGAAGCAACGCCGAGAAGCATAGCGGCTCCCACGGGTGCGGCGGACCGGGGGATCACGAGGGGGTCGAGAGCGTCCCCGAGACCTCGGCGGCCAGCGCCCGCGCGGTCTCGCTGTCGGGGCCCGGGGCGGGCACGAAGACGGCCGAGCGGTAGTAGCGCAGCTCCTCGATGCTCTCGCGGATGTCGGCCAGCGCGCGGTGGCCGCCGGCCTTCTTCGGCGCGGCGAAGTAGGCGCGCGGGTACCAGTGCCGCGACAGCTCCTTGATCGACGACACGTCGACGATCCGGTAGTGCAGCCACGCCTCGAGGTCGAGCATGTCGCGGGCGATGAACGCGCGGTCGGTGCCCACGGAGTTGCCGGCCAGGGGCGCCTTGCGCGGCTCCTTGACGTGCTCCTTGACGTAGGTGAGGACGGCGTCCTCGGCCTCGCGCAGCGTGGTGCCCGCGTCGAGCTCGGTGAGCAGCCCCGACGAGGTGTGCATCGTGGTGACCACCTCGTTCATCTGCTCGAGCGCCGCCTGGGGCGGCTTGATCACCAGGTCGATGCCCTCGCCGAGCACGTTCAGCTCGAAGTCCGTGACGAGCGCCGCCACCTCGACGAGCGCGTCGGCGCCCAGGTCGAGTCCGGTCATCTCGCAGTCGATCCACACCAGCTTGTCGTTCACGACCTCAGCGTAGGTGGTTCGGCCCGTCTCGCTACGGTGGAGTGGTCCGCGTGCGGGCCCCGGAACCCGCGGGGCCTGCCGTTCGTTGTGCGGACCGGACCGTCTCGACCCCGCCGATCGGAGCAACCAGCGTGGCCAGCAACACCGCCAAGAACGACCGCCAGCAGCGTGCGGAGCAGATGCGCAAGGAGCGCGAGCGCGCCGAGAAGCGTCGCCGCAACGGCATCACCCTCGGCATCATGGCGGTGGTCGTCGTCCTCGTCGCGGTGGCCGCGTTCGCGATCGTCAACGAGGTCGGCAAGAGCAACGACCCGGCCGCGCAGCCGGCCAACACGACCGACGACTACGGCATCGTCTACGACCAGGCCGCCGCCGGTGGCACGCCCGCGGCCGACGCGGCCGACCCCGTCCCGGTCGTCATCTACGAGGACTTCCAGTGCCCGGCCTGCCAGGCCTCCGAGGCGCAGAACGGCGAGTTCCTCGACCAGCAGGTGGCCTCCGGTGCTATCACCGTCGAGTACCGGCCGATCCCGTTCCTGGACCGTGCCAGCACCACGGAGTACTCCAGCCGCTCGGCCAACACCGCGGCGTGCGTCGTCGACACCGCCGGCGCCGGCGCCTTCCACGAGCTGCAGAAGCTGCTCTACACCAACCAGCCCGCCGAGGGCGGCGCCGGTCTGAGCGACGACCAGCTGGCGGACTTCGCCCGTCAGGCCGGCGGTCTCGAGACCAAGTCGTGCATCGACGACGACCAGTTCGGCCGGTGGGTCGAGGAGGCCGGCGAGGCCGCGCAGCAGGCCGAGGTCAGCGCCACGCCGACCGTGCTCGTCGGCGGCAAGCCCACGCCCGAGGGCGGCGGCGTCCCCAGCCCCGAGATCCTGCAGCAGGCCATCACCGCCGCCGCCGCGGCCTGACCTCGATCCGTCGCTTCTGCCGCACCCGTCCGTCGGTCCTGCCGGTCGGTGACCGGCCGAAGTGACGGATCGGTCCGGCGGAAGTGACGGACCGCGGGGGCGGGACCGACGGATCGCGGGGATGTGTGCGCCTGGCAGGACTCGAACCTGCGACCTAGAGATGAGAAGGCTCTTCGCTCTTCCAGGTGATGGATCTGGGTCTGGTGTGCGCCTGGCAGGACTCGAACCTGCGACCTAGAGATTAGAAGGCTCTTGCTCTATCCAGCTGAGCTACAGGCGCCTGGGGGGCAGCCTATCGGCGGGGCGCGCTGCCCCTCCAACACCTAGGCTCTTCTCCGTGTCCTTCCCCGTCCAGGCGCCGATGGCGCCGGTGCCCGGCCTGCCGCCGTACACCGAGGCGTACGTGCAGCGGGGTCGTCGGCTGCTCGTGGTGCTCGTCTGGGTGGCCGCGGTGGTCGGGGTCGCCGGTGCTGTCGCGCTGGCGGTCTTCACCTCTCGCGCGGGCTCGGGGCTGGTGCTGCTCTACGCGCTGATCCCCGCCGTGACCCTGGTCGCCGGGTACGTGTGGCTGGACCGGTACGAGCCGGAGCCGCGGCGCTACGTCGCGGCCGCGTTCGTCTGGGGCGCGGTGATCTCGACCAGCTCGGCGCTGCTGCTGCAGATCGGTGCGCAGTCGTGGTTCGACCTCAGCGACGCCGCGATGGCCACCTGGATCGCGCCGGTCACCGAGGAGCCGGCCAAGTGCCTGTTCCTCGTCCTGACGTTCGTGCGCGCGCGCCGCGTCATCGACGGCTTCGTCGACGGCCTGGTCTACGCCGGCATCGTCGGGCTGGGCTTCGCGTTCGTCGAGAACGTCGGCTACATCTCGATCGCCTACGACGGCCTGCCCACGGGGACGGACGGCCCGCAGCTCGACGGCGTCGGGGGAGCGACGGCCACGTTCGTCGTCCGCGGACTGCTGAGCCCGCTCGCCCACCCCCTGTTCACGTCGTCGTTCGGCATCGCGATCGCCCTGGCGCTCACGCTCCGCAACCCCTGGCTCCGCGGTCTGGTCTGCACCGTCGGGCTCGCCGGCAGCATCGGGCTGCACGCGCTCTGGAACGGCTCGCTCACCTACGGCGGCGGGGTCGGCTTCCTGTTCGCGTACCTCGCTCTGGCCGCCGTGCTCGCCGGCCTGGTCACCTGCGCGATCCTCGCCCGTGCCCGTCAGGGCAAGCGGGTGCGGCTGGCGCTGGAGCACATGGCCGGACGCGGCTGGCTGCACCGCGACGAGGTGCCCTACCTGTCGCGCTTCCCGATGCGCGCCCGCGCGGTCGCGTTCGCCAAGAGCCGGCCCGGCGACACCGCGCTGCCGGCGTTCCGGCGCTACCAGCGGCTCGCGGCGTCGGCCGCGTTCCTCTACGCGGGGGTGATGGACGGACGGGCCAAGCGCGACGCCGTGGGCAAGGTCGACGCGCTGCGCTGGGCGATGGGCCAGGTGAAGCCCTGGGTCCGGCTCCCGCCGCCGGTGCGCCCCGTCCTCCCACCGTGGGGCTACGGCCCGCCTCCGGGCTACGGCCCGCCTCCGGGTTACGGCCCACCTGCGAGCTATGGGCCGCCACCGGCGTACGGGCCCCCGCCCGGACAGGGCCCGCCACCGGGGTACGGACCCCCGCCGGCACCCCGCCCCTACGCCCCCCGGCACTAGCCGCCGCCGGCGCCCGTCACGCGTAGGGCCGCCGTCAGGACCCGCCCGTCCGACACCTCCACTAGGGTTCGGGGTGTCGTCCCAGACGCCACAGGTGTCTCACACCCCCCGAACCATCGACAAGGAGCAGCGCGGTGCCCACCGAACGTTCCGCCGCCGCGCTACTGTCGGCGCTGATGCGGCTCCGCTCGGACCTCGACGCCGCACCGCTCCGTCTCGACCTCGGCGACGTCGAGAAGGCCCGCGTCACCCGGCGCGAGACGATCGACCAGCTCGAGGACTACGTGCTCCCGCGCCTGGTCCAGCTCGACGCGCCGCTGCTCGCGGTGGTCGGCGGCTCCACCGGCGCGGGCAAGTCCACGCTGGTCAACAGCATCGTCGGGAAGCCGGTCACGGAATCGGGCGTGCTGCGCCCCACGACCCGCTCGCCCGTGCTCGTGCACCACCCGTCCGAGGCGCACTGGTTCGCCCCGGAGCGGATCCTGCCCGACCTCGCGCGCACCACGTCGCCGTCCAACGACATCAGCGCCCTCCGCCTGGTCTCGACGCCCGCGGTGCCCGCCGGTCTCGCGATCCTTGACGCCCCCGACGTCGACTCGGTCGACGTCTCCAACCGCGAGCTCGCCGCGCAGCTGCTGGCCGCCGCCGACCTGTGGCTGTTCGTCACGTCCTCGGCCCGCTACGCCGACCAGGTGCCGTGGGACTTCCTGCAGTCCGCCGCCCGCCGCAGCGCCGCCGTCGCGGTGGTCCTCGACCGCACGCCCGCGCAGTCGCTGTCGGAGGTCCAGCGCCACCTCGCGCGGATGATGACGTCGCGCGGCCTCAAGGACTCGCCGCTGTTCACGGTCCCGGAGGCGCCCGTCGACTCCGACGGGCTGCTGCCGCCCGACGCCGTCGCCACGATCCGCGACTGGCTGCAGGACCTCGCGGTCGACACCGACGTCCGCGACGCGATCGTCACGCAGACGCTCGACGGCGCCGTCCGCCAGATCATCTTCCGGGCGCACGACGTCGCCGACGCCGCGCACGAGGAGTCGCGTGCGCTCGTCCACCTCGTCGCGTCCGCCGACCTCGCGCACGACGACCAGCAGCAGGCCCTCGAGGTCGCGCTGGCCGACGGCACCGTCGTCAGCGGTGCCCTGGCCGCGCGCTGGCAGGACTTCGTCGGCTCCGGCGACCTCGTCCGCTCGCTCGAGGACCGCGTCAGCCGGATCCGGTCCCGCGTGGTCGACTCCGTCACCGGGCGCCGCGACCGCTCGGGCGAGGTGCTCGCGGCGGTCGAGCACGCCGTCGACCTCACGCTGCTCGAGCACGCGGAGCGCCTGGCCGAGGCCACCGAGCGGGCCTGGGTGGCCTCCTCCGAGGGCCGCGCCGTCGTCGACGCGCACGGCGGCGGCCTGGGCAAGGCGCCGCGCGACTTCCGCATGCGTGCCGAGCGCACCGTCCGCGACTGGCTGGGCGCCGTGCTGGTGCTCGTCCGTGAGGGCGTCGCCGACAAGCGCCTGAACGCCAACGTCCTCGCGATGGGCGTCAACGGGCTCGCCGCCGCGGTGAGCGTCGCGGTCCTGACCCGCGCGAGCGACCGCACCGACGACGCCGCCGGCGACTCCGGTCGACGCCTGCTCGACGCCGTGCTCGGCGCCGCCGAGGTCGAGGTGCTTCTCGACCGGGCCCGCCTCGACCTCCAGCTGCGCTCGTCGGCCCTGCTGCGCAGCGAGCGCGAGCGGTTCGCCGCCCTGCTGAGCCGGTTCGACGCCGGTGGACGGGCGGCCGATAACATCCGCGAGGCAGCCCGCCGCGCCGAGGACGCGCGGCACACCGACCTGCTGCCCGACTGGGACGAGTGAGGACCGTGGACGCCACCGTGGACCGTGACCGTTGGTTCTCGCCCGAGCAGGGCGACGTGGTCGCGCGGGTCAACGGCCTGCAGCAGGCCGTCGACACCGGCCGGGGCATGCTCGACGACCGGCTGCTCGACGACGCCGTCGTCGTGGTGCAGCACGCGGGGGAGCGGCTGCGCCTGTCGGCCGACCACACGATCGTGGCGCTCGCCGGGGCCACGGGCTCGGGCAAGTCCTCGCTGTTCAACCTGCTGTCGGGCCTGGAGATCGCGGGCGTCGGCGTCCAGCGCCCCACCACCTCGTGGGCGCTGGCCTGCGCCTGGGGGCCCGAGGGGTCCAGCGAGATCCTCAAGTGGATGGGCATCCCGCCGCGCAACCAGGTCTCGCGCACGAGCATGCTCGACACGTCCAGCGAGGACACCAACCTCGAGGGCCTCGTGCTGCTCGACCTCCCCGACCACGACTCCACCGAGGTGTCGCACCACCTCGAGGTCGACCGCCTCGTCACGCACGCCGACCTCCTCGTGTGGGTGCTCGACCCGCAGAAGTACGCCGACGCCGCCGTGCACGACCGCTACCTCAAGAAGCTCACGGCCTACGCCGACGTGACCATGGTCGTGCTCAACCAGGTCGACCGGATCCCCGCCGACCAGCAGCAGGCCGCGCTCGACGACGTCCGCCGCCTGCTCGTCGACGACGGCCTGCCTGACGTGCCCGTGCTCGGCACCTCGGCGCTCACGGGCGAGGGCGTCGACGAGCTCAAGCGCGCGCTGGTCAAGCGCATCCGCGACAAGCAGACCGCCCGCGACCGGCTCCAGGCCGACGTCGACGTCGCGGCCACCGCGCTGCTCGCCGTCAACGGCGCCACCGCTGCTCCCGGGCTCGGCGAGGACGCCCGCGAGGCGCTCGACGGCGCGCTGGCCGAGGCCGTCGGCGTCCCGGCGGTCGTCGACGCCGTCGGGTCCACCGTCCGACGTCGCGCCGCCGCCTCCAGCGCCTGGCCCCCCGCACGCCTGCTGGGTCGGCTGCGCAAGGACCCGCTCACCCGGCTCGACCTCGACCCCTCGCTCGGTGCGCCGGGCGCGCGCCGCGCCTCGCCCGTGCCCGGGGACGCGCAGCGCTCGGGCGTCGAGGTCGCCGTCCGCGACGTCGCCGAGACGTCGTCGGCCGGGATGCCGCCCACCTGGGCCACCGCCGTCCGCGACGCCGCCACCGGCACGTCCGGCGAGCTGGCCGACCGGATCGACGCCGCCACCTCGTCAGCCGACCTCGGGCTCGGCCGCTCGCGTGCCGGCTGGCGCCTGGTCGCCGTCGTGCAGTGGCTGCTGCTGCTGGCGGCCGTGGCCGGCCTGGTCTGGCTCGTGGTCGTGGCCGTGCAGGCCGGGGGCAGCGGATCGGCCTCGACACCGTCCGTGCTCGGGGTGCCGCTGCCGACGATCCTGCTCGTGGGGGGTCTCGTGCTGGGGCTCCTGGTCGCCCTGGTCGGACGCTCGCTCGCCGCCCGCGCCGGTCGTCGCGCGGCCGAGGAGGCCGACTCGACGCTGCGCACCGCCGTCGGCGAGGTCGCCCACACGCAGGTCGTCGTCCCCGTCCGCGAGGTGCTCGACCGCCACGAGGCGGTCCGCGTCGGGCTGCTCACGGCCACCGGCCTGCAGGGCTCGCGCCGGGCCACCACGAGTGCCGGGACGTCGACGCCCTAGGCTTGGCTGTCATGGCCGAGTACATCTTCACGCTGCGCAACGTCCGCAAGGCTCACGGCGACAAGGTCGTCCTCGACGACGTGACGCTGTCCTTCCTCCACGGCGCCAAGATCGGCATCGTCGGTCCCAACGGCGCCGGCAAGTCGACCCTGCTCAAGGTGATGGCGGGGCTCGAGCACGTCAACAACGGCGACACGCACCTCGACCCCAACGCCACCGTCGGCATGCTCCAGCAGGAGCCGCCCCTCACCGAGGGCAAGACGGTCCTCGAGAACGTCGAGGAGGCCGTCGCCGAGATCAAGGGCAAGCTCGACCGCTACAACGCCATCGGCGTGGAGATGGGCGAGGACGGTGCCGACTTCGACAAGCTGATGGCCGAGATGGGCAACCTCCAGGAGGACCTGGAGCGCACCAACGCGTGGGAGCTCGACAGCCGCCTCGACCAGGCCATGGACGCGCTGCGCTGCCCGCCGCCGGACGCGATCGTCGACCACCTGTCCGGTGGTGAGCGCCGCCGCGTCGCGCTGTGCAAGCTGCTGCTCCAGGAGCCCGACCTGCTGCTCCTCGACGAGCCCACCAACCACCTGGACGCCGAGTCGGTGCAGTGGCTCGAGGGCCACCTCGCCACCTACCGCGGCGCGGTCCTCGCGATCACGCACGACCGGTACTTCCTGGACAACGTCGCCGAGTGGATCGCCGAGGTCGACCGCGGCCGCATCCACGGCTACGAGGGCAACTACTCCACCTACCTGGAGACCAAGCGCGACCGGCTCAAGGTGGAGGGCCAGAAGGACGCCAAGCGCGCCAAGATGCTCGAGAAGGAGCTGGAGTGGGTCCGCTCCAACGCCAAGGCCCGCCAGACCAAGAGCAAGTCGCGTCTCGCGCGCTACGAGGAGATGGCCGCCGCCGCCGAGCGCGACCGCAAGATCGACACCTCCGAGATCAACATCCCGGCCGGCCCGCGTCTCGGTGACGTCGTGCTCGAGTCGCGTGACCTGACCAAGGGCTTCGAGGGCCGCGTGCTCATCGACGACCTCAGCTTCTCGCTGCCCCGCGCCGGCATCGTCGGCGTCATCGGACCCAACGGCGTCGGCAAGACCACCCTGTTCCGGATGATCACCGGCGGCGAGGAGCCCGACGAGGGCAAGCTCGACGTCGGCACCACGGTCAAGCTGTCGTACGTCGACCAGAGCCGCGGCGGCCTCGACCCGGAGAAGAACGTCTGGGAGACCGTCTCGGACGGCCTCGACTTCATCAAGGTCGCCAACTTCGAGATGAACTCGCGCGCCTACGTCGCGTCGTTCGGCTTCAAGGGCCCGGACCAGCAGAAGAAGTCCGGCGTGCTCTCCGGTGGTGAGCGCAACCGCCTGAACCTGGCGCTCACCCTGAAGATGGGCGGCAACCTGCTGCTCCTCGACGAGCCCACCAACGACCTGGACGTCGAGACGCTGTCGTCGCTCGAGGACGCGCTCCTCGACTTCCCCGGCTGCGCCGTGGTCACCTCGCACGACCGGTGGTTCCTCGACCGCGTCGCCACCCACATCCTCGCGTGGGAGGGCACCGACGAGAACCCCGCCTCGTGGTTCTGGTTCGAGGGCAACTTCGCGGCCTACGAGCAGAACAAGATCGAGCGCCTCGGCCTCGACGCCGCCCGTCCCCACCGCGTCACCCACCGACGCCTCACCCGCGACTGACGACCCTCGGCATCCGCCTGACCGGCGTTCTCGTCGCATCGCTGGGCACAGGACGCCCAGCTTCGCTCCTCGGCCTTGGTCAGACGGTGCCGAGCGCCGTCAGGCAGACCGCCGAACAGGCAGACCAACGGAACCTGCGGGGCGGGGCGCCCGGATGGCAAGGCGCGGACGGTGAAGCTGGGCTGGGTTCGCCCTGCGATCCGGCCGCAACGCCGCCAGCCGGGATGCCCAGCCCGGCAGGTCGCAGGTCAGAAGCGCTGGCCGTCCAGCTCGGTCACGATCCGCTCCATGACGCGGCCGATGGCGGCGAGATCCTCGGGGGCGGCGCGGTCGACGAGGTAGGCGCGGACGCCCTGCACGTGGGTGTGGGCGGCCTTCTCGAGCACGGAGAAGCCGTGGTCGGTCAGGACGGCCTCGACGCCGCGGCCGTCGTCCTTGCAGGGCTGGCGGTGGACTATGCCGACGCGCTCGAGGCGGGCGATGGTGTGGGTGACGCGGCTGCGCGAGTGCGAGACCATCGCGGCGAGCTCGGCCATCCGCAGGCTGCGCTCGGGGGACTCCGAGAGCCGCACGAGGATCTCGTACTCGGCCATCGAGAGGTCGTGCTCGTGGCGCAGGTCGCGGTCGAGGCGGTCCATCAGCACGGTGGACCCGCCCATGAACGAGCGCCAGGCCTGCTGCTGCCCGCGGTCCAGCCACTCGGTCTCGGTGCGGGGCACGGCGGGGGTGGGGCTCATGCGACCCACCGTATCGCAGCCATAGTTGACGCATAAACCTTTGAGCGGTATCGTTCTCCTAGTAGTTGAACCATCAACGACTTGCACCACCGCAGCACCGCACCCCACAGACTTCGGCCCCCGGGCCCACGAGGAGGAACCACCATGACGCAGGTCACCGCCGGCACCTGGCAGCTCGACCCGACCCACACCGAGGTCGGCTTCACCGTCCGTCACCTGGTCAGCAAGGTGCGCGGCAAGTTCACCGGCTTCGAGGGCACCGTCGTCACCGCCGACGACGCCGCCGGCCACCGGGTCAACGTCAACATCCAGCTCTCCACCGTCGACACCGGCACCGCCGATCGCGACAACCACCTGCGCTCGGGCGACTTCTTCTCCGTCGAGGAGAACCCGGAGATGACGTTCGCCTCGACGAACGTGGTCGACAAGGGCGACGACACCTTCGCCGTCACCGGCGACCTGACCATCAAGGGCACCACCCACCCGGTCGAGCTCGACGTCGAGTTCCTGGGCGAGGGCGCTGACCCGTGGGGCGGCACGCGCATCGGCCTCGAGGCCAAGGGCGAGATCAGCCGCAAGGCGTTCGGCATCGACTTCAACATCCCGGTCCAGGGCGAGAAGCTGATGATCGGCGACAAGATCAACATCGTCATCGCCGCCGAGGCCGTCCTCCAGGCCTGAGCAGCACCGCACCACTCCTGCAGCGACGCGCACGGCCCCGCCCCGGTCACCCGGTGGCGGGGCCGTCGTGCGTCAGGCGGCGACCATGCGCAGCGCGAGCGCCGCGTACAGGTCCGCCACGGACTCGGGCGTCCGGGGTCCGTCCGGCAGGTACCAGCGCACCAGGTCGACCCCGAGCGACAGGACGGCCAGCGCGGTGCCCGGCACGTCGTCGACGCTGAACGCGCCACGTGCGACGCCGTCCTCCAGCACCTCGCGGGCGGTCGCCTCGATGTCGCGGCGGTAGCCCGCCACCTCGGCGAGGTGCTCGGGGGCCAGGGCCGTCAGCTCGTACTGGACGATCCGCCCGGTCAGGCTGTGCTCGGCGTGCCAGCGGGTGAAGTCGTGCACCAGGCGTCGCAGCCGCTCGGCGGGCACGTCGCTGCCGTCGACCGCGCGCCGCACGACGTCGAGCGCCGCGAGGTGGCCGTCGCGGGAGAGTTCGTAGAGCAGGCCCTCCTTGGACGGGTGGTGGACGTAGAGCGCGGCGGGGCTCATGCCGGCGCGCGAGGCGATGTCGCGCGTGGTGGTGGCGTGGAAGCCCTTCTCGGCGAACGCCTCCACGGCGGCCCGGACGAGCCGGTGGCGCGGGGTGAGCTGGGTCATGACGCCTCCTGGGTCGGTCGGGGGTCCGGTGGTGCCTCGCGTTGACAGCATGGGGGACGGATTGCATGCTAAGCAAGCGCTCAGTCAGCACCGTCGGCGCACCCTGCGACTCACCTCCACGGAAGGTCCCCATGCCCGAGGCAGTCATCGTCTCCACCGCCCGTTCGCCCATCGGCCGCGCCTTCAAGGGGTCGCTCAAGGACATGCGTCCTGACGACCTCGCCGCGCAGATGGTGCAGGCGGCGCTCGACAAGGTCCCCGCGCTCGACCCGCACGAGGTCGAGGACCTCCTGCTCGGCTGCGGCCTCCCCGGCGGCGAGCAGGGCAACAACCTCGCCCGCATCGTCACCGTGCTGCTCGGCCTCGACGACGTGCCGGGCGCGACGATCACGCGCTACTGCTCCTCGAGCCTGCAGACCACCCGGATGGCCTTCCACGCGATCAAGGCCGGCGAGGGCGACGTGTACGTGTCGGCCGGCGTCGAGACCGTCAGCCGCTTCATCACGGGAAACAGCGACGTGATCCCCGGCCAGCAGACGGCCAACCCGATCTTCGACGACGCGATCCTGCGCACCCAGGACCGTGCCGAGAACGGCGGCACCTGGCACGACCCGCGCGAGGACGGCGTCCTGCCCGACGCGTACATCGCGATGGGCCAGACCGCGGAGAACCTCGCCGAGCTCAAGGGCGTGACCCGCGAGGACCAGGACGTGTTCGGCGTCCGCAGCCAGAACCTCGCCGAGAAGGCGATCGCCGACGGCTTCTGGGCCCGCGACATCACCCCCGTCACGCTCCCCGACGGCACCGTCGTCGACGCCGACGACGGCCCCCGCGCCGGCGTCACGTTGGAGGCCGTGCAGGGACTCAAGCCGGTCTTCCGCCCCGACGGGACCGTCACCGCGGGCAACTGCTGCGCGCTCAACGACGGCGCCGCGGCGCTCGTCATCATGAGCGACACCCGCGCCGCCGAGCTCGGGCTCACCCCGCTGGCCCGGATCGTGTCCACCGGCGTCACCGGCCTGTCGCCCGAGATCATGGGCTACGGCCCCGTGGAGGCCTCCCGCCAGGCGCTGTCGCGCGCGGGCATGAGCATCGGCGACATCGACCTGGTCGAGATCAACGAGGCGTTCGCGGCGCAGGTGCTGCCCAGCGCCCGCGACCTCGGCGTCGACATGGACACGCTCAACGTCAACGGCGGTGCGATCGCCGTGGGCCACCCGTTCGGCATGACGGGCGCACGGATCACCAGCACGCTGATCAACTCGCTGCAGACCCACGACAAGCAGTTCGGCCTCGAGACCATGTGCGTCGGCGGCGGCCAGGGCATGGCCATGATCATCGAGCGCCTCTCGTGAGCGGACGCTTCGAGGGCCGCACGGCGATCATCACCGGCGCGAGCAGGGGCATCGGGCTGGGCATCGCGCAGCGGCTCGTCGACGAGGGTGCGCGGGTGTGCATCACCGCGCGCAAGGTCGAGGCGCTCGAGGAGGCCGTCGCGACGCTGGGCGGGCCCGAGAAGGCCCTCGCCGTCGCGGGCAAGGCCGACGACCCCGACCACCAGGCCGAGGCCGTGGCCCGCACCATCGAGACCTTCGGCTCGCTGGACCACCTCGTCAACAACACGGGCATCAACCCCGCCTACGGCCCGATGATCGACATCGACCTCGGTGCCGCGGAGAAGATCGTCAAGGTCAACGTGCTCGCCGCGCTCGCGTGGACCCAGCACGCGTGGCGCGCCTGGATGTCCGAGCACGGCGGCTCGGTGCTGAACGTCGCGTCGGTCGGCGGCCTCAAGCCCGCGCCCGGCATCGGCATGTACGGCGCGTCCAAGGCCATGCTCATCCACGTGACGCAGGAGCTGGCCGTCGAGCTCGGCCCGACGGTGCGCGTCAACGCCGTCGCGCCGGCCGTGGTGAAGACCCAGTTCGCCACCGCGCTCTACGAGGGCAAGGAGGCCGAGGTGGCCGAGCAGTACCCCGCCAAGCGCCTGGGCGTGCCCGAGGACGTCGCCGCCGCGGCCGCCTACCTGCTGTCCGACGAGGCGAGCTGGGTGACCGGCCAGGTGCTGGTCACCGACGGTGGCCTCACGCTGACGGGCGGCGTGTGAGCGTCGTCCGGGACGCCGGCGTCGTCGTCACCGGCGCCGCCGGCGGCATCGGACGCGCGATCGCCGAGCGGATGGTCGCGGACGGGGCGCGCGTCGTCGTCAACGACCTCGACGCCGACCGGCTCGCGGCCACCGCCGCCGAGATCGGCGCCCACGCCGTGCCGGGCGACGCCGCGAGCGAGGCGGGCGTCACCGCGCTCGTCGAGGCCGCCCGGGGTCACCTCGGCGCGGTGGACGTCTGGTTCGCCAACGCGGGCGTCGCCACCGACGGTGGGCCCGAGGCGTCCGAGGACGACTGGGCGCTCTCCCTCGAGGTCAACGTGATGGCGCACGTCCGCGCGTCCCGCCTGCTGCTGCCCGACTGGCTCGAGCGCGGCTCCGGCCGGTTCGTCTCGACAGCCTCCGCCGCGGGGCTGCTGATGATGCTCGGCTCGGCGCCGTACACGGTCTCCAAGCACGCGGCGGTGGGCTTCGCGTCGTGGCTGCGCGCGACTTACGCGCACCGCGGCGTCGTCGTGCAGTGCCTGTGCCCGCAGGGCGTCACCACCGACATGCTGACGGCCACGGGCCGCGCCGGCGAGATCACCCTCGTCGAGGGCGCGGTGGCGCCGTCCGTCGTCGCCGACACCGTGGCCGCCGCGCTCGCCGACGACCGCTTCCTCGTCCTGCCCCACCCCGAGGTGGAGCAGTACGTGCAGGCGCGCGCCGCCGACACCGATCGCTGGCTCGGCGGGATGAACAAGCTGCAGCGCCGGATCGAGGGCTGAGCGCCCCGACGCGGGTCCCCGGGCCGCTAGCGGGTCTGGCGCCGGATCTCGGCCTTGGCGAGGGCGTTCTTGTGCACCTCGTCCGGGCCGTCGGCGAAGCGCAGCGTGCGGATGCCGGCGAACCACGACGCCAGCGGGGCGTCCTGGCTGAGACCGGCTGCGCCGTAAGTCTGGATGGCCTTGTCCAGGATCCACTCGACGGCCTGCGGGGTGGCGATCTTGATCGCCTGGATCTCGCTGTGGGCGCCCTTGTTGCCCACGGTGTCCATCAGCCAGGCGGTCTTGAGGACCAGAAGCCTCAGCTGCTCGATCCGGACGCGCGACTCGGCGATCCAGTCGCGCACCACGCCCTGCTCCGCGATCGGCTTGCCGAACGCGACCCGCTCGCTCGCCCGCGCACACATCAGCTCGACGGCTCGCTCGGCGATGCCCAGCGACCGCATGCAGTGGTGGATGCGGCCCGGGCCGAGCCGCGCCTGCGCGATCGCGAAGCCGTCGCCCTCGCCGCCGATCAGGTTCGACGCGGGCACGCGCACGTCGGTGAACGACAGCTCGGCGTGGCCGCCGTGGTCGTGGTCGTCGTACCCGAAGACCTGCATGCCGCGCTCGATCGCGAAGCCGGGAGTGTCGCGCTCGACGAGGATCATCGACTGCTGCCGGTGCCGCTCGGCACCGGGGTCGGTCTTGCCCATGACGATGAAGATCCTGGCGTTCGGGTTCATCGCGCCGGTGATCCACCACTTGCGGCCGTCGATCACGTAGTCGTCGCCGTCGCGGCGGATGCTGGTCTCGATGTTGGTGGCGTCGGACGACGCGACGGCCGGCTCGGTCATCGCGAACCCCGAGCGGATCCGTCCGTCGAGCAGCGGATCGAGCCAGCGCTCGCGCTGCTCGGGGGTCCCGAACATCGCGAGCACCTCCATGTTGCCGGTGTCGGGCGCGGCGCAGTTGAGCGCGGCCGGGGCCAGGGCCGGGCTGCGGCCGGTGATCTCGGCGAGCGGCGCGTACTGCAGGTTCGTCAGCCCGGCGCCGTGCTCGCCGGGCAGGAACAGGTTCCACAGCCCGCGGCGGCGCGCCTCGGCCTTGAGGTCCTCGAGCACCGGCGGCGGCGACCAGTGGTCGTCGGCCTCGGCCAGCTGCTGCGCGGCGACCGCCTCGGCCGGGTGGACGTGGTCGTGCATGAACGCGGTGAGCTCGGCGCGGAGCTCCTCGGTGCGGGCGTCGAACGCGAAGTCCATCTGTTCCTCCAGGGTGCCGGTGGGCGTGGGTGTCAGCGGTAGACGTCGGGGACGTCGAAGCGGACCTGCTCGGTGTCGCGCTGCCCGAACCCGACCTGCTCGACGTCGAAGTCGGGCGGGACGGTCAGGGTGACGACGGCCTCGCGGGTCTCGCCGAGGTCGACGCCGACGTCGGACGAGCCGTCGGCGAACGTGTTGCCCGCGCTGCGGACGTGGTCGTCTCCGCTCCAGACGGCGCTCTCGCGCGGGCCGAAGGCGTAGCCGTCCGCCTCGTCCTCGTTGCGGACGGTCACACCGACCGTGCAGGTCTGGGACGCGGGCTCGTCCCCGCGGGCGGGCAGGCGGGTGCAGTCGGCGTCGCGCAGGGTGTAGACGACGCCGTCCAGCGTCTGGGAGTCACCCACCCCGTGCCCGCCGAGGCCGCACCCGGTGGTCGCCACGACCAGGGACGCGACGACGCCGAGCACGGCCCTCATCGACCGGAGTCGGTGCGGGCGGCCAGACCGGCCCGGACGAGCGACGGGACCATGGCGCCGATGGTGTCGAAGCCCTCGCCCACGGTCTGGCCGTTGACGAACCGGAAGTGGATCCCCTCGAGGATCACCGCGAGCTTGAAGTGGGCCAGGGCCAGGTAGAAGCCGAGGTCGGACAGGTCGCGGCCGCTCGTGGTGGCGTAGCGCTGCAGCACGTCGTCGACGCTCGGGTAGCCGTCGGCCCGCGCGGCGTCGGTGACCGCGCCGGCGGTGTCCTGGGCGGCCATCTCCTGGTAGGCGACCATCAGCGCGACATCGGTGACCGGGTCGCCGAGCGTCGCCATCTCCCAGTCGAGCACGGCGGTGACCCGGTCGCCGTCGTCGACGAGGACGTTGTCGAGGCGGTAGTCGCCGTGCACGATCGCCGGGGGAGGCGAGGTGGGCACGTGCGCCTCGAGCCAGCCGTGCAGCTCGGCGGCCCCGTCGACGTCCCGGGTGTGCGAGGCGTCGAGCTGACGCTTCCAGGTGCGCACCTGGCGCTCGAGGTATCCCTCGGGTCGCCCGAAGTCGGCCAGCCCGACCTCGGCGGGGTCGACGGCGTGCAGGGTGGCCAGGGTGTCGACCAGCCGCTCGCCGATCGCGCGCGTGCGGTCGGCGCCCAGGGGCGCGAGCTCGGTGGCCCGGCGGTACGCGGTGCCCGGCGCCTCGTCCATCACGTAGAACGGCGCGCCCAGCACCGCGTCGTCCTGGCAGAGCAGGTGGGTCGCGGGGACGGGCACGGCGGTGCCGGCGAGCGCGGACATCACCCGGTGCTCACGGGCCATGTCGTGGGCGCTCGCCAGCACGTGGCCGAGCGGCGGACGACGCACGACGAGGCGCCGCGTGCCGTCGCCCACCCGGTAGGTGAGGTTGGACCGGCCGCCGGCGATCACCTCGGCGGTCAGCTCGCCGGTCACCAGCCCGGGGGCGTGCTCGTCCAGGTGGGACCGCAGGGCCGCCAGGTCCAGGCCGGGGGTGTCGCCCGCCATGTCAGTCCCTCGGTCCGCCGGCCACGTAGATGACCTGGCCGGACACGAAGCCCGCGCCCTCGCTCACCAGGAACGAGACGGTGTGCGCGATGTCGTCGGGCTTGCCGGTGCGCTTGACCGGGATCTGGTCGGCGTTGAACTTCTTGAAGTCCTCGAAGTCGACGCCGAGGCGCTCGGCGGTGGCGGCCGTCATGTCGGTCTCGATGAAGCCCGGGGCGATGGCGTTGGCGGTGACGCCGAACTTGCCCAGCTCGATGGCGAGGGTCTTGGTGAAGCCCTGCACGCCGGCCTTGGCCGCCGAGTAGTTGACCTGGCCGCGGTTGCCCAGCGCCGACGTGCTCGACAGGTTGACCACGCGGCCGAAACCGGCCTCGGTCATGTGCTTCTGGGCCGCCCGCGTCATCAGGAAGGCGCCGCGCAGGTGCACGTTCATCACCAGGTCCCAGTCATCGACCGGCATCTTGAACAGCAGGTTGTCGCGCGTGATGCCGGCGTTGTTGACCAGGACGGTCGGCGCGCCCAGCTCGGTCGCGACCCGCTCGACGGCGGCGGCCGAGGCCGCCTCGTCCGCGACGTCGACGCCCACCGCGAGGGCCCGGCCGCCGGCGGCGGTGATCGCGTCGACGGTGCCGGCGCACGCGGCCTCGTCGAGGTCGAGCACGCCGACGGCGTGCCCGTCCGCGGCGAGACGCAGGGCGATGGCGGCACCGATGCCGCGGGCGGCACCGGTGACGATGGCGGTGCGGGGCTGGTCGGACACGAAGGACTCCTCAGGGTCGGTGACTAAGCGCTCGCTTAGCACGGTAGCGCATGCGGATCGAGCACGGGCAGGGCCCGCACGGCGGTCGTGGCAGGATCAGGCGCGTGCGCCACGTCTACGAGTGCCCCATGCGGTGGGCCGACATGGACGTGCTCGGGCACGTCAACAACGTCACCTACGTCGACTACCTCCAGGAGGCGCGGGTCGACATGTTCGCGCTCCACGAGGGTCCGCCGTCCACCGAGCCGCGGTCCGAGGGGCTCGTGGTGGCGCGCAACGACATCGAGTTCCTGCGTCCCCTGCTGCTGCGCGACGCGCCGATCCGGATCGAGATGTGGGTGAGCCGCATCCGCGCGGCGTCGTTCACGCTGGCCTACGAGATCGTGGACGTCGTCGACGGCGAGCGCGTGGTCTTCACCCGCGCCTGGAGCGACCTCACGCCGTTCCTGTTCGCCGAGGAGCGTCCGCGACGTATCACCGCGGACGAGCGCGCGTTCCTCTCGGACTTCCTCGAGGAGCCCGCCGCATGAGCGACGACCACGTCTACCCGCTGCACGTCCGGTGGTCCGACGTCGACGCGTACGGCCACGTCAACAACGTGAAGTACTTCGAGTACTTCCAGGAGTCGCGGATCAGCTTCCTGAGCCGGCTGGTCCGCGTCGCCGGGGGCCGCTCGCTCGTGGTCGCCCGCGTCACCGTCGACTACAAGCGGCCGATGTTCTTCCGCCAGACCCCCTACGAGGTGCGCACCCGCGTGCTCCGCCTCGGCGGCCGGTCGTTCCACATCACCTCGCGGATCCACGACCAGCTGGCCGACGACTCGCCCGTCCTGGCCTCGGCCACGGCCGTCCTCGTCGCCTTCGACGCCGCCACCCAGTCCTCCCGCGAGCTCGACACCGCCGAGCGCGACTACCTGGAGGGTCTTCTGACCCCATCAACAGACACCCCACTCTGAGACCCAGGGCGTTCGGCTGACAAGGCGAGCGAGCAGCAACGCCGTCAGGCGGGCGCAGCCTGGGTCTCAGAGCTCTTCGTGGGTGTTGACCATGAAGGTGGCCGCGTGGGTGACGTACTCCCAGAACTGCCGGTCGAGGTCGGCGGGGAGCGCGGCGGCGTCGAGACCGGCGCGGAAGTGGACGAGCCAGCGGTCGCGGGCGGTGGGCGTGACGGCGAAGGGCGCGTGACGCATGCGCAGGCGGGGATGCCCGCGCTCCTGGGAGTAGGTGGTCGGGCCGCCCCAGTACTGCTCGAGGAACCCGCGGAACCGGTCCTCGGCCGGGCCGAGGTCGGCCTCGGGGTACAGCGGCCGGAGGACGTCGTCGGTGGCGACGCCCTCGTAGAAGCGGTGCACGATCAGCGCGATCGTGTCGTGGCCGCCGATGGCCTCGTAGAAGGTCTGGCCCTCGGGCTGGGTGTCGCTCACGTCCCCATCGTCCCAGGGGTGCCGCCGGGCGGCGTCGGGGGAGTGCTCTCGCCGAGCAGCGCGTCGGACCCGCCGGCGTGACGCATCCACTTCACCCGCTCGGCGGCCGGGATGACGATGCCCTCCTCGTCGAAGCGGTCCTTGATCCGCTCGCGCATCTCGCGGGCGACGGCCCACTGGCGCAGCGGGGCGGTCTTGAGCACGACCCGGACGACGACGGCGTCGGGGTCCCAGCGCTCGACGCCCCAGACGTCGGGCTCCTCGATGATGTCGCCGCGGTGGTCCTCGTCGTCCCACATCTCGTGCGCCACCGACTGCAGCACGGCGCGGACGTGGGTGAGGTCCTCCTGGTAGGCGACCGGGATGTCGAGGACGGTCTGGGCCCAGTTCTGGCTCTGGTTGCCCACCCGCAGGATCTCGCCGTTGCGGACGTACCAGACGGTTCCGTTGACGTCGCGGACCCGCGTGACGCGCAGCCCGACGGCCTCGACCGTGCCGATGGCCTCGCCGAGGTCGACCGAGTCGCCGACGCCGTACTGGTCCTCCAGGATCATGAAGATGCCCGAGAGGAAGTCCTTGACCAGGCTCTGGGCGCCGAAGCCGAGCGCGACGCCGATGATGCCGGCGCTCGCGATCAGCGGGGCGATGTTGTAGCCGAGCTGGGCGATCACCATGAAGGCGACGATCACCGCGAGGACGATCGTGCTGATGTTCTTGAGCAGCGACCCCATCGAGTTCGCGCGCTGCTCGCGCCGCTGCATCGCGATGGCGTGGGTGTCGCCGAGGATCCGGTCGGCCTTGCCGTGCTGCAGCATCCCCGGCACCGAGCCGGACGCGGCCTGCTTGGTGACCCGGTCGATCACGCGGTGCAGGAGCAGGCGGACCAGCCACCCGACGAAGAGGAGGCCGACGATGGCGGCCGGCTTGGCCACCACCCAGTCGGCGATCTCGGCGGCGGTGCCGTTCTGGTCGGTCCAGGAGTAGACCGCGTTGCACACGTCGTTGGTGCTGTCCTGCCAGCAGTGCGTGGTGTCGACGGAGGCGGCCGAGGGCAGGCCGGACGTCAGGGCGGCGGGAAGGGCTGACACGTCCCCGACCGTAACGGACCACGCGGACGGGACAAGGCGACTCCGGTCACGTCGGCTGCGCGGGCCTCGCCATCACGACCGCGTCGTGCCGGACGCCGTCGACGAGCCGCGCACCGGTGAGCCGGACCTCGTCGGTGAAGCCGCACCGGCGGGCCACCGCGAGCATGGCGGCGTGGCCGCCCCAGGTGGCGAGGTCGAGGCGGTGGACGTCGGGCTGGGCGGCGAGCCAGGCGGACCAGAGCCGCAGGGCCCGGGTGCCCGTGCCGGCGCCCCAGCCGGACGGGTCGTGCAGGACGATCCCGACCCGTGCCCAGCCCGAGACCGGGTCCTCCCAGTGCCAGGAGAGCGTCCCGACGGCCGTCCCGTCGAGGCAGACGGGCAGCCGCATGGGCCGGTCCGACCGCGGGTCGCGCTGCCAGGTGTCGGCGGTGAGGGCCGTGACGAGCGCCGCACGCTGCTGGTGGGTCGGCGCCGGGAGGTAGGGGGCGTCCCACCGCTTCCACTCGTGCCCGGCCTCGAGCCACGGCGCGATCGACGCGACGTGGTGGACGGTCCAGGCCTCGACGGTCAGGTCGCCGTCGGCCAGGAGGACGGACTCGACGTGGCGGCTCACGGCAGCGCGAGCGCGGGCCGGCCCCAGTCGCCCGGGGCGGTCGAGCACGCGGCCTCCACCTGGGCGGCCAGCGCGCACAGCACGTGCTCCTCACCCGGCCGGCCCGCCAGCATGGTGCCGATGGGCAGGCCCTCGCTCGACCACCCGGTCGGGAGCGACACCGCGGGCATGCCGGTGACGTTCCAGGCGGCGGTGAACGGGGTGAACGCCTTCTGCGCCGCGAAGTCGGCGGCCGGGTCGGCGTCGTCGCGGATGCCGCCCACCGGCGCGGGCAGCCGGCCCAGCGTGGGGGTGAGCACGGCGTCGTAGGGGTCGGTCGCGGCCACGGCACGGGCGCCGGCCTGGCCCATCGCCAGCAGCGCCTGGGCCAGCTCGGGGGCCGACGTCTTCCGTCCTCGCTCACGCAGCCAGCGGCTGAGGGGACGCAGCGCCTGCTCGGCCTCGGGCGGGACGGGCGACATCGTCGCGCTGACCGCCCACACCGTCTCGAACGCCGGCACCGCGGAGGGCGGCACCGGCGGCTCGATGTCGACGATCTCGTGCCCGAGCCGCTCCAGGAGCCGCGACGCGTCCTCCCACGCGGCGACGACCTGGGGGTCGACCGCCACGTCGGCGATGACCGGGGCGACGAAGCGGGCGATGCGCAGGCGCCCGGGATCGCGGTCGCACCAGTCGCGCCAGCTCGCGCCGTCGGGGACGGGCTGGGCGCGCAGCGCCTCGCCGGGCACGCGGACGGCCATCGCGTCGAGCAGCACGGCGGCGTCACGCACGGTGCGGGCGAGCGAGCCCGACGTCGACAGGCCGGTGACGTCGCCGTAGACCGGCGCGCGCGAGATGCGGCCGCGGCTCGGCTTCAGGCCGACCAGCCCGCAGACGCTCGCGGGGATGCGGATCGAGCCCCCGCCGTCCGAGCCGTGGGCGAACGGGACGAGGCCCGCGGCCACCGCCGCGCCCGCACCGCCGGAGGAGCCGCCGGCGCTGCGCGTGAGGTCGTACGGGGTGCGGGCGGGCGGGGCGACGTCGGGCTCGGTGTAGCAGGGGCTGCCGAACTCCGGGGTGTTCGTCTTGCCCAGGCTCACGGTGCCCGCGGCCTCGAGATTGGTCACGACGGTGTCCGACACGGTCGGCACGTGGTCGCGCATCACCGCCGAGCCGAAGGTGGTGCGCACGCCCGCGGTGAGGTTGAGGTCCTTGATCGCGGTGGGCACGCCGAGCAGGGGCGGCAGGTCGCCGGCGCCGGAGGCGAACCGGGCGGTGGCGTCGGCGGCCAGGGCGCGCGCCGACTCGGCGGTGACGGTGACGAAGGCGCCGAGGGTCGCGTCGAGCGCGTCGATCCGGGACAGCAGGTGGTCGACCACCTCGGACGGCGTGGTCGAGCCGTCGCGGTACGCGGCGGCGAGGGCGTGGGCGTCGAGCTCGTGGAGGTCGGCCATCGGGCCAGCGTAGGACCCGCGGCGGTCGGTATGCTGGGCCGCATGAGGCTCCCGTCGACGCCCCGCTGGACCGTCCCCGCCGCTGTCGCGGCCGCCGTCGCCACGCAGGTGGTGGCCCTGCCGGCGCTCGCTTCGGCCGACGAGCCGGCCACCTGGGCCCCCGGTGAGGGGTTCTCCACGCTGTACGTGCTGCTGGTCTTCGTCGCCGGCCCGATCGTGCTGTTCGTCCTGATCGGCGCGCTCGGCCTGCTCGGCAAGCACAAGACGTACCCGCGTCCCACCCTCGGCGGCGACCAGCTCGAGGCGCCCGACCAGCGCTTCGGTGAGGTCGGCCCGGCCGACCGCTCGGACGACGACGACCGCGCCGACGGCGAGCGCGCCGGGTCCACGGGTGGCGCCAGTGCCTCGTGGTGACCTGAGCGAGGCCCAGCGCCGCCTCGTCCGGTACGCGGTCCAGGAGGCCGAGCAGCTCAGCGGGCGCCGGTTCGCGGTGGTCATCGGCCACGGCGGCGAGTCGCCCCGCGCGTCCGCCGAGCGTCAGCACGCCGCGATGACGGACTCCGAGAACGCGGTCTTCGTCCTGGTCGACCCCGACGCGCGGGCGCTCGAGATCGTCACCGGCAGCAGCGTGCGTCGCGTGCTCGACGACGGAGCCGTGGCCCTCGCGGCGCTCGGCATGCAGGGCTCGTTCGTCGCCGACGACCTCACCGGCGGCATCGTGCGCGGCCTGCAGCAGCTGGCCGAGCACGCCCGCGCCCCGCGCCTGCTCCACTCCTGAGCCGGCGGCGCGTCAGCAACCAGACCACCGTCCTGACGGTGCCTCAGCAACCAGCCGGACACCGTTCGTGGTTGCTGCTGCACCGGCGGTGGGTACGGCCCCAGGATCGGGCCGGACGTGTGGCCGTGCCCACCGCCACCCGGCAGCGGTGCCCGACCCACGACGCACGGTGGCCTAGTGCGACTCGCGCCAGGCGTTGGTGATGGGGACGCGACGGTCCCGGCCGAAGTTGCGGCGCGAGATCTTGGGGCCCGGCGGGTACTGGCGGCGCTTGTACTCCGCGCGGTCGACGAGCGTGACGACGCGTTCGACCAGCTCGCGGTCGAAGCCCTCGGCCACGACCTCGTCGGCGCCGAGCCCGCGCTCGACGTAGGCGTCGAGGACGGCGTCGAGGAGGTCGTACTCGGGCAGCGAGTCCGAGTCTAGCTGCCCCGGGCGCAGCTCGGCCGACGGCGGCTTGCTGATCGCGTTCTCGGGGATCGGCGGGGTCTCGCCGCGCCGCTCGGCCTCGGCGTTGCGCCAGCGCGACAGCTCCCAGACGAGGGTCTTGGGGACGTCCTTGATGGGGGCGTACCCGCCGACGGCGTCGCCGTAGATGGTGGAGTAGCCGGTGGCGAGCTCGGACTTGTTGCCGCAGGCGAGCACCAGGTGGCCGTGCTGGTTCGACAGCGCCATCCAGATCACCGCCCGGACGCGGGCCTGCAGGTTCTCCTCGGCCAGGCCGTCCACGTGCAGCGCGTCCTGGTAGGCGTCGAAGATCGGGGCGATGGCCACCGTGTCGAGCGTCAGACCGGTGCGGCGGGCGAGCTCGGCGGCGTCGGTGCGGGAGTGCTCGGTGGACCACTCGCTGGGGTTGGAGACGCCGAACACCCGGTCGGCGCCGAGCGCGTCGACGGCGATGGCGCCGACCAGCGTCGAGTCGATGCCACCGGACAGGCCCATCAGGACGGTACGGAAGCCGTTCTTCTCCACGTAGTCCCGCAGCCCGAGCACGAGCGCGTGCCACCGCTCGGCCAGCGCGTCCAGGCGCGGGACGACCTCGAGCGGTTGCGGCTCGTAGGCCGGCACCGGCTCGGTCGACACGATGGTGCGCTGGATGCGAAGGCCGCCGAACCGCTCGTCGGCGTCCGGCATCGTGGGCGTGGCGGCCGGCAGGTCGAGGTCGGCGAGGAGCAGCTCCTCGACGAACTGCCGCGACCGGGCGACCAGCTCGCCGGAGGCGTCCACGACGATCGAGTCGCCGTCGAAGACCAGCTCGTCCTGCCCGCCGACGAGGTTGACGTAGGCCAGCGCGCACCCGCCCTCACGGGCCCGGCGCGCGCAGAGGTCGAACCGCACGTCGTCCTTGTCGGCCTCGTAGGGCGACCCGTTGGGGACGACGAGCAGCGCCGCGTCGGCGGCCTTGGCCGCGGCCGAGGGGCCGTCGCGCCACAGGTCCTCGCAGATGGCGAGCGCGACGTCGACGCCGTGCACCTGCACGACGTTGATGGTGCTGCCGGGGACGAAGTTGCGGATCTCGTCGCCGACGCCGTAGTTCCAGAGGTGCACCTTGGCCTGACGCGCGACGACCTCGCCGCCGTGGACCACCGCCACCGCGTTCTGCGGCGCGTTCTTGGGCACCCCCGCGGCGTCGGCGACGTCGGTGGCGCGGTCGAGGTACCCGACCACGGCGACCAGGTCGCCGAGCCCCTCGTCGGCCAGTCGGGCGGCGACGTCGACGACGGTCTCCTGCGACGCCCGGATGATGGAGGCCCGCATGGCGAGATCCTCGATCGGGTAGCCGGTCAGGGCCATCTCGGGGAAGACGACGAGGTGCGCGCCGGCCGCGTGCGCCTGGCGGCACCGCTCCAGCACGATCTCGGCGTTGCCCGCGAGGTCGCCGACACGGGTGTTCACCTGGGCGAGCGCGAGGCGCAGCTGGGGCATGTCGCCAGCGTATCCGCGCGGACGCGCCGGGTCCGAGAGCCTCCCGGTTACCGCGACGCAACGAAGCCTGGGCAGACTGCTCCCATGGGCAAGCAAGAGGACTTCGTGCTGCGCGCGCTCGAGGAGCGAGACGTGCGCTTCGTACGACTGTGGTTCACCGACGTGCTGGGCTCCCTGAAGTCGGTGGCCGTCGCGCCCGCCGAGCTCGAGGGAGCCTTCGACGAGGGCATCGGCTTCGACGGCTCGGCCATCGAGGGCTTCGCCCGCGTGCACGAGGCCGACATGCTCGCCAAGCCCGACCCGTCGACGTTCCAGATCCTGCCGTGGCGCGGCGAGACGCCGGCGACGGCGAGGATGTTCTGCGACATCGCGATGCCCGACGGCAGCCCCTCGTACGCCGACCCCCGCCACGTGCTCAAGCGCGCGCTCGGTCGCGCCGCCGAGGCCGGCTTCACGTTCTACACCCACCCCGAGATCGAGTTCTTCCTCTTCAAGGGCAAGCCCGCCGCCGGCGACAAGCCGGTGCCGATCGACGACTCCGGCTACTTCGACCACACCGCGCGCGGTGGTGGCCAGGACTTCCGCCGCGAGGTCATCACCATGCTCGAGGCGATGGGGATCTCGGTCGAGTTCAGCCACCACGAGGGCGGCCCGGGCCAGCAGGAGATCGACCTGCGCTACGCCGATGCGCTCTCGATGGCCGACAACATCATGACGTTCCGCACGGTCGTGCGAGAGGTGGCGCTCAACCAGGGCATCTGGGCCTCCTTCATGCCCAAGCCCCTCACCGACGCGCCCGGCTCGGGCATGCACACCCACCTGTCGCTCTTCGAGGGCGACGAGAACGCGTTCTACGAGGCCGGCGCGGAGTACCAGCTCTCACGCACCGGCCGCGCGTTCATCGCCGGCATCCTGCGCCACACGCCCGAGATCACCGCCGTCACCAACCAGTGGGTGAACTCCTACAAGCGCCTCATCCACGGCGGCGAGGCGCCGTCCTACATCGCCTGGGGCCACAACAACCGCTCCGCGCTCGTGCGCGTGCCCATGTACAAGCCGCACAAGGGCCAGTCCGCCCGGATCGAGATCCGCTCGATCGACTCGGCCTGCAACCCCTACCTCGCCTACGCCCTGCTGCTCAGCGCGGGCCTCAAGGGCGTCCAGGAGGGCTACGAGCTGCCGCCCGAGTCCGAGGACGACGTCGACTCGCTCAGCGAGCGCGAGCGTCGCAGCCTCGGCATCGCGCCGCTCCCGCGCAACCTCGACGAGGCCATCCGCATCATGGAGGGCTCCGAGCTCGTCGCCGAGACCCTCGGTGAGCACGTCTTCGACTTCTTCCTGCGCAACAAGCGCGCCGAGTGGCACGACTACCGGTCGCAGGTCACCCAGTTCGAGCTGGACCGCATGATGCCCCTCCTCTGACTCCCTGGCCCCTGGCATCTCGACGGACGGCGTTCTCCTCGCATCGCAGGGCAGACGACGCCCGGCTTCGCTCGTCGGCCTTGCCGGGACGGCGCCAGACGCCCGAGCGGGGTGGCGACCTGGGCGGAAGCGGGCGTTTCGGCGGCGTAACCTGCGGGGGTGGCGACGACACCCGCAGGACTCCTGAGCCGTCTCGGATTCACCGCGGGCGAGGCGGCGGCGGCGCTGGAGGCGCTGGGGGAGATCCCCGAGGAGCCGCTGCGCGGGATCGCTCGGGCGGCCGACCCGGACTGGGCGCTGTCGACCGTGGTCGCGCTGGCCGAGCAGGAGGAGCCGGGCGTCTTCGTGCAGCGGCTCGTCGACGACCCGGTGCTGACGGAGAACCTCGCCGTCGTCGTCGGGCTGAGCGAGGCGCTGGGCACCTGGCTGGTCCGCCACCCCGAGCACGTCGAGGACCTCGCGGAGCCGCGGCTGTCGTCGACGCCGCGCGACGCCGCCCGCCTCGACGAGCTGTTCGCCGACGTGCACGACCCCGACGCGCTGCGCGTCGCCTACCACCGGGCGCTGGTGTCGGTGGCCGCCCGGGACCTGGTCGGGCTCACGTCGTTCGAGCAGACGGCCGCCGAGCTGGCCGATCTCGCGGCCGTGACGCTGTGCGGCGCCCTCCGCGTCGCCGAGGAGGAGCACCCCGACGCGGCCGCCGAGTGCCGGATCGCCGTGATCGCGATGGGCAAGACCGGTGGGCGCGAGCTCAACTACGTGAGCGACGTCGACGTCGTGTTCGTGCACGCCACGCCCGACGGGGGCGACGACGACCGCGCGCGCCGCGCCGCCACCAAGCTGGCCACGACGATGATGCGGCACTGCTCGGGCCGCACCGCCGAGGGCACGATCTGGGAGGTCGACGCCAACCTGCGGCCCGAGGGGCGCACCGGACCGCTGACCCGCACGCTCGACAGCCACGTCAAGTACTACGAGCGCTGGGCGCGGACCTGGGAGTTCCAGGCGCTGCTGAAGGCCCGCCCGGTGGCCGGCGACGTCGAGCTCGGACGTGCCTACGTCGAGGCGCTCGCGCCGATGGTCTGGGAGGCGAGCACCCGCCCCCACTTCGTCGAGGACACCCGGGCGATGCGGCGTCGCGTGGTCGACCACATCCCCGCCGACCGGGTCGACCGCGAGCTCAAGCTCGGCCCGGGGGGCCTGCGCGACGTCGAGTTCGCGGTGCAGCTGCTCCAGCTGGTGCACGGACGCAGCGACGACCGCATCCGCAGCGGCAACACGATGGCGGCCCTCGACGCGCTCACCGAGCACGGGTACGTCGGCCGCCAGGACGGCGCCCGGATGAAGGAGGCCTACGACTTCCTGCGCACCCTCGAGCACCGCATCCAGCTGATGCGCCTGCGCCGCACCCACCTGGTGCCCGACGACGAGGACGACCTGCGTCGCCTCGGTCGCAGCATGGGCTTCCGGGGCGACCCCGCGGCCAACCTCGTCAAGGAGTGGAAGGCCAACCGCCGCGAGGTCGGACGGCTGCACCACAAGCTCTACTACCGCCCGCTCCTGGAGGCGGTCGCCTCCCTGCCGACCGACGGCCTGCGGCTCACCACCGACGCCGCGCAGGCGCGGCTGGTGGCCCTGGGCTACAGCGACCCCCGCGGTGCGCTCGCGCACATCGCCGCCCTCACGTCGGGCGTCTCGCGGCGCGCGTCGATCCTGCGCAACCTGCTGCCGGCGATGCTCGCGTGGTTCGCCGAGGCACCCGACCCCGACGCGGGCCTGCTCGCGTTCCGCAAGATCTCCGACAGCCTCGGGTCGTCGCACTGGTTCCTGCGCAAGCTGCGTGACGAGGACGAGGGCGCGGCCCAGCTCGCGCACGTGCTGGGCTCCTCGTCCTACGTCACCGACCTGCTGCAGCGCGCCCCGGAGTCGGTCGCGATGCTCGGGCACGAGGACGAGCTGCGACCCCGCACCCGCGAGACGCTGCTGGTCGAGATGCACGCGGCCGCGGGACGTCACGAGGACGTCGCGGAGGCCGTCAGGGCCGTGCGACGCGTGCGGCGCCGAGAGCTGTCACGGGTGGGCATCGCCGACGTGCTCGACCGGCTGGACGTCGTCGAGTCCGGCCGGGCGCTCAGCGACATCTCCGTCGCGACGCTGTCGGCCTCGCTGGAGGCGGCGTCGCGGGCGGCGGCCGCGACCCGGGGCGGCGAGCTGCCGACGCGGGTGGCGATGGTCCTGATGGGGCGTCTCGGGGGCCACGAGGTCGGCTACGGCTCCGACGCCGACGTGATGTTCGTGCACGAGCCGCGTCCGGGGGCCGACGAGAAGGACGCGGGCACGGCGGCGCAGTGGATCGCCGCGGAGACCCGTCGTACCCTGGCGCTGCCCGCGGGCGATCCGGCCCTCGCGGTCGACGCCGACCTGCGGCCCGAGGGCCGCCAGGGTCCGCTCGTGCGGACCCTCGCGTCGTACGCGGCCTACTACGACCGCTGGTCGGCGGTGTGGGAGGCCCAGGCCCTGCTGCGCGCCGACCCGGTCGTCGGCGACCCCGACCTGTGCGAGCGGTTCCGCGCCCTCGTCGACCCGCTGCGCTGGCCGGCCGGCGGGGCCGGACCCGACGACGTCCGCGAGGTCCGGCGGATCAAGGCGCGCGTCGACGCCGAGCGGCTGCCCCGCGGCGCCAGCCGCGCGACGCACCTCAAGCTCGGCCGCGGAGGGCTGGCCGACGTCGAGTGGACGGTCCAGCTCCTGCAGATGCAGCACGCGCACGCGGTGCCGGGCCTGCGCACGACCGAGACGGTCGCGGCCCTGCGGGCGGCGGCCGAGGCCGGGCTGGTCACCGGCCCCGACGCCGAGGCCCTCGAGCGGGCCTGGAGGATCGTCAGCCGGATCCGCAACGCCGTCGTGCTGATGCGCTCGCGGCCGGCGGAGTCGATGGTCGAGCAGAACGCCGAGCGGGCCGGCGTGGCGTACCTGATGGGGTACCGGCCGGACGAGACCGAGCGGATGGTCGACGACTACCTGCGCGCCACGCGCCAGGCGCACGCCGTCGTGGAGCGGGTGTTCTGGGAGTAGCGGGGGCCGCTGCTCAGCTGGCGGCGCTGGCCACCACGGCGGCCGAGCGCTGCACGAGTTGCGCACGCTCGCCGGTGGTGAGGCCGCCCCAGACGCCGTAGGGCTCGCGCACGTCGAGCGCGTGCTGGAGGCACTCCTGGACGACCGGGCATCGCCCGCAGAGCGTCTTCGCCGCGGCCTCGCGTGCGTGACGGCGCGGGCCGCGCTCGGACTCGGGGGAGAAGAACGTCTCGGGGTCGGCCTCGGTGCAGGCGCCCTCGTACTGCCACTCGTAGACGTCCATCAGCGGCATGGGGAGTCGAGCGATGCTGGCCATGGTGGGTCCCCTTGTCCGAGTGGTGACCGTCACACGAGTAACTGGGTGTGACGGCGAAATCGATTCAAAACCTAGTCAGATCTTGTTCGCTTGGCAAGGGCTTCGAACAAGTTTCCCGGTGTGGGGCCGGCTGGCATCATGACGGAGCACACAGGCGAGCACGAGCACGAGCCGAAGGACGAGGACCAGGACGTGAGCGCGGGGACGAGTCCGTCGACGACCGGGTCGGACGCGGCGGACGACGCCATGCCCACGTGGGGCGTGGGGGCGGTGTCGGCCCGCGTGGGCATCGCGACGCCGACGCTGCGCACCTGGGAGCGCCGCTACTCCATCGGTCCCTCCCGACGCACCGGGGGCGGCCACCGTCGCTACGACGAGGAGGACGTCTCGCGCGTCCTGCTGATGGGCCGGCTGGTCACCCGCGGCGTGCCGCCGCAGGCCGCGTCCCGCGTCGCCCTGTCGCTCGACGCCGCCGGGCTGCGGGCGGCCCTGGCCGCACCCGACCGCACCGACGGCGCGCCCGTCCTCGTCGCCCCCGACGTCCGGCCGTCCGTCGCCGTCGACACGATCCTGGCCGCGGCCACCGAGCTCGACGCGTCGACCCTCAGCCAGGTCTACGCGAGGACGATCGCCGAGTGGGGCGTCGTCGCGGCCTGGACCGAGGTGATCTCGCCCGCGCTCGCGCTGATCGGCGACGCCTGGTTCGACGGCGCGCTGGGGGTCGACTCCGAGCACCTCGCCACCGAGCGGCTGGCCGCCCAGCTGCACGCCGTCATCGGCACCCGACGCCCCCCGAGCCGCGGGGCGCCGCGCGTGGTGCTGGCGAGCGCGGACGGCGACCTGCACGCGCTGCCCCTGCTGGCCGTGGAGGCGGCCCTCGCGGTCGAGGGCACGCCCTGCTCGTCCCTCGGCGGTCGCCTGCCGGCCGGGGGCCTGGCCGACCTGGTGCGGCGACTGCGGCCCGGCGTGGTCTTCCTGTGGGCGTCGATGTCCCGCCCGCCGCGCGACGGGGTCTGGCGGGCGTTCGACGACGTCACCTGGCCGCTCACCGTGCTGGTGGGCGGCCCCGGGTGGCCGACCGAGGTGGCCGAGCGCTCGCACGAGCACCTGACGGTCGAGCGGGTCGACACCCTGGACGACCTGCTCCGCGGCGTCCGCGAGGTCGGCGCGGGCTGAGGTGCGGGTCCCTCAGCCTCGGAAGGTCGGCCGACGGCCGATCGAGAGCTGGCTGACGCCGATGTACTCGGTACGGAACCCGGCCTCGCAGTAGGCGAGGTAGAAGCGCCACATCCGGTGGAAGACGTCGTCGAAGCCAAGCTCCTCGACCTCGGCACGGCGCTCCTCGAAGCGGTGCCGCCACTGGCGCAGGGTCTCGGCGTAGTGCACGCCGAGGTCGCGCCGCTCCTGCACGTACAGGTCGGTGTGCTCGGCGAGCACCTCGTCGATCGCGGTGAGCGAGGGGATCAGGCCGCCGGGGAAGATGTACTTCTGGATCCAGCCGTAGGAGCGCCGGGTGGTGAGCATCCGGTCGTGGGCCATCGTGATCGCCTGGATCGCGACCCGTCCGTCGGGTGCGAGGAGGCGGTCGATGGTGGCGAAGTACGTGGGCCAGTACTCCTCGCCGACGGCCTCGATCATCTCGACGCTGAGGATCGCGTCGAACTCGCCGGTGACCTCGCGGTAGTCCTGCAGCCGGACCTCGACGCGGTCACCGAGCCCCGCGGCGTCGATCCGCTCCTGCGCCAGCGCGGCCTGCTCGGTGGAGATGGTGATGGTGGTGACCTGGGCGCCGCGGGCGGCGGCGCGGATGGCCAGCGCGCCCCAGCCGGTGCCGATCTCCAGGACGCGGGTGCCCTCGCCCACGTGGGCGTAGTCGAGCATGCCGTCGATCTTGCGCTCCTGCGCGCGCTCGAGGTCGTCGTCGGCGTCGGCGAACCAGGCGGCGGAGTACGTCATCGTCGGGTCGAGGAACTCGGCGAACAGCTCGTTGGAGAGGTCGTAGTGCGCCTGGATGTTCTCGCGCGACCCCTCGACCGTGTTGAGGGTCGAGTGCGGGATGGCGGTGTCGACGAAGCGTCGGAAGACCTGGAGCGGACGGGGGACCAGGTTGGCCATCCGGGCGGCGAACGGCGCGAGCAGGTCGGCGAGGTCGGTCCGATGGCCCTCGACCCAGTCGCCGGCCATGTAGGCCTCGCCGAACCCGCTGCGGAAGTCGGCCCCGAGCCGGGCGAAGAACTCGCTCGGGCGGCGCAGGTGCAGCTCGGGCGCGGACGCGTTGCCCGCACCCCAGGTGGTGCCGTCGGGGAAGCTGACCCGTACGGGCAGGCCGGACACCGCCTGGCGCACGATCGCCTCGGTGACGCGGGCCTTGGCGGGCACCACGGGCACCCGGGCGACGTCGGGCCAGCGCTCGGGCGAGACGTCCGTGTACGGGCTCAGCTCTGCGGTCACGTGACACCCTCCTGGTGGTCGTGTGGTCGGCGCGGCACGACGGGGAGCCGTCGCATCCACAGCCAGACACCGTGGATTCGTATCAGCAGGCTCACCCGATGGGTCATCAGGGGCTGCGACAGGACGAGACGCGCGAGACGGCCCGCGCGCAGGGGACGCGGACGACCCCGGAACGTCGCGCTGAAGACGGCGTCCCCGCCCTGGCGCAGGACGATCGTGGACGACACGTGCTCCTCGCCGAGGCGGAACTGCAGGTCGTAGCGGCCGTCGACGCTGAAGAACGGCGAGACGTAGAACGCCTTGTCGGTGCTGCTGCGCCCGAGCTCGTCGGGGTGCAGGAGGTAGGCGTGGCGCTCGCCGTAGGTGTTGTGCACCTCGGCGACGATGCAGGCGAGCGAGCCGTCGGCGCGCAGGCACCAGAACACGCTCAGCGGGTCGAAGGTGTGGCCCAGCACGCGGGCGTTGGCGAGCATCAGCACGCGTCCGCCCGCGAGGTCGACGCCGTGCAGCGCGAGGTAGGCGTCGATGTTCTCGCGGATCGTGCGGTCGGGATCGCCCAGGTGGTCGCGGGCGGAGAAGGTCGAGAACGCGCGCAGCGGCCACCGCAGGCGGGGGAGGTCGTCGACGTCGACGAGCCACTGGTAGACGCGGTAGTCGAACCGGTGGCGCAGCGGGGTGCGCCGGGTGTGGCCGACCGTCCCCTCGACGAGCGCGGGGACCGAGGGCAGCGTGCCGAGCGCGGCGGTCGTGGCGCTCACCAGCGGGTGCCCCCGACGGCGGCGGCGGCGCGCACCCCCGAGCGGCAGCCGTCCTCGTGGAAGCCCCACCCGTGGTAGGCGCCGGCGAACGCGGTGCGGCCCGTGGTGAGGGAGTCCAGGTCGCGCTGGGCGGCGACCGAGGCCGGGGTGTAGATCGGGTGCGTGTACTGCATCGTGGCCACGACGCGGGCCGGGTCGATGCGGTCGGTGGCGTTGAGCGTGACGAGGAACTGCTCGTCGCCCGGCAGGCCCTGGAGCCGGTTCATCCAGTAGGTCACCTGCGTGCGCGCCTCGCGGCGGCCGCCGTCGGTGCGGTAGTTCCAGGCGGCACGGGCCTGCGGCGCCGTCGGGAGCAGGCTCGCGTCGGTGTGCAGGACGGTCTCGTTGTGGGAGTACTCGAAGGCCCCGAGCACCCGCTTCTCGTCCGGCGTGGGGTCGGCGAGCAGCGCCAGCGCGTCGTCGGCGTGGGTGGCCAGCACCACCTGGTCGTAGCGCTGCGAGCCACCGCGGACGTCGTCGACGGTGACGCCGTCGAGGTCGCGGACCACGCGGGTGGCGCCGGTGGAGCGTCGGACGTCGCCCAGCGCGGCGGCGACCTTCTCGACGTAGGTGCCCGACCCGCCGACGACGGTGAACCACTGCGGGGAGTCGCCGAGGCTCAGGAAGCCGTGGTGACGCAGGAACTCGAACAGGTACCGGGCGGGGTACTCGAGCGCGACGTCGTGGCCCGAGGACCACACGCACGACACGACGGGGATCGCGTAGTAGCTGGTGAAGTACGCGCCGAACCGGTGCTGCCGCAGGAACTCGCCGTAGGTGAGGGTGTCGTCGCCGGCGGGGTCGTCGAGCAGCTTCCCGGCCAGCACCTGGAAGCGCTTGACCTGGGCGAGCAGGCCCAGGAAGCGGGGGTCGGCCACCCGTCTGCGCTGAGCGAAGATGCCCTTGGCGCCGCGGCCGCCGGCGTACTCCAGACCGGTCCGGGTGCACTGGATGCTCATCGACATCTCGGTGGGGTGCACCTCGACGCCGAGCTCGTCGAAGAGCCGTCGCAGGTGGGGGTACGTGCGGTCGTTGTGGACGATGAAACCGGAGTCGACGCCCATCGTCGCGCCCGCCGCCGCCGCCACCTGGTGGGTGTGCGCGTGCCCGCCCAGCCGGTCGTCGGCCTCGAGCAGCGTGACGTCGTGGGTCTCGCGCAGGAGGTAGGCCGCAGTGAGCCCGGAGACCCCGGAGCCGATCACGGCGACGCTCGGTCGCGTCGCAGGGGTGTTGCCGTCGTGCACCATCAGAGCCTACCCAAGAAAAGCGAGAGACCCGCACGGCAACTGCACCGGTGGGTGCGTCGCCGTGCGGGTTCACCACACAACCACGTCGGTACTTCGCGCCCACGGGGCGCGTGGATGGGTCAGGCGGCCAGGTCGTCGTCGCGGCGAGCGGCGGCCGGGGTGGCCGCGGCGTCCTTGCGCGGCGGGAGGCCGAGCGTGAAGAGCTTCTTGGCGACGCTGCCGATCTGCTTGCCCAGCGACCCGGTGTTGTACGTGAGGCCGTAACGGTCGCAGATCTCCCGGATCTCGGGCGCGATCTGGGGGTACCGGCGCGAGGGGATGTCGGGGAACAGGTGGTGCTCGATCTGGTGGCTCAGGTTCCCGGTGAGGATGTGGAAGACCTTCGAGCCCGAGATGTTCGCCGAGCCGAGCACCTGGCGCAGGTACCACTGGCCGCGCGACTCGTTCTCGGCCGACTCCTCGCTGAACGTCTCGACGTCGGCCGGGAAGTGGCCGCAGAAGATCACGTTGAACGCCCAGATGTTGCGGACGATGTTGGCGCTGAAGTTGCCCGCCAGGGTCGAGAGGAAGAATGGGCCGGTCAGGGCCGGGAACAGCACGTAGTCCTTGACCACCTGGCGGCGGATCTTGCGCAGGGTGCCCGCGTTGCGCGCCTTGACCTGCTCCCAGGTCTCCTCGCCGGACTGCAGCTTGTCGAGCTCGAGGTCGTGGAGCATGACGCCCCACTCGAAGATGAACATCAGGCCGAACGCCAGCACCGGGTTGGCGAGGTAGACCGGGTGCCACGGCTGGTCCTCGTCGATGCGCACCAGGCCGTAGCCGATGTCGCGGTCCTTGCCGTGGATGTTGGTGAAGGTGTGGTGCTCGTAGTTGTGCGTCATCTTCCAGCCCGCGGCGGGGCCGACGATGTCCCACTCGAACTGCTTGGAGTTCAGCGCGGGGTCGTTCATCCAGTCGTACTGGCCGTGCATGACGTTGTGGCCGATCTCCATGTTGTCCAGGATCTTGGACAGCGAGAGGCTGGCGACGCCCGCGAGCCAGGCCGGCGGGATGAAGGGCAGGAACATCAGCGCGCGGCCGGCGATCTCCAGACCGGACTGCACCTTGACGACGCGGCGGATGTAGTCCGCGTCCTCCTGGCCGAGGTCGTCGAGGACGCGCTGGCGGATGGCGTCGAGCTCGACGGCGAGCTCGTCCAGCTGCTCGTAGGTGAGACGGTCCAGGCCCACGGTCGCGCGACGCTCGGGGTCGGTCTCGGACACGAGGGGCCGCGGACGCTCGTCGTGGTCGCTGGCGCTGGGCACGGGGCCCTTGCCGATGTTGAGCAGGGTGGTCAGCACGATGCTGTTCCTTCCGTCGCGGGTGCGGGGACGAGGGCGTGGGGGGTGGTCACAGGGCGACGCAGACGTCGCCGACTGGCTTGTTGATGCAGATCCGGATGTCCTCGTCGGTGTCGGCGCGGACCTCCCCGGAGAGGACGTTGCGGACGGCACCGTGCTTCTTCTTGACGGTGCACTTGTGGCAGATGCCCATCCGGCAGCCGAACTCCGGCGTCAGACCGGCCTCCTCGGCCTGCTCCAGGATGGTCCGGCCGTCGTTGGGGACGTCCAGGCCGGCGGAGTCGAGCGAGAGGGTTCCGGTGGCGTCGGCGGCGTCGAGGTCCACCTTCGGGACCTTGAAGTACTCGACGGCGAGCATCTGCTCGGCACCGGCCTCGGCGTAGGTCTTGCGCACGGTCTCGATCAGGCCGGCGGGTCCGCACGCCCAGGTGGGCGTGGTGGCCGGGTCGATCCCGAGGAGGTCGAGGTGCGCGGTGGTGAAGCGGCCCTGCAGGTCGCCGGCACCGGGCTCACGGGTGTAGACGCGGCGCACGGTCGCCCACGGGCAGGTGGCGACGACCTCGTCGAGCGCGCCGCGGAAGATCTCGTCGTCGGCGCTGCGGGCGTAGTGCAGGAACGTCACCGGACGGGTGTGCCCGGCGTCGCGCAGGCTCAGCAGCATCGACATGACCGGGGTGATGCCGCTGCCGCCGCTGAGCAGCAGGAGGCCGCCCGGGACCTCCTCGGGCAGCACGAACTCGCCCTCGGCCTCGGACAGGTAGACCACGGTGCCCGGCGCCATCTCGCGGTGCAGGTACTGCGAGACGTAGCCGTCGTCGTGGGCCTTGACCGTGACGCTGAAGCGGCCGTCGTCGCGGGCCGTCGAGCTGGAGACCGAGAAGACGCGGACGCGACGCTTGCCGTCGACCTCGACGCCGAACTGGACGTGCTGGCCGGGGCGGAAGCCCGTCCAGGCGTCGTTCGGGGCGAGGACGACCGTGCTCGCCGCACCGGTCTCGTGCACGACCTCGGACACGACGCCGCGCACCTGGTGCACCGTCAGCAGCGGGTCGAGCTGCTCGAGGAACCGGTCGACGCCGTGCGGAGCCGTCAGGTGGTCGGCGAGACGGGTCGCGAGCAGCCGGCGGGCCAGACCCCTGCGGGGGCGACGGTCGGTCGACATGGACGTCCTCCGGGGGCCGTGGGGGATGGGTCGGTACGAGGGGACGACACCTACGCATGCGTAGGTACGCACGACCTAAGTTACGGTGCCGTAGGTAGTGAGTCAACGGGCCGTGAGGCGAGCCACAGCGTGGGCGCGCCGGGCCCGCGCCCTCGTCAGTCCGTGGTCCCCAGCACGTCGTCGCCCAGCGAGCAGGTGACGTGGTCGAACCAGGCGTCGGCGTCCTGGACCGAGCCGACGTAGTGCCCGAACAGCTCGAACGAGACGGTGCCGAACAGCGTCGTCCAGGCGGCCAGCACGTCCAGGACCACGGCGTCGGGCGTCGCGGTGGCGTCCAGCCCCAGGTCGACCATGGCCTCGCGGGCCGCGGCGGCGGTGCCGGCCAGGGCGGGGGCCACGTCGGGCCTCGGGGGACGGTCAGCGGCCGCGTCCACCGCGATCGACGCGAGCACGAGGACGACGCGGACGGCCGCGCCGACGGTGTCGCGCGGGGCTGCGTACCCGGGCACGGGGGAGCCGTAGACCAGGGCGTGGTCGTGCGGGTGCGCGAGGGCCCACGTGCGGACCGCGCGGCACGACGCCGCCCATCGGCCCCGGTGGTCGTCGCGGTCGACGCGGGCGTCGGCGGCCTCCACCTCGGCACCCAGCTCGTCGTAGGCGCGGACGATGAGCGCCGTCAGCAGGTCGTCACGGCTCGCGACGTACCGGTAGACCGCCGACGAGACCATCCCGACGTCGCGGGCGACCGCCCGCAGCGACAGCTCGCCCGGCCCGACGCTCGCCAGCTGACGACGGGCCGACGCGAGGATCTCCTCGGTGATCTCGGCGCGGGCGCGGGTACGGGCGGTGCGGGCGGCGGGTGGGGGCACCCGACCGATCCTGCCCGGTGACGAGAGCAGTGGCAACTGACGAGAGCAGTGCTCTTGACTTGGCGGGCGTCACGGCGCAGGATGATCTCGAAACGAGAGCACTGCTCTCGTTCACCATTCCCCACCTCTCCAGGGAGCACAGATGTCTGATCGTCACGTCGTCGTCGGAGCCGGCCCGGTGGGCCGCGAGGTCGCTGCACGGCTCGCCGCGGCCGGCCGGGAGGTGGTCGTCCTGACGCGCTCGGGTCGCGACACGGGCCTGCCCGGCGTGGCGCACGAGGCGGTCGACGCCTCGGAGGTCGACGCGCTCACCGGTCGCGTCGAGGGCGCCGTGGCGCTCTACAACTGCGCCAACCCCGGCGACTACACCACGTGGGAGGCGGTCTGGCCGCCGCTCGCCGCGTCGATGCGGCAGGCCGCCGAGCGCACCGGGGCCGTCCTCGCGATCACCGGCAACCTGTACCCGTACGGACCGGTGGACCGCCCGATGGTGGAGGGGATGCCCGACGCCGCCACCGACCACAAGGCCGTGCTGCGCACGACGATGTGGGCCGACGCGCTCGCGGCGCACCGCGCAGGACGCCTGAGCGCGTTCGAGGTCCGCGGGTCGGACTACGTCGGACGCGGCGTCGGGGCCAACGGCCACGTCCCGCGGGTGCTGCCCGCCGCGCTGCGGGGCCGGGACGTGCGGGTGCTCGGCGACCCGCACCAGCCGCACTCCTGGACCGACGTCCAGGACGTGGCGCGGACGCTCGTCGCCGTCGTCGACCGGCCGCAGGCGTGGGGCCGGGTGTGGCACGTGCCCACCCACGAGCCCCGCACCCAGTCCGAGGCGGTCAACGACGTGCTGGCGGCCGTCGGCCGGCCGCCCGTGCGCGTGCGGGCGATGCCCCGGGCGCTCACGTGGGGCGCGGCCCGGGTGCTGCCGATGATGCGCGAGCTGGAGGAGCTGCGCTACCAGTTCACGCGGCCGTACGTGCTCGACTCGTCGGCCGCGCAGGCCGAGCTCGGGCTCGAGCCGACGCCGTGGGACGAGATCTGCCGGCGGACGGCCGACGTCACGCCGTGAGCTGCTCCATCAGGTCGCCGAGGTCGGCCATCCTGTCCTCGACCTCGGTGCGGTGCACCTGCTGCAGGTCGGCGTCCAGCTCGTCCCACGTGCGCGGCATCGCGACGGTCGCGCGCTCGCGTCCCCGCAGCGAGTAGGGCGTGACGGTGGTCTTGGCCGGGGTGTTCTGGCTCCAGTCGAGCAGCACCTTGCCCGTGCGGATCTCGCGCTTCATGCTCGACAGCACCAGGTCGCGTCGCTCGGACTCGAGGGTCTGTGCCAGGCCGTGGGCGTAGTCGCGGAACGTGGTGCCCTCGCGCTGCCGTCCGTCCGAGGCGTAGAGCTGCATGCCCTTGCTGCCGCTCGTGACGGGGACGACGGTGAAGCCCTCGGCCTCGAGGTGCTCGCGGACCAGGTACGCCACCTCGACGCACTCGGGCAGACCCGCGGGCTCACCGGGGTCGAGGTCGATGACGAGGCGGTCGGGCGGGTGCACGCCGCCCCGCGGGCCGACCGTCCACTGCGGGGTGTGCAGCTCGAGCGCGGCGAGGTTGGCCGACCAGATCAGGCCGGCCCGGTCCTCGAGGACCGGGTAGGTGACCTGCTCGCGGTCGCGGGTGCTCCCGGGGGAGTCCAGGACGACGGTGCGGACCCAGTCCGGGGTGCCCCGCGGGACGTTCTTCTCGAAGAACGAGCCCTTCGCGGTGCCGTCGGGCCAGCGCTTGCGGGTGGCAGGCCGACCCGCGAGCTGGGCGAGTATCGCGTCCGCCACGACGAGATAGTGGTGCATCACGTCCGACTTGGTCGTACCGTCAGCGGGGTAGAGCACCTTGTCGAGGTTGCTGACGCGCAGCGTCGTCCCCTCGACGTCGACGGTCGTGCGGTCGGCGGACGGCATGCCCCAGTGTGGCACCAAGGAGACACGATGCGTGCGATGTGGAAGGGCTCGGTCGCCTTCGGGCTGGTCAGCGTCCCGGTGAGCCTCTACACGGCCACGGGCAGCCACGACATGAAGTTCCACCAGGTCAGGGCCTCGGACGGCAGTCGCGTGCGGTACCGCCGCGTCGCCGAGGCCGACGGCGAGGAGGTGGAGTACAGCCAGATCGCCAAGAGCATCGAGGTCGGTGGCGAGCAGGTGGTGCTCACCGACGACGACATGGAGCAGCTGCCGCTGTCGAGCAGCAAGGAGATCGAGATCGGCGAGTTCGTCCCCGCCGAGTCGATCGACCCGATGTGGCTCGACAAGAGCTACTACCTCGAGCCCGACCCCAAGGCGATCAAGCCCTACGTCCTGCTGCGCGAGGCCCTCACCCGCACCGAGCGCGTCGCGGTCGTGACGGTCGCGCTCCGCCAGCGCGAGTCGATGGCCGTGCTGCGCGTGCGCGACAAGGCGATCGTGCTGCAGACGATGCTCTGGCCCGACGAGGTGCGCGAGCCCGCGTTCGACGTCCTCGACACCGAGGTCGAGCTGAAGGCCAAGGAGGTCCAGATGGCCGACTCCCTGGTCGAGAGCCTCGCCGCCGACTTCGATCCCAGTCAGTACGAGGACCACTACGCCGAGGCCGTGCAGCAGCTCGTCACCGCCAAGATCGAGGGCGGCGAGGTCATCCGTCGTGAGGTCGACGAGAAGGACGACGGCGAGGTCATCGACCTGATGGCCGCGCTGCGCAAGAGCATCGACGGGTCCAAGAAGCCCGCGTCGGGCGAGAAGCCGGCGGCGAAGAAGACGGCGGCCAAGAAGGCGCCCGCGAAGAAGGCCCCGGCGAAGAAGGCGGCGGCCAAGAAGGCGCCCGCCAAGAAGGCCAAGTCGGCCTGACGGCGGGTCGTTGCGCCGCGCACGTTGGTTTGGCGGCGGCGTCACCGGGTAGGGAGCGCACAGCAGCACCTGTGCACCCGACTCGAGGAGACCCCCTGTGAGAGCACGTCGAACCCCCGTGGCGATCGTCGCCGCGGCCTTCCTCGGCCTCGGTCTCGTCGCCCCCACCTCCGCCGCCACCGCGGCCGGAGGGGACGCCGACACCCTGAAGGCCACCCAGAAGATCCGTGACGCGGTGAGCGCGAAGTCGCTGACCGCCCACCTGAAGCAGCTGGACGCCGCAGCGAAGCGCTACGGCGACCGCGCCGCCGGCACCACCGGCTACGACGCGGCCGGACGGTACGTGGAGTTCAAGCTGCGCGAGGCCGGCTACAAGCCCACGCGCCAGTACTTCGACTTCGAGTTCGAGGAGATCCAGGAGCAGGAGGTCACCGTGGCCGGCGCGGCCGTCGAGGCCATCGTCGCGACCTACTCGCCGAGCACGCCCGCCGGTGGCGTCAGCTCGACGCTGGCCGTGCCGACGACGCCGCTCGGGTGCGACGCCGCCGCGTACGCCGGGGCCGACGTGACGGGCAAGGTCGTGCTGGTCAGCCGTGGCGACTGCAGCTTCGGCCAGAAGGCCACCGTGGCCAAGGCCGCCGGTGCCGGTGCGGTGCTCATCGCCAACAACACCGAGGGCCCGCTCAACGCCACCCTCGGCGACCCGGCCGGCGACTACGCCCCCACCCTGGGCATCACCCAGGCCGAGGGCACCCGCCTCGCCGGCCTGGTGGGCAGCGCCGCCACCGTCGACCTGCAGGTGCTCCGCGAGACCCGTCGCACCTTCAACGTCATCGCCGAGACCAAGGGCGGCGACGCGGACAACGTCGTGATGCTCGGCGCCCACCTCGACGGCGTCGAGGACACCGTGGCGGCCAACGACAACGGCACCGGCACCGCCGCCGTGCTCGAGACGGCCATCCAGCTGCCCAAGCAGAAGGGCCTGAAGAACAAGGTCCGCTTCGCGTTCTGGGGCGCCGAGGAGCTGGGCCTGATCGGCTCGACCGAGTACGTCAACGACCTGGTCGAGACCGACCCGACCGCGCTGGACGACATCGCGACCTACCTGAACTTCGACATGCTCGGCTCGCCGAACTGGGTCACGTCGGTCTACGACGCCGACCAGTCGACGTACGCGTCGACCGTGCCGATCCCGGCCGGCTCGATCGAGACCGAGAAGGCGTTCCGCGACTACTTCAAGGCGGTCAGGAAGCCCGTCGTCGACACCGAGTTCTCCGGACGCTCGGACTACCAGGCGTTCATCGAGAACGGCGTCGCCGCCGGCGGTCTGTTCAGCGGCGCCGACGGCACCAAGACCGAGGCCGAGCAGCTGCTCTTCGGTGGCACGGCGGGCGTCACGTACGACCCGAACTACCACACGGCGAAGGACGACCTGGCGAACGTCAATGCCAAGGCGCTGCACCTCCACGGCGACGCCGTGGCGCACCTGACGCTGACGCTCGCGCGCAGCACCCGCGTCATCGACGTGCCGGACCCGACGGCGCGCACCTTCTCGGTGAAGAAGAAGGTCGCCTACGGGCTGCCCGACGGCGTCGTGCGTCGCTGACGTCGCCCGCACCTCGCACCACGCGCCCCCGACCCCGCACGGGTCGGGGGCGCGTGGTGCGCCCGGGCGCATGGGGCTCAGCCCAGGACGGCCGCGACGACCAGCACGACCGGGACCGCCAGCACCGTCGTCGCGAAGATCGCGTCTCGGCTCAGGGCGACCCCGCGGTCGTAGCGGCTGGCGTAGACGAAGATGTTCTGCGCCGTGGGCAGCGCAGCCAGCACGGTGACGGCGAACAGTGCGGTGCCGTCCGCGCCGAAGACGAAGCGGGCGATCGTCCAGGCCGACAGCGGCTGGACGACGAGCTTGAGCACGGTGATCACCGCGATGCGCCCGGCCGAGCCGCCGGCGCCGGGCTTGGGGCCGAGCCGCAGCGAGATCCCGTAGGCGATCAGCACGCCCGGCACGGCGAGCCCGCCGATCAGGGAGATCGGGTCGTCCACCACGCGCGGCAGGGTGAACCCGGTGGCGGCGAGCACGACGCCGAGGATCGACGCGAGCGTCAACGGGTTCGTCAGCGGCGTCAGCAGCGTGGCCCACCACCGCCGCTGGGACGACGAGTCGAGCAGCACCAGCGCGATCGGCTGCATCACCACCAGCTGCAGCAGCAGCAGCGGCGCCACCAGGGCGGCGTCGCCGAGCACGTAGGCGGCCACCGGGATGCCGAGGTTGGCGGCGTTGGCGTACGACGCCGACAGTGCGCCGATCGTCGCCTCGCCCCGGTCGCTGCGCCACACCAGCCGGTCGACGAGCACGTACAGGGCGACCGTCACCACCACGGCGAGCGCGAGCGCGGCGGCGTCGAGCGAGAACACCGCCCGGACGTCGCTGTCGGCCAGCACGGTGACGAGCAGCGCCGGGTTGGCCACGTAGAACGCCACCCGCGCGAGGACGCTCTGCGCGGCCTCGTCGACCACGCCGAGGTGGGCGATCAGGTAGCCGGTGCCGATGACGAGCCCGAGGGTCGAGAACCCCAGCAGCACGTCGCCCACGGGCCCACCCTGTCGCACCCCGCTGTTCCCCGTGCGTCCGGGCCCGGGACGCGTCGCGGCAACCGCGGCCTGCCTAGGGTCGGACACGTGCTCATCACCAACCACGTCCTGGCCGGCGCGCTGATCGGGACGGCGGTGCGCCGGCCCGGCGCCGCGTTCGTGGTGGGCGTCGCGTCGCACTTCGCGATGGACGTCGTCCCGCACTGGGGCGAGGAGCGGATCTTCCTCCGGGTCGCCGTGGTCGACGGCCTCGTCGGCGCCGCGGTGATGGCCACCGTCGCCGCCACCGCACCGCCCGGGCGGCGCGCGTCCGTCGTGGCCGGCATGGTCGGCGCCTGCCTCCCCGACACCGACAAGCCGAGCGAGATGTTCTTCGGCCGCTCGCCCTTCCCGCCCGCCCTCGACGCCTGGCACAAGCGGATCCAGCGCGAGTCGCCCCGCCGCCTCCTCCAGGAGCCGGTCGTCGCCGCCGCGTCGGCCCTGCTGCTGCGGCGGGTGTGGCGGGGACGTGCGGCTGAGGGAGTCCGGGCACGTGGCCGGGGTCGGGGCAGGGGTGGACAGCCTCGGTCGTCCGGTGCCCGTGACCGACCGACTGGTGGACCTGGTGACCAGCGTTGGGTCAGGTCCGCAGGCGGGTGGTGAGTCCGTGGGCGATCTCGAAGACCTGGCCGGTGGGGCTGGTCCAGACGGTGGTGCCGGGTGCGGTCTTGGTCGCTTTCCATCTGCCGTGGGTCTTCACGCGGTGGTGGTAGCGGCAGAGCAGGTGGGTGTTGCTCGACGTGGTGGCGCCACCTGAGTCGTACGGGGTGACGTGGTCGACGTCGAAGCCGATGGTGCCGCGGCGGTCGCAGTGCGGGAACGCGCACAGGTTCCGTTGGGCGAGCCTGAGCTGTTCGCGGAGGCGTGGTGGTGCGACGTAGCCGGTGGTGGTGATCTGTGCGGCGAGGTCGATCACGGGCTTGATGGTCACGGTGCCGTGGCCGAGCATGCTCTCGGCCTCGTCGACGCTGATGGTGCCGATCCCGTCGGCGGACCAGGTGCCGGAGACCCGGTCGAAGTGGACGTACAGGACGGTCTGCGCGAGGCCGGGGTGTACGACGAGCCTGCCCAGCGCCTCGGCCCGACGGACGCCCTTGGAGCGGGTGTCGCCCTCGACGTCTGCCATCTCGGACGCGGTGTCGTCCAACGCCTGCTCGAGACGTCGGGCGTCCTCGTTGGACAGGGTCCCCGCGATGTCGGTGGTCCCGTCCAGGCCGGGTTTGAACGCCACGTACCGGCGGGCCTGGGCCTGGGTGTGGTCGTCGGTGACCTGGGCGGGGTCGGTGTGGGCAAGGAGGTGGTGATCGATCACGTCCTGCAACGTGGACCGGGTGAGCCGCACGATCCTGGGTAGTGCGCCCTTCCGGGCGGAGGCGGCGAGCTGGCAGTCGATGATCCCTGCCACGGTCTGCGGCAGCTCGCGGGTGGCGGCGGCGACCATCCGGACCTTCCAGGCGTCGACATCGCCCTGCTCGAGGAGGGTGAGGAGGTCGGGAAGGCGGTGGACCAGGGACAGGGCGTCCGACAACAGCTTCTGCGCGGCGAACGCCGACAGCCCCAACGTCGCGCCGAGCTCAGCTGGGAGGAACTCGGGGACGTCCGGTGACCCGGGGCCGCCGAACGGGACGCGCCGCTCCTGGCCGGGCAGCACCCGCAACGGCCCTCGCTGGGACGTGGTCCGGGCTGCGGCCCAGGCCGCGATGCCGCGCACCTGCTCGGCCTCGGCCCGGCGGACCGTCTCCCGCGACGCCAGGACGTCGGCCAGCTCCTCACGAGCGTCGAACCAAACCTCTGCGGCCATGAATCGAACGTACTCTCGACCACCGACAGCGTCGTCACGGATTGGTCGCTCTACGGTGGGGCCATGACCGCCACGATCCGCATCGGGATCTCGGGCTGGACCTACGCGCCGTGGCGCGGGACGTTCTACCCCGAGGGGCTGGTCCACCGGCGCGAGCTCGCGTACGCCGCCGAGCACCTCGGGTCGATCGAGGTCAACGGCTCCTTCTACGCCCTGCAGAAGCCGTCCAGCTATGCGCGCTGGCGTGCGGAGGTGCCCGAGAGCACGGTGCTCGCGCTCAAGGCCCCGCGGTTCATCACCCACATGAAGCGACTCAAGGACGCCCGCGTCCCCGTCGCGAACTTCCTCGCGTCCGGGCCCCTCGCGCTCGGACCCCACCTCGGTCCGCTGCTGTGGCAGCTGCCGGCTAACCTCCCGTTCGACGAGCCGCCCGTCTCCGAGTTCCTGGCGATGCTCCCGCGCACCACCGGCGACGCCGCGGCGCTCGCGGCCGAGCACGACGAGCGCATCCCCGACGACCAGTCACTCACCACCGCCGAGGACGACCGGGTGCTGCGGCACGCGGTCGAGCCGCGGCACCCCAGCTGGGCCGAGCCCGGCGTGGCCGAGCTGTTCCGCAGCCAGGGGGTCGCCCTGGTGATGGCCGACACCGCCGGCACCTGGCCCGAGCTGCGCGAGGTGACGACGGACTTCGTGTACCTGCGTCTGCACGGCGCCGACGAGCTGTACGCGTCGGGCTACACCGACGACGCGCTCGACACCTGGGCGGCGCAGGTCCTCGGCTGGCGCGACGCGGGGCTCGACGTCTACTGCTACTTCGACAACGACGCCAAGGTGCGGTCGCCGTTCGACGCGATGGCGCTGATGCGGCGCTGCGGCGTGACGGTGGGCTGACCCCGGCGCCGACGTCGACGCCGGCTAAACCTGCGCTCACGTCGCCACCAGCCGGGGCCGACCAGGCGCGGGACGATCGTGCCGACGAACAGCAGACCACCCAGGGCCGTCGTCCACCGCGCCCCGAGGGCCCCTCGGGCGTGACCCCGTCGTCAGAAGAAGAGCTCCCCCGATTGGACTCGAACCAATAACCTGCCGGTTAACAGCCGGCTGCTCTGCCAATTGAGCTACAGGGGATCAGCACCGTCGCGGTTCCTCAGGTGCGCAGGACACCGTACCAACCGGGGCCGGGGCGAGTCCAAACGGGTGGGTCAGAGGCCGAGCTCGTCGCGGGCCTCGGCGCGACCGCGGTCGACGGCGGCGAGGACGTCGGCGTCGACGGGGTCCAGGCCGGGGTCGAGGACGAACGAGAACGACGCCTCGCCGGTGCGGGTGGGCGAGCGGCGGACGACGACGGTGAGGCCGGCGCCGGGCCGGACGGGCACGGGCCGGCGCACGAGGATGCTGGCGGTGATGCGCTCGCGCACCAGCTCGAGCAGGCGACCGGGCGACTCGATGCGGTGGACGTGGCGGGGCTCGGGCTCGCCGAAGTCGGCGACCTCGACGACGGTGAGCTCGCCGTCCTCGCGGTCCCAGGTGGCTCCCTCGAGGGACTCCCAGCGGTGCACCTCCCAGCGGTCGTCCACGGGCCGGTGCAGCGCGCGGTCGGTGCCGACGAGCCACGACCCGGCCTCGTCGCGGGCAGCGGCCAGCGCCCGCTCCCCCGGCTCGGTGTCCAGACGGGACGCGACGTCGCCGGGCAGGGCACGTGCGGACGTCCAGCGCATGGGACCCATCATCGCTCACCCCGCAGGGGCGTCGAGCAGCTGCACCATCCCCGGACGCGAGCGCAGCCGCCCGAGCGCGCGTCGCTCGAGGCGCCTGACCGTCGCGACGTCGACGCCGGTGCGCGCCGCCGTCTCGGAGCGGGTGCACGCCTCGTCGACGAGCCCGAACCGCAGCTCGATCACGCGTCGCTCGTCGGGCTCGAGGTGCCGGAGCGCGGCGACCACCCGGTCGGCGGTGTCGCGGCGGTGCGCGGGCTCGCTCGGGTCGTGCTCGGGCGACGACGCGGGAGCGACCACCAGCTCCAGGGGGACGGTCGGGTGCTCGGCCCGCAGCAGCAGCTCGACCTGCCGGGGCTCGAAGCCGGTGACCCGCGCGACCTCCGACGCGGCCGGCTCGCGGTGCGTCACCTCGACGAGCTCCTCGCGCGCCCGGCGGCAGTGGCTCGCCCGCGCGCCGAGTTTGGTGGGCAACCGAATCAGCCGGTCGGACGCCAGCGCCGCCCACATCGCCTGGGCGATCCAGTCGTGCGCGTAGGTGGTGAAGCGGAACCCCAGGTCGGGGTCGAACCGGTCGACCGCCGCCATCAGCCCGACGTTGCCCTCCTGGACGAGGTCGAGGAACGGCACCCGCCCCCGCGGCAGGTGCCGGGCCTGCGACACCACGAGGCGCAGGTTGGCGCTGATCAGGTGCTCGCGAGCCCGGACGCCGTCGGCGACGGTCGACGCCAGCGCCGCGCGCTCGCCGGCCGACGCGACGTCGAGGAGACGTCGGGCGTCCCGACCCGCCCGCACCCGTCCGGCGAGGTCGCGCTCGGCGGCCGCGTCGAGCAACGGGATGCGACCGATCTGGTCCAGGTAGGCCGCGACGGCCTCGGGCAGGGCGCTGAGTTCCATCGCGCCAGTCTCCGAGCGCGGGCACGTCCGTGGGGGCCCGCGGACGAAGTTGTGGACAACGTCGGTCGCGGCGCGCCGGGAGCTAGAACAGGGCCCCGCTGATCGCACGCTCGCGCAGCGCGCGGCGCTGGGCCTCGAGCGCGACGAGCTCGCCGAACATCCGGTTGTACTCCGTCGCCTCGTCCACCGGGTTGGTGCGCTGCAGGCGCGACTTGACGCCCTCGATCCGGCGCAGGGTGGTCAGCTCCTGGACCCGGGCCAGCAGGGCGCCGACCAGCAGGGCGGTGGGCTCGCCGTTGCTGACCATGGTGTCGACCGCCAGCAGGGACAGCACGTGCTGGACCGTGGGGTCGTCGATGCGTGCGGCCACCTTGGACACCCACGACGAGTCGGGGGCCGAGGGCAGCCCCTCGGCGACGATGGCGTCCCAGAGCGCGGCGGTGGACGGGTGGGTGAAGTCGTCGCGGTCGAGGTCGCCGACGAGGTCGGCCGCCAGGTGCGGCTGCTGCACGACCGCCTTGAGCGCCTCGCGCTCGTCGTGGAACCGGCTCTCGCCGAGCGACGGGCCGACCGGCACCTCGGGCTCCTCGTCGGCGTGGACGACGGGCGCCTGGCGGGTCGGCGTGGTCGCGGAGGTGCTCGGGCGCGAGGCGGCGCGACGGGCGGCGTCGCGCACCTCCTCCACCTCGACGCCGACGACCGAGGCGATCTCGCGGACGAACGCGTCGCGCTTGGAGCGGTCGCGCACCGACGTCAGCAGCGACACCGCCTCGCGCACGGCGTTGACGCGCTGGTCGCCGCGGTCGAGGTCGAACTGGCGCACCACGTTGGAGAGCACGAACCGGTACAGCGGGATGCGGGACGCGATCAGCTCGCGGACGGCGGCGTCGCCCGCCGACAGACGCAGGTCGCACGGGTCCTGACCGGTGGGCTCGACCGCGACGTAGGTCTGGGTGACGAACTGCTCGTCGCCGCCGAACGCCCGCATCGCGGCGTTCTGGCCGGCCTCGTCCCCGTCGAAGGTGAAGATCACCTCGCCGCGGAACGCGTCGTGGTCGAGCAGCAGCCGGCGCAGGACACGTCCGTGCTCCTCGCCGAACGCGGTGCCGCAGGTGGCGACGGCGGTGGTCACGCCGGCCTCGTGGCAGGCCATCACGTCGGTGTAGCCCTCGACCACGACGGCCTGGCTGGCGCGGGAGATCTCGCGGCGGGCGAGGTCGACGCCGTAGAGCACCTGGCTCTTCTTGTAGAGCGGCGTCTCGCGGGTGTTGAGGTACTTGGCGTCGACGCGGTCGTCGTCGAACATCCGACGGGCGCCGAAGCCGACGACGTCGCCGGAGGCTTCACGGATGGGCCAGAGCAGCCGCCCGCGGAACCGGTCGTAGGCCCCGCGGGAGCTGACGCCCGCGAGGTCGGCCTTGACCATGTCGTCCTCGGTGACGCCCCTGGCGCGCAGGTGGGCGACGAGCGCCTCCCCGCTGCGTGGTGCGAACCCGACGCCGAACTTGGCCGCGGCGGCCTGGTCGAAGCCGCGCTCGTGCAGGAACCTGCGACCCGCGACGCCGTCGGAGGACGACGTCAGCTGCTCGGCGAAGAACTCCGCGGCGATCTTGTTGGCCTCGATCAGCCGGCCGCGCTGGGCGTGGTCGCGACGGGGCGCACCGGGGCCGTCCTCGTAGCGGAGCGTGACGTCGAACCGGCCGGCGAGCCGCTCGACCGCCTCGGTGAAGGTGATGCCCTCGACCTCGCGCAGGAACGTGAAGACGTCGCCGCCCTGGCCGCAGCCGAAGCAGTAGTACATGCCGCGCGACGGGGTCACGTTGAACGACGGCGACTTCTCGTCGTGGAACGGGCACAGACCGACCCGGTTGCCGCCGCCGCTCCCCCGGAGCGTCACGTACTGCTCGACGACCTCGTCGATCTTGGCGCGCTCGCGGACCGTCGCGATGTCGTCCTCGCGGATGCGTCCGGCCACGACGATCAGCGCACCACGACGAGGGTGCCGACGGGGGCGAACCGCCACATCGCCTTGGCGTCCGGGCGCAGCTGGCGGATGCAGCCCGACGACAGGGCGGTGCCGAGCTGGGACCGGGTCTGGACCTTCTGCCCGTCGTCGTCGACCGGGATGTCGTGGAAGCCGATGGCGGCGTTGGCCCCGCGGGTGAAGCGGACGAAGTAGCCCATGGTGCTCGAGTAGTCGAAGGACGTGGCCCGGGCCGAGCGCGAGTAGACGCGGTAGCGGCCGGCGTCGAGGTTGTCGTGGACGCTGCCCGAGACCGGGTAGGTGCGGGCCACCGACCCGTTCCCCCGGACGAGCCAGACCCGCTGCGCGCCGCGGTCGAACACGACCCGTCGGCCCTGGCCGGTGCGGGCCGGCAGGGCGGTGGGGTCGACCGTCGGCGTGGGGGCCACCGCGTCGCGCAGCGCGGACGACGCGCGGTCGTGGACGTCGCCCGCCCACGCGAGGGGCTGCAGGACGTCGTCGGCGCGCTCGGGCGCCGCGACGACCGCCGAGCGGGGGCCGAGGGCCAGGGCCGTCACCGCGACGGCGAGGGTCATGAGGAGCGCGGTGGCCAGCATCGCGCCGCGTGCCCACCGCAGACGCACGCCCGCCGCGTGGCGGCCGCGACGCAGGTGGGACATGCCCGCCACTGTACCGAGCGGTCCGCCGCCTCAGGACCGCGCGGCGGCCCGTGCGAGGAGGTTGGCCGCGACGGCGCGGTAGGCCTGGGCCCCGGGGTGCGTGCGCGACGTGCCGAGGATGCTGCGGCCCACCGCCGGCGCCTCGGCGAAGCGGATCGACTTGGGGATCGGCGGCTCGACGACGTCGAGGTCGTAGGTGCTCGTCACGGTCTCCAGCACCGCCCGGGCGTGCTTGGTGCGGCCGTCGAAGAGCGTGGGGAGGACGCCGAGCACCTCGAGGCCCGGGTTGGTGAACTCGCGCACGTCGTAGACGGTGTCGAGCAGCTGGCCCACGCCGCGGTGGGCGAGCGTCTCGCACTGCAGCGGCACGAGCACCTGGTCGGCGGCGGTGAGCGCGCCGACGGTGAGGATGCCGAGCGACGGCGGGCAGTCCAGCAGCACCCAGTCGTAGTCGTCGGTCACCTGGCGCAGCGCCACCTTCAGCCGGTGCTCGCGGCCGGTTCGGCTCATCAGCGCCTCCTCGGCCTGGGCGAGCGCGATGGTGGCGGGCAGCAGGTGCAGGCCCTCGTCGGTGACCACGGCGACGTCGGCCGCGTCCTTCTCGCCGAGCAGCACCTCGCGCACCGAGACGTCGAGGTCCTCGGGGTCGACGCCGAGGGAGAAGGTCAGGCAGGCCTGCGGGTCGAGGTCGACCAGCAGCACCCGCTGGCCCTGCTCGAGCAGGGCGGCCCCGATGGAGGCGACCGTGGTGGTCTTGGCGACGCCACCCTTCTGGTTGGCGATCGCCAGGGTGAGGGTCATTCCCCCATCGAACCACGCCGTCCCCGCCGCATGGAACGATCGACGGCATGCCGGACGACACACTCCCCACCGCCCTCGTGACGGGCGCCACCGCCGGCCTCGGCCGGGAGTTCGCCCGCCAGCTGGCCGCGCGCGGCCACGCCCTGTGCCTGGTGGCGCGGGACGAGGCCCGGCTGCGGGGCCTGGCCGACGAGCTCATCGAGCGCCACGGCGTCCCGGTGCACGTCCTGCGGGCCGACCTCGCCACCCCCGAGGGCCTCGCCGCGGCCTGCGACGCGGTCGCCGAGCACCGCATCGACCTCCTCGTCAACAACGCGGGCTCCTCGCTCGGGCGGTTCTTCGGCGACGCCCCGCTCGCCGACGAGGACCACCAGCTCGACCTCCTCGTGCGCGCGCCGATGCACCTGTGCCACGCCGCGCTGGCGGTGATGCGTCCGCGCGGCAGCGGGCACGTGCTCAACGTCGCGAGCGTCGCGGCCTACACGCCGCGCGGCACCTACTCCGCCCACAAGGCCTGGCTCACCAACCTCGGGCGGTGGCTCGACATCCAGTACGCCGACGAGGGCGTGCGCACCACGACGCTGCTCCCGGGCTTCGTGCGCACCGAGTTCCACGAGCGGATGGGCGTCGACCCCGCCGACGTCCCGCGGTGGATGTGGCTGTCGGCCGAGCGCGTGGTGGCCGACGCCCTGTCCGACGTCGACCGCGGGCGGGCGGTCTCGGTGCCCTCGCGTCGCTACCGCGTGCTCGCCACCGTGGCCCGCCACGCGCCGCTCGGCGTGGTCGCCAAGGTCGCCCGACGCGGTCGTATGGTGCGTCCGTGAGCACGCCCCGCAGCCTGACGGTCCCCGCTGGAGTCCACCTCGTCACCGTCTCGACCCCGCGCGGCGAGCTCGCGGGCCTCGAGGCCGTCCCCGACGGCGAGGCCCGCGGCCACGTGCTCCTGGTGCCCGGGTTCACCGGCAGCAAGGAGGACTTCACGCCCGTCCTCCCGCTGCTCGCCGCAGCCGGGTGGCACGCCACCGCCTACGACCAGCGCGGCCAGTGGCAGAGCGAGGGCGCCGACGACGCCGACTACTCGCTCGAGGGGTTCGCCGCCGACGCGCTCGCGATCCGGGCGGTCGCCTCCCGCGACCACCGCACCAGCCACCTCGTCGGGCACAGCTTCGGCGGCCTGGTCGCGCAGGCCGCGGTGCTCGCCGATCCGTCCGCGTGGTCCGGCCTGACGCTGCTCTGCAGCGGGCCCGGCGCCTTCGACGTGCCCGACAAGCTCGCCCAGCTGCGCGCCTTCGTCCACGCCGTCGACGACCTCGGGCTCGAGGCCCTGCACCGGGTCCGCGCAGCCGACGCCGAGCCCGCGACCCCGCAGGTGCAGCAGTTCCTGCACGACCGCTTCGTCGCCAACACCCCGCGCTCGGTCGCGGCCATCGCCGGTCACCTCACCACCGCCCCCGACCGCGTCGACGCCGTCGCCGCCACGGGCGTGCCCGTCCACGTGGTCCGCGGCCGGGACGACGACGCCTGGCCCCACGCCGTCCAGGACGAGATGGCCGCCCGCTACGGCACCACCGTCCTGGTCGTCGACGGCTCGGCCCACTCCCCCGCGGTCGAGAACCCCCCGGCCGCCGCACGCGCCCTGATCAGCACGTTCTAGGACCCGTACCTCGTCCATTTGGCTGCAACGGGACCCGGTTTGGGATCATGATTGGCCCAAATGGATGACACGACGGCCCGGCGTCCCGCCGTCACGGCCGCCATCGCGACGGCGGTGCTCGGGCTCGTGGCGCTCACGGTCGTGCTCGCGGTCGCCCCGGCCGGGACCGCCGCCGTGGTGGACGACCTGGCACAGCTGGCCGCCGCCGTGGCCGCCACCGTCGCCTGCCTGGTCGCCGCGTCGCGACCGCGCGGCCTCGGGATGCGCGTGCCCTGGTCGCTGCTGGCCGCCTCGGCCGGAGCGTGGGCGGCGGCGCAGGCGTGGTGGACGACCAGCGTCCACCTGCGCGGCATCGCCGTGCCCTACCCCTCGATCGGTGACGTCGGCTTCCTCGGCTCGGTGGCCCTCGGCGGCGCCGGCGTGCTGGTGTGGAGCGCCCGTCACGGGTGGCGTCGCAACCGGGTGGTGCGCGAGCTGCTCGACGGCGGCATCATCGCCGCGTCGTTCGTCGTGGTCGTCTGGGTGCTCGCCCTGTCCGACATGTGGAGCCGGCCCGGGACGGCCGTGCTCGAGCTGACGCTGTCGACCCTGTACCCGGTGGCCGACATCGCGGTCGCCACCATCGCCCTCCTGGCCGCCGCCCGCGCACCGGTCCGCGGGCGACTGCCGCTCGTCCTGGTCTCGGCCGGGCTGATGTCGCTCGCGGTGTCCGACACCGCGTTCCTCTACGCGACCCAGGCGGAGTCCTACGGGTCCGGCGACCTGCTCGGCGTGGGTTGGGTGCTCGGCTTCCTCCTGCTCGCCGCCGGGGCGCTCGCGCCCGACGGCACCGCCGGCCGTCGACCGGGGCGTCACGAGCGACGCCAGGGCCTGTGGGGCTTGCACCTGCTCCCCTATGTGCCGCTGACCCTCGCGATCGCCGTGGTCGCCGAGGGCGTCCACGACCGGGACCAGCTGACCGAGGGCACGCTCTGGGCGGTCCTCCTGCTCTTCGCGTTGGTGCTCGCGCGCCAGCTCCTCGTGCTGCTCGACAACCGCTCGCTCCTGCGCCGGCTCAGCCACGACGCGCACGTCGACGCCCTCACCGGGCTCGCCAACCGACGGGCCGTCGAGGCACGGTTGGTCCGCGCGATGGCCCAGGACGCGACCCGGCCCTTCGCCGAGGTCGCCGTGCTGATGTTCGACGTCAACGGGCTCAAGCGCGCCAACGACCAGTTCGGCCACGACGCCGGCGACGAGGTGCTGCGCCGCGTCGGCGACCTGCTCCTCGCGGCGGTCCGCGACGAGGTCACCGATCCCGAGCGCACCGAGGTCGTCGTCGGCCGGATCGGCGGCGACGAGTTCGCCGTCGTCCTCACCGGCCGGGCCACCGGCGCCCTCGGCGCGGTGCGCGACCGCATCGACGTCGAGGCCACGTCGCTGCCCTACGGCGCGGGACTGTCGAGCGGGTCCGGGCGCCTGACGACCGTCCCGCCCAACGCCACCACGCCCCACGAGATGATGCGCACCCTGCTCCGGCTGGCCGACGGCGAGCTGTACGCGCAGAAGCGCGGCCCGGCACCGACGCCCGTCCCCACGTCCCCGTCGCCCACGACCGCCCCCCAGGCGCTGGCCGACCTGGTGGTCCGGGTGCATGACGAGCTGGCGGCCCTCGCCGACGCCACCGTGGCCGCCCGGCTCGCCGTCTGCGCCGGGGCCTTCGCCCGCGCCGTGGACTCCGCCGCGTGGTGGGTCAGCAGCGTGACAGACACCGGGACCCTCGACGACGTGCTCAGCGAGCAGGTCCGCGCGCCCGCCGACCCCGTCGCCCCCGCCCGCCTCAGCGACCTGCCGACGACGACCCACGCGCTCGTCGACTACCCCGACTCCGACGCCACCGCCCACGGGCGACGCTCGGGCTTCCACGTCACCCAGCTGCAGGGACCCGACGAGGAGCGCACCTACCTCGCCGCCACGGGGTACGCCCAGGTGCTCGCGTCCGGCGGGCTCGACGCCGACGGCTGCGCCTGGCTGGTCGAGGTCTTCGGCGACGCGGCCACCGACGACCTGGGCGTCCACCTCCCGCTGCTGCGCGCCCTGGTGACGCTCGCGCTGGCCTCCCCGACCTCGCGGCCCCGCGAGCACGACCGCCAGTCGTCGGCGCCCGTCGTCGCGTGATCCGTGCCACACTGGACTGATCGGGTCGGCTCGGTCGCCGGCGGGGAGTTCCCATGGACGTCGTGCTGCTCTACGTGGCCATCTGCTTCGGTCCTGCCCTCGGCCTCCTCGGCCTCGAGCGGCTGCTGCACTGGTTCAGCGACGGCTTCCCGTGGGAGCGCGCTCCCGGGCCCGGGCCCGGCCGGCCGCTCGAGCAGCTGGTCCTCGACCTGCGGCGTCTCGAGTCCGCCTACCGCGACGCCGAGCGGTCCGGCGAGCCCGCCAAGGGGCACCGCCTGAGGGCGATCGGCCTGGCCTACGACGACACCCTGCGCGCCTGCTGCGCCTCGCTCGACCTGGACGCCCCGCCGGCGTCTCCCGTCAGCGCGCTCGAGCGGATGATGATGCAGGCCGACCTCGCCCAGCACGGGGTCTCCTGGTAGCGGTGGCCGATTGGTCGGGTTGCCAAGTGGCTAGTCCAATTGCCATGATCTGTCTCACATCCTCGGATCCTGCCCCTCGACCCGCCGGAGCTCAGCTGTGTCCACCGACGTCATCGCCCTCGTGGTGCTCGCCCTCGTCTTCCTCGTCGCCAGCGTGCGCGGTGCCAACATGGGCGCCCTCGCGCTGGTGGCGTCGTTCGTGGTGGGACTGACCGTCTACAGCTCCTCGACCGACGACATCCTCGGCGGGTTCCCCGGCGACCTCTTCGTCATCCTGGTCGGCGTCACCTACCTGTTCGCGCTGGCCAAGAACAACGGCACGGTCGACTGGATCGTGCACGGCTCGGTGCGCCTGGTCGGCGGGCGGGTGGCCCTGGTGCCGTGGGCGATGTTCGTGGTCAGCGCGATCGTCACCGGCATCGGCGCGGTCAGCCCCGCGGCGGTCGCGATCATCGCGCCCATCGCCCTGCGGTTCGCCTCGCGCTACCGGATCCACCCCGTGCTGATGGGCATGATGGTCGTGCAGGGCGCGACCGGCGGCAGCTTCTCCCCGATCGGCATCTTCGGCTCGATCACCAACGGCGTGGTCTCGAGCGCCGACCTCGACGGCAGCCCCGCGATCCTGTTCTTCGCCGCCCTCGCCGCGTCGCTCACCGTCGCCACCATCACCTTCCTGGCCTTCGGCGGACGCGAGCTGCTGTCGCGCGGCCGCGAGGAGGACGAGCTGGCCGACGTCGGCGCCGACGCTGCCCGCACCAGCGCCGCCGCCACCCGCGGCCCGGTCACCGGGACGCCCGGCGCGGCCCAGGAGTCCACCCGCCCCTCGCCCGCCACCGAGAGCGAGGAGGAGTCCTTCTCGCTGAACGGCGAGCGGATCTTCACCCTCCTCGGCCTGGTGGCCCTGGTCGTCGGCGCGCTCGGCTTCGACCTCGACGTCGGCTTCACCGCGCTGACCATCGCCGTGATCCTCACCCTCGTCTTCCCCGCGTCGGCCAAGGGCGCCGTCGACAAGATCGCCTGGGGCACCGTCCTGCTCATCGGCGGCATCGTCACCTACGTGACGCTGCTGGAGACCGAGGGCACCATCGCCTGGCTCGGCGACCGGGTGGCCGAGGTCGGCGCCCCGCTCGTCGCGGCCCTGCTGATCTGCTTCATCGGCGCGCTGGTCTCGGCGTTCGCCTCCACCACCGGCATCATCGGCACGCTGATCCCGCTCGCGGTCCCGTTCCTGCTGACCGACCAGGTCAACGCGATCGCGCTCGTCACCGCCCTCGCGATCTCCAGCTCGGTCGTCGACTGCAGCCCGTTCTCGACCAACGGCGCCCTCGTGGTCGCCAACACCGCCGAGGACCAGCGCGACATGGTGTTCAAGCGGCTCATGCAGTGGGGCATGTCGATCGTGGTCCTCGCGCCGCTCGTCACCTGGACCCTGCTGGTGCTGCCCACCACCTGACGCTCAGAGCGAGGCCAGCACGCCCGGGAGGTCGCGCGCGTCGTCCACCACGTGGTCCGGGACCGGACCGTCCGGGTCCACGCGGTGGCCGCGGCGGGCCAGTCGGACGGTCCGCAGCCCGGCCTCCTGCGCGCCGCGCACGTCGCGGGCCGACGCCGCCACGTGCACCAGCTCGTGGCCGGCGTCCGCCGCGACCTGCCGGGCGAGCCGGTAGATCTGCACGCCCGGCTTGTAGGCGCCGAGGCGCTCGGACGTGAGCGCCAGGTCGGGATCCACGAGCGCGTGGCCACGGGTGCGGCGGCAGAGGTCGTCGTCGACGTTGGACAGCAGGCCGACGCGGGCCCCGGACCGCGCCACCGCCGCCACCCCCTCGGCGACGTCGGGCCACAGCGGCCAGGTCGGGACCGACGCCTCCAGCGCCGCGAGGTCGGCCGCGGCGTCAGCCTCGACCCCGTGCTCGGCGTAGGCCCACCCGAGCGCCTGGAGCGACAGGTCGTGGAAGGACTCCCACGTGGTGCACGCCGCCTGGAGCGCCTTGTTGCGGGCGTCCCAGGCGTCGTAGAGGGCCCCGGCACCGGTCTCGGACCGCCCCGCCGCGACCAGGGCGGCGGTGCCGCCGGTGCGGGAGTCGGTGAGGGCGCTGAACAGGTCGAAGGTCACGATCACGAGGACCACCTTGCCCGGTCGGCCATGATGGTGGGGTGCTGACCCGACGACGACTCCTCGCCGCTGCCGTCCCGCTCGCCGCCACGGCCGTCGCCGGGTGCAGCGGGACCCAGGAGGCCCCGACGCCGTCGCCGTCCTCCTCCACACCGCCCCCGGCCTCGCCGTCGGCCACCGTCGCCCCCTCGCCCACGGCCACCACGCCGGCCCCCAGCCCGGTGTCGGTCCCGGCGCTCAAGGCGCGCGAGTACGACGGCGGCGACCTGCGGCTCGGTCGCGTGCTCGCGCGCAACGACGACTACGTCCGCTACGGCGCCACGTTCCGGGGTGACGGCCTGCGCATCTCGGGCGTGATGAACGTGCCCCGCGGCGACGGCCCGTTCCCGGCGCTGATCCTCAACCACGGCTACATCGACCCCGCGGTCTACAACACGGGCCAGGGCATGATGCGCGAGCAGGACTACCTCGCCCGTGAGGGCTACGCGGTGCTGCACGTCGACTACCGCAACCACGCCGGGTCCGACGACGACCCGGACGTCGACGTCGAGCTGCGCCTGCCGTACTCGGTCGACGTGGTCAACGCCGCCCTCGCGGTGCGCGACTCCGACGTCGCCGAGCTCGACGGCACGCGGATGGGCTACTTCGGCCGCTCGATGGGCGGCCCGGTCACCTACAACGCGCTGATCGCCCGGCCCGACCTCGTCAAGGCCGCGTGCGTGTACGCCCCGACCAGCTCGGTGGCGATCGACAACGTGCGCCAGTTCTACCTGGACGACGGCGGGCGCGACGACGTCACGCAGCAGCTGTGGAGCCGGTACGGCCGGCCCGAGGAGAACCCCCGGTTCTGGCGCGAGGCGTCGTCCCGGCCCTACCTCGGCGACATCGCCCAGCCGCTGCTGGTGCAGCAGGGCGAGCAGGACGACACCTGCCCGCCGCGCTGGGCCCGCGCGACGGTCGCGGCGATGCAGGCCGCCGGCGGCGACGTCGAGCTGGTCACCTACGCCCGCGAGGGGCACACCTTCTACGACCAGTTCGCACGCTCGATGCGCCGGACCACCCGGTTCTTCGACCGGCACCTGGCCTGAGGCGGGTCGCTACAGCGTCGCCGTGCGGCAGACCGCGCCGGTGCACCCGTCGAACGCGGCGATGCGCTGCTTGAGGGCGCGCACGGTGGGGTCGGCCGGGTCGTAGGTGTTGGTGCGCTCGAACGCGCCCGCGCGCGACAGCCCGCGGTAGAACTCCCACCCGTCGACCACGCCGGGCCCGGGATCGAGGTCGAGCCGCACCAGGAGCGCGTCGGCGGTGCGGGCCGCGAGGTAGGACGGGACGAGCCGGGTGCTGGACTCCCGGTCGGGGTCGCCCGCGACCGCGACCGTGCGCTGGTGCTCGAAGAAGGCCACCCGCGCACCCCGCGCCGACGGGTCGCGCAGCACGTCGAGGAACGAGCTTCCGTCGCGCTGCACCCGGGGGACGACACCCGCGATCTGCTCGAACGTGGAGGCGAGGTCGACGTTGGACACCACCTGTCGGCGGACCCCGGGTCGCACGCCCGGACCGCTGACGATCAGCGGCACCCGTGTGTCGACGTCGTAGGGCGTGGCCTTGCCGTTGGGCATCCGGAACTGGCCGAGCCGGTAGCCGTTGTCGGAGGTGACGACCAGGTAGGTGTGGGGCCCGATCGCACGGCGGACCTGGCCGATCATCCGGTCGACGGCCTGGACCATCTGGGCACGGTTGCGGAACCGCTTGTCGAGCCGTGCGCGCACCGCGGGCGTGAGCTTCTTGTCGCCGCGCCACGCGACGCGCGTGCCGTCGTCGCGCACGGCGGCGTTGTCGGCCGACGGGTCGTCGTACCCGGGCAGCGCGCCCACCGCGAGCGAGGTGCACGCCACGCGCCCGCAGTTACCGTCCTTCCGGGTGCCCCCGGGGAGGTCCTGCGGCGCGGGCACGAACTGCGGGTCGCCGCGGTGCACCGGGGCGCCCGAGCGGGCGTGCGCGGCGTAGGAGGAGACCTGCAGGTAGTAGGGCCGGTCGCTGCGCTCGTGGGCCTTGACGAACGACAGGGCGCGCCGCGCCTGCACCGTCGTGCCGTAGTCCTGGGCCCGCGTGCCGAAGCGCTGCGTGGCGAGGTAGCGGCGGCCCGTCGCGTCGCGTCGCGCGCGGGCCATCGTGTAGCCGTACTGCTGGTAGCCGTCGGCGAGGACCGCCTCGAACGTCGACCAGCCCGGCGGCACCGGCTGACGGGCGCCGAACCCGTTGAGGTACTTGCCCGACAGCGCCGTGTGGTACGGCACCGGAGCCTGGCGGCTGAGGGCGACGTTGAACGAGCGCTCGGCGTTGCCGTACCGCTGGAAGGCCGCCCACCCGCCCTCGGGGTTCGCCGGGTCCGACCCCGCGTAGTTGGTGCGCACGCCGGTGTTGTGCGGGTACTGCCCGGTGAACGTCACCGCCCGCGAGGTGCAGCACAGCGAGTCGGCGACGAAGGAGTTGCGGAACCGCGCGCTGCGCTTCATCAGCCGGTTGAGCTCGGGCATGGTCGGGACGAGGTCCATCGACACGTCGTCCATGTGGATCATGACGACGTTGGGGGGACGGGGGGCCTCGCGCGCGGAGGCCTCAGGGGTGACCGGTGGCGGCGCGACGAGGAGCGAGGCGACGACGGCGGTCCCGAGGATCCCCCACAGCGCTGCCCGTGACGGCGCACGCATGAGCCAGACCCTATGCCAGCCGGTGCTGCTGCGCCGCGTCGCGGGCGGCCTGCTCCCACCCGTGTCGCAGCCGGTCGAGCTGCCCGGGGTCGGTGGTGTGGCACCCGAGGTCGAAGCCGACCTTGCCCGTGCCGTGGTAGTCGCTCGAGCCGGTGACGACGAGGTCGAGCTCACGGGCGAGGCCGCGCAGCTCCACGCGCCGCTCCGGCGGGTGGTCGTTGTGGTCGACCTCCACGCCGCTGAGCCCGGACCCGCGCAGGGACTCGAACGCCTCCGCGTCGAGCACGCGCCGGCTCCCCCGCGACCACGGGTGGGCGATCACGGTGACACCGCCGGCGTCGCGGACCAGGCCGATCATCGTCTCGAGGTCGGCCGCGTAGCGGTCGACGTACGCCGGACGGCCCGGCATCAGGAACCGCCCGAACGCCTCGTCGCGGTCGACGACGTAGCCGAGCCCGACCATCGCGTCGGCGATGTGGGGACGACCGGTGGCCGCGGCGTCGCCGGACACCGCCCTGACCTGCTCCGCCGTGACGGGGTAGCCGAGCTCCTCGAGCTTGGCCAGGGTGCGCGGCAGCCGGTCGTTGCGACCCTCGAGCACCCGGGCCAGCTCAGCATCGAGCCCCGGGTGGGCGGGGTCGGGCTCGTAGGCCAGCAGGTGGACGCCGGCGCCGTGGTGCCGGCAGGAGATCTCCAGACCGCGGACCAGCTCGAGGTCGACCTGCGCGGCGGCCTCGACGGCCGCGTCCCAGCCGGTGGTCGCGTCGTGGTCGGTGAGCGCCACGACGTCGAGCCCGGCGCCGGCGGCGTTCGCCACGAGCTCGGCGGGCGTGTCGGTGCCGTCCGACCGCGTGGAGTGGGTGTGGAGGTCGATGCGCACCACGTCAGGGTAGGCCGTGGCTCACTCGACCAGCGTGGGACGTCCGGGCTGCTCGCCGCCGCGGGCGTCGAGGTAGCTCTGCTTGGGCACCATCACCGAGCGCCGGAAGACGCAGACCAGCGTGCCGTCCTGGTTGTAGCCCTTGGTCTCGACCTGCACCACGCCCCGGTCGTCCTTGGAGCGCGACTCCCGCTTGTCGAGCACCTGCGTCTCGCCGTAGATCGTGTCGCCGTGGAAGGTCGGCGCGACGTGGCGCAGCGACTCCACCTCGAGGTTGGCGATGGCCTTGCCCGAGACGTCCGGGACGCTCATGCCCAGCAGCAGCGAGTAGACGTAGTTGCCGACGACCACGTTCTTGGCGAACTGGGTGGTCTCGCCGGCGTAGTTCGCGTCCAGGTGGAGCGGGTGGTGGTTCATCGTCAGCAGGCAGAACAGGTGGTCGTCGTACTCGGTGACCGTCTTGCCGGGCCAGTGCTTGTAGGTCGCGCCGACCTCGAACTCCTCGTAGCTGCGGCCGAACTGCATGGGGCGCTCCTGTCCGTGGGCGGGGTGCGGGGTGGCCCGGCCATCATGTCGGAGCGACGTTACTCGTGGGTAGAGGGGTGAGCGGGCTCACGTGCGTCGGCGCACTTTCCCACCACCGCGGACAGACGAATCGACGTATGACCACCCCACGCGGTCATACGCCGATACCTAGCATCCTGGCCGCCGCTTCTCCCACCACCGCAGCCCGACGAATCGACGTATGACCACCCCACGCGGTCATAGGCAGATACGTCGAGCCTGACCGTCACGCGTTCCAGCGGACGACCGCCCGACGGCCGTGCTCGTGGCCCAGCTGGCTGAGCGTCGCGGTGTCGAGGTGGAAGATGCCGCCGTCGGCCACGGGACGGCCGAGCCAGCGGGCGGCGAGCGCGCGCGAGCTGTGGCCGTGCGCGAAGACCAGCGTGCGTCCGCCGCGGGCCTCGACCTCGGCGACGACCCGGTCGAGGCGGGCCGACACCTGGTGGCCGGTCTCCCCGCCGGGCGCCCCGTCGGACCACAGCGACCAGCCGGGACGCTCGCCGCGGATGTCGTCGCCCGTGCGTCCCTCGTAGTCGCCGTAGGACCACTCGGCCAGGTCCTGGTCCACCTCGGCTTCGGGGAAGCCGGCCAGCTCGGCGGTGCGCAGCGCCCGGGCGCGGGGGCTGGAGAACACCGCGGCGAACTCGACGTCGGCCAGGCGGGGCGCCAGCCGGCGCGCCTCGTCCTCGCCGTCGGGCAGGAGCGGGAGGTCGGTGGTGGACGTGTGCCGCCCGTTGCGCGACCACTCGGTCGCTCCGTGGCGGACGATCCAGAGCTCGGCGGCGTCGGTCATTGGTCACTCCCAGGTCGTCGGAACCCCGTGCGCCGCCGATTCTCCCAGCACGCGGCCGACGCCCCCGGGCCAGGTGGTCAGCTCGACGAGGTTCTCGAAGCCGCCGTCGAGTCGAACGGGCTCCAGGCGCAGGTGGGCGAACGGGGCCTCGGGCGTGGCGTGGGCGCCGATCTCGGCCACCCGCGCGGCCAGGCGGTCCCGCTCCGCCGGAGCCAGGTACTGCCAGAAGGTCGAGTGCCAGAGCACCGTGACGACGCCGCGCTCGACGTCGAGCTCGTCCACCGCGTCGCCGGCCGACCCGGCCACCAGGTCGACCGGCATCTCGGCGGCCACCTCCAGCGCCGCCCGGAGCCGGGCGACGCGGTCGGCCTGGTCGGGCCAGACGTAGGACATCAGCCGCAGCCGCCCGTCGGGGGTGCTGACGTCGACCGGAGCGAGGTCCACGCCCACCCGCTCGACGACGTCGACGGTGTCGCGCAGCGGCGGCGTCCTTCCCCGCCAGCAGTCGTCGAGGCGCACCGGGCTGTCGGGCACGCCCCACGCGCCGCCGTCGAAGCGGTAGTCCCAGGCGTCGAAGCGCAGGTTGAGGCCGGCGCTGCACCCCACCTCCCACAGCCGGACGGGCAACGGGTGCGCCTCGAGCACGTGCATCAGCCCGCCCAGCAGCGCGGCCGAGCGTCCGACGTCGTTGGTCTGCGGGGCGCTGCCGAGCCCGGCGGCCAGGGCGTCGCGGTGCTCGCGCAGCACGTCGAGCACGAGCGGCCAGGCGGCGTCGCCTTCCCAGCGGCCGCCCACCGTCGGGTAGAAGGGCGCGAGCGCCGACGCGGTGCCGTCGAGCACGAGGCGGTGCAGCCCACCGACCAGCCGCAGCGCGAGCGCGGAGGGGCCGGGGTCGGACTCGTGCCCCCGGAGCACGTCGGACGTGGGGCCGCCGGCGACCAGGTCGGCGGCGAGCCGGGTGAGCAGGTCCTCGTACATGGCCGAGCCGCGGCGTCCGCACGCCTCGGCCTGTACCAGCACGTGGTCGACGACGGGCGAGGGGTTCACAGGGCGATGCTAGGCGCGGTAGACCTGGCTGACCGACCCCACCAGGAGGACCCGATGACGTCCGACCGCGCCCGCACCTACCCGCCCGGCGTCACCTGCTGGGTCGACACCGAGCAGCCCGACGTCGACGCCGCGCTGGACTTCTACGGGGGCCTGCTCGGCTGGTCCTTCACCGAGGCGATGCCGCCGGAGGCACCCGGCCGCTACGTGATCGCGTCCCTGGAGGGTCAGGACGTCGCCGCGATCGGCGGCCCCGCGGACGGCGAGCCCACGTGGAGCACCTACGTCGCCGTGGCCGACGCGGACGAGGCCACCGCCCGCCTCGCCGGCCTCGGCGCGACCGTGGTGTCGGCGCCCACGGACGCCGGCCCGGGCGGGCGCAGCGCCGTGCTGCGCGACCCCGAGGGTGTGGAGGTGCGGCTGTGGCAGGCGCGACGACGGCTCGGCGCGCAGATGGCCAACCTGCCCGGCGCCTGGAACTTCAGCAACCTGCACACCGCCGACCTCGACGCCGCGCAGGAGTTCTACGGCCCGGCGTTCGGCTGGGTGTTCGCCGACCAGGGCTGGGCCACCTCGATCCAGGTGCCCGGGTACGGCGACCACCTCGAGTCGACCATCGACCCCGACATCCGCACCCGTCAGGAGCAGGCTCCCGAGGGCTTCGAGGACGTGATCGGCGCGGCCGTGCCGACCGACGGGACCCCGCGCTGGGAGGTCGTGTTCACCGTCGAGGACCGGGACGCGACCGCGGCGCGCGCCCTCGAGCTCGGGGGCACCGTGCTGGCGACCGCCGACGAGGAGTGGACCCGCACCGCGCAGGTCCGCGACCCGCAGGGAGCGGTGCTCACCCTCAGCCAGTTCGCGCCGCCGACGAGCTGGGACTGACCCGCTCGCGTGCCGCCGGCACCACCAGGGCCGACGGGACCAGCATGATCGCGACGACCAGCAGCGCGTCGAGCGTGCCGACGTGCTCGGCGACGAAGCCGATGAACGGCGGGCCCGCGAGGAACGCGGTGTAGCCGATGGTGGAGACCACGCTGACCCGAGCCGCGGCGCCGCGCGGGTCGTCGGCGGCCGCGCTCATGCCCACGGGGAAGCCGAGCGAGGCACCGAGGCCCCAGAGGCACACGCCCACGATCGCGAGCGGCAGCCACGGCGAGAACACCGTGACCAGCACGCCCACGCCGGCCGTCGCCATCGTCGCCCACAGCACGGGCACCCGTCCGAAGCGGTCGAGCAGACCGGTGCCGAGCATCCGGCCGACCGTCATGGCCGTGACGAAGGCCGCGAAGCCCGCCGCCCCGCCCCAGGCGGGCAGGTCGTAGCCGTCGACGAGCGCGACCGCGAGCCAGTCGTTCGCGGTGCCCTCGGTGAGGGCGAGCGCCAGCACCATCAGGCCGATCATCAGCGTCTTGGGCTCGAGCCAGGCCGCGAGCGGGCTGCGACGCTCCGTCGCGGGGTCGTCCTCGCCGGCGGGCACCTCGCGGCCCGTGGGCAGGAACGAGCGCACCGACGTCTGCACGATCGCGAGCATCACCACGCACGCGACCAGCAGGTGCGGGAACAGGCCGAGGCCCGAGGCCGACGCCGCGGCCCCACCGCCCGCGCCCACCACGGTGCCGAGGCTGAACGCGGCGTGGAAGCGCGGCATGATCGTGCGCCCGAGCTCGCGCTCGACGTCGGCGCCCTCGAGGTTCATCGCCACGTCCCAGGTGCCGACGCCGAAGCCCATCACGCACAGGAAGACCGCGGTGAGCGGCACGGACTCGACGACCGTCGCACCCCAGGACGCGCCGACCAGGCCCGTGGCCACCAGGGCGGAGGCGACGGCGACGACGCGTGCGGTGCCGAACCGGTCGACCAGCGCGCCGGCGACCGGGAGGCCGCTGACCGAGCCGACCGACAGCGCCAGCAGCAGCAGACCGAGCTGCCCCGGAGAGAGGCCGAGGGCGTCGCGCGCCACCGGGATCCGCGACATCCAGCTCGCGAACACGAAGCCGTTGAGGCCGAACACGAGGGCGACGGCGGTGCGCGCCGAGCGCACGTCGGTCGTGGGTGACATGGGTGGGGCTCCTGGTGACGGGGACCTTCGCGAGGGTGGCGAATCGTTTCGATCGAATCGATTCGCTATTGTTCCGACCGAGCACGGCCCACGTCAAGCAGGAGGCACGATGACCGGCACCGGCACCCGTCGGCCCACGCTGTCCGACGTCGCCACGAGCGCGGGCGTCTCGCTCTCGACCGCGTCGCTGGTCTTCTCCGGCGCCAAGCCGGTCTCGGACGCGACCCGGGTGCGCGTCCTCGCCGCGGCCGAGTCGCTCGGCTACGGCGGCCCCGACCCGGCCGCAGCGTCGTTGCGTCGGGGTCGGTCCGGCGTCGTGGGCGTCCTCGTGGGCGACCGCCTGATCAACGCCTTCCGCGACGCGGTCACCGTCGCCACGCTCGACGGGATCTCCGAGGTGTTCGACGAGCTCGGCACCGGACTCCTGCTCATGCCCGGCGGACCCGCGAGCTCACGCACGACCGTCGACCGCGTCGCCCGGCTCGCGCTCGACGCGGTGGTGTTCGGGTGGTGCGGCGCCGACGACGAGCCGTCCCTGGACCAGCTGCGCCGCCGCGGCATCCCGCTCGTCGGCGTCGAGGGACCGCACGCGCCCGACGTGCCGCTCGTCGACCTCGAGCACCGTGCGGGCTCCCGGGCGCTGGCGCGGCACCTGCACGACCTCGGCCACCGCGACGTCGCCGTGGTCACGCTGCCGCTCGTCGCCGACGGCCGCGACGGGCCGGCCGACGCCGCGCGCCAGGCGTCGTGCCGGTTCCACGACGCCCGCGAGCGCCTCGCCGGCGTGCGCGAGGTGATGGGCGACGTGCGGGTCTGGGAGGCGGCGCGTCACCACGTCGACGACGGGCGACGCGCCGCGCGCGGCCTGCTGGCCGACCGGGCCACCGCACCCACCGCCGTGGTCGCGCAGAGCGACCTGCTGGCCGTCGGCGTCGTCCTCGCCGCGACCGAGCTGGGGCTCGACGTGCCCGGGGACCTCAGCGTGGTCGGCTTCGACGGCGTCGAGACGCCGTGGCTCGGCGGCCACACCCTCACCACGGCCGTCCAGCCGATGGTCGAGAAGGGCCGCATCGCCGGACGCATGGTCGGCGCGATGCTCGCCGGCGAACGTCCGGACGACGTCGTCCTCCCGGTCGAGGTGCGCCTCGGCACCACCTCGGGCCCGGCGAGCCCCCCACCCCCGCGTTGACTTCCGGCCCAGTTACCCGTCGCGGCTCCAGATGGGTGACTGAGCCGGAAGTCGACGGCGGCGGTCGGTGGCTACTGGCCCTGGTTGAACTGGTTGAACTGCTGCTCCCGGTGGCCGGGGAGGTCGGCGAGGGCCTCCTGGGCCTGGGCGAGCAGCTTGTGCTCGACGAGCACCTCGTAACGCGTGGCGACGACCTGCGAGACCGAGGTGAAGTCGCGACGGCCGCCGGTCAGGGAGTAGCCGATGACGCCCCACACCAGACCGAAGAAGAGCCCGATGAACAGCGCGCTGACGACGGTGGGCAGCCACTGGCCCTCGCCGTTGAACAGGCCGAGCAGCAGGCCGATGAACAGGCCGAACCACGCACCGGACGCCGCGCCGGCCATGGCCGCACGCGGGTAGGTCATCCGGCCGGTGATGCGCTCGACCTGCTTGAGGTCGGTGCCGACGATGAGGCAGTTCTGGACCGGGAAGCCGCGGTCGGACAGGTGGTCGACGGCCTTCTGCGCGGCGGCGTAGTCGTCGTGGACTCCGAGCGACTGCGGGAACTCGAGCTGGAGCCCGGGACGCGCGGTGGTGGGGGGCATGTGCACCTCTGCAGGTAGGGGAGGTTCCAGCGTACGGTCACCGCTCAGCGCAGCTTGTACTCCTTGAGCAGGGCGCGCCCGATGATCATCTTCTGGATGTCGGCGGTGCCCTCGCCGATCAGCATGAATGCCGCCTCGCGGTACAGGCGCTCGATCTCGTACTCCTTGGAGTAGCCGTAGCCGCCGTGGATGCGGAAGGAGTCCTGCACGACCTCGTTGCAGTACTCGGCGGCCACGTACTTGGCCATGCCGGCCTCGACGTCGTTGCGCTCGCCGGTGTCCTTGAGGCGCGCGGCCTTGACCATCATGGCGTGCGCCGTCTCGACCTTGGTGGCCATCTCGGCGAGGCGGAACAAGATGGCCTGGTGCTGGGCGATCGGCTTGCCGAACGTCTCACGCTGCTGGGCGTACTCGATGCCGAGCTCGAAGGCCCTCAGGGCGATGCCGCAGGCCCGGGCCGCGACGTTGACGCGGCCCACCTCGACGCCGTCCATCATCTGGTAGAAGCCGCGGCCGGGCTCGCCGCCGAGCACCTGGTCGGCACCGATCGCGTGGCCGTCCAGCACCATCTCGGTGGTGTCGACGCCCTTGTAGCCCATCTTGTCGATCTTGCCGGGGATGGTGACGCCCGGCGCGGTCTCGCCGAAGCCGGGCTCCTTCTCCACCAGGAAGGTCGTCATGTTCTTGTAGACCGAGTCCGAGCCCTCGTCGGTCCGGACCAGCACCGCGACGAGGTTGGAGCTACCACCGTTGGTCAGCCACATCTTCTGGCCGGTGATCGAGTAGGAGCCGTCGTCCTGACGGGCCGCCTTGGTCTTGATCGCGGCCACGTCGGAGCCGAGCCCCGGCTCGGACATCGAGAACGAGCCGCGCACCTCGCCGGTCGCCATCCGCGGCAGGTAGCGCTTCTTCTGCTCGTCGGTGCCGTGGTGCATGAGCATGTAGGCCACGATGAAGTGGGTGTTGATGACGCCCGAGACGCTCATCCAGCCGCGCGCGATCTCCTCGACCACCAGCGCGTACGTCAGCAGCGACTCCCCCAGGCCGTCGTACTCCTCGGGGATCATCAGGCCGAAGATGCCGAGCTCCTTGAGGCCCTCGACGATCTTCGTCGGGTACTCGTCGGCGTGCTCCAGCTCGGTCGCGACCGGCAGGATCTCGCGGTCCACGAACTCGCGGACGGTCTTGATGATCTCCTGCTGGACGTCGGTCAGTCCGTCGGTGCTGGCAAGTCGTCCCACGGGGGCTCCTCTGGTCGGCGTCCCCCCACTATCTACCCACGGGTAACCGGACGCCACCGCGCGTGCGCCAGGTCACACCGTGGATCAGGCGCGGCCACCGAGGACGTCGTTGGCGCGGTCGAGGTCCTCCTGCTGGTCGACCTCGATGCAGGGGTACGCCGAGATGTCGAGCGCCTCGACGCGCAGGCCGTCGCGCTCGATCGCGAGCTCGATGCCGCGCTCGAAGTAGTCCTGGTCCTCGCACTCGGCGAGCCGGGAGACCAGGACGGCCTTGTCGGCGGCCGACACGAAGTTGATCCCGACGGCCTCACCGAGACCCACCGAGGTGTCGACGGTCTTGGACAGCTGCGCGACGTAGCCGTCCGCGTCGAGCGTGTACTTGACCTCCTCCTCGGCCACCGACTCGGTGTTGACGGCGACGAAGGTGCGGTCGGCGCGCAGGTGCCCGTCGAGCAGGGTCAGCAGCTCGCGGTCGAAGACCACGTCGCCGTTGAGCCAGAGCACCGACGACGCTCCGGTGAGCCGCAGGGCCGCGAGCAGCGACCGGTTCGTGTTGGTGCTGTCGAAGAACGGGTTGTAGACGAACCCGATGTCGGGGCTGGCCTCGATGATCTGCTCGAGCTTGAACCCGACCACCGCGGTGATGCGCAGGTCGTCGCCGACGTGGTCGCGCAGGTACTCCACCTGGCGCCGCATGATCGTCTGTCCGCCGCGCAGCGGGGTCAGCGGCTTGGGGTGGGGACGCCCGAGACGGGTGCCCATTCCGGCGGCGAGGATCACGACTTCGAACACGGCGCGACCCTAGGCCATCACTCGGTGGGGGGCTCCCACGTGGTGGTGCGCTGCATGCCGGCCGCGCGGCCCTTGCCCGAGATGACCAGCGCCATCTTGCGCGAGGCCTCGTCGATCATCTCGTCGCCGATCATCGCCGAGCCCTTGGCACCGCCGGCCTCGGAGGTGTGCCAGTCGTAGGCGTCGAGGATGTCCTCGGCGTGGTCGTAGTCCTCCTGGCGCGGGCTGAAGACCTCGTTGGCCGCGGCCACCTGGTCGGGGTGCAGCACCCACTTGCCGTCGAAGCCCAGGGCGGCCGAGCGGTCGGCGACGCGACGGAAGCCGTCCACGTCGCGGATCTGCAGGTACGGGCCGTCGATGGCCTGCTTGTCGTGCGCACGCGCCGCCATCAGGATGCTCATCAGGATGTGGTGGTAGGCGTCGCCGACGTCGTAGCCCGGGGGCTGCTCCCCCACGACGAGCGACTTCATGTTGATGCTCGCCATGAAGTCGGCCGGGCCGAAGATCAGGGTCTCGACGCGCGGCGAGGCCTTCGCGATCGCGTCGATGTTGATCAGGCCCAGGGCGTTCTCGATCTGGGCCTCGATGCCGATGCGTCCCACCTCGAGGCCGTGCTCGGTCTCGATCTGGGTGAGCAGGAGGTCGAGCGCGACGACGTGCTCGGGGGTCTGCACCTTGGGCAGCATGATCGCGTCGAGGTTCGACCCGGCGCCCTCGACGACCTCGATCACGTCCTGGTAGGTCCACTTGGTGGTCCAGTCGTTGACGCGGACGACGCGCACCTTCTCGCCCCAGCCGCCCTCGTTGAGCGCGGCGACGATGTTCTTGCGGGCGCCGGGCTTGGCCAGCGGCGCGCAGGCGTCCTCGAGGTCGAGGAAGACCTGGTCGGCGTCGAGGCCCTTGGCCTTCTCCAGGAACCGCGGGTTCGAGCCGGGGACGGCGAGGCAGGAGCGGCGCGGGCGGATCGTCTTCGGTGCGGCTGGCATGCCCGTCACCCTAGGGGCGGCAAAATGTTAACGGCCAGTAACTATGACGCGCGCCACTCAGGCGGTGTCGACGGCGACGTCGTCGGCCTCCGGTGGACGCCGCGAGATGACGACGACCAGGCCCGCCAGGATCAGCACGAGGCCCGCCCAGACCCCGGCCGGCGGCGCCTGGCCGAGGAACGCGGCGGCGAGCAGGGCGGCGCCCGGCACCTCCAGCAGCAGCACGAGCGAGACGACCTGCGGGCTCATCACCGCCAGCAGGTGGTTGAAGACGGAGTGCCCGAGCAGCTGCGCGCAGACGGTGACGGCGAGGATGCCCGCCCACGTCGAGGCGCCGAACGTCACGAGCTCGTCGCCCGCCACGAGCGCGGCCACCAGCAGGAGCACCGCGCAGACGCCGTAGCAGAGCAGCGTGTAGACCGTCGTGCTGAGGCGACGCCGCGCCCGGCCGCCGCTGATCGTGTAGACCGCCGCGAACAGGCCGCCCGCGAGCGCGAGGAGGTCGCCGGTGAGCGCCCGCGCCGACAGCTGGAGGTCGACGCCCGAGATCAGCAGCACGCCGAGGAAGGACACCCCGAGCCCGACCAGCACGCCCCGCTGCACGGGGGTGCCGCCCGTGACCCGCTCGACGAGCGCCACCCAGCCGACCTGGGTGCAGACGAGCGCGGTGGCGGCCGCGACGGACGTCAGCTTGAGCGCCGAGACCCACGTGGCGAAGTGACAGGCGAGCATCACCCCCGAGAACGCGCACAGCCGCACGTCGGCGGCGGTGAGGGCCCCGAGCTCGTGCCGGCGGGTGGTCGCCGCGACGGGTGCGAGCCCGCCGACGGCGAGCGCGTTGCGCCAGAACGCGATGGCCAGGGCGGGTGCCTGGGTGCCGGCCATCAGGGGGCCGGACGCCGAGACACCGAGCACGCCCACGAGGGCCAGGAGCGCGTTCACCGCGCCAGTCTGGACCAGGGCCTCACCCGAGCAGCAGGCGGAGGCCGAGCAGGGCCATCGTGAGCGCCACCAGCCCGTCGAGCACCCGCCACGCACCGGGACGGCGGAGCACCGGGGCCACCAGCCGCGCCCCGAGGCCGAGCACGACGAACCAGAGCACGCTCGCGAGGACGGCACCGGCGCCGAACCACCAGCGGTCGTCGCCGCGCGTCGCGGAGATCGACCCGACCAGCACCACGGTGTCGAGGTAGACGTGCGGGTTGAGCCAGGTGAGCGCGAGCGCCGTGGTCACCGCGGCGCGGCGGGTGCCGGCGCCCGTCGAGGCCGCCGCCAGCGAGCCGGGACGCAGCGCCCGTCGGGCGGCGACCACCGCGTAGCCCAGCAGGAACGCGGCTCCGCCGAACCGGGCGACGTCGAGCGCCACCGGGTGCGACGTCACCAGGGACCCCAGGCCGGCGACGCCCGCCGTCACGAGCACGGCGTCGGACACCGCGCACACCGCGACGACCGGCAGCACGTGCCGCCCGGTCAGTCCCTGGCGCAGGACGAAGGCGTTCTGCGCCCCGATCGCCACGATCAGCGCCAACCCCGTCAGCAGTCCTGCCAGCACGTCGTCCATGCGTCGAACGTAGGGTCGGACGACCGTGAAGTACAGATCATGTTCCTTGACATGCATTAGCGTGGCTTCATGTACGTCGACCCTGCACGGCTGGACGCCCTCGCGGCCGTGGTGCGCACCGGCACCTTCGACGCCGCGGCCCGCGAGCTGCACGTCACCCCGTCGGCGGTGAGCCAGCGGGTCAAGGCGCTCGAGGCCTCGGTGGGGCAGGTGGTCGTGAGCCGCGTGCGGCCGTGCCGCCCGACGCCGGCGGGCGAGGCGCTCGTGCGGCTGGCCGGGCAGGTCGACCTGCTCAGCCGGGACGCGGTCGCGGCGCTCGTGCCCGACGGTGCCGAGCCGCACCCCGTCACCGTCGTCGTCAACGCCGACTCGCTGTCGACCTGGTTCGTCGCCGCGCTCGCCGCGCTCCGCGACGGTCCCACCCGCTACTGGGTCGAGCAGGAGGACGAGGCGCACTCGGCCGACCTGCTGCGCGACGGGACGGCCACCGCCGCCGTCACCTCCGACGCACGCCCGGTGCAGGGCTGCCGGGTCGAGGCACTCGGGTCGCTGCGCTACGTCGCGGTCGCCGCACCCGACGTCGCCGCGACGCACCTGCGCGGTCGGGCGCTCGCCCGCGCGCTGCCGGGCGCGCCGCGCGTCGAGTTCAACGCCAAGGACTCCCTGCAGGAGCTGTTCCTCGACGAGGTGGGCGCCCCCGCGGACCGTCCCCGCGGCACGTGGCACCGCGTCCCGTCCTCGTCGGGGATCATCGACGCGGTGGTGGCCGGCCTGGGCTGGGGCATGGCGCCCCAGGTCGCCGTCGCCGACCACCTCGCCTCGGGCACCCTCGTCCGGATCGCCCCGCGCCACCGCCTCGACGTCCCGCTCTTCTGGCAGCACTGGCGCGTCCGCTCCCCCACCCTCGACGCCCTCACCACCGCCGTCCGCTCCGCCGCCGCCACCGCCCTCGTCCTCCCACCTCCCTGACCGCGATCCCCCGCCCCCTCCCGCCGAGCGGCGCAAACTCGTCGGTCTACCGGTCGGTAACCGACCAGGTTGCGCCGCTCGGCGGCACGTGTGCGCCGCTCGGCGTCCGCGGTGGCCTGGACGAGCGCCGGGCGGTGGGAACGGCCCCACGAGCGCCCCGCCGGTGGGGCCGCACCCACCGCCGGCCCTCGCGCTCCCTCGCGGGAGAGCCGGGGCGTCCTCGTCGCCGCCCTGGCTCGGCCCACGTCCTCCCCCGGCTCGCCGAGCGGCGCAAACTCTCCGCCGAGAGGCGCAGACCTGACCGTCTACCAGCTGGTAACCGACCAGTTCGCGCCGCTCGGCGAGAAGGGCGGGGAGGGGGCTAGAGGACGGCGTCCTCGAGGTCGGAGAGGGAGTCCTCGAGGTGGCCGAGGAGGCGCTGGAGGTGGGGGACGGACTGGCGGCAGCCGACGATGCCGAAGTCGAGGCTGTCGGGACGGCTCGTGAGGGTGATGTTGAGGGCCTGGCCGTCGAGGACGATCGAGGCGGGGTAGACGCCGTCGAGCCGGGCGCCGTCCCAGTAGAGCGTCTCGCGCGGGCCGGGCACGTTGGAGATGATCAGGTTGAACGGCGGCGGCGTGGAGCGGACGAAGCCCGGCACCGACGTCAGCCCGAGCGGGGCGACGACGAGCGCCGACATCGCCAGGATCTGCAGCGGCGTCAGGCCCGACAGGTTCGCCTTGGCCTGCACCACCGACTGGTGGACGTGGGCCAGCCGCACCGCCGCGTCGGTCTGGTCCGTCGCGAGGCTGACGACGATCGCGCCGACGGAGTTGCCGCCCGCCTCGGCCTGGCCCTCGCGCAGCTTGAGCGACACGGGCACCATCGCGGTGAGCGGGGCGTCGGGCAGCGCCATCTGCTCGACGAGGTACTCGCGCAGCGCCCCGCCGCACATGGCGAGCACGACGTCGTTGAGCGTGACGCCGGCCGCGGTCGCCACGGCGCGCACCCGCTCCATCGGCCAGGTCTGGGCCGCGAAGCGGCGCGCTCCCCCGACGCGTCGGTTCAGGATCGTCCGGGGTGCCTCGAAGGGGACCATCACGTCGCGCTCGCGGGCCGCCTGCGTGGCGATCCGGGCCAGCGCGGGCGGTACACCCGCCGCCTGGCCGGCCAGGCCCAGCCCGCCGCGGGCCGCGCCGAGCAGCGTCCCGACGAGCCCGCCGCCGTCGCCGCCCACCTCGACGTCGGACTCCGACGCGACGCGGGGACGCGGGGCCCAGGGCGCCGGGCTGTCACGCGCGTCGGGGTCGGTCGACAGGGCGTGCTCGAGGGTGCGCAGCGCCGAGACACCGTCCATCACCGAGTGGTGGATCTTGGAGTAGACCGCGAAGCGACCGTCGGCGAGCCCCTCCACGAGGTGCATCTCCCACAGCGGCCGGTACCGGTCGAGCAGGCTGCTGTGCCAGCGCGACGTCAGCTGGAGCAGCTCGCGGACGCGCCCGGGACCGGGGACGGCCGAGTGCCGCACGTGGTAGTCGAAGTCGACCGTCTCGTCCTCGGCCCACCACAGCGTCCCGAGCAGGTCGACCGGCCGCGCCGGACGCTTGCGGAACGCCGAGTCGACGTCCTCGGTGTCGGTGAGCCGGTCGAAGATCGCGCGGACGTGCTCGGGCCCGGTCCCCTCGGGCGGGACGAAGAGCTGCAGGCCGCCGACGTGCATGGGGTGCTCACGGGACTCGGCCAGCAGGTACATCGAGTCGGTGGGCGGCATGTAGGACAACGGACACTCTCCAGCGGATCGGATGTGACGCAGGTAACGTCACCCTCTGTGACGCTTCACCAAACCGCAACGTCACCACTCCTGCTCGGGAGGTTCGCATGAACCCACGCAAGGTCACCTCGGCCGTCCTGCCCGTCGTGCGCGCCGGGGCCAGCTGGCAGTCCCAGCTGCTGTCCCTCGGACTGCGCACGGCCGTCAAGCCGATGCTGCATGCCTGGAGCTACGTGCCCGGCACCCTGTGGCCGTCGCAGACGATCGACCTCCTCGCGCGCCGGCTCCCGATCCCCCAGGGCACCACGGTTCGCTCGATCGCGCTGCCCGACTGCCCCGCCGAGTGGGTCGAGCACGAGGACGCCGAGCCCGACCGCGCGATCCTGTACCTCCACGGCGGCGCCTTCCTGTGCTGCGGCCTGAACTCGCACCGCCGCCTGGTCGCCCGCATCTCCGACGCGGCCGGCGCGGGCGTCCTGCACGTCGGCTACCGGATGATGCCGCGCAACACCATCAACCACGCGGTCGCCGACGCGCTCGAGGGCTACCGCTGGCTCCTCGCCCACGGCTACCGCGGCGAGGACGTCGTCATCGCGGGCGACTCCGCCGGCGGCTACCTCGCCTTCATGACGGCGCTCGAGGCGTTGGACGCCGACCTCCCGCGGCCCGCGGGCGTCGTCGCGCTGTCGCCGCTGGCCGACATGGACCCCGCCGGCAAGCGCGTGCACGCCAACGCGCACCGCTGCCCGGTCTTCACGCTGCGGGCGGTGGAGGCCCTCACCGACCTCGCCGACCGCGTCGAGACCCGGTTCGCGGTCGACGGCGTGTCACCGCAGCGCCGCTCGCCGGTCGACGCCGACCTCGTCGGCCACCCGCCGACGCTCATCCAGGTGGGCTCGCAGGAGATGCTCCTCGCCGACGCCGAGCTGATGGCCTCGCGCCTGGTGGCGGCGGGCGTCGAGTGCGAGCTGCAGGTCTGGGAGCGCCAGGTGCACGTCTTCCAGGCCGCGTCGTGGGTGCCCGAGGCCCGCGCGGCCGTCGACGAGGTGGGCGAGTTCGTCAAGGTCGCCACCGCGGCCGCCGCCACCGAGGTGCACGCCCACGCCGGCTGATCGATGGCCTAGTTTCTGCGCATGGACCCCGTCGAGGCCGCACTGGTCGCCGAGCTGGCCCGGCGGTCGGGCCTGGTGTGGGTCGAGCTGGGCACCCCGCCCCGCGCCCACCCCGTCTCGCACGTCTGGCACGACGGCGCCGTCTGGGTCGTCTCCGGCGGCGGCGAGCAGCCGCTCCCGGGGATCGAGGCCGCCGGCGACGCCGTCCTGACCCTGCGCTCGCGCGCCTCCCGGGCCACCGTCGTCCGCGTCCGCGCCTCGGTGGAGGTGGTCCGGCCCGCCGACGAGCGGTGGCCCGACGCCGCCCGCGTGCTGCTCGCGGACCGGCTCAACGTCGCCGGTCCCGACCCCCTCGCCCGCTGGGCGGCGATCGCGACGACCAGCCGGCTCGTCCCGGTCGAGGTGCTCGAGGCGCCGGGTCGCCTGGGCGACGGGTCCCAGCGCGCCGCGCCCGTGGGGTCGCCGGCGACCACCCGGACCGCCGGACCGTGGACGCCCGGCCGGGGACGAAAAGCACCACCGCCACTGTCGGGATAGCGTGGCGGGACACTCTCCACCCAGTCGAGGAGCCCCACCACATGTCTCGCGCCGACCGCCACACCCTCACCGGCGACTACGACGAGGACGCCATCGAGGTCCGCGGGCCCAAGCACCATGCGGCGGGCCCCACCGCCGTCGCGGTCTCGATGAAGCGCGCGATCGACCACATGGGCCCGACGCGCACCGCGCAGACGCTGCTGAAGCTCAACCAGGCCGACGGCTTCGACTGCATGAGCTGCGCCTGGCCCGACCCGGACCCCGAGAACCGGCACTCGGCCGAGTTCTGCGAGAACGGCGCGAAGGCCGTGGCCGAGGAGGCCACCACCGACCGCGCGACGCCCGAGTTCTTCGCGCGCTACTCCATCGCCGAGCTCGACCAGCAGTCCGAGTGGTGGCTGGGCCAGCAGGGCCGCATCACCGAGCCGATGATCAAGCGCCCCGGTGGCACGCACTACGAGCCCGTCTCGTGGGACGACGCGTTCGCGCTCGTCGCCGACAAGCTCCGCGGCCTGGACTCCCCCGACCGTGCGGTCTTCTACACCTCGGGCCGCGCCTCAAACGAGGCCGCGTTCGCCTACCAGCTCTTCGTCCGCTCCTACGGCACCAACAACATGCCCGACTGCTCGAACATGTGCCACGAGTCGACGAGCGTCGCGCTCGCCGAGTCCATCGGCATCGGCAAGGGCTCGGTCAGCCTGCGCGACATTTACGACGCCGAGCTGATCGTCATCGCCGGGCAGAACCCCGGCACCAACCACCCCCGCATGCTGTCCGCGCTCGAGACCGCCAAGCGTCGCGGCGCCAAGATCCTGTCGATCAACCCCCTGCGCGAGGCCGGGCTGGTCAACTTCAAGAACCCGCAGAAGGTGCGCGGCATGGTCGGCAAGGGCACCGACCTCACCGACCTGTTCCTGCCGATCAAGCTCAACGGCGACCTTGCCCTGTTCCAGGCGTTCGGTCACCTGCTCGCGCAGTGGGACGCGATCGACCACGCGTTCGTCGACGAGCACACCGTCGGCTTCGAGGCCTGGCGCGAGCACGTCGCCGACCTCGACTGGGACATGGTCGAGAAGGCCACCGGCCTCTCGCGCGCCCTGATCACCGAGGCGGCCGAGATGCTGCGCGGGTCGAAGGCCACCATCTTCTGCTGGGCCATGGGCATCACCCAGCACCGCAACGCCGTGGCGACGATCAAGGAGATCACCAACGTCGCGCTCGTCCAGGGCAACATCGGCAAGCGCGGCGCGGGGCTGTGCCCCGTGCGCGGGCACTCCAACGTCCAGGGCGACCGCACGATGGGCATCTGGGAGCGTCCGCCGGAGTGGTTCCTCGACGCGCTGCAGACCGAGTTCGGCTTCGACCCGCCCCGTGAGCACGGCCTCGACGTCGTCGACTCGATCCGGGCGATGCGCGACGGCAAGGCCGACGTGTTCGTCTGCCTCGGCGGCAACTTCGTGCACGCGTCCCCCGACACCGAGGTGACCGTCGAGGCCCTGCGCAGCACCGCGCTGACCGTGCAGATCTCGACCAAGCTCAACCGCTCGCACCTGGTCTGCGGCGACACCGCCCTGATCCTGCCCACCCTCGGCCGCACCGAGAAGGACCTGCAGGGCGGGGTCGAGCAGTTCATCAGCGTCGAGGACTCGATGTCGGCGGTGCACGCATCCCGCGGCCCGCTCGAGCCCGCGGGCCCGCTGCTCCGCTCGGAGGTCGCGATCGTCACCGGCCTCGCCGAGGCGACGCTGGGCGACCGCCACGGCATCGACTGGGCCGGCATGCGTGCCGACTACGGTCGCATCCGCGACCACATCTCCCGCGTGGTGGCCGGCTGCGAGGACTACAACGACAAGGTCGACCGACCCGGCGGCTTCGTCATGCCGCACCCGCCGCGCGACTCGCGGACCTTCAAGACCGGGTCCGGCAAGGGCGAGATCGTCGTGTCGCCGGTCGAGCTGCTGCACGTGCCCGAGGGCCACGTGGTGCTGCAGACGCTGCGCAGCCACGACCAGTACAACACCACGATCTACGGCCTGAGCGACCGCTACCGCGGCATCGAGGGCGGGCGCCGCGTCGTCTTCATGCACCCCGACGACATCACCGCGCTCGGGTACGTCGACGGCGACCACGTCGACCTCGTGGCCAAGTGGGACGACGACGACGTCGAGCGACGCGCCGCCGACTTCCGGATCGTCTCGTACGACACCCCCCGCGGCTCGGCGGCGGCCTACTACCCCGAGACCAACCCGCTGATCCCGCTGGACTCGACCGCCGACCACAGCAACACGCCCACCTCCAAGGCGGTCGTGATCTCCCTCGAGCCGCTCTCGACGGATCACCACACCCGCTCGGGCACGGCGGCGCAGCAGGGCCGCGGCCAGGACGCCACCGGGTCCGACGAGGGCCACAAGTCCCGCGTGGAGACCGCCCCGATGTCCTGACCCTCCCGGGCCCTAGGTTGTTCCCATCCGAACTCCAGGGGGACTCCGAACCATGAAGACCAGCTCCATCACGCGCGCCGGTGCGCGCGTCGCTGTCGTGGGCGCCACCGCCGTGGCGCTCATGATCGGCACCTCCGGCCTCGCCGGGGCCGACGACACCACGTCGGTCTCGGCGACGCTGACGTCGACCGCCGCACCCGCGTCGGCCGCCCGCAAGGCGCCCTACATCACCAAGATCGCCTCCAACGACGTCGTCGTGTCGAGCAAGGCGGCCCAGAAGGTCACCACGGCCTTCAACTTCCGGTCCGTCCCGGCGGGCACCGCGAGCGCTCGCTCCAACATCAGCCGGGGCGGCAAGGTGCTCACGGTCTCGACCTACGGCAGCACGTCGCGCGGGTCGTTCACCTACCGGCCCGCCTACGGCCGCGGCGCCTTCGTCGTCGGTCCCACGACCTTCTACGACGCCGCCGGGCAGCGACTGGCCGGCGACGACGCCCGCGCGACCTTCCACGTGCGCTCGGACTCCCGGGGCAAGCTGAAGATCTCCAGCACCGGGTCGAGCAAGCGCGCCAAGGCCAACGTGCGCATCTGGTCCACCGCCAAGGGCCGGTACGTCAGCGCCAAGCGGGTGCGCCTCCAGGTGCTCTCCGGCGGCTCGTGGACGACCAAGAAGACGATCAAGCTCAACGCCAAGGGCACGGGCTACTACTCCTTCCGGTCCTCGACCGCGAAGAAGTACCGCATCGTGCTCAAGACGACGGCCACGGTCGCCGGCGCGAAGACCAGCGGCCTGCGCATCTGAGCCTCGCGCCCGCCCGACGACGACGCCCCGCACGCTGCTCGCGTGCGGGGCGTCGTCGTCGGTGCTGCCGGGTCCGGCTCAGAACAGCGAGGCCACCCGGGTGAGCGTCTGGTAGATGCCGTAGGCGAGCGGGATGCCCACCACGACCCAGGCGAGGGGCAGCAGGAAGCCCTGGGCCTTCTGCGCCCCCGTGACCTCGCCCTGGGCCTTGACCGCACCACCGTCGGACGCGTCGCGCACGCCGTCGGCCTCGTGGAAGCGGCTGGCGACCGGACGCACCAGCAGGTTGGCCACGAAGCCCACCGCCAGCACGCCGACCATGGTGAGCAGGGCCGGGCGGTAGTCGTCGGCGACGAGCTCGCCCGGGGTGCCCCGGGCGTCCAGGAAGCCGTTGATGATCAGCGGTCCGGCGATGCCGGCGGCCGACCAGGCGGTGAGCAGGCGGCCGTGGATGGCGCCGACCTGGTAGGTGCCGAACAGGTCGCGCAGGTAGGCCGGGATGGTGGCGAAGCCGCCGCCGTAGAAGGTCAGGATGATGCCCGCGAGCAGCACGAACAGCGCCGTCGAGGAGTCACCGAACAGGGCCAGGCAGGCGTAGAGCACCATGCCGAGGCCGAGGTAGAGCACGTAGATGTTCTTGCGCCCCACCACGTCCGAGGTGGACGACCAGACGAACCGGCCCAGCATGTTGCAGATCGAGAGCAGACCGACGAACCCGCCGGCCGTGGCCGCCGCGACCGTGCTGGTGGTGCCGGTGCGGAAGAAGTCCTGGATCATGCCGGCGGCCTGCTCCAGGATGCCGATGCCGGCGGTGACGTTGCAGAACAGCACCACCCACAGCAGCCAGAACTGGGGCGTCCGGATGGCGTTGTTCGCCGAGACGTTCTTGTCGGTGACCATCGGCTTGCTCTTGATGGTCGAGGGGTCGAAGCCCTCGGGCTTCCACCCGACCGCCGGGACGCGGATCAGCCAGGCGCCGAACAGCATGACCACCAGGTAGACCAGGCCGAGCGTGACGAACAGGCTCGAGACCGCGGACCCGTCGGCGATCGAGGTCGGGTCGGAGGAGTCGAAGGTCGAGTCGTAGGCCGACAGCAGGCGCGACGAGACCGGGCTCGCGATCAGCGCACCACCGCCGAAGCCCATGATCGCCATGCCCGTGGCCAGGCCCGGGCGGTCGGGGAACCACTTGATCAGGGTCGACACCGGCGAGATGTAGCCGATGCCGAGACCGATGCCGCCGATCACGCCGTAGCCGAGGTAGAGCAGCCACAGCTGCGAGGTCGCGATGCCGACGGCGCCGACCAGGAAGCCGACCGACCAGAACAGGGCGGCCGCGACCATCGCGCGACGCGGGCCACCGGTGTCGACCCAGGTGCCGAACACGGCGGCCGACAAGCCGAGCATGACGATCGCGATCGAGAACACGATGCCGACGGCGGTCAGGCTCGAGTCGAACTGCTCGACCAGCGACGCCTTGTAGACGCTGGTCGCGTAGACCTGGCCGATGCACAGGTGCACGGCGAGGGCAGCGGGTGGGATCAACCAGCGGTTGAACCCCGGTCCGGCGACCGTGCGTTCACGGTCCAGCAGGGCCAAGCTCATCGGGTACTCCTCCAGGCGTCCAGGCTCTGCTGGACGGTAGTGTCTCGGCTGTGACGAGTCCTTCCAGCCGCATCTACATCGCGAGGCTGAGCGGTCACGTCGTGTACGACCCGTCCGGTGACCAGGTCGGCAAGTGCCGCGACGTCGTCGTCACCCTCAGGGCCGGCGGCGCGCGCCCGCGCGTGCTCGGCCTGGTGGTCGAGGTGCTCGGTCGCCGCCGCGTCTTCCTGCCGATGACGCGCGTGACGTCGCTGGACTCCGGCCAGATCATCACCACGGGTGTGCTGAATGTACGACGCTTCGAGCAGCGCGCAACCGAGACCCTCGTCCTGGGCGAGCTGCTGGACCGCACGGTGCGGCTCGTCGACGGCGACATGAGCGGCTCGGTCTACGACGTCGGCATGGAGCAGGGACGCAACCGCGACTGGTACCTGTCGCACGTCGCGATCCGCGAGCCCAGCAAGCGCTTCGGTCGCCGCGGCCAGTCGCACATCGGCGAGTGGTCCGAGGTGTCGGGCCTCGTGGGCCCCGAGCTGGCCCAGCGCGCCACGCACCTCCTGGCCACGATGGACACGATGCGCCCGGCCGACCTCGCCAACGCGCTGCGCGACCTCACCCCCAAGCGTCGAAGCGAGATCGTCGCCGAGCTCGACGACGAGCGCCTGGCCGACGTGCTCGAGGAGTCGCCCGAGACCGCGCAGGTCGAGATCCTCACCGCCCTCGCCACCGCGCGCGCGGCCCGCGTGCTCGAGGAGATGTCGCCCGACGACGCCGCCGACCTCGTCGGCGAGCTGCCCCCCGACACCGCCGAGGCCCTGCTGGCCCTGATGGAGCCCGAGGACGCCGAGGACGTGCGTCGTCTGCTCGTCTACGAGGAGCACACCGCCGGCGGCATGATGACCACCGAGCCCGTGGTCCTGCCGCCCGACGCCACGATCGCCGAGGCGCTCGCCCGCGTCCGCGCCCCCGAGCTCAGCCCGTCGCTGGCGGCGCAGGTCTACGTGTGCCGTCCCCCGCTCGAGACGCCCACGGGCAAGTTCCTCGGCATCGTCCACACCCAGAAGCTGTTGCGCGAGCCGCCGTCGACCCTGGTCGCCGCGGTGGTCGACAACGACATCGAGTGGCCGCGCCCCGACAGCCACCTCGAGGAGGTCGCCACCGTGTTCGCCGCGTACAACATGGTCGCGTGCCCCGTGGTCGACGACAGCGGCCACCTCGTGGGCGCCCTCACCGTCGACGACGTCCTCGACCACCTGCTGCCCCAGGACTGGCGCGAGCGCGCCGCCGCGGGGGTGACCCGTGGCGCGTGAGGAGCGACGCGAGCGGTTCGACCAGCCACGCGACACCCGCCGAGGACTGAGGCGGCCCGAGGTCGACCCCGAGGTGTTCGGCAAGTTCGCCGAGACCTTCGCCCGCTTCATGGGCACGGCGCTGTTCATCGGCTACATGACGGTCTTCATCATCGTCTGGCTGATCTGGAACACCGCCGGGCCGGAGGCGCTGCACTTCGACCCGTTCCCGTTCATCTTCCTCACCCTGATCCTGTCACTGCAGGCCTCGTACGCGGCTCCGCTCATCCTGCTGGCGCAGAACCGTCAGGAGGCGCGTGACCGCGTCACCCAGGAGCAGGACCGCGACGCCAACACCCGGGCTCACGCCGACATGGAGTTCCTGACCCGCGAGGTCGCCAGCCTGAGGCTCGGCCTCGGCGAGGTGGCCACGCGCGACTTCCTCCGCTCGGAGCTGCGGGGGCTGCTGCAGGAGCTGGAGGAGGCGCGGTCCACCGAGCCGCGCGGCGACGACGACACCGACGACGACCCGCGACCGTCGCGGTCGGGGTCCCGCACGTAGCATCGGTGACATGACCGCTCTGACCGAAGCCGCCGTCCGCGAGGCCCTGAACTCCGTCCAGGACCCCGAGATCAAGCGGCCCGTGACCGAGCTCGGGATGGTCGACGAGGTCGAGGTCGACGGCAGCAACGTCCGCGTGCGCCTGCTCCTCACCGTCTCGGGCTGCCCGCTCAAGGAGACCCTGACCCGCGACACCACCGCGGCGGTCAAGAAGCTCGACCCGTCGGTCGAGGTGCTCGTCGAGCTCGGCGTGATGACCGACGAGCAGCGCAAGGGCCTGCGCGAGGTGCTCCAGGGCGGCCAGGCCGAGCGCGAGATCCCCTTCGCCCAGCCCGGCTCCCTCACCAAGGTCTACGCGATCGCCTCGGGCAAGGGCGGCGTCGGCAAGTCGTCGGTCACGGTCAACCTCGCGCTCGCGATGGCGGCCCAGGGCCTCAAGGTCGGGATCGTCGACGCCGACATCTACGGCCACTCCATCCCCGACATGCTCGGCATCGGCGACGCCCGCCCGACGCAGGTCGAGGACATGATCATGCCCGTGCCGGTCCGCGGCCTGAAGGTGATGAGCATCGGCATGCTCAAGCCCCGCAAGGACCAGGTCGTCGCCTGGCGCGGACCGATGCTCGACCGCGCCCTCGTGCAGATGCTGTCCGACGTCTACTGGGGCGACCTCGACGCGCTCCTGCTCGACCTCCCGCCCGGCACCGGCGACGTCGCCATCAGCCTGGGCCAGCACCTCCCCAACGCCGAGGTCGTCGTCGTCACCACCCCCCAGCAGGCCGCCGCCTCGGTGGCCGAGCGGGCCGGCACGATGGCCTCGATGATGCACCAGCGCGTCGTCGGCGTCGTCGAGAACATGTCCTACCTCGAGCTGCCCGGCGGCGACCGGATGGAGATCTTCGGGTCCGGCGGCGCCGAGAAGGTGGCCTCCACGCTCAGCGAGCGGTTCGGGTACGACGTGCCCGTGCTCGCGCACGTCCCGCTCGACGAGGCCGTCCGCGTCGGCGGTGACGAGGGCGTCGCCATCGTGGAGTCCGCACCGGACTCCCCCGCCGCCAAGGAGCTGCGCGGCGTGGCCGAGCGCCTCGTCGGCCGCTCGCGCGGCCTGGCCGGCATGCAGCTGGGCCTCACGCCCGCCGGCCGGCTCTGAGACTGACGACGGACGAGGAGGCACCACGTGCTCGGCATGGGCTGGCCGGAGATCGCGGTCGTGGTCATCGTGGCGGTCCTGGTCTTCGGGCCGGACAAGCTTCCCGACCTCGCGCGGCAGGCGGGGCAGTTCCTGCGCACCTTCCGGCAGATGGTCGACAACGCGAAGACCGACCTCGCCGACGAGATGGGCGACGACTTCGCCGGACTGAAGGACCTGAACCTGCGCGACCTCGACCCGCGCGAGATGGTGCGCCGCAACATCGTCGAGGCGATGGAGGGCCCCAAGGACGGCGCGGGCAGCAAGACCCGGCGCGACGGCGCGCGTCCCCTCGAGGAGGACGAGGCCACGCCGTTCGACGACGAGGCGACCTGATCCTCTCGTCCGTCTGAGCGGTTTCCGACGGCCTGGTGTAACTCGGAGTTTCAGATCCGCGTGAGCGGGCACACTCCGGCGACCACCGAGACGAAGGATCCGCCGATGACCTCCCTCCGCCCAGCCTGCTCGCCCCGACGCCTCGGCGTCGCCGCCGCCGCGATCGCCGTCGTGGCCGGAGGCCTCGCGCTGGCCCCCGGTGCCCAGGCCGACGGCGACGGGATCGCGGCCGACGTCCAGCCGCTGCTGGCCCGCCAGCTGTCGTCCCTGACGTCCGCGACCGTGCTCGTGCACGGCACCGACCTGGCCGCGGCGAGGGACGCCGTCCGCTCGAGCGGCCTGACCACGGTCACGTCGTTCGACGCGATCGGCGTCGTGGTCGCCCGCGGCACCGCGCAGCAGATCCGGGCCGCGGGCAACGAGCCGGGGGTCACCTACCTCGAGGGCAACGCGCCCATCGCCCCCACCGACGCGACCTCCAACCTCGCCACGGGCGGCGCGTCCGTCGCCGCCGGCGACACCGGCGCCGACGGCCAGGCCCTCGACGGGTCGGGCGTCTCCGTGGCGGTCATCGACTCCGGCGTCGACCCGAACCACCCCTACCTGCGGGACGCCGACGGCACCCGGGCCGTCGTGGCGAACCTCAAGAGCCTCTGCCTGGACGAGTCGACCACCGGCACCGACTGCGTGGTCGAGGTGCCCGGCGTGGTCGACACCGACACGCTGTCGGTCGGCGGCCACGGCACGCACGTCAACGGCATCGTCGCCGGGCGTCCCACCACCCTGGCCGACGGCGCGAAGGTGCAGGGCGCCGCTCCCGGCGCCAGCCTCGTGTCGATCTCGACCGGCGCGGTCCTGCTCATCGTCGGGGCCGACTCGGCCCTGAACTGGGTGCTGGAGAACCACGAGGCCCCCTGCGGCGCCGGCGTCCCGGCGTCGACCTGCCCACCGATCAAGGTCACCAACAACTCCTACGGCCCGACCGGCGGCGGCGTGTTCGACCCGCAGTCGGCGACGGTGAAGCTGCAGCGTGCACTCGCGGCCGAGGGCGTCGTGACCGTGTGGGCCGCCGGCAATGACGGCGGCGACGGCAGCGCATCGCTCACCAACCCGCCGGGGCAGGACCCGACCGGCGGCATCCTCTCCGTGGCGTCCTACTTCGACCAGGCCACCGGCACCCGTGACGGCGCCGTGAGCGAGTTCTCGTCCCGCGGCCTGGCCGCCGACTCCACGACCTGGCCCGACGTGTCGGCACCGGGCGAGGACATCGAGTCCTCGTGCCGCCCCTACCTGCCGATCTGCGCCACCGGCCTCAAGCCCAATAGCGGCCCCGGTCCGCTCGACCTCGGCACGTTCAACACCATCAGCGGCACCTCGATGGCCGCACCGCACGTCGCCGGCATCGTGGCCCAGCTGTTCCAGGCCGACCCGTCCGCGACGCCCGCCGAGGTGGAGGCCGCGATCACCGGCACCGCGCACCGGTACACCGACGGCGCCGCCTACACCCAGGCCGGCGGACGCACCACCTCGTTCGACAAGGGCACCGGCCTGGTGGACGTCCCGGCCGCCGTGGCCGCGATCCGTCAGTAGCAGCCGCCCGGCCCCACCTGAGCAGCGCGCCGCCGTCCCCTACCCCCTGAGGGGATCGGCGGCGCGCGTCATGCGCTCCAGGCCGCGCTGCACGCGGGCGACGGCCCCCACGTCGACCACCCGGTGCGGGAGGTCGACGACCACCTCGGCCAGACGGGACGTGCCGGCGTCAGTGACGACGGTGAAGACCACGCCGTCCTCGTCCCAGGTCGCGACCGTGGGCGAGCCCTCGCGCAGCCAGACCTCGGTCGCGCCGAGACGGGTGGGCCGGAAGCCGTCGAGCGAGTCGGCGTCGAGCGACCCCGACTGCTCGTACAACGACACCCTCGAGAGGCCGTCGGTGTAGGCCAGGGAGACGATCCGCTCGGAGTCGGACTCGAGGAACGACCCCTCGACCCGGTCCAGGTCGCGGGCGAGGCGCTCGTGGCACGGCCACCCGGACCGCGTCAGCGACGTCATGCCGGCGTCGGAGATGGGGGTCGAGGCCGCGACGGTGCCGGCGGCGGGCCGCAGCGACAGGTCGCGGGGGGTGCCGTCGTCGTCGTAGCCGACCGCGCGCACGACCGCGCCGGTGCGGGTGGCGACCCAGTACGCGGACTCGCGGCGGCCGTCGCTCGTCGCGACGACCTCGGTGGCGCGGACGCCGTCGACCAGGCTGGTGGCACCGAGCCGGACGTCGAAGTTGCGCACGACGAGGTCGAGGTCGGGCACGACGCCGGCCGAGCGCAGGAGGCCGACCGCCTCCGGGTCGTCCGAGACCGTGGCGGTGCCGGCGGTGCGCACGGCGGTGGTGGGGCGGACCATCGCGGCCTGGACCAGCTCGCTGCTGGGGGTGGCGAGGTCGGCCGAGCCGAAGGCCGCGACGAACCGCGACACCGGCGGCACGGTGGGGGCGGCGGCCGACGCGGCGGGCGCACCGAGTCCGTACGCGCACGCGCCGACGACCACGGCCGCACCGGTGGCGGCGACGAGGCCCCGGAAGGCCGACGAGCGGACCAGGTGGTCGACGCGCGCCCGCAGCCCGCCGCGCCGGTCTGCGGCGGCCCGCACCCGATCGAGGTCGGCGAGGCTCTGCAGCAGGGACGCCGGTGGGGCGGGAACGGCGCCGAGGCCGGTCATCCGCCGCTTGACCTCGCGGTGGGCGAGGACGGCCTGACGGCAGTCGGGGCAGGTGGTGAGGTGCTCCTGGGCGTCGGCCGCCGCGTCGGCGGTCAGCTGACCGTCGACGAAGTCGGCGACCCTCGTGCCCAGGTGCGGCATCAGAGGCTCGGGGCCGCCGTGTCGAGGGGTCCGGCGAACCGGGTACGGCCGGCGACCGGCGCGCGGTGCTGCAGCGCGGCCCGCAGCTGGGTGCGGCCGCGGTGGATCCGGGAGCGGACCGTGCCGAGCTTGATGCCCAGCGCGGAGGCGATCTCCTCGTACGACAGGCCCTCGATGTCGCACAGCACGACGGCCACGCGGAACTCCTCGGGCAGGCTCGCCAGCGCGGTCTCGATGTCGGGGTCGAGGTTGGCGTCGTGCCAGGCGAACTCGGGCGAGGGGTCGGCACCGACCAGGCGCTCCTCGGCGCCCTCGGTGAACCCGTCGAAGCGGATCCGGGCGCGACGGCGCACGCGGTCGAGGAAGAGGTTGGTGGTGATGCGGTGGATCCAGCCCTCGAAGGAGCCGGGCTGGAACTTGTCGAGGGAGCGGAACACCCGGATGAAGACCTCCTGGGTGAGGTCCTCGGCGTCGTGCTGGTTCCCCGTCAGGCGGTAGGCCAGGCGGTAGACGCGTGCGGAGTGCTGCTCGACGATCTCCTCCCAGGAGGGCAGGTCGGCGACGCCGGCCGTGGCCGCGTCTCCCCGTCTCGACCTCACGTCTGCGTCCACCTTCAGGCTCATGGTCACGATCCTCGCGTCCCTGCCTGAGAGAACGCCCAGAAGGGCGTGACGGTTCCCTGAGGTCCGCGCGCGTCCGCGCGGAGTCGTGGCAGGTCCCGGGACCTGCGTGCCCTAGGCTGTGGGACGTCCGAACCCGTCCCTAGGAGGCCGTCATCAGCGCTGCGACCACGCCCGAGAGCTGGGCGTACGCCGACGAGTTCATCGTCGAGGACGACGCCCTGCAGGCGGCCCGCTCGCGCGCCGCCGAGGTGGGCGCGACGCCCGTCGGCAGCGGTGCCGGCGCGGCCCTGCGGCTGCTGGCCTCGCTGACCCAGGCGCAGGCCGTGGTCGAGGTCGGCACCGGCACCGGTGTCTCCGGCCTGTGGCTGCTGCGGGGCATGCGGCCCGACGGCGTCCTCACGTCGGTGGACCGCGAGGCCGAGCACCAGCGACTCGCGCGCGAGACCTTCGCCGACGCCGGCGTCGCACCGCAGCGCTTCCGGCTCATCCCCGGCTCCGCGCTCGAGGTGCTCCCCCGCCTCACCGACAGCCACTACGACCTCGTCTTCGTCGACGGCGACAAGCGCGAGTACGGCGAGTACCTCACCGAGGCGGTCCGCCTGGTGCGGCCGGGCGGCGTGATCGCGTTCGACAACGCCCTGCTCTCGGGCCGGGTCTGCGACCCGTCCCAGCGAGATGCCGAGACCCAGGCCGTGCGCGATCTCGGCCACGTCGTCCGTGACGACGAGCGGCTGGTCAGCGTCCTGCTCCCGGTGGGCGACGGCCTGCTGGTCGCCCAGCGGCTCTAGCCCCGAGCCCGCCGCGGCGGGCTCGACGTCCCGGTCCCGTCCGTGATCGAGCGACGGACGGGACCCGGACGTCGGGTCGTCACGGAGTCGCGACGCCCGGGACGGCCTTGAGGGCGTCGCCGAGCTCGGAAGCCTCGGCGTTGTTGAGCTCGACGACGAGGCGTCCGCCGCCCTCGAGCGGGACGCGCATCACGATGCAGCGTCCCTCCTTGGTGACCTCCATCGGGCCGTCTCCGGTCCGTGGCTTCATGGCCGCCATGCGTACCCCTCTCGATCTGTGCGCCGTCAGGACTCAGGCGCTCCGGCCATTATCGCCCATCGGCGGGGGTGGTGGTGACGGTAGGTTGATCCAATGTCCGCAGAGACCGGTCCTGTCCGCTACGAGCTCGCCGACGGGGTCGCCACCGTGACCCTCGACCGGCCCGACGCGATGAACGCCCTCGACGTCGCCACCAAGGACGCGCTCCGCGACGCCGTGCACCGCGCGGCCGCCGACGACGCGGCCCGGGCGGTCGTCCTCACGGGTACCGGGCGGGCGTTCTGCGTCGGCCAGGACCTGCGGGAGCACGTCGCCGGGCTGCGCTCGGACGAGCCGGCACCGCTGTCCGACACGGTCGAGGCGCACTACAACCCGATCGTCACCGCCCTGGCCACGATGCCCAAGCCGGTGGTCGCCGCGGTCAACGGCGTCGCGGCGGGCGCGGGCGCGTCGCTCACCTTCGCCTGCGACTTCCGGATCCTCGCGGCCTCGGCGTCGTACAACCTGGCGTTCGCGTCGATCGCGCTGTCCTGCGACACCGGCGCGTCGTGGACGCTCCCGCGCCTGGTCGGCCACGCGCGGGCCACCGACCTGCTCATGCGACCGCGCACGATCCACGCCCGCGAGGCCGAGGAGATGGGCCTGGCGACGGACGTGGTGCCGTCGGAGCGGCTGGCCCGCGACGCCCACGCGTTCGCCGCCCGGCTCGCCGAGGGCCCGACCCTCGCGCTCGCCTCGATCAAGCGGGCGCTGGCCTTCTCGGCGACGCACGACCTGCCCGCGTCGCTGACCCACGAGGCGCAGAAGATGGCGTTCACCGGTGCGTCGACGGACCACGCGGCCGCCGTCGAGGCGTTCCTGGCCAAGGAGAAGCCGGAGTTCACCGGACGCTAGGCCCGCTCCGCGCCCGGGCCCGTCCTAGCGGGTGGCGCCCAGCGCCGCGAGGACGCCGCGGGGCGCGATGGAGGTCAGGTAGGACCGCTGGGGCGACCGGCCGAGCTCGACGGTGATGGTGGTGCCGTCGTGGTTCTGGTTGAACCACTGGGTGAAGGTGCCGTGGCAGCCGCTGCCGCAGCGGAACGCCTTGGCCGGCAGCCTCAGGTGGCGGCGCAGCGCGTCGGCGAACGCCGGGGAGCGTGACCCCGTGGTGTCGATGCCGTACAGCGGCTGGTGGAAGTTGATCACGTAGTCCGGGTCGATCCGGTCGGTCAGCCTCATCAGCGCACGGGTCTCGGGCTGCGAGGCCGGCCGGCTGCCCGCGTGCTTCACCCGGCGCCAGTCCACCGGGAAGTTGCGGTTGATGTCGACGCCGCGAGCGTTGTAGCGCGTCCCGCGGGCGACGCCGTCGGGGTTGAGCACGGGGACGACCCACAGGTCGACGCCGCCGATGTCGGCACCGTCGCGCAGCGTGCGCAGGATCGTCCGGGAGGCGGTCTCGTCGCCGTGCATCACCGAGAAGACCAGGACCTTGGTCTCGGCCGCCGGGTCGCCGAGCCGCCAGGCCTTGATCGGGCGGTCCTTCACGCTCGTGCCGATGGTGACCTTGCGCGGGCCCTGCGGCGCCGCGTCGGCGGCCGTCGTCGACAGGGCCGTCACCGCCAGGGCGGTGCTCACGAGCAGGGCGGGGAGGGTGCGCAGACGCATGGCCCGATCGTCGCAGAGGTTCGCCCCGTTCGAGGCGGGTTCGGGCGACTCGTCCTCAGGCGCCGGCCTCGACCCGGGCGCGGAGGCGACGCAGCGAGTAGGCGAACGCGAGGTTCAGGAACGGCTTGGCCAGCGGCCACAGGTAGGGCGCCAGCGGGCCGCCGGGCACCTCGGCGCGCTCGCCCCAGGTGAACGTGCAGCCGTCGCCCCTGGGCGTGACCTTGAAGATGCCGAGCCCCTTCACGACCGCACCGGTGTGCAGCGTCTCGCAGAGGTGGGGCGGCTGCCAGGTGCTCACCGTCATGGTGTCGTCGAAGCCGAGCGGGCCGATCGCGGTGCGGGCGATCACGACCTCGCCCTCGACCCGGACCGACGTCAGCGGGATCCACTCGGACTGGCGCTCCCAGCTCGTCACGTAGTCCCACACCGCCTGGGCGGGCGCGGCGATGTCGACCGAGACGTCGAGGTGGCCGGTGCCGCTGCTCATCGCTGCTCCCCGGCGGTGGGAGGACGTCCGGACGCTCGTCGTCGACGCCCGCCATCTGCCCGGGGGCGTCGAAGGGTCCGACGGCGGCGACGACGCCGGCGCCGAGCACCACCACGGCGAGCAGGAGGAACAACCAGGTCACGCCTACGATCGTGCCATGGAGCAGACCGCCCTGCGCCTCGGGACGCGGACGTTCGGGCCCACCGACCTGGTCGTGATGGCGATCGTCAACCGGACGCCGGACTCGTTCTACGACGCCGGCAGCACCTACGAGACGTCGGCGGCGCTCGACCGGCTCGACGAGGTGGTCGAGGCGGGGGCCGACGTGGTCGACGTCGGCGGGGTCAAGGCGGGCTACGGCGACCCGGTCGACGCGGCCGAGGAGCTGCGGCGCACCGCGGACTTCGTCGAGCTGGCCCGGGCGCGTCACCCGGGCGTCGTCCTCAGCGTCGACACGTGGCGCAGCGAGGTCGCCGACGAGCTCTGCAAGCGTGGCGCCGACCTCGTCAACGACACCTGGGGCGGGCACGACCCCCGCGTGGCCGAGGTCGCGGCCCGGCACGGCGTCGGGCTGGTCTGCACCCACGCCGGCGGCCTCGCGCCGCGCACCGACCCCTACCGTCCGGCCTACGACGACGTCGTCGCCACGGTGGTCTCGGCGGTGACGTCGCTGGCCGACCGGGCGGTGTCGCTCGGCGTGCGGCGCGACGCCGTCCTGGTGGACCCCACCCACGACTTCGCCAAGAACACGCGCCACAGCCTCGAGCTGACCCGCCGCCTCGACGTCCTCGTCGCGACCGGGTGGCCGGTGCTCGTCGCGCTGTCGCGCAAGGACTTCGTGGGCGAGACCCTGGACGTCGGCAAGCAGGACCGCCTGATCGGGACCCTCGCGGCGACGGCCGTCTCGGCCTGGGCCGGTGCGCGCGTCTTCCGCGCCCACGATGTCGCCGAGACGCGGCAGTGCCTCGACATGGTGTCCAGCATCCAGGGCCACCGTCCCCCCGCCGTCTCGCGCCGCGGCGTCGTCTGACCCGGCGGCGCGGGCTCGCACCGTCCGTCCCACCGCGCACGGCAGATGGCGCGACCCACGGGAGATCTCCCGTGTGTCGTTCCAGTTACCACGTTCACGTGGTAACTGGTCGACGTCCGCGGGCCGGCCGGGGCGTCAGCGCCTCTGGTGGTCGTGCAGCTTGGTGACGGCGGTGGCGACGCGGCGCTCGCGGGTCTCGGGCGTCTTGGCGGAGGTCACCGAAAGGGTGAAGACCTTGCGGCCCGACGGGGGCAGGGTGTCGAAGAACGCCGATGCCTCGGGGTCGGCGTCGAGGGCGGCGCGGAGGTCGTCCGGCACCTCGACCTCGCGGGGGGCGGTGTCGACGTCGAGCGTCACCTTGACCTCGTCGCCGCCGGAGACGCCGGACGCCTCGCGGTGCTCGGCGCTGAGCGGCAGCATCGTGCGACCGTCCATCGTGCCGAAGGTGCTGCGGTAGGTGTAGCCCTGCACCGTGACGACGACCGCCGCGCGACGTCCGCCACCGAGCGCCTCGACCACCTCGTCGGGCACCGGGATCCCGGTCGCGTTGACGCGCGCCTGGAGGACGGTGGCGGTGAAGGTCCGCGCGGTCACGACTGGTGGCCGGGCTGGAAGTACGAGATGGCCTCGTCCACGTCGTCGGTGAGTCGGATGCGGTCGACGTCGCGCTCGGCGATCTTGCCGTCGGTGAGCACCGTGCCGCGGATCCAGTCGATCAGGCCCTGCCAGTAGTCGACGCCCATCAGCACGATCGGGAAGGACGTCACCTTCTGCGTCTGCGCGAGCGTGATCGCCTCGAACAGCTCGTCGAGGGTGCCGAAGCCGCCGGGCATCACGATGTAGCCCTGGCTGTACTTGACGAACATGGTCTTGCGGGCGAAGAAGTACCGGAAGTTGATGCCGATGTCGACCCACTCGTTGAGGCCCTGCTCGAAGGGCAGCTCGATGCCGAGGCCCACCGAGACGCCGCCCGCCTCGCTCGCGCCCTTGTTGGCCGCCTCCATCACGCCCGGGCCGCCGCCGGTGATCACGGCGTAGCCGGCGTCGACCAGCCCCTTGCCGACGCGCTCGGCGGCGGCGTACATCGGGTCGTCGACCGTGGTGCGGGCCGACCCGAACACGCTCACGGCCGCACCGAGCTCGGCCAGGGCGCCGAAGCCCTCGACGAACTCGGACTGGATGCGCAGCACGCGCCACGGATCGGTGTGCACCCAGTCCGAGGGCCCGCGCGAGTCGAGCAGGCGCTGGTCGGTGGTGCTGGACTTCACCTGGGCTCGTCGCAGGCGCACCGGGCCGCCCTGGTGCTCGCGGGGCCGGTCGGGGCGGGGTGTGGTCATGAGCCCGAAACTAACGCGCACGACGTCCGGGCGCCGCGGGGCGCGCGGGACGCCCCGGCTGTTCACCCCTGCGTCAACCAGGTGCGCAGGTTCGACTCGAGGCGCGTCAGGTGCTCGACGGGGACGTGCTCGTCCTGCTTGTGGGCGAACATCGGGTCGCCCGGGCCGTAGTTGACCGCCGGCACGCCGAGCGAGCTGAAGAGCGCGACGTCGGTCCAGCCGAACTTGGGGTTGACCTCCCCGCCGACGGCCTCGACGAAGGCCGCGGCCGCGGGCCGGTCCAGGCCGGGGAGCGCACCCGGGCTCGAGTCCATGAGCACCACCTCGAAGTCGTGGAAGAGCTCGCGGACGTGCGCGAACGCCTCCTCCTCGGTGCGGTCGGGGGCGAAGCGGTGGTTGACCGACACCCGCATCTCGTCGGGCACCACGTTGCCGGCGACGCCTCCGGTGACCCCGACGGCGTTGAGGCCCTCGCGGTAGGTCAGGCCGTCGATCACCGGGGAGCGGGGCTCGTAGGCCACCAGCCGGGCCAGCACGGGCGCGGCCGCGTGGATCGCGTTGGACCCGCGCCACGACCGGGCGCTGTGGGCTCGCTCGCCGCGCGTGACCACGTCGACGCGGAGCGTGCCCTGGCAGCCGGCCTCCACGACGCCGTTGGACGGCTCCATCAGGATGGCGAAGTCGGCCTCGACCAGCTCGGGACGCTCGCGCGCGATCCGGCCGAGGCCGTTGTGCACCGCCTCGACCTCCTCGGCCTCGTAGAAGACGTAGGTCACGTCGCGGGTGGGCTCGGCGACGGTGGCGGCCAGCCGGAGGGCGACCGCGACGCCGCCCTTCATGTCGCACGTGCCGAGGCCCCAGAGGGTGTCGCCGTCGAGGCGCGAGGGCAGGTTGTCGTTGACCGGCACGGTGTCGAGGTGCCCGGCGACCACGACGCGGTCGGCGCGCCCGAGCTGCGTCCGCGCGACGACGGTGTTGCCGTCGCGCACCACGTCCAGGTGGGCCAGGGGTCGCAGCGCGGCCTCGACGGCGTCGGCGATCTCGCCCTCGTGGTGGCTGACGGAGAAGATGTCGACGAGGTCGGCGGTCAGCGCGACGACGTCACGGTCCAGGTCGAGGGAGGCCATGACGGCCATCCCATCACGAGCCGACGAAGACGCAGAACTCGTTGCCCTCCGGGTCGGCCATGACCGTCCACGACACCTCGTCGTCGGGTCGACGCAGGACTCTCGCGCCGGCGTCGACGAGACCCTGCACGCCGGTCTCGTCGTCGACCGAGACGTCCCAGTGCACGCGGTTCTTGACGGTCCGCGGCTCCGCGACCTGGCCGAAGCCGAACCCGTCGAACGGCAGCCCGGGGACGCCGTCGAGCCAGGTGAAGCCGTCCTCGTCGGTGGCCGTGCCGCCCCAGACCTCCGCCCACCAGCGCGCGGCGGACGGCGCGTCGGCCGCGTCGACGCCGAGCTCGTAGAGGCGGTAGCCGACGGGCGGCGTCTCGCGGACGAAGGCGCACAGCTCGCCGCCGTCGGGGTCGGCCATCACCGTCCAGGGGGTGTCCCAGCCGGGCAGCACGCGCGCACCGAGGGCCTCGAGCTCGGCGACGGCACCGACGTGGAGGTCGAGGTGCACCCGCTGCTTGGCCGTCACCGGCTCGGGCACCTCGTTGATCCAGACCCGGTGCTGCGGCGTGGCGCCGTCCAGCGCCCGGACCGTCGGGCGCTCGGGACCGGATCGGGCCGACAGGCCGATGGCCCGCGCCCAGAAGGCCGATCCCGTGGCGAGGTCGACGACGTCGATGCAGAGGTCCTTGTACCGCGCGAGCGCCATCGGGGGACGCTAGCGCAGACCGGTTGGGCGGTCTCGATAGCCTCTGGCCCATGAGCGCACCGACCTCCGCCTGGGCCTACGGCGTCGCCACCGTCACGCCGGACGGCGACGTCCTCGACGTCTGGTACCCCTTCCCCGCCCTCGGCACCGACGACGGCGCTCCCGAGCCCGAGGTCCTCACCGGGCTCGAGGGCGACGACCCCGTCCGTCAGGTGCGCCGTGCGGTCGTCCGCACCGTGATCGACGACCTCTCCGCTCCCCCGGCCGACGCCTACGACGTCTACCTCCGCCTGCACCTGCTGTCGCACCGCCTGGTGCGCCCGCACGGGCAGAACCTCGACGGCGTCTTCGGGCTGCTCTCCAACGTGGTCTGGACCTCGATCGGCCCGTGCGCCGTCGAGGGCTTCGAGTCCACCCGGGCCCGGGCCCGCGCCGCCGGCCACCACGTGTCCGTCACCAGCATCGACAAGTTCCCCCGGATGACCGACTACGTCGTGCCCACGGGCGTCCGTATCGGCGACGCCGACCGCGTCCGCCTCGGCGCGCACCTGGCCGAGGGCACCACGGTCATGCACGAGGGCTTCGTCAACTTCAACGCCGGCACGCTCGGCCACGCCATGGTGGAGGGACGCATCTCGGCGGGCGTCGTTGTCGGCGACGGCTCCGACGTCGGCGGCGGCGCGTCCATCATGGGCACGCTGTCGGGCGGCGGCAGCCAGGTGATCAGCCTGGGCGAGAACTGCCTGCTGGGCGCCAATGCCGGCATCGGCATCTCCCTGGGCGACAACTGCGTCGTCGCCGCCGGCACCTACGTCACCGCCGGCACCAAGGTCCTGCTGCCCGACGGCACCGTCGTCAAGGCCCTGGAGATCTCCGGCCAGGACGACGTGCAGCTGTGGACCAACAGCCAGACCGGCGCCGTCGAGGCCCGTCCCCGCGGCGGCGCGACCGGCATCGCGCTCAACAGCGCCCTCCACGCCAACTGATGCGCCCCCGGTGGCTGGTCGCCGGGGTGGCGGCCGTCGTCACCGCCGGCGCAGTGGTGCTGGCCGTCCAGAACACGGGCTCGATCCCCTTCGCGCGGTCCGAGGGCTGCGAGGCGACCGTCGACGGACGGGTGGTCGAGCTCGACCTCGAGCAGGCCAAGTTCGCCTCGCTCATCGCCGCGACGGCGACGCGGCGCGGCATGCCCGCCCGCGCCACGACGATCGGGATCGCGACGGCCTACCAGGAGTCGAAGATCCGCAACATCGACTACGGCGACCGCGACTCCGTGGGCCTGTTCCAGCAGCGCCCCAGCCAGGGCTGGGGAAGCGTCGAGCAGATCATGAACCCGCGGTACTCGGTGCGCCAGTTCCTCGACGGCCTGCAGAAGGTCGACGGGTACACCGAGCTGGAGGTCACCGAGGCCGCCCAGGCCGTCCAGCGCTCGGCCTTCGCCACCGCCTACGCCGACCACGAGGACGACGCGCGCGTGCTCGCGTCCGCGCTGTCCGGCAACAGCCCGGCCGCCTTCAGCTGCCAGGTGGACATGCCCGCGGCCACCGGTGAGGCCGAGGGCGCCGACGGCCTGACGCCCCGCGCGCGCGAGGCGCTCGAGTTCGCCGAGAAGGCCTACGGCCCCCTGAGCACCGGCGGCTTCGCGCCCGGCGGCGTCGACACCGGCCACGTCGAGGGATCGGCCCACTACGACGGACGCGCCGTCGACTTCTTCTTCCGCCCCGTCGACGGCGACAGCCTCCGCTCGGGCTGGGCCCTCGCGCAGTACATGGTCGCCAACGCCAGCCAGCTCTCGGTCTCGACCGTCATCTACGACGCCAAGATCTGGACCGCCCGCCGCTCCCACCAGGGCTGGCGCGACTACCGCGTCCCCGACCGTCCCGGTGACCCCGACGTGCTCGCTCATCGCGACCACGTCCACGTCGACGTCTCCTGAGGCGCCCGGCATCCCGGCCGGCGGCGTTGCTCGCCGCATCGGCGTACGAACCCAGTACGCCTTCACGGCGGCGCCTCGCCCCCCGGGCGCCGACCACCTCAGGACCCACCTAGGGCGGCTCGAGTCAGGCGTAGACCACGCGGCCGCCGAGGACGCGGTAGGCGTAGACGGTGGAGGCGACGATCACCGGGAAGGCGACGAGGAGACCGACGCCGCAGACGAGAGCGCCGAGGATGCCGACGGCGAGCTGCAGCAGGATCAGCAGGATCGTGGGGCCGGGGTGGGCGCGGACGAGGCGGAAGCTCGCCGTGAAGGCGTCCGAGACGGTCGGGGCGCCGTCGGCGACGGCCGTGCCGATGAACATCGCGAACCAGGCGAAGACCAGGCCCGGGACGATGCAGAGCAGGATGCCGACCTGGCTGACCACCGCGTAGACGACGGCGACGAGCACGAGCGTGCCGGGGTTGGCGAAGGAGAACGCACGCCGCAGCGACGTGGGCTGCCGGTCGGCGACGTCGAGCGCCACCCGCGACAGACCGACCTGCGCCGCGAACCCGATGATCCCGGTGACCAGGTTGACGAGCAGCCCCAGCGGGTCGAACAGGTCGCCCCAGATGGCCGACGTGCTCGAGTCGCTGGAGAGGTCGTAGTAGTCAGGGTTCAGCGCGAGCGGCAGGACCGCTCCGACGACGATGAGCACCAGGGCCCAGCAGGCACCGGCTCCGAGCCAGGTGCCGACCCGCCCGGTGAAGACCTTCCACCCGTAGCCGATGGCCTCGCCCACCGAGAACGGCGCCGGCCCCGGCGTCCATCCCGGAGGCGGCCCGTACCCCGGAGGCGGCCCGTAGCCCGGGGGCGGCCCGTACCCCGGGGGCTGGCCCTGACCCGGAGGCGGCCCGTAGCCCGGCGGCGGGCCCTGGCCCGGGGGCGGGCCGTACCCGGGGTACTGGGACGGGTCGGGGCGGTCGTCGGGACCCGGGGGCTGCGTCATGCGGACCAGCCAACCGGCGGCCAGGTCGTGCGGTCAAGTGCCCCGCCGGTGCTCGCCCTGCCATGGGCACTTAGGCTAGCCTCACCTTTAGTCGATCTCAGGAGACCAGCCGTGCGGATCCCCCGCCCCCTCGCCGTCCTCGCCCTCTCGCTCGCCGGGGTGCTCGTCGCCACCGGTTGTGGAGGGTCGTCGGACGACGCGCCCGCCGCGGAGTCGTCCACGGTCTCGGTCGACACCGCCTTCGGTGCGGTCGAGGTGCCGCAGGACCCCCAGCGGGTCGTCGCCCTCGGCTGGGGCGACGCGGAGACCGCGCTCGCGCTCGGTGTGCAGCCCGTCGGCGCGAGCGACTGGCTGGCGTTCGGCGGCGAGGGCGTCGGGCCGTGGGCCGAGGGCCTCTACGACGAGGCGCCCGAGCTCATCGGGACGCTCGAGCCCGAGCTGGAGAAGATCGCGGCGCTGCGACCCGACGTCATCCTCGACACCAAGTCGGCCGGCACGCAGGAGCGCTACGACGCGCTGGCGAAGATCGCCCCCACCGTGTCGATCAAGGAGGGCGGCGAGCAGTACAACACCTCGTGGCGCGACCAGGTCGACCTCGTCTCGCAGGCCCTCGGCGTCCCCGAGAAGGGTGAGCAGCTGGTGGCCGACACCGAGGCGAAGTTCACCGACGTCGCCGCGGAGTACCCGCAGTTCGCGGGCAGGACGGCCGTGGTCGGCGCGCTGACCACCGAGGGCTACGGCGCGTACGTCGCCCGCGACAGCCGGGTCGAGTTCCTCACGTCCCTCGGCTTCGAGGACAAGCCCGAGATCGCCGAGCTCGCCGGCGACTCGTTCTCCATCGACGTGTCGCGCGAGCAGCTGGACCTGCTCGACGCCGACCTCACCGTCATCGTCACCATCGGCGTCGACAACTCCGCCGTGACCGACGACGAGATCCTCGCCCGCGTGCCGTCCGTCAGCGACGGCCGCCTGGTCCTGTTCGACCCAGACACCTCGCTCGCCTTCTCCACCAACACCGTCCTGTCCATCGGCGCGGCGCTCGAGTCCGTCCCGCCCGTCCTCGCGGAGAAGCTGGGGGCCTGAGGCCCGCCACCCCCGCCGTCGAGTGCGCGCCTCCCCCGGCGGCGGAGCCGCTGACCCCGCCGAGGCGTCAGGACAGGCGCGCCACCGCGGCGTCGACGCGCTCGTCGGTGACGGTGAGGGCGACGCGGACGTGCTGGGACCCGGCGGCGCCGTAGAAGTCGCCGGGGGCGACCAGGATGCCGAGGTCGGCGAGGTGGTCGACGGTGTCGCGGCAGGGCTCCCCACGGGTCGCCCACAGGTAGAGCGAGCCCTCGGAGTGGTCGATGGTGAAGCCGGCCTCCTCGAGCGCGGGACGCAGGCGGGCGCGACGCGAGAGGTAGCGGGCACGCTGCTCGTCGACGTGGGCGTCGTCGTCGAGGGCGGCGACGCAGGCCGCCTGCTGGGGCGCGGGCATCTGCAGACCCAGGTTCTTGCGGACCTCGAGGAGTTCGGCCACCACGGCGGCGTCGCCGGCGACGAAGGCCCCACGGTACCCGGCGAGGTTCGAGCGCTTGGACAGCGAGTGCACGGCGAGCAGGCCCTCGACCGAGCCGCCGTTGACGTCCGGGTGCAGCACGCTCGACGGGCGCTCGTCCTGCCAGCCGAACTCGAGGTAGCACTCGTCGCTGACGAGGAGCACGCCGTTCTCGCGGGCCCAGCGCACCAGCGCGGTCAGGCGTCCGGGCGACATGACGGCCCCGTGCGGGTTGGCCGGGGAGTTGATCCAGACCAGGGCGGGCACGTCCTGGTGGGGACTGACGGGCTCGAGGTCCGGCGCGTCCGAGACGACGACGTCGGCGCCGACGAGCGCCGCGCCCACCGCGTAGGTGGGGTAGGCCAGCTCGGGCACGACGACCTCGTCGCCCCGGCCGATGCCGAGGTGCAGCGCGAGGCTCCCGATCAGCTCCTTGGAGCCGATCGACGGCAGCACCTGGTGCACGTCGAGCCCGGTGACGCCGAAGCGACGCTCGAGCCACCCGAGCACGGCGCCGCGGAGGGCGGTGGTGCCGACGGTGGTCGGGTAGCCCGGGGAGTCCGAGGCCGCGGCGAGCGCGTCGCGCACGACGTCGGGCGTCGGGTCCACGGGCGTGCCCACGGACAGGTCGACCAGGCCGCCCTCGTGGGCGACGGCGCGCGCACGCGCGGCTGCCAGGGAGTCCCAGGGGAAGTCCGGCAGCCGCGACGAGACGAGCCGCCGACTCACTCCTCTTGGTTCTGCGGGGGCAGGGCGGCGATCATCGGGTGGTCCTTGTCGATCTCGCCGAGCTTGGCGGCTCCACCGGGCGACCCGAGGTCGTCGAAGAAGTCCACGTTCGCCGTGTAGTAGTCCTTCCACTCCGGCGGCGTGTCGTCCTCGTAGAAGATCGCCTCGACGGGGCACACGGGCTCGCAGGCACCACAGTCGACGCACTCGTCGGGGTGGATGTAGAGCATCCGCTTCCCCTCGTAGATGCAGTCGACCGGACACTCGTCGACACACGCCCGGTCCTTCAGGTCCACACAGGGCTGCGCGATGACGTAGGTCACGAGCTCTCCTCCTCAACGAAACGGTGGCCGGGCTCCATCGCACCCGACCTCCCTAGTATCGGGGTCCCAGCAGCCCCGGCAGAACTGAGGTCCGCCTAATGGTCGCCGCCGCCCCTCACGCACCCCGTCTCGGCCCCGACGACGTCGGCAGCCGGGTGACGGTGCGCGCCGTCGTGCCGGGCGAGATCGGCCCCAGCGGCGGCCCCGCGATGACCGACGTCGTCGGGCGGGTGCTCTGCGTCACGTCGACCACGGCGGACGTCGAGCGGCGCGACGGCGAGGTCGTCACGGTCGTGCTCGACCGCGTCGTGGGCGTCCGGGTCGTGCCGGCCGCCCCGCGACGCACCCGCGACCCGCGGGCCACGTCGGCCGATGCCCTCACCCAGGTGGCGACCCGCGGCTGGCCCCCCGTCGAGTCCGCGTCGCTCGGCGACTGGCAGCTGCGCGCCGCCGGCGGGTTCACCGGCCGGGCCAACTCGGTGGCGGTGCACGGCGACCCGGGCACCGACGACGCCGCCGCCCTGCGCCAGGTGGAGGCGTTCTACGCCGCTCGCGGGCTCCCGGCCCGGGCCCAGGTGGTCCTCGGGTCGTCGTGGGAGAGGGTGCTGCTCGACGCGGGCTGGGCTCCCCTGCCCGGCGCCAACGCCGGCGCGGTGGTCCAGGTGGCCGTCCTCGCCGAGTCGCTGCTCGGGTGCCGCGAACCGCACCCCGGCGTCGTCGTCGAGGCCGAGCCCGACGAGGACTGGACGGCGCTGTACCACCGGTCCGAGGGGGCCGACCCCGACGTCGTGCGCGCGGTGCTCACCGGCCCGCCCACCGCCGGCTTCGTCTCGGTGCGCGAGGACGGCGTGCTCGTCGCCGCGGGCCGCGTCGTCGTCACCGGCGAGTGGGCCGGGCTGTCGGCGGTCGAGGTCGAGGCGTCGCGCCGACGCCGGGGGCTGGGCGGCGCGGTGGTGGACGCGTCGCTGCGGTGGGCGTCCGGGCGCGGGGCCGACAAGGCGTACCTGCAGACGATGCGCCACAACACCGCGGCACTCGCCCTCTACGCGCGGTACGGCTTCGTGGACCACCACGACTACCGCTACCTGTCACCGCCCTCGGCGGTCGACGCGGGAGCGTCCTAGCGGCAGAGCACCGTGTCGGCGGCGTTGTAGTTGGCCGGGATCGACTCGGTCTTCACCCGCTTGCCGTTCTGCGCGAAGTACCGGTAGACCGTCACGTCGAAGCCGGTGACGCCCTGCTGCGGCACGCACCGGTCGCTGGTGTCGGTGCGGGTGCCGCCGGAGCGGAAGTTCGAGCGGTCGCTCACGCCGGCGGTGACGTCCCACGTGGGGGTGCTGTACATCGAGACCGTGGTGACGCCCTGGCGGCCCGGCGAGCTCTTCTGCACGCCCGCCGAGATGAGCACGCCGTACTTGGTGTCGTTCTTGATCTTGAGGTCGACCGACGGCCAGGCGACGGTGGCCTCGCGCCCCACCGGGTAGCGGCTGATGTAGAAGCTGTGCGGCTTGTGCTCGACGTCCTCGAGCCCGGCGAAGAAGCCCGCGTTGTAGGTGGTGGTCACGACCTGGGAGACGCCCCCGCCGAGCTCCTCGCGGAACACGCCGTCGGCGATGATCGAGCCGGTGGTGAAGCCGTTGGCCGCGGTGCGCTCGCCGACGGTGTCGTTGAAGCTGAAGGTCTCGCCGGGCTTGATCAGGGTGCCGTCGATCAGGGCGGCGGCACGGCCCTGGTTGATGTTGCGGTACTCGGCGTAGGGGAACCGCGTGGTGAACGTGCTCACCTGCTCCTTCACCCCGAGGGCCCTGGCCTGCGCGGTGGTGAACGCGGGCTTGGTGACGGTGGTCGACAGGCTGATCCGACGCTCGGCGCCGGTCTTGTCGAGCACCGGCACGAGCGCCGTGGCGACGGTGGCGGCGTCGACGCCGATGCCGTCCTGCGCCGGCACCACGGTGGGGGTGCCGCCGCGGAGCACGACCGTGGCGTCCTTGGCCTTCTGGCCGATCGACTCCGTCGCCTCGGCCAGGCCGGACGACAGCTTCTTCGCGTCGACGGTGGGCACGAGCCGGCCGTCCTGGACGGCGATCGTCAGGGCCTCGGCGTAGGCGCGGACGGGCAGGGGCACCTCGTCGTCGCCGACCACGACGGTGACGGGCCCCGACATCGCCGGGGTGGCGTAGTCGGCCAGCTCGGCGTCGAGGGCGTCGCTGCCGACGGTGGGCTCGAGCGTGCGGGTGGGCACCTCCTCCGGCGCGGCGTCGCGGGCCAGGTACTGCGAGGAGATGGTCTCGGCGGCGCGCTCGCGATCGACCTCGACGCCGTCGGCCGGGTCGCGCACCTCGGGCTCGCGCCCGTCGAAGGTGATCTGCGGCTCGACGGGGGCCTTGTCGACCGCATCGGCGACGGTGGCGACGCTGCTGTCGAGCTTGTCCTGGTCGACGTCGACCACGGGGTCGACCTCGGCGCTGCCCACGACGGCCCGCAGCATCCGGGCCGGGTTCCAGGAGGCCCCTCCCCCGGCGCTCGCGACGGTCGCGTCGAGGTCGAGGCTCAGACCGGCGTCGGCCGGCTCGATGGTGAACTCCTGGTCGCCGCTGGTGAGGCGCACGGGGTCGTCGGCGCGGTCGGCAAGGCGCGACTCCAGCACCGAGCGCGCCTCGGCGGGGGTCTTGCCACCGACGGCGACGCCCCCGACGCGGGTGCCGACGGGGAGCCGGTCGCCGATCAGGTAGTGGGCGCCGACGTAGAGCCCGCCGAGCAACACGAGCACGCCGACCGAGGCCAGGATCGTGCCCCGTCGGTCCTTCTTCGCGTCCGGATCGGCGGTTCCCAGATCAGTCGTCATGCACTACCCATCGAGCCTCGGTCCTTCTCGCTGGCGGTCGACCTCACCAGCGAGCCGTAGTGCGAACGGTAGTACAGCAGCGGTGACGGGTCGGGCTCGCGCGTGGCCGCGCGCAGCACCTCGCCGATCAGGATGGTGTGGTCGCCCCCGTCGTCGGCACGCCAGGTCCGGCACTCGAGCCAGGCCTGCGCCTCGTCGAGCAGGCAGGTGCCGGTGGCCGGACCGCGGTGGTGCGGGGCGACGTCGAACTGGTCCTGCAGGGGACGACCGCGCCGGGCGAACCAGGAGGCCGACCCGGCCGCGGGCTCGGACAGGATCGACACGCCCCAGGTGCCCGAGGCGAGCGCGGCGTCGTGGAACCGGTTGGTGCGGTCGACGCAGACGAGCACGAGCGCGGGGCTCATCGAGACCGAGCAGAACGCGCTCGCCGTCATGGCGTGGTCGACCCCCTCGTGCACCGTCGAGACCACGGTGACGCCGCTGGCGAACCGGCCGAGCGCCGCCCGGAACGCCCCGTCGTCGAGGGCGGGATCGAGGGGGTCGGTCACGGGGCCACGGTAGGCGGCGCCCGGTGCGGCGGGCGCGACAGCCCCCGCACGACCGCGAACCCCACCACGACGACCCCGCCGAGCAGCAGCCCGTAGCCCCGCAGGTCGCCGGCGATCAGGTAGTCGCCCGCGGCACGGGGCCGGTAGGACGCCAGCAGCGTCACCACGAACCCCGCGGCGAACGCGAACCCCCCGCCCCGCGGGCCGCCGAGCAGCGCGGCGGCGCGGGTACAGGTGTAGAGCGTCGCCAGCACGAGGGCGAGCCCCCACGGGACGACGAGCGGCCCGACCTCGACCGCGTGCCGGTGGGCCACCACCGACAGCAGCCCCACCGCCAGGCCCGCCGGCCCGAGGGCCAGCGGGGCGAGCCAGCGGCGCACGCCGTCAGACGGTGAGGTCGAGACCGGCGAACAGGTCGGTCTCGAACCCGGTGTCGGGGTCGACCGGGCCCTTGACCCCCTTGGCGAGGCGGTAGAACTCCCGCCCCCAGGCCTTGCTGCCGATGTTGTTGCTGAGGGCGAAGAAGGGCCCGTCCACCGAGATCTGGGTGGCGTGGGCGCGCATCGCGTCGAGCTTGGCCTCGACGAACGCGGTGCCGTCGACGACGGCGTCGAGCGCGTCGTCCTCGGCGACCATGCGGGGCAGGTCGCCCTCGGGGTCCATGCCCTCGAACGTGGTGGTGTCGCCCGCGGCACGCAGCGCGCGCAGGCCCTCGCGCATCCAGGTGGCCGACATCGCCGTCCAGTAGTGCTTGGCGACGTCCCACGCCTCGCCGAGGTCGGGACGGTAGGACGGGACCGCAGCGAGCGCGGCGGCGTAGGTGGCCACGCGGTGCGCCTGGACGTGGTCGGGGTGGCCGTAGCCGCCGAAGTCGTCGTACGTGACCAGGACCTGCGGACGCACCTCGCGGATGACGGGCACCAGCTCGTCGGCGGCGACGAGGAGGTCGGCGGTCCAGAAGGCGTTGGGCGGCACGTCGGGCCCGACGGTGGCCGAGCCGTCCTCGGCCCAGATCATGCCGGAGTCGTGGAAGCGCCCCGCGCCGCCGAGGAACCGGTGGTCGGTGACGCCGAGTGCCTTCATCGCGTCGGACAGCTCGCCGATGCGCTGCTCGCCGAGACCGCCGTCGCGCTCGAAGGCCAGGTGCTCGAGCTCGGGGACGAGCACCTCGCCCATCTCGCCGAGCGTGCAGGTGACGAGGGTGACCCCCACGCCCTCGCTGACGTAGCGCGCCATCGAGGCGCCGTTGCCGATGGTCTCGTCGTCGGGGTGCGCGTGGACGAGCAGCAGCCTGCGCTCGGGGGTGGTGGTCATCCCCCCAGCCTAGGACGCCGCCACGACAGCTCCGCGGCGGTCGTCCGGGGGCCGGGACCGGCACGCCTAGAGTGCTGCCCATGACCACCGACGCCGAGCCGACCGGCCCCCAGCAGGGCGACTCCTACCCGCGCCTGCGATCGCGCACCCAGCGCTTCACCCTCGGCATCCCCCGCCAGCTCGGGACCAGCCCCGACGGCGGGCGCGTGGCCTTCCTGCGGACCGCGTCGGGCACCTCGCGGACGGGCGCCCTGTGGCAGCTCGACGTCGAGACCGGCCAGGAGCGGGTCGTCGCCGACCCCGACGTGCTGCTCGGCACCGAGGGCGAGGAGCTGTCGCCCCAGGAGCGCGCCCGCCGCGAGCGCAGCCGCGAGTCCGGCGCCGGCATCGTGTCGTACTCGACCGACGCCGCGGCGCGGGTCGCCGCGTTCGCCCTGTCGGGCCAGGTCTGGGTGGCACCGCTCGACACCGACGGACCGGCGCGCGCGCTGCCGAGCGTCGGCGCCGTCATCGACCCCCGGGTCGACCCCACCGGGACCTACGTCGCCTACGCCTCCGAGGGCGCCCTGCGCGTCATCGGCGTCGACGGCACGCTCGAGCGCCCGCTCGCCACCCCCGACTCCGAGACCGTCGTGTGGGGCCAGGCCGAGTTCGTCGCCGCGGAGGAGATGAACCGCTTCCGGGGCCACTGGTGGTCGCCGGACGGCGGCGCGCTCCTCGTCGAGCGCTACGACGAGGCGCCCGTCGGCGTCTGGCACGTCGCCGACCCGGCCGACCCCGCCGCGCCGCCGGTGCCGCACCGCTACCCCGCCGCCGGCACCGCCGACGCCGAGGTCGGCCTCTGGGTCCTCGGGCTCGACGGCAGCCGCGTGCAGGTGGCGTGGGACTGGATGGGCTTCCCGTCCCTCACCCGCGTGTCGTGGACGTCGCACGGGCGCCCGGTGGTGCAGGTGATGAGCCGCGACCAGCGCACCGCGCTCGTCCTCGCCGTCGACGTCGCCAGCGGCGCGACCGAGGTGCTGCGCGAGCAGCACGACGACGTCTGGGTCGACCTCGTCGGCGGCGTCCCCACCCTCGCCGACGGCGGCCGCCTGGTCACCGCCGAGCCGCACGACGACGTGCGCCGCGTCCACGTCGACGGCGTGCCGGTGGGCCCCGCGGACCTGCACGTCCGCGACGTCCTCGGCACCGACGACCTCGGGGTCCTGGTGTCCGGCTCGGTCGAGCCCACCGAGGTGCACCTGGTTCACCTCGGCTGGGACGGCACCGTCACCCGCCTCACCGAGGGCTCGGCCGTGCACGGCGGGTCCTCGTCCGGCGGCACCACCGTCGTCTCCCGCTCCCCGCTCGACGCCACCCGCACCCGCACCGTCGTGCTGCGCGAGGGTCGCGAGGTGGCCGAGGTCGTCAGCCACCAGGCCGAGGCGGGTCCCGCGCCGCGCGTCGAGCTGGTCCGCGCCGGCGAGCACGCCCTGCGCACCGCGGTCCTGTTCCCCCGCGACCACGTGCGCGGGTCGACGCGGCTGCCGGTGCTGATGGACCCGTACGGCGGCCCGCACGCGCAGCGCGTGCTCGCCTCGGCACGAATGTTCCTCGAGCCCCAGTGGCTCGCCGACCAGGGCTTCTGCGTCGTCGTGGCCGACGGCCGCGGCACGCCGGCCCGGGGCCGGGCCTGGGAGCGCTCGATCCGCGACGACTTCGCGGGCGTCACGCTGCAGGACCAGGTCGACGCCCTCGCCGCCGTCGCCGAGCGGTTCCCCGACGACGTCGACACCTCACGGGTCGGGATCGCCGGCTGGTCGTACGGCGGCTACCTGGCCGCGCTCGCGGTGCTGCGCCGCCCCGACGTGTTCCACGCGGCGGTCGCGGGCGCACCCGTCACCGACTGGCGGCTCTACGACACCTTCTACACCGAGCGCTACCTCGGCCACCCCGACGAGCAGCCCGAGGTGTACGACCGCAACTCGCTCCTCACCGACGCAGCCGACCGCGACGGCGTGCACCGCCCGCTGATGATCGTGCACGGGATGGTCGACGACAACGTCGTCGTGGCGCACACGCTGCGGCTGTCGTCCGCGCTGCTCGCGGCGGGCCGACCGCACACCGTCCTGCCCCTCACCGGCGTGACGCACATGGCCTCGGACGAGACGGTCGCGGAGAACCTCAGCCTGCTGCAGGTGGACTTCCTGCGCCGGGCCCTGCAGGAGCAGCGCCAGGACGCTTGAGCCGTCGCGGCCCCGTCGGCAGCGGCGGGGCCGCGACCACCGGCGCGGCGTGCGTCGGCTCGAGCCACGCGTTCTCCACGTCCAGCACGAGGACCCGCAGCGCGGCGGCGGCGCCGACGCCGTCGACGGCCAGCAGCCACGCGCGGTCCTCGGAGTCGTCCTCGCCGGCGAAGGTCTCCCGCGTGAGCGTGCCCGGCACGCCGTCGTGCTCGAGCGCCTCGAGGACGGCCCGGGCGTCGTCGCCGTCGTCGAACGTCGCCGTGGCCCGCTCGGCCAGACCGCCCTCGAGCACCGCCCGCAGGAGCGGCACGAAGGGCAGGTCCGCGGGCAGCCACCCGACGTCGTCGAGCGCGTCGGCGTCGACCCAGCGGACGTCGGCGTGCTCGAGGATCACCGGGGCGGCCTCCTCGTCGTCGGGCAGCACAGCGACCTGCACGCGCAGCACCAGCGCGTCGGACACGACGGTGGTGAGCGGCAGCGCGCCGAGCATCGTCGGAGCGATCTCGAGCTCCTCGCCGAGCTCGCGCGCGGCGGCCTCCGCCTCGTCCTCCCCCGGCTCGACCTTGCCGCCGGGCAGCTCCCAGCCCCCCGTCGCGCGCTCGGCGACGAGCAGGCGCCCGCGGTGCACGACGGCGACGCCGACGACCGTCCGCCTCACCCGCGCCGCCGGTTGATCACGGTCTCCTCGGCGTCGATCATGTCGAGCACCGTGGCGACCACCGTCTGGTCGACCGTGCCCGAGCGGCGCACGGCCAGCACCTCGGCCCGCTCCGCCTCGATCATCTCGGCCCGCAGGCGGACGTACTCGCGGGCGCCCACGGGCACCGCGTCCTCCGACGCCTGCCGGGTGGTCGCGCGCTCGGCGCGCTCGACGGCCTGCGCGCGCAGGCGGTCCACCACCTCGGGCTCGTCGTCGTCGGTGACCACCTCGTCGAGGCGCACCAGCCCCGCCCGGGTGGCACGGGCGAGGACGCCGGCGGCCTCGCGCCGGTCGGCGGCGAGGTCGGGGCCCTGGATGCGCAGCACCCGCACGAGCAGCGGCAGGGTCAGGCCCTGGACCAGGAGCGTCCCGACGGTCACCACGAAGGCGAGCATCACCAGGACCTCGCGGTCGGGGGTCTCCTCGGGCAGCAGGAACGCGGCCGCCAGGGTGACCACCCCGCGCATGCCCGCCCAGCCGACGACCAGGCCCACGCGCCAGTCGGCGAGGTCCTCGGTCCGTCGCGCGCGGGGCACCAGCCGCGGGGCGAAGATCATCGCGAACACGCCCACGAAGCGCACGAGCACCACCGTCAGCAGCACCAGCACCGCGGCCAGCGTCACCTCGCCGTAGGGGACGTCGCTGTCGCGGACCCCGTCGACGATGGTGCGCACCTGCATGCCGATCAGCACGAAGACGGTGTTCTCGAGCAGGAACGAGATGGTCGCCCAGTTCGTCCGCTCGAAGACCCGTGACGAGGCCGACTGGATGAGCGGGGCCCGGTGGCCCAGCACGAGGCCCGCCACCACCACGGCCAGCACGCCCGACGCGCCGATCTCCTCGGCCGGCAGGTAGGCGACCCAGGGCGTGAGGAAGGAGACGGCGACGTCGGTGAGGTCGTCGTCGATGCGCCGTCGGATGCGTCCGACGACGACGGCGACCGCGAGCCCGATGACCACGCCGCCGACGCCCGACACCACGAACTGCCACCCGAGCCCGGCGACGGTCACGCCGCCCGAGATCGCCGCGATCGAGGCGCGCAGCGTGACGATGGCGGTCGCGTCGTTGAGCAGGCTCTCGCCCTCGAGGACCGTGACCATCCGGCGCGGGAGGCCGACCTTGCGGGCGATCGACGTCGCCGCGACCGCGTCGGGCGGGGCGACGACGGCGCCGATGGCGCACGCCGCCGCCAGCGGGATCGGCAGCACCCACCAGGCGACGAGCGCGACGACGGCCGTCGTCAGCAGCACCAGCAGCACCGACAGCCCGAGGATCGGGCGGACCTCGCGTCGCACGTCGATCAGCGGCGTGCGGATCGCCGCGGCGTAGAGCAGGGGCGGCAGCAGGCCGATCAGCACGAGATCGGGCGTGAGCGCGACGTCGGGCAGGAACGGCACGTAGGAGATCGCGAGCCCCGCGACGATCAGGACCAGGGGTGCGGCGACCCCGATCCGGCGGGCGACCGACCCGAAGGCCACCACGACGCCGACGAGCATCACGAGCGTGAGGGCGACGTCCACGCCCGACAGTCTCGCACCGCCCCCCGCCTCCTAGGGTGGTCGCGTGCCCCACTCCCACGCCCACGGCGACGTGCCGGAGCCCGGACCTCCCCGACGCACGCTGGCCGCGGTCCTGGCCGCGGTGGTCGCGGTGCTCGCGGTCGCGACGGCCTGGGGCGTGTTCACCCTGTGGCCCGACCGCGACGACGTCGCGAGCACGGCCAACCCGTACTCCGGGCAGGGCGTCTCCATCGTCACCGGCACCCTCACCGACGTGCAGGACCTCGACTGCGGCGACGGCTCGGTCGGTCCCGACGGCCTGCCGGCGGTGCAGGGCGCGTGCGGCGAGCTCGTCGCGGACCTCGACGACGGCGGCGAGGCGATGATGCGGGTGGCTCCCGCGATCTACAGCCAGGGCTTCTCGGTCGGCGACGACGTCCGCATCCTCTCGCTGCGACCGCCCGGCACCACCGAGACCACCTACGAGTTCCTGGACTTCCAGCGCGGCGTCCCGCTGACGGCGCTGTCGGTGGCGTTCGCGGTGCTCGTGGTCGTCGTGGCGCGCTGGCGCGGGCTGTTCGCGCTGCTCGGCGTCGCCGTCACGCTGTTCGCGCTCGTGCGGTTCATCCTCCCCGCGCTGCTGGCCGGCGAGAACCCGCTGCTCGTGGCGGTGGTCGGGTCGACCGGGATCATGATCGTGGTGCTGTACCTGGCGCACGGCATCTCGATCCGCACCACCAGTGCGCTCTTCGGCACCGTCGTGGGCCTGGCGATCACCGCGGTGCTCGGCGTCGGGGCCACCAGCTGGGCGCACCTCACCGGCCTCGGCAACGAGGACGACCAGACGCTGCTGGCGGTCGCCGGCCAGATCGACCTGTCGGGCGTGGTCGCGGCGAGCATGGTCGTCGCCGGTCTCGGCGTGCTGAACGACGTCACGGTCACCCAGGCCAGCGCGGTCTGGGAGCTGCGCAGCGCCCAGCCCGACCTCAGCCCCGGCCGGGTGTTCGCGTCGGCGATGCGCATCGGGCGCGACCACATCGCCTCCAGCGTGTACACGCTGGTGTTCGCCTACGCGGGCTCGGCGATGACCGTCCTGCTGCTGATCGTGGCCTACCAGCGCTCGCTGCTCGAGATGGCCGGCACCGAGGAGATCGGCGCCGAGATCGCCCGCACCATGGTGGGCGCGATCGGGCTGGTGCTGGCGGTCCCGATCACCACCGCCTTCGCCGTGCTGCTGGCGCCGCGGGGCACCGGCGACGTCCGGACGACGGACGACGACCTCGAGCCCGTCGTCGGGCCCTGAGGACCCCCGGCCGGACGTCCCTCGTCCAAACGACGTAGATTCGTCGTCCATGTCGTCCACCCGCCCGGTCCACGCCCGGCTCGTCGCCCTCACCACGGCCGGTCTGCTGGCCGCGTCGCTCGCGGCCGCGACGCCGACGTCGGCCGTCGGGACCGCCCAGCAGCGCGCGGGGTCGGCCTCGATCACGTTCGGGACCTACAACATCCAGAAGCCGTCGTCGTCGCGGCCGTGGGGCCCACGCCGGACCAAGGTGGCCTCGCTGCTGCGCGACGCCCGGCCCGACGTGTTCGGCATCCAGGAGGCCAACGGCCCCCACAAGGGCCCGGTCCGGGGCTTCCCGGCGCGCGACCTCGACGCGCAGCTCTCGGCGTACGCGATCGTCAGGACGCGGGACGACCGCGGCACCCGGGCGCTGTCGACCACCGGCCGCTACATCTTCTACCGCACCGCGCGGTTCACCCCGGGTCGCAACGGCGAGATCGCGCTGGGCAGCGGGTCGTTCGCGGTGTGGAGCGAGCTGACCGACCGGTCGACGGGCGGCCGGTTCGTCTTCGTCGACGCCCACCTCGTGAACGGCAACACCGCCGCGCGCGACCGAGTCCGCCGCGCCCAGACCCGACGGCTCGTGGCGCGCACGCGCGCGGCGAACCGCTCGGCGCTCCCGGTGGTCTACGCGGGCGACCTCAACACCCACCGCGACCACGTCTCGGACGCCCCGACCGCGGTGCTCAGGGCCGCGGGCTCGGTGAACACCTACGACGTCGCACGCACGCGGGTGAAGGCCTCGTACAGCTCGAGCAACCAGCTGCGTCGCAAGCCTCCCCGCAAGTACCTGCACGCCGACTACGTGTGGGTGCCGCGCGGCTCGACGGTGTCCCGGTGGGCTCAGGCGATTCGCCTCCGGGACGGTCGGTTCGTCGGTACGATCCCTTCAGACCACCATCCCGTCTTCGCGAGCGTCCGGCTCCCACACCAGCGTTGACCCGGGGCCCCCGGCCCCATCTCGGCGCTGAGGAGCCCCACCGATGACGACGACCATCTCGCGCCTGGCACGCGCCCTGCACCCGGGGCGCACGGTCTGGGTGGGGCCGGCCTTCGCCGTGGTCTTCGCGCTCTCGATCGTCGTCGGACGCCGGACCCTGCTGGACGGGTCGCAGCTCGCGCTCGTGTGGCCCGCGGCGGGCGTGGCGTTCCTGTGGGTGCTGTGGGAGTGGCGCTCGGGCTCCCGGGCGGCCCTGGCCGGGGCCCTGGCCGGTGTCGCCGTCCTCATCGCCGTCGTGCCCGTGCTCGACGGCGCCCCCCTCCACGTCGCCGCGGTCTTCGCCCTCGCGCACGTCTGCCTGGGCCTCGTCGCCGTCGTCTCGTTCGTCTGGCTCGGCGGACCCGACGCCCACCGGCTCCGCACGCCGCGCCACCTGTGGGCGCTGCTGCTCAGTGCCGTCGCGGGGTCCATCGCGAGCGCGCTGGTCGGGCCGCTGGTGCTCGTCGCCCTGTCGGAGGAGTCGCTCGCCACGATCCCGCTGTGGATCGTCCGCAACTCCGTGAGCGTGTTCGTCATCGTCGCCACGACGCTCCGCCTGGTGCAGGTGTCGGGCGACGACGTGCCGGCGGGCGCGCTGCGCTGGGAGTTCATGGCGGCGTGCCTGACCCTGGTCACCGGGTACGCCGCGGTGTTCGCCCTCAACTCCACGCTGCCGATCTCGTTCGCGGTGCTCGCGCTCTGCGTCTGGTTCGGGCTGCGCTTCAGCACCAACGCCGCCGCCGCGTCGACGCTGGTGGCGGGCACCGCGGTCGTCCTCACCACGATCGCCGGCCGCGGCCCGTTCATGGCCGACACCACCGCCGTCCGCGTGCTCCTCGCGCAGGGCTTCATCGTGATCCTTGCGCTCGTCACCCTCGTGCTGGCCCTCCAGCGCGACACCCAGGCGCGCCTCGCCGCCGGTCTCTCCGAGAGCGAGGAGCGGTTCCGCGCGGCCTTCGAGACCGCGCCGGTCTCGATGCTGATGGCGGGCGTGAGCGACGGCGTCGCCGGACCGATCACCCGCGCCAACGGCGACCTGTCGTCCTTCACCGGCGTGCCGGTCGCCCGGCTCGTCGGCACCACGCCGCTCGACCTCGTCGACGAGCGCGACCACGCGACCTTCAGCTACCTGCTCGCCCGCCTGCTGGAGGACCGCACGGCCCCCGCACGCACCGAGATGCGGTTCGTCCACGAGTCCGGCAGCGCCGTGTGGGGATCGGTGTCGATGTCGTCGGTGGCCGAGCCGACCGCGTCCGAGCCCACGCTGCTCGTGCTGGTCGAGGACATCACCGCCCGCAAGAGCGCCGAGGAGGCCCTGACCCGTCAGGCCCTGCACGACCAGCTGACGGGCCTGCCCAACCGCACGCTGCTGGTCGACCGGCTCGGCCGCGCCATCCGCTCCGGCGGCACGACGATGCCCGGCGTGCTGTACCTCGACATCGACGGGTTCAAGGCGCTCAACGAGACGCTCGGCCTGTCCGGCGGCGACGACCTCCTGATGCGCGTCGGCGGGCGCATCGCCGGCTGCGTCGCCACGAGCGACACGGTCGCCCGCCTCGGCGGCGACGAGTTCGCCGTGGTCTGCGAGGACGTCTCGGGCAGCGCCGACCTCGAGGCCGTCGCCGACCGCATCCGCGCGGCCCTCGCCGAGCCCGTCCACGTCGCCGGCACCCCCGTGGTCGTCCAGGTGAGCATCGGGGTGGCGCTCGCCGGGCCCGAAGCCCACCCCGAGGCGGTGCTGCGCCAGGCCGACCGGGCGATGTCGGACGCCAAGAACAAGGGACGTGACCGCGTCGAGTCGATCGTGTGGCCCGAGCAGGCCCGCGCCGCGCGCACCGCGCGGCTGATGCCCGAGCTCGAGCGTGCGCTCGCCGAGGACGAGTTCGAGCTGTACGGCCAGCCCGTCGTCGACATCCCGACCGGCCGGACCGTCGCCGTCGAGACCCTGCTGCGCTGGCGGCACCCGCAGCGCGGGCTCCAGTCGCCCGCGGAGTTCCTCGACGTCCTCGAGTCCAGCTCGCTGATGACCGAGGCCGGTTCGCGCGTGCTCGCGCTGTCGCTGCGGATGGCGCGCCAGTGGATCGACGCGATGGGCCCCGAGGCGCCCGTCGTCCACATCAACATCTCCGGCAAGCAGCTGCAGAGCGGCCACCTGAGCGAGGCCCTGCGCACGGCCCAGGTCGCGGCCGGCGTGCCCATGAGCCAGATCGTGCTCGAGCTCACCGAGACGCACGCGCCCCTGATCGCCGACTCGCTGCTCGCCGACGTCAACGACCTGCGTCGGGACGGCGCCCGGATCGCGCTCGACGACCTCGGCACCGGCTACTCCAGCCTGATGCGCATCACCGAGCTCCCGACCGACATCCTCAAGATCGACCGCAGCTTCGTCTCCGGCCTCGGTGACGATCCGCGCTGCAGCGCCGTCGTGCGCGGCGTCCTGAGCATGAGCCAGGCCCTCGGCCTGAGCGTCGTGGCCGAGGGCGTCGAGACCCAGCAGCAGCACGACCTCCTCGGCGAGTACGAGTGCGACACCGCGCAGGGCTACCTCTACGCCCGTCCCCTCCCCGCCGACGAGCTGCTCACCCTCCTCACCCGCTCCCCCTCCCTCCTCCCCCGCCCCGACGCCCAGGTCTGACCCACCCTTCTCGTCGGTCGCCGTCCCTCCCGCCGAGTTCCGGCTCAGTTACCCATCCGGGCGCGGGATGGGTAACTGAGCCGGAAGTCGATGCCGAAGATGCGCCGCTCGGTGCGAGGATCGGGGCCATGAGACCTGTCGACGTGGCCCTGCGGGTGGCCCGCCTGGCGTTCGCGGCGCTCGCCGTCGCGGCGCTGGTGACCTGCTACCTGGACTCCCGCGACGCGCCGGGCTTCACCGTCGGCAACTTCTGGGGCTACTTCACCAACCTGTCGAACCTGCTGACGGTGGTCGTGCTGGCGGCCGGCGCCCTCGTCGCGCCGCGATCGGCCCGGATGGACGCGGTCCGCGGCGCCGTCGCGTTCTGCATGGCGGTCACGGGGCTGGTGTTCGCGGTGCTGCTGCGCGACGTCGGCGTCGGGGTGCTGGCGCCGTGGGTGAACACCGTCGTCCACCAGGTGATGCCGGTCGTGATGGTCGCGGACTTCCTCGTCTCGCGTCGTGCCCGCCCGATCGAGGTCCGCGCCGCGTTGACCTGGCTCGCGCTCCCGCTGGTCTACCTCGTCTACACGCTCGTCCGCGGCCCGCTCGCCGACGACTTCTACCCCTACCCCTTCGTCGACGTCGCCACCCGCGGCTACGGACCGGTGCTCGCGACGTCGCTCGTCCTGCTCCTCGGCGGCGCCCTGCTCGCCGTCGGCCTCGCGGCCCTCGGCAACCGGCTCGACGCGGCGCGGTCCCCGGTGGGCGTCAGCTGATCAGGACGGCGTCAGGGGCAGGCGACGGGCGCTGACGAACCCGCGCGGCGAACGGTCGACGGGGTCGGTGAAGGCCAGCTCGGACGCGAGCAGCTGCAGGGGGCGGCTGAAGTCGTCGACCGAGACGTCCAGGACGTCGGGGTAGAGGGGGTCGTCCACGATCGGGATGCCGAGCGCGTGCAGGTGCACGCGCAGCTGGTGGGTGCGTCCGGTGCGGGGGGTCAGCCGGTACACGGCACGATCGCCGACCCGCTCCTCCAGCTCCACCAGGGTCTCGGCGTTGACCGGCGCACCGGGCACCACCTCGGCCTGCCAGACGCCCCGTGACTTGTGGACGTGGTTCGCGACCACGAGCGGCAGCCCGAGGTCGGCCCGCCACGGCGCGAGCGCCCGGTAGACCTTCTGCACCTCGCGTCGCTCGAACATCGACTGGTACGCACCACGCCACCGGCGCTCCGTCGCCAGCATCAACAGCCCCGACGTCACCCGGTCCAGGCGGTGCAGCGGCGACAGCTCGGGCAGGCCCAGCTCGTCCCGCAGCCGCACCACGACGCTCTGGGCGACGTGACGCCCGCGCGGGATCGTCGCGAGGAACGCCGGCTTGTCGACCACCACGATCCGCTCGTCGCGGTGGACGACGCGCAGCTCCCCCGGCACCGCCACCTCCTCGCGCAGGTCACGGTGGAACCACACGAAGGTGTGCGGCGCGTACGCGTCGTCCTCGCGGACGGCGCGCGCGTCGTCGTAGACGAACCGCTCGGCCCCGAGCATGCCCGCCACGTCCACCCGCTCGGGCAGTCGGTGCCGCAGCCACGTCCCCATCGTCGGCCAGGGCGCGGGCCGCGGACCGTCGCGGTCGGGCGTCCGCAGCCACGCCGGTCCCAGGCCGTGGCGCTGGGGCAGCGGCGAGCGGGGAGGCACCCGGCGATGCTAGGCGTTGGCCACACGAGGCCCCGGACGGTCGGTCGACAGTTGCCCCATCGGAAACTCTGCCCTATGGTTTCCTCCATGGAAACTGACGGCGGACGTCCCAGCCGAGCCGAGGCGCAGGCGGCGCTCGATTCCGCCCGGGCGGCCGAGGACGCCGTGCGGTACCCACCGCTCTCGACGTGGTTCTTCGTGGTCATGGCGGCGGTGCTCGCCGCCATGAGCCTCGCGCAGCTGCTGGACGAGCCACGACTGGTGATGGTCCCCTGCCTGGTGGTCGCCCTCGTGGTCGGCTCCCGGTTCTGGTTCCACCGCGACGGGGTCGCATGGGTGTCGGTGAGCGGCAGCGACATGTGGCCGTTCCTGGCCGTCGTCCTCGGAACGGCGGTCGCGTGCGTCGTGCTGGCCGAGCTGACCGGGCAGGCGTGGGTGTGGGTCGTCGGCGCCGCCGTCCAGGCGGCGATCGTGCTGCGCACGGGCCACCGGTACCGCCGGGAGCACGCCGGTGCCCGCTGACCACGCGCTCTTCGACGAGACCATCCACGCTCCCCACCGGCTCCGCGTCTGCGCGATGCTGAGCGCCGCGCAGAAGGTGGAGTTCGCCGTGCTGCAGGACCACCTCGACCTGTCGAAGTCCGCGCTGAGCAAGCACCTGACGCAGCTCGCCGAGGCCGGGTACGTCACGCAGGAGCGCGCCGTCCGCGACGCCCGCAGCCGCGTGTGGGTGTCCCTCACGCCCGAGGGTGCGCAGGCCTACCGGGCGCACGTCCGCGCCCTGCTCGAGCTGGTCCGCGCCGAGGGCTGACGTCGTCCGTCAGTCCTCCGGCAGCTCGGCGAAGTCCTGCTTCGCCCCGCGGTACCAGTCGAGCGACCTCTTCGGGTGCCTCCATCGGCCCTTCATCGCGTCGCGTGCCTCCTGGTGGGTCGTGTCGCCGGCCGTCTCGGCCTCCTTCAGGTGGCGGTCCTGGGCGTTGATGACGTCGTCGGCGGTCTCGCCGCGGTGCCCGAGGTCGCACGGGCCCCCCAGCTGGCTGCAGGTCATGGTCTTCATGGTCGGTCCTCTCCTCGGTGGTCCTGGTGTCCTCCTGACGATCGGCGGCGGCCGGGTGTGACCGTCACGCTCGACCGACCGCGCCGTCGCGCCGCGTCACCTGCGCCAGCACGTCGGGGGCGGCACGGAACGTGATCCGGTGGACGATCCCGTCGACGACGGTGAAGTCGAACAGCACCATCGCCCGGCCGCGGTGGTAGTAGGCGGCGGCCGGTCGGTCACCCACGAGCACCGCGAGCGCGGCGTGGGCGCTGCCGTCGAAGAACCCGGCCACCGCCCGCCGTCCCTCGATCCGTGCGGGCGTCCCCGCCGCGACCGCGGCGTCGTCGGCGTCCACCCCGACGTCGGGGGCCAGCAGCGCCAGGAGCCGGTCGAGGTCGCCCCCGCGGGCCGCCGCCATGAACGCGTCGACGACCTCCCAGTCCGCCAGCCGGTCCTCGGGCACGGGCTGCCGCACCTTCGCCCGGGCACGCGAGGCGAGCTTGCGTGCGGCGGCCGGCGTCGTGTCGAGCACCGCGGCGATGGTCCCGAACTCGAAGCCGAAGCTGTCGTGCAGCACCAGCGCCACCCGCTCTCCCGGCGTCAGCCGGTCGAGCACCACCTGCAGCGCCACCCCGACGGTCTCGGCCAGCGCGACCTCGTCAGCGGGGTCGGGCGCGGTCTCCTCGACGTCGAGGTCGTCCTCGGGCACGGGCGTGCGCGACCGCAGGCGGTCCAGGCACAGACGGGTGGTCACGGTGGTGAGCCACGCGGGGAGGCTCTCGATGTCGGCGTCGGTGCGGTCCAGCCGCAACCACGCCTGCTGCACCACGTCCTCGGCCTCGGCGCGGTCGGCGAGCACCCGGGCCGCCAGCCCCACCAGCCGTGGCCGCTCGGCCTCGAACTCGTCCGCCAGAGCCATCAGGTCGTCCCCCGTGTCGTCGTCACACGAGGATGACGGACGAGCGGCCCCGGACGTGACCGCGACGGGCCGGGACCGTCCGTCGGGCCGGGTCAGACGTTGAAGCGGAACTCCACGACGTCGCCGTCGGCCATGACGTAGTCCTTGCCCTCCATGCGGACCTTGCCGGCCTCCTTGGCCTTGGCCATGGAGCCGGTGGCGACGAGGTCGTCGAAGGACACGATCTCGGCCTTGATGAAGCCGCGCTCGAAGTCGGTGTGGATGACGCCGGCGGCCTGCGGGGCGGTGGCGCCCTTCTTGACCGTCCAGGCGCGCGACTCCTTGGGGCCGGCGGTGAGGTAGGTCTGCAGGCCGAGGGTGTCGAAGCCGACGCGGGCGAGGACGTCGAGACCGGGCTCGTCGACGCCCATCTCGGTGAGCATCTCGCGGGCCTCCTCGTCGTCCAGCTCGACGAGCTCGGACTCGAGCTTGGCGTCGAGGAAGATCGCCTCGGACGGGGCGACGAGGTCGCGCATCTGCTGCTTGAGCGACTCGTCGGACAGCTCGTCGGTGTCGCAGTTGAACACGTAGATCAGCGGCTTGGCGCTGAGCAGGTGCAGGTCGCGCAGCGGCTCGCGGTCGAGGCCGGCGGCGAACACGCCGGTGCCGCCCTCGAGCACACCCTGGGCCTGCTGCACCGCGGTGACGGTCGCGACGAGCGACTTGTCCTTGCGGGAGTCCTTCTCGAGGCGGGGCAGCGCGTTCTCGATGGTCTGCAGGTCGGCGAGGATCATCTCGGTGGCGATGGTCTCGATGTCGTCCTTGGGCGAGACCTTGCCGTCGACGTGGGTGACGTCCTCGTCGCGGAACACGCGGGTGACCTGGCAGATCGCGTCGGACTCGCGGATGTGGGAGAGGAACTTGTTGCCCAGGCCCTCGCCCTCGGACGCGCCCTTGACGATGCCCGCGATGTCGACGAACTGCACCGTGGCGGGCAGCTCCTTGGCCGAGCCGAACAGCCCGGCGAGGACGCCGAGGCGCGAGTCCGGGACACCGACCACGCCGACGTTGGGCTCGATCGTCGCGAACGGGTAGTTCGCCGCGAGGACGTCGTTGCGGGTGAGCGCGTTGAAGAGGGTGGACTTGCCCGCGTTGGGGAGCCCGACGATGCCGATGGAGAGTGCCACGAGAGGCAAGCCTACGGGGGCGGGCCCGCTGCCCCGACCAGCGCCTCGTGCTCGTCGCGGGTCATGGTGAAGAACAGGGACTCGCCGGAGTAGTACGGGTCGGGCAGCACGCCGAGCTCGGTCATCCCGATCCGGCGCGCGACGGCGGCCGACGGCGCGTTGTCGGCGTACATGAGCACGAGCACCTCGTCGAGCCCGCACGCGAACGCGTGGTCGCGGACCGCCGCGGCCGCCTCGGTGGCGTACCCGTGGCCGACGGAGTCGGGGTGCAGGTGCCAGCCGATCTGACGTCGCTCCCGCGGGTCGTTCGGCACCGGCGCGAGCAGCGCGGTGCCCGCGACGACGCCCGTCGCGACCACCTCGACCGCCCACACGCCGCACCGCGGGTCGGTGATCTGCAGGGTGTGGGCCCTGTCGATCCACCGCACCGCGTCGGCCCGCGACACCTGGAGGTCGAAGGGCGGGTCGTCCAGCCACCGCACCACCTCGATCCGGCCGTGCAGGTCGAGGACGCGCGGGGCGTCGGCCTCGGTGAACCGGCGCAGGCGGACGCGGTCGGACGTCGTCGCCGGGACGTCGGGGAACCGGGCCACGGTCGTCACCCAACCAGGTGGGACTCGAGCCCGGTGTCCCTGGCGCGCCGAGTGGCGCAAACCCGTGCCCGGGGGGCGGTTTCTGTCGGACCCCCCTGCGACCGTGCGGGCATGGACGTCCTTCCCCTCCTCCTCGTCGCCCTGCTGGCCCTGGCCGCGGGGCTGGCCGTCGGCGCGATCCTCGGGGCCCGCTACCTGCGCACCACCCCGGGCGACGCCGGTGCCGTCGCCGAGCAGATGAGCCTGTCGGCCACCGCCACCAGCCAGGCCGTCGCGCCGGTGCGCGAGAGCCTCGACCGGTTCGACGCCCGGCTGCGTCAGCTGGAGTCGAGCCGGATCGAGTGGCACGCCCAGCTGCGCGAGCAGGTGGAGGCCGTCCGGGCCACCGGCGAGGGGCTGCGCCGCGAGACCGCGTCGCTGGCCACCGCGCTGCGCCGCCCGCAGGTCCGTGGTCGCTGGGGCGAGATGCACCTGCGGCGTGCCGTCGAGCTCGCGGGCCTCGTCGACCGGTGCGACTTCACCGAGCAGACCTCGCTGGAGGGTGAGGACGGCACCGTGCTGCGGCCCGACATGGTCGTGCACCTGGCGGGCGACCGGAAGGTCGTCGTCGACTCCAAGGTGCCGCTCGACGCGTTCCTCGACGCCGGCGAGGCCACCTCCGACGCCGAGCGCGCCGCGCAGCTCACGCGGCACGCCCGCCAGCTGCGCACCCACGTCGACCAGCTGGCCGCCAAGGGCTACTGGCGCCGGCTCGAGCACACCCCCGAGTTCGTCGTGCTGTTCGTGCCGGGCGAGTCGTTCCTGTCCGCCGCGCTGGAGGCCGACCCGATGCTGCTCGAGCACGCCGCGGGCCACAAGGTCGTGCTCGCCACGCCCACCACGCTGATCGCGCTGCTGCGCACCGTCGCGCACGCCTGGACGCAGGCACGCCTGGCCGACAACGCCCGCGAGATCCACCGTCTCGCCCGCGACCTGTACGAGCGGCTGGGCACCGCGGGCACCCACCTCGACAAGGTCGGCCGCTCGCTCGGCAGCGCCGTGCACAGCTACAACAGCGCCGTCGCGTCCATCGAGACGCGCGTGATGGTCTCGGCCCGCCGGCTGGCCGAGCTCGACGTCTCCGACGAGCCGCTGCCGGCCGTCGCGCCCGTCGACCGGACGGTCCGCCCGCTCACCGCCCCCGAGCTCGTCGACGCGCTGCCGCCGACACTGTCCGACGAGGTCACCGAGGCCGACGCGTCCGGCCCGGGATCCCCGGCGCGGCGCGCGGTCTAGGGGATCACCGTGGCCTACGTTCAGCCTGTGGAGCACTGGGAGACGCTCACCCAGCGATCCCCGCTGGCCGGTCTCGCCGAGCGCGACCTCGCCGCGGGGACGGTCGTGGTGTCCGCGGTCGTCGGGCAGGCGCTCGTCACCTGGCTGACCATCGCCAGCACCGGCAGCCTCGGCCCGCTCTTCGGCGTGGGCTTCGTGCTCGTCACCCTCACCGCCGCCATGGCCGCCGACGTGCGAGCCCTGTTCGCGCCGGGCGTGCTGCCCCCGCTGCTCATGGTCGCCGCGGTCTGGGTCGTCGCGGTCTACCAGCCGCAGGCGATCGACGTCGACGGGCTCGCGAGCTCCGCCGGCACCCTGCAGCGCATCATCGCCGGGGTCGTCGACCACGCCACCGCGCTCGTCGTCGGACACCTGTCGGTGCTCGCCGTGATCGCGGCGCGCATCGTCGGCGCCCACCGGGCCTCGGCCGACTGACGCCGGCGCACCGGCCTCAGACCTGGCCGGCGGCCTTCATGTCGCGGCGCAGCTCGGGCGGCAGCGAGAAGATCAGCGACTCCTCGGCGGTGTGCACCGCGGTGGCCGCGGGGTAGCCGCGCTCGCGCAGCAGCGTCAGCACGTCGTCGACGAGGTCCTCGGGCACCGAGGCCCCCGACGTCACGCCCACCGACTCCACGCCGTCGAACCAGGCCTCGTCGATCTCGGAGACGTCGTCGACGCGGTAGGACGCCTTGGCGCCCGCGTCGAGGGCCACCTCGACCAGACGCACCGAGTTCGAGGAGTTCGCCGAGCCCACCACGATCACCAGGTCGGAGGTGCGCGCGATCTCCTTGACGGCCAGCTGACGGTTCTGCGTGGCGTAGCAGATGTCGTCGCTCGGCGGGTCCTGCAGCTGCGGGAACTTCTCGCGCAGCCGGTCGACCGTCTCCATCGTCTCGTCGACGCTGAGCGTGGTCTGCGACAGCCAGGACAGCTCGGTGCCCTCGGGGAACTCGAGGTGCTCGACGTCGGACGGGCGCTCGACGAGCGTGATGTGCTCGGGGGCCTCGCCGGCGGTGCCCTCGACCTCCTCGTGCCCCGCGTGCCCGATCAGGAGGATCTGCTTGCCCTCCTTGGCGAACCGGCGCGCCTCGTGGTGCACCTTGGTGACCAGCGGGCAGGTGGCGTCGATCGTCTTGAGCGAGCGCCCGGCGGCTTCGGCGTGCACCGCGGGCGAGACGCCGTGCGCGGAGAACACCACCGTCTCGCCGGCCGGCACCTCGTCGAGCTCCTCGACGAAGATCGCGCCACGACGCTCGAGGTTCTGCACCACGTGCTTGTTGTGCACGATCTGCTTGCGCACGTAGACCGGCGAGCCGTACAGGTCCAGCGCCTTCTCGACCGTGATGACGGCGCGGTCGACGCCGGCGCAGTAGCCGCGGGGTGCCGCGAGCAGCACGTCGCGGTCGCCGTCGGTGGCCACGGAGGGCATGCCCAGCGGTACGGAGGTCATGTCCCCATCGTAAGGGCCCGCCGGTCGCGCCTAGGCTGGAGCCGTGGCCCTGGAGACGAGTGCGGAGTCCCCCGCCCCGCTGCGCCAGGTCACCCAGCTGCTCTCGAGCTACCTCGGGCGGCTCGGACCCATCTGGGTCGAGGGCCAGGTGGCCCAGCTCAACCGGCGCGCCGGCCGGTGCTTCCTCACGCTGCGCGACCCCGTGGCCGAGATGTCGGTCTCGCTCACGTGCCACCGCAGCGTCCTCGACTCGGCCAACCCGCCGGTCACCGAGGGCGCCCGCGTGGTCGTCCACGCCCGGGTCTCGTTCTACGAGCGCACCGGGTCGCTCTCGCTCGACGCGCGCGAGATCCGCCCGGTCGGCGTCGGGGAGCTGCTGGCCCGGCTGGAGCAGCGACGCCAGCTGCTCGCGGCCGAGGGCCTGTTCGACCCGCGGCTCAAGCGCCCCCTGCCCTTCCTGCCCCGCCGGGTGGGTCTGGTCACCGGCCAGGGCTCGGCGGCCGAGCGCGACGTGCTGGAGGTGGCCCGGCGCCGCTGGCCCGGCGTCGAGTTCGACGTGCGCCACTGCCTCGTCCAGGGGGTGAGCGCCGCGGCCCAGGTGATCGAGGCGGTGCGCTCGCTCGGCGCCGACCCCGAGGTCGACGTCATCGTCGTCGCCCGGGGCGGCGGCTCGGTCGAGGACCTCCTGCCGTTCTCCGACGAGGCGCTCGTCCGCGCCGTGTCGAGGCTCACCACCCCGCTGGTCAGCGCCATCGGCCACGAGCCCGACGTCCCGCTGCTCGACCTCGTCGCCGACCACCGAGCCGCCACGCCGACCGACGCCGCCAAGACGGTGGTGCCGGCGGTCGCCGACGAGCTCGCGGGCATCGCCGCCATGCGGCACCGCGCCGGCCAGGCCGTGCACGGGCTGCTCCGCCGGGAGGAGCACGCGCTGGAGTCGCTCCGCGGACGTCCGGTGCTCGCGGCGCCGCTGTCGATGGTCGACGAGCGCGCCGCCGCGGTCACGCAGGCCCGCGACCGCGCCCGCCGCTCGCTCGGGCACCGGCTGGAGCGTGCCCACGACGAGGTCGGCCACCACCTCGCCCGTGTGCGCGGGCTGTCGCCGCTCTCGACCCTGGACCGCGGCTACGCGGTCGCCCAGCTGCCCGACGGGTCCGTCGTGACCTCGGTCGAGCAGGTCGCGGCGGGCGTCGAGCTGGACGTGCGGGTGGCCGACGGCCACGTCGTCGTCACCACCGTCCGCACCACCCCCGCCCGCACCACCACCGCCCCCTCCACCACCGCCCCCTCCAGCACCGAGGAGCCCGATGCCACCGAAGACCAAGCCTGAGACCCAGCCCGACGTCCCCTACGAGGAGGCGCGGGACGAGCTCGTCGACGTCGTCCGACGGCTCGAGACCGGCGGCACCACGCTGGAGGAGTCCCTCGCCCTGTGGGAGCGCGGCGAGGAGCTGGCCGCGGTCTGCCAGCGCTGGCTCGACGGCGCCCGCGCCCGGCTCGCCGCCGCCCAGCAGGGCGAGCCCGACGAGGAGTAGCCGCTCGCTCAGCCGGTGGTGAGCGTGGCGGCGTAGTCGCGGATCTCGGCGGCCGGCGCGGTGCCGGTGACGAGGATCGCGGTGCCGTCGTCGTCGGTGCGGACGAGCGACGTCTCGTCGTCGCCGCTCCACCGGGTCCAGGTGTGCCCGCCCACCTCGACCTCGCCGTCCTGCGAGGTGCTGCCGGAGTACCGCTCCACCAGGCGTCGCTCCCCGACCGGGGAGACCTCCAGCCCGACGTAGTCGTCGTCGGCGGTCTGCACGCCCAGGTGCCAGCGGCCGGTCTCGCCCGGGGAGTACGACACGGTGGTCGCGCGCCAGCCCTCGGGCAGCGACGGGGGTGCCCAGAGCGGGAAGGTGGAGGCCTCGCGCGCCTGGACGAGCGGCTGCTCCCAGTCGACGGTCGGGCGGTCGCCGCCGTCGCGGCTGAACAGGAAGTTGCCCACGAGCACCACCACGACGACGAGCCCGAGCAGCACCGCGACCGAGCGGACCATGTCGCCCAGGGAGTCCGTCAGCCCGCGCCTGGCGCTGGGTCGTCGGCTCGGGCCGCTGTCTGGTTGACTCACCTGGCCATTGTCCCGGTCGGACCCCCGCGTGGCCGATCCAGCCCACCCCGCCCACCCACGCGCTCGAGGAGAACCCCATGGCCGACCCCCACGGCGAGGTCTACCTGACGGTCGACCTCGCGCTCCGGGCCGGCGAGATCCTGCTCGGGTCGGGCGCCGGCGCCCCCGACGTCGCGGTGTCGATGCGGGTGATCACCGAGGCGTGCGGCCTGCGCGGCTGCGTGGTGGACATCAACTTCACGACGCTCGCGGTGTCGTACCAGGCGACCCCGGACAGCCCGCCCGAGACCCACCTGCGCCAGGTGCAGCGACGCGGCCTCGACTTCGGTGCCCTGACGGCGATCGACCAGGTGGTCCGCGACCTCGCCGCCGGACGCATCGACCGCGCGGAGGCCAGCGCGGCCGTCCTGCAGCTCCAGTCCACCGCCAACCCGTACCCGCGGTGGGTGTCGACCGCGGCCACCGGCGTGATGGCGGCGGGCATCTCGCTGCTCCTCGGCGGCGGCTGGCTGGTGGTGCTCTCCACCTTCTGCGTCGCGGTGCTCATCGACATGGTCAACCGGCGGCTCGGGCGCCGACGCATCCCGGCGTTCTACCAGCAGGTGGCCGGCGCCCTGATCGCGACGGCGGCCGCCGTCGTGCTCCACCTGTCGGACGCCCCGGTCAACCCCTCGTTGGTCATCGCCTCGGGCATCGTCATCCTGCTGGCCGGCATCTCGCTCGTCGGCGCCATCCAGGACGCGCTGTCGGGCTACTACGTGACGGGCGCCGCCCGCAGCTTCGAGGCGGTGCTGCTCACGGGCGGCGTCATCGCGGGCGTGTCGATGGGCCTCACGATCGCCGACAACTTCGGCGTCGACCTCGTGGTCAGCGGTGGCTCGGTGGGCCTCGGCGCCCTGCCGATGCAGCTGGTGGGGGCGGCGGTGGCGAGCACCGCGTTCGCCGTGATCTGCCAGGTGCCGCTGCGCGCCCTGCTCGCGTGCGGCGCGATCGGTCTGGCCGCGCAGCTGCTCTACCAGGGCGCGATCCAGGCCCGGCTCGGCCCGACCGCGGGCTCGGCGACGGCGGCGCTCGGGGTGGGCCTGGTCGCGTACGCGCTCGCGTCGCGGGTCAGGGTGCCGCCCCTGGTCGTCGTCACCACCGCGATCGTGGCGCTGCTGCCCGGCCTCGCCATCTACCAGGGCCTGTTCCTGCTGCTCGGGCAGGACGACACGACGGGCCTGTTCTCGCTGCTCAGCGCGGGCAGCGTCGCGGTCGCCCTCGCCTCGGGCGCCATCCTCGGCGAGTACATCGCGCAACCGCTGGCCCGCGAGGCCCGACGCCTGGAGACCCGGTGGGCCGGCCCGCGGCTGGTCGGTCCGCTCGGCTCGGTCGACCGGCGGGTGCGGCGGGCCGGTGCGCGACGCCTGCGCCGGATCGTCGCCGCCCAGGGCCGTGACGCGAGGGACGAGGCCGTCCGAGGCGACGACGACCCGGACGAGGGCGCACCTGAGGACGTCTCGCCGTCCTGACGCCCGCGTCCGCGGACCGTCGGTACGATGCGTCCCGTGAGCGTCTACCGTATCTCCGAGGCCGCCTCCCTGCTCGGGGTCAGCGACGACACCGTGCGCCGCTGGGCCGAGCAGCGCCGCTTCTCGCTCGCGCGCACGCCGCAGGGCGCCGCCGGGATCGAGGGGTCCGTGCTCGCCGAGCTGGCCGTCGAGGTCGCCGACCTGCCCCGTGAGGGCGGTGGCTCGCACCAGGTGAGCCAGCGCAACCAGCTCCGGGGCATCGTCACCGCGGTCAAGCGCGACCACGTGATGGCCCAGGTCGAGCTGTGCTGCGGCCCGTACCGGGTGGTCTCGCTGATCAGCCGCGAGGCGGCCGACGACCTCGGTCTCGAGGTCGGCGTCGTGGCCGTGGCCGCGGTGAAGTCGACCAACGTGTCGATCGAGGTCGACCGGTGACGACGCCCCGTGCCGACGACTAGGCCGGTCGACGGGCCGGCGCTGGGCCGGGTGCCCGTCGTCCTGCTGGTGCCGTCGGTGGTGGCGCTGCTGCTGCTCCTGCTGCCCGTGGTCGGGCTGGTCGCGCGCGCCCCGTGGGACGACCTGGGGGCGCTGCGGGACCCCTCGGTCGCCGACGCGCTGCGGCTGAGCGCGATCACGTCCACGGCGTCCACGATCATCGTGGTGCTCATCGGGCTGCCGCTCGCCTGGCTGCTGGCCCGGGTGGAGTTCCGCGGCAAGAAGGTCGTCCGCGCGTTCGTGACGGTGCCCCTGATCCTGCCGCCCGTGGTCGGCGGCGTCGCGCTGCTGACGGCGTTCGGCCGGCGCGGGCTCGTCGGCGAGCCGCTGCTGGAGGTCTTCGGGGTCGGCATCACCTTCACCGTCTACGCCGTGGTCCTGGCCCAGACGTTCGTGTCGCTGCCCTTCCTGGTGATCAGCGTCGAGGGCGCGCTGCGCACCGCCGACCGCCGGTTCGACGAGGTGGCCGCGAGCCTCGGGGCCAGCCGGTGGCGGACGTTCCGCCGGGTGACGGTGCCCCTGGCCGCCCCCGGGCTGGCCGGCGGCGCGGCCCTGGCCTGGGCCCGCGCGCTCGGGGAGTTCGGGGCGACGATCACCTTCGCGGGCAACTTCCAGGGCACCACCCGCACCACCACGCTCGAGATCTACGGCCGGCTGCAGTCGTCCGACCCCGACGTCGCCATCCTGCTCAGCCTGGTGCTGCTCGGCATCAGCGTGCTGGTCCTGGTGCTCCTGCGCGAGCGCTGGACCGCGGGGGCGCTGCGGTGACCGGGCTCGACGCGCACACCGTGCTGACCCGCGGCGCGTTCTCGCTCGACGCCCGGGTCGAGGCCGGCTCCGGCGAGGTGGTCGCGCTCCTCGGGCCCAACGGCGCGGGCAAGAGCAGCCTGCTCCGTGCCCTCGGCGGCCTGACGCCCCTGACCGCCGGCCACGTGCGGCTCGGCGACCGGGTGCTCGACGACCCGGCCGCGGGGGTGCGCGTCCCGACCGCCGACCGCCGCGTCGGCGTCGTGTTCCAGGACCCCCTGCTCTTCCCGCACCTCGACGTCCGCGACAACGTCGCCTTCGGCCCGCGCGAGAGCGGGGCGTCCCGGCGCGAGGCCCGCGCCGTCGCCACCACCTGGCTGGAGCGCACCGACCTCCTCGAGCTCGCCGCCCGCCGGCCCGCCCAGCTCTCCGGAGGCCAGCGCCAGCGCGTGGCGATCGTCCGCGCGCTCGCGCAGGAGCCGGCCATGCTGCTGCTCGACGAGCCCACGGCCGCGCTCGACGTCTCGGTGACCGCGGCGGTCCGCACCTTCCTGCGTCGTCACCTCGCGACGTTCGACGGCGTCACGGTGATCGTCACCCACGACGCCCTCGACGCCCTCGTGCTCGCCGACCACGTCGTCGTGGTCGACCGCGGACGGGTCAGCCAGAGCGGGCCACCGCGCGAGGTGTCCGAGCGACCGCGCAGCCCCCACGTCGCGTCGCTGATGGGGATGAACCTGGTGCGCGACGGCGCCACCTTCCGCACCTTCCGCCCCCAGTCCGTGACGCTCTACCCCGACAAGCCCGTGAGCAGCGCCCGCAATGTCTGGGCGGGCACCGTCACGGCGCTCGTGCCGCACGGCGACGTCGTGCGGGTGCAGGTCGACGGCGACGTCCGGCTGCTCGCCGACGTGACCCATGCCGCGGTGGCCGACCTCGGGCTCACCGACGGGCTGCCGGTGTGGGCGAGCGTCAAGGCCACCGACACCCTCGTCTACGACGCGTAGGCCGCGCGGTCGGTGCGGTCGGGGTCCTGCTGCCAGGCTCGTCCCATGACCCCGGTGATGGCCCTGGCCGCCCTCGGCCTGACGTCCGGCGCGCGACCTCTCGACGCGTCGGCGGTGCCCGCGTCGTCGGCCCCACCCGACCGCCGGCTGCGGCGCGGGGAGTTCCGGGCGGGCCTCCAGCTCGGACGGGTGCTGGCGGCGGCGCCCCGCCTGGCGCTCGCGCCACGGGGCGACGGCGGCGTCGTCGTCGACGTGCCCGGCTGGCGGGCGCCCGAGGCGTCGGGCGCGCCGATCCGGGCCTACCTGCGCCACCTCGGTCACGACGCCCGCTCCTGGGGGCTCGGCACCAACCACGGGTCGGTGGGCAGCGACGTCGACGCGCTCGTGCTGACCGTCACCCGGCTCGCCGGCGAGTCCGGACGGCCCGTGGCGCTCGTCGGATGGAGCCTCGGCGGGGTGATCGCGCGCGAGGTGGCCCGCCTGGTGCCCGAGCACGTGCGCGTCGTCGTCACCTACGGGTCGCCCGTGCTCGGCGGGCCGACCATCGCTCCCCACCTGGCCGGGCGGAACGACCGCGACCGCGTGCCGACCACGGCGATCCTCAGCCGCCGGGACGGCATCGTCGACTGGCGCGCGTGCGTCGACCGTCGCTCCCCCGTCGTCGACCACGTGGAGGTCGGCTCGACGCACCTCGGCATGGTGCTCGACCCGGACGTGTGGGCCGTCGTGGCCGAGCGGCTCGCCGTCGGCGCGCGGCCCTAGAGTGTGACGACACACCCGCCGAGAGGACCCCGCATGTCGCAGAGCCCCCACCCGTCGCCCTCCTCGGGGATCCCCGACACGCTCGCCCCGGCGGCGCAGGCGCCGGACCGCAACCTCGCCCTCGACCTCGTGCGCGTCACCGAGGCGGCGGCGCTCGCGGCCGGCCGCTGGGTGGGCCGCGGCGACAAGAACGGCGCCGACGGCGTCGCCGTCAACGCGATGCGCCAGCTGATCAACACCGTGGGCATGCGCGGGGTGGTGGTCATCGGCGAGGGCGAGAAGGACAACGCGCCCATGCTGTTCAACGGTGAGGAGGTCGGCGACGGCACGGGGCCCGAGTGCGACGTCGCCGTCGACCCCATCGACGGCACCACCCTGACCGCCAAGTCCATGCCCAACGCCGTCGCCGTGATGGCCGTGGCCCCGCGCGGGTCGATGTACGACCCGTCCGCGGTCTTCTACATGGAGAAGCTCGTCACCGGTCCCGAGGCCGCCGACGACGTCGACATCCGGCTGCCGATCGAGAAGAACATCTCGATCGTGGCCAAGGCCAAGGGCCTCAAGGTCTCCGACATCACGGTCTGCGTGCTCGACCGCCCCCGCCACGAGCAGCTGGTCGCCGACATCCGCGCCACGGGCGCCCGGATCAAGTTCATCACCGACGGCGACGTCGCCGGCGCGATCACCGCCGCCCGTCCCGGCACCGGCGTCGACCTGCTCGTCGGCGTGGGCGGCACGCCGGAGGGCATCATCGCGGCCTGCGCCATGAAGTGCGTGGGCGGCATCATCCAGGGCCGGCTGTGGCCCACCGACGACGCCGAGCGCGGCCGCGCCGAGGACGCCGGGCACGACCTCACCCGGGTGCTCACCACCGACGACCTCGTCACCGGCGACGACTGCTTCTTCGTCGCCTCGGGCATCACCGACGGCGAGCTGATGCACGGCGTCCGCTACGCGCCCGAGCGGGCGTTCACCGAGTCGCTGGTGATGCGCTCCCGCAGCGGCACGATCCGCAAGATCACGAGCGAGCACCGCCTCACCAAGCTCCGCGCGTACGCGTCGGTCGACTACGAGGGCTGAGCGATGGCCGAGGCACCCCGCGCGCTCGTGGTCGGCGAGGCGCTCGTCGACCTCACCCGCCGCGGCGACGAGCCCGAGGTCGCCCGCCCGGGCGGCTCCCCGCTCAACATCGCCGTCGGCCTGGCCCGGCTCGACGTCACCGCGGTGCTCGCCGCGCAGGTCGGCGAGGACGACCTCGGCGAGCTGCTCCGCGACCACGTCGACGACTCCGACGTCGACCTGCGCAACCTGCCGCCCCACCGCGAGACCACCGCGACGGCCCTGGCCCGGCTGGACGACCAGGGACGCGCCACGTACGAGTTCGACATCCGGTGGGACCCCTCCGAGCTGCCGACGGTGGAGGGCCAGGACCTGCTCCACGTCGGGTCCATCGGCGCCACCCTCGCGCCCGGCGCCGACCGCGTGCTCGCGCTGGCGCGGACGGCCGCCGACGCCGGCCTGGCCGTCAGCCTGGACCCCAACGTCCGGCTGCCCATCACCCCCGACGTCGACGACGTCCGCCGTCGCGTCGACCTCCTGCTGGCGACCGCCACGATCTGCAAGCTGAGCGACGAGGACGTGGCCGACCTCGGCGAGACGCCCGACTCGTTCGCCGAGCGCGCCCTGGCCGAAGACACCCGGCTCGCCCTGCTCGTGGTGACGTTCGGTGGCGACGGCGCGCTGCTGGTGTCGCGCGAGGGCCGCGTGCGCGTCGACGTGCCCCCGATCGAGCTGGCCGACACCATCGGCGCCGGCGACTCGTTCATGGCCGCGATGCTGGCCGGGATCCTGCACCGGGGCTGGCAGACGCGCCGCACGTTCACGGCGGACGAGCTGCGGACGCTCGGCGAGCTCGCCGTCTCCGCCGCGGCGATCACCTGCTCGCGCCACGGCGCCGACCCGCCGCGTGGCGCCGAGCTGCCGGGCCTGCGCCCGTAGCGGGACTCACACGTCGCGGTCCCCGCGTCGGCCATACCCGTGGGTAACCTGGACGCACCACGTCCGCCGTCCCTGGAGGCCCCGGTGCCCGAGACCATCGCCACGCTGCCCAGCGGCGTCGAGATCTGCCACGAGACGCTCGGCGACCCCGCCGACCCGACGATCCTGCTCGTCATGGGCCTCGGCTGCCCGATGAACTGGTGGCCGGTCGACTTCTGCGAGGCGCTGGTCGCCGAGGGCTTCCACGTCGTGCGCTTCGACAACCGCGACACGGGCCGCTCGACCCGCTTCAGGGACCACCGCGTGCGCCGCGGCGACGTGGTCAAGGCGTTCGTCGGCCGTCCGGTCGCCGTGCCCTACGCCCTCACCGACATGGCCGACGACGGGTTCGGGCTGATGGACGACCTCGGCGTCGAGCGCGCGCACGTCGTCGGCGTCTCGATGGGCGGCATGGTCGCGCAGACCATGGCCATCGCGCGGCCCGAGCGCGTCCTGTCGCTGACCTCGATCATGTCGACCACCGGCAACCGACGCGTCGGCTGGCAGCACCCCCGCCTGATGGCCGGCCTGCTCAAGCCCGTGGGCCGCACCCGGGACGAGTACGTCGCCCGCTCGCTCTACACCGCCAAGGCCATCGGCTCCCCCGGCTGGGACGTCGACGAGGCCATGGTGCTCGAGCGCGCGGGCGAGACCTTCGACCGCGGCTGGAGCGGCAGCGGGGTCCTGCGGCAGATGCTCGCGATCCTCACCCAGCCCGACCGCACGCCCGCGCTGCGCACGCTCGACGTCCCCGCGTGCGCCGTGCACGGCCTCGCCGACCCGATGGTGCACTCCTCGGGCGGACGCGCCACCGCCGGCGCGATCCCGGGCGCCGAGCTCGTCACCATCCCGCACATGGGCCACGACATGCCGGCGGCCACGCGTCGCACGCTCGTCGACGCCGTCGTGCGCACCGCGCGCCGGGCACACGCCGCTGCCTGACCCCTCAGGTCCGCGGGGCACCGGCCGATGGTGGGAGCGTGAGGAGCACGCGACGACCGGAGACGCAGGCGGCGGCGACGTCGGCCGATCTCCTCGTCGGGCGCCAGCCGATCGTCGACGCCCGCGGCGAGGTGGCCGGCTACGAGCTGCTGTACCGCTCGTCGGTGCCCGAGGCCGTGCGTCCCGGCGGCGACCAGATGACCACGCACGTGGTGCTCAGCGCGCTGTCCCTCGGTCTCGACCTGCTGGCCGGCGACCTGCTGATCTTCTGCAACGTGGGTCGTGGCGTCGTCGAGGGCCATGTCGCGATGCCGCTGCCGCCGCGCAGCACGGTCGCCGAGATCCCCACGCCGCGGCACGTGACCCCGGTCGACGTCGCCGGGTGCCGTCGTCTCCGCGAGCAGGGCTACCAGATCTCGTTGGACGACTTCGCGTGGTCCGACGGCGTCGAGCAGGTCCTGAGCCTGGCCGACTTCGTGAAGATCGACCTCCTGGCCACGCCCGAGGCCGAGGTGGGGCCGCTGGTGCGGCGCTGCCACCAGCACCGTGTCCGCGCGGTCGCCACCAAGGTGGAGTCCGACGCCGCGCTGGCCCTGGCCCGCGCCCAGGGGTTCGACCTGTTCCAGGGCTTCGGGGTGGAGCGCCCCGGGGTGGTGGGCACCGGCGTGGGCGGGCCCAGCACCGGCAGCCGCGTCCAGCTCGCCACCATGCTGCTGACCACCGAGCTGGACCGGGCCGAGCTGGAGTGGGTCGTCGGCCACGACCCCTCGATCGCGGCCGACCTCGTCCGGCTCGCGGGAGTCAACCCCTCGGGCGGGCTCGCGCGCGGCGTCGCGTCGCCGCAGACCGCGATCCGGATGCTCGGCACGGTCCGCTCGCGCCAGTGGGCCTGCCTGCTGATGCTCGAGCGGTGCCCCGGCGGCGAGCTCGACGGGCTGCTGACGGCCCTGGTGCGCGCCCGGATGTGCGAGGAGCTGGCGCGGTCGCGCGGCCTGCCCCAGCCGCACCTGGCCTTCGCCGCCGCGGTGCTGTCCGCCCTCGACGCGCTCGTCGGCCTCGACCGCGAGGCGGCGTGCTCGGTCGTCGACCTCGACCGCACCGTCACCCAGGAGGTGCTCCTCGACGCCTGGGCGCCGCTGGTCCGGCTCGCCCGCGAGGTGGCCGAGCACCAGCGCGCGGTGCAGGTCGCGGCCAACCCGGTGGAGCAGCTCGTCGACGAGCTCGACCTCGCCAGCTCGGCCGCGTACGGCTGGGCCACCACCTACCTCAGCGCGCTCGGCCCCCGGCGCCCCACCCGGTAGCGTCGGGGCGTGGTCATCCCCGCCGACGACGGACGCGCCAGCCTGCGCACCCGCGCGGACGGCGCGACCGAGCTGCGGGTCGACGGCGTGTTCGTCATGGACGACCGGGAGACGTCGTCCGAGCGGCTGCTCGCACGCGCGTTCCTGGACGACGCGGGCGGTGCGGGACGCGTCGTCGTCGGCGGCCTGGGCCTGGGACACACGCTGCGCGAGCTGCTCGCGGACCCGCGCGTGCGCGAGGTGGTCGTCGCCGAGATCGAGCCGGCCGTGGTGCGGTGGATGCGCGAGGGTCGCGTCCCGGGCCGGGACCTGCTCGACGACCCGCGCGTCGACCTGCGGGTCGCGGACGTGCGCGACGTGGTGGCGTCCCTCGACGCGGGGTCGGTGGACGCGGTCCTGCTGGACGTCGACAACGGCCCGGACTACCTCGTCCTCGCGTCCAACGCCGCGGTGTACGGCGTCCCGTTCCTCGCGACGTGCGCCTCGCGGCTGCGGGCCGGCGGGCTGCTCTGCGTGTGGTCGATGGCGGACTCGCCGGCCGTGCGCGACGCCCTCGCCGAGTTCTGCGACGACGTCGCGGCGGAGCGCGTCCCGGTGCGACTGCAGGGGCGTGAGGAGTCGTACTGGCTGCTCCGGGGACGCGCGCGGCACGGGTCGTGAGCGGGCGATAGCCTCGGGGCCATGAGCGCTGAGACGGAGTACCGCATCGAGCACGACACCATGGGCGAGGTCAAGGTGCCCAAGGACGCCCTGTGGCGGGCCCAGACCCAGCGGGCGGTGGAGAACTTCCCGATCTCGGGCAGCCCGATCGAGAGCCAGAACATCCGTGCGCTCGCGCAGGTGAAGGCCGCGTGCGCCACCGCCAACGCCGAGCTCGGCGTCGTCGAGCAGGACATGGCCGACGCGATCGTCGCCGCCGCCGACGAGGTGGCCTCGGGCAAGCACGACGGCGAGTTCCCGATCGACGTCTTCCAGACCGGCTCGGGCACGTCGTCCAACATGAACACGAACGAGGTGCTCGCGACGCTCGCCACCCGCAGCCTCGGCCGCGAGGTGCACCCCAACGACCACGTCAACGCGAGCCAGTCCAGCAACGACGTCTTCCCGACGTCGATCCACGTCGCCGCGACGGCGGCCACCATCCAGCAGCTCGTCCCGGCGCTGGAGCACCTGGCCGCGTCGCTCGAGCGCAAGTCCGCCGAGTTCGCCGACGTCGTCAAGTCCGGCCGCACCCACCTGATGGACGCCACGCCGGTCACCCTCGGCCAGGAGTTCGCCGGCTACGCCAAGCAGGTGCGCCGCGGGGTCGAGCGCGTCGAGTCCTCGCTGCCCCGCGTCGCCGAGGTGCCGTTGGGCGGCACCGCCGTCGGCACCGGCATCAACACGCCGATCGGCTTCCCTCAGCGCGTCATCGAGCTGCTCGCCGAGCGCACCGGCCTGCCCCTCACCGAGGCCGAGGACCACTTCGAGGCCCAGGGCGCCCGTGACGGCATCGTCGAGCTGTCGGGCCACCTGCGCACGATCGCGGTCTCGCTCACCAAGATCTGCAACGACCTGCGCTGGATGGGCTCGGGCCCGCGCACCGGCCTCGCCGAGATCCACCTGCCCGACCTGCAGCCCGGGTCGAGCATCATGCCCGGCAAGGTCAACCCGGTGCTCTGCGAGGCGACGCTGATGGTCGCCGCGCAGGTGATCGGCAACGACGTCGCCGTCACCACCGCCGGTGCCGGCGGCAACTTCGAGCTCAACGTCATGCTGCCGGTGATCGCCCGCAACGTGCTCGAGTCGGTGCGCCTGCTCGCCAACAGCTCCACCGTGCTGGCCGACCGCTGCATCGACGGCATCACCGCCGACGTCGACCGCGCCCGCGAGTACGCCGAGTCGTCGCCGTCGGTTGTCACCCCGCTCAACAAGTACATCGGCTACGAGACCGCCGCCAAGGTGGCCAAGAAGGCCGTCGCCGAGCGCAAGACCATCCGCGAGGTCGTCGTCGAGATGGGCCTGGTCGACGGCACCACCCTCACCGAGACCCAGCTCGACGACGCCCTCGACGTCCTCTCCATGACCCACCCCTGACCCGCTCACACCCACCCCCTTCGCCGAGCGGCGCAAGCTCGTCGGTCTACCCGGAGGTGACCGACCGATCTGCGCCGTTCGGCGGACGGTCTGCGCCGCTCGGGTGTCCGTCTTTCGGTGGACGCCGGACCGGACCTTCGGTGGTGGTCCCCGTCCGGGTGGACTTCCTACCGTGAGGTCATGACCGACGGGGAGCGCTGGTACCGGATCGACGTGGACGGGCGGCGGCTGGAGACGGCTGTCGTCCGCGACGAGCGGGGTCGGAGGCTGCAGCTGCGGGTGGACGGCGACGTGGTGGACGACCAGCCGTCCACGTGGTCCTCGACCACCCTCCGCGGCGAGGACGGGACGGGCGTGAAGGTCGAGCCCGTCCACCCGGGACGGATCTCGTCGGCGCGGTTGGTGCCGCCCGAGGACGAGGCGGCGGGCGCCGACCTGCGCGAGGTGCTCAAGGACCGCGCGGCCGGCCGACTGCGCCCGCCGCGCGGGTCCGTCGGCGGCCGGCTGGACGACTTCGCCGACGACCATGCGTGGTTCGTCGTCGTCCGCCACGTGGGCGGGTCCGGCGCCGGCCTCCTGCTGTCGGTGCTCGGCATCGGCGCCCTGCTGCGAGCACTGCTCCCGCGGTTCGACGTCGAGCTGTCGGCCCCGGACTGGCTGCCGTCCATCGACCTGTCCTGGATCCCCGATCCGTTCGGCTGGCTCTGGGGCCTGCTCCCCGACTGGGACCTGCCCGACCTCGATGCGCCCGGTTGGCTGGACGCACTCCTGGCGTCCGAGAAGTGGTGGGGACCCCTCCTCATCGCGCTCTTCGTCGCCCTCGGCGAGATCGACCGCCGTCGCAAGCGCGCCGAGCGCGACGAGGCACACGCGTCACGTCCCGACCGGCCCTGACGTCGAGCGGCGCAAACCGTCCGCCGAGCGGCGCAGGTTGGTCGGTTACCGACGGGTAGACCGACGAGCTTGCGCCGCTCGGCGAGTGGGGGCGGGGAGGTCAGGTGGGGAGGCGGCGGGCGACGAGGAAGCCGCCCTCGTCCAGGACCTGCTCGTAGCGGGTGCCGGGGTGCTGGGCCTGGGCGTAGGCGACGACGTCGGGCGACTGGCTCCAGCCGCCGCCCTGGGTGTCGACGAGGACGTAGTCCGGGACGGCGTCGCCGACGGTGCCGGTCCAGTAGACGGTGCGGTCGGAGGCGAGGTGGGTGATCAGGCCGATGTCGGTCTCGACGCTCGACCCCGCCGGGATCGCGTCGAGCGCGGCCCGCGCGGCAGCGGCTCGCGGAGCCTCCTGCCAGGTCTCGGCCTGGAACAGCGTGCTGACGGGCAGCTGAAGGCACATGACCAGGGCGACGGCGGTGACGATCCCGGGGGCCTGCCCGGCGTAGGTGCGCACCCAGGACGGTCCGCCGCCCGCCCGCAGCCGGACGATCGCGTCGACCATCGCGCAGAAGACGATCGGCATCAGCACCAGGGAGTAGTGCCAGTCGATGCCCCAGTAGTAGGGGTTGTCGCCGACGAAGCGCCAGAGCAGGGTGGGCCCGGCCACCAGCACCCACGGCGAGCGCAGGGCGAGGAACCCGGTCACGCCGAAGGTGACCAGCAACGTGGCCACCTTGGTGCCGACGTCGGTGAACAGGACGGTGAGCGGCCCCGGACCGGCGTCGAGGCCACCGCCCGCGCCCACGACGCCGAGGTAGTCGTAGGTGCCCTGCGGGTTCATCAGCGGGATCAGCACGAGCAGCGTCAGCACGAACCCGGCGGCACCGGCCACCACGACGCCCACCCCGACGCGCCGCGCGCCCGAGAGCAGCAGCACGACGCCGACGGCCACCACGGTGACCCCGAGGTCCTCCTTGACGAGCAGCAGGGGCACCGTCCACGCCGCGACGCGGACCCACTGCCGACGGACGTAGGCCGCTCCCGCGAGGGCCAGCATCGGCGCGGCGAAGGCCACCTCGTGGAAGTCGACGTCCACCGCCGCCTGGATGCCGAACGACAGACCGTAGGCCGCGCCCACGAAGGCGCCGGCCACCGGTCCGAGGTGCTCGGTCGCGAGCCGGGCCACGACCACCACGGACGCGGCCACGAGCACCGCCTGGACGACGAGCAGCGTGGCGCCGTCGGGGAACAGCCGGTACACCGGGGCCACCAGCGCGGTGATCGGCGAGAAGTGGTCGCCGAGGATGTTGTAGCCCGGCCCCTTGATGTCGACGATCGGCGCGCCGAGCGAGGCGTAACCGCGGATTGCCTGCTCGAAGATCGCGTTGTCCCACGAGGGGGTGTCGAACCGGCGGTACCGCGACAGCGAGATGGCCGCGTAGACCACGGCGAGGACGGCTCCGAGGCCGTACGGGACGGCGTCGGCACGGCTCGGTCGGCGCACCCGGTCAGTCTGCCAGGGACGACCGAGGCGGCTCAGTACCAGCCGTTCCCGCGCTTGAACGAGTCCGCGCTGCACGGGGTGCCGTAGCGGGCGTCGATGTACTTCAGGCCCCAGCGGATCTGGGTGACGGGGTTCGTGGCCCAGTCGTCGCCCTCGGAGGCCATCTTGTTGCCCGGCAGGGCCTGCGGGATGCCGTAGGCGCTCGAGCTGGGGTTGTCGGCGTCGACGCGCCAGTTGCTCTCGCCCACCCACAGGTCGTCGAGGCACGCGAACTGGTCCTCGCCCCAGCCGAAGTCGCCCAGGAGCTTCTTGGCGAGGTCCTTGGGGTCCGACACGTCGACCTTCGAGGTCTCGGTGACGAGCGGGGCCTCGGCGGTCGTGGTGGAGGTGGCCTTCTCGGCGGCCGCCTTCGCCTGGTCGAGCGAGGGACGAGCGGCCTCGCGCGACGTCTGCTGCGTGGCGGCCGCGTCGCGCCCGGTGAGGTCGGCGGCCGCCAGGTCGCCGACGTCGGCGCTGGCCTGCTGGGTCGTTGTCGGCGCCGTCATGGCCGCCTGCGTGCCGAGCACCGCGCCCGCGGCGAGGACGCCGCCGACGGCCGTCACCGCGACGACGCGTCCGCCCACGGCCGGCGACGGGAGGTCGAGGAGCGTGTCGCAGACGCGGTCGCGGGTGCGCTCGAACGTGCTCGGGCCGCGGTGCCGGGCGGCAGCATGCCGTCCGGCCGGTGCGTTCTGGGGCACGGTCGGTCTACCTCGCGGGGCGTGTGGGGGTGTGGTGACGGGGTGGGACGTGCCGAGGCACGAAGGGCCAGGATGCACAGCCGGTCGTGACCGGGTCAACCCGGAGTGAGGGACGCCTCAGGCCTCCGCCGGCTCCGCCACCGGTGCCAGCGTGAGGTTCTCGCCGGTCTCGGGGACGAACAGGTGCAGCCGGGTGGTGTCCATCACCAGCTCGAACGGGCGTCCGGGCTTGAGGTTGCTCTCGGCGTCGAGCGACACCACGATCTGGTGGCGCGACGACTCGCCGTCGAGGTCGGACTCGAGCTCGGCGAGCTTCTCGGCCACCGCCGGGGGCGCGTCGAACGGGATGTAGGCGTACTGCTCGTTGCCGAGCCACTCCACCACGTCGACGTCGGCGGTGAAGGTGACCCCGCGTGCCGTGACCTTGTCGTCGGCGAGCGCGGCGTCGGCGAAGTGCTCGGGCCGCACCCCGGCGATGAGGAGCTCGTGGCCCGCCACCTTGGCCCGGGTCTCGGCATCGAGCTCGACGCTCGCGAACGGCAGCTCGATGCGACCGTCCTTGACCTCGGCGGGCATGAAGTTCATGGGCGGCGAGCCGATGAAGCCCGCCACGAACAGGTTCACCGGGGCGTCGTAGAGCTCGCGCGGGCTGGCGCACTGCTGGAGGACGCCGCGCTTGAGGACGGCCACGCGGTCGCCCAGGGTGAGGGCCTCGGTCTGGTCGTGCGTGACGTAGACGGTGGTGACGCCGAGCGACTTCTGCAGCCGCGAGATCTCGGTGCGCATCTGGCCGCGCAGCTTGGCGTCGAGGTTGGACAGCGGCTCGTCGAACAGGAACGCCTTGGCGTCGCGGACGATCGCGCGGCCCATCGCGACGCGCTGGCGCTGGCCACCCGAGAGATTGCCGGGCTTGCGATCCAGGTGCTCGTCGAGCTCGAGCGTCTTGGACGCGGCCCGCACCTTCTCGTCGATCTCGGCGTCGCTGTGCTGGCCCTTCTGCAGGCGCAGCGGGAACGCGATGTTCTCGTACACCGTGAGGTGCGGGTACAGCGCGTAGTTCTGGAACACCATGGCGAGGTCGCGGTCGCGCGGCGCCTTGTCGTTGACGCGCACGCCGTCGATGATCATGTCGCCGGAGGTGATGTCCTCCAGGCCGACGATCATCCGCAGCAGCGTCGACTTCCCGCAGCCCGACGGACCGACCAGGATCATGAACTCGCCGTCGGCGATGTCGATGCTGACGTCGTTCACGGCCGGGAAGCCGTCGCCGTACTCCTTGACGATGTTCTTCAGCTCGATGGCAGCCACTGGCGGATCAACCCTTCACTGCGCCGGAGGTCAGGCCGGCGACGATCTTGCGCTGGAACAGCATGACGAGGATGAAGATGGGGACGGTGACGACCACCGAGGCCGCCGCGATGGCGGCCACCGGGGTGTCGAACTGGGACGCGCCGGTGAAGAACGCGAGGGACGCGGGCACCGGGATCGACGCCGTGGTCGAGCTGAGCGAGATGCCGAACACGAAGTCGTTCCAGGCGAAGAAGAAGGTGATGATCGCGGCGGTGAAGACTCCCGGCGCGGCCAGCGGCACGATCACCTTGCGGAACGCCTGCCACGACGTGGCGCCGTCGACCTGCGCCGCCTGCTCCATCTCCCACGGGATCTCGCGGAAGAACGCGGACAGGATCCAGATCGACATCGGCAGCGTGAACGACAGGTACGGGATGATCAGGCCGAGCCAGGTGTCGTAGATCCCGAGCGTGCGCCACATGTCGAACAGCGGGCCGACGAGCGCCACCACGGGGAACATCGCGATCGCCAGGGCCAGCGACAGCACGGCCTTCTTGCCGCGGAAGTCGAGCCGGGCGATCGCGTAGGCGGTGAACGTCGCGAGCACGACCGAGACGGTGGTGGCGATCGCGGCGATGCCGAAGGAGTTGATCAACGCCCGCTGGAACAGCTCGAAGCTGAACACGGTGCGGTAGTTGACGAACGAGGGGTCCTGGGGCAGGAAGCCGCCGGCGTTGATGTCGGCGTTGCCGTTCTTGAACGACAGCGCCACCAGCCAGACGACGGGCGTCAGGGTGAACAGCATGACGAGCATCGCGCCCACGAGGGAGGCCATCGAGAAACCCGGCCTGGCCTTGTCCATCAGCAGGCCGACGACGCCGGCCAGGACGAAGATCGAGCCGACGATCATGAACAGCCACAGGTCGGGCCGCTCGATCACGAGCAGGCCCCAGGCGGCGAACAGCAGCCCGATGACGATCGAGATGCCGGACCACTTCTGGCGTTGCTTCAACGGAGTCATGGCTCAGTCACCCCTCGCCTGGCTCAGGTCGACCCTGAAGCCCTTCATCAGCACGTACGCCACGATCAGGACGAACAGGAACAGGAGCACCGACATCGCCGACCCGAGACCGAGCTCGACGCGCTGGATCATCGCGTTGTAGACCAGCATCGACGGCGACGAGGTGCCGTTGGCGCCCGCGGTCATGATGAAGATGTTGTCGAAGACGCGGAACGCGTCGAGCGCCCGGAACAGCACGGCGACCATGATCGCGGCCCGCATGCTCGGCAGGATCACCTTGCGCAGCCGCTGCCACGCCGTGGCGCCGTCGACCTTGGCGGCCTCGATCATGTCCTCGGGCACCTGGGCCAGGCCGGCCAGCAGGAGCAGCGAGATGAACGGCGTGGTCTTCCAGATCTCGGCGAGGCAGACGATGAGCAGCGAGCTGCCGAACCCGTCGAACGGGTTGGTGGACGCGTCCATCCCCAACCAGGTGGGGGCGAACCCCGAGCCGGTCTGGAAGGCGAACAGCCAGGCGTAGCCCGAGACGACGGTGATGATGCCGTAGGGCACCAGGATCGAGGTCCGGACGATGCCGCGGGCGAAGACGATGCGGTGCATCACCATCGCGAACGCGAAGCCGATGACCAGCTCGACGGCCACGGTGAACACCATGATCCCGACGGCGACGCCGACCGAGCGCCACCACAGCGGGTCGCTCAGGACGACGGCGTAGTTCTGGAACCAGATCAGCTCGCGCCCGTCGGGGTCGGTGAGCCGGTAGCTGAACAGCGACAGGTACAGCGCGCGCAGCATGGGCCACGCGGTGACCAGCAGCATGATCGCGACCGCGGGCCCGGCGAGCTTCCAGCCCAGGCTGTTCTCGGCGCGGGAGCGGTCGCTGCGCGGTGCCCTGGGCTTCTTCGCGGGCCTGGCCGGTGTCGGCGGTGCGGTCGTGGTGGTCACAGCAGGGCCCTGCCCTTCAGGACGTCCTCGATGTACTTCTGCGACCGCTCGGGCGTCGTCGCGGGGTCCACCGTGCGCGGCGAGTGCCACGAGGAGACCAGCGCGGCGCTGATGTCGGTCCAGTAGGGGGTGAGCGGACGCGGCGCGGCGTCCTCGATGCTCTGGCGCCACAGGTCGGCCATCGGGTACGCCGACACCAGCTCGGGGTCGCTGTAGACCTCCTCGAGCGCGGGCTGGTTGCCCGAGTTGAGGGCGTAGGCCTTCTGGCTCTCGGGCGAGGTCAGGCACTCGACGGCGGCGTACGACTCGTCGGGGTGCTGCGAGAACGCCGAGACGGCCATGTTGATGCCACCGAGCGGGGGCCTGCTGGCCTCGCCCTCGACGACCTCGGGGTACTTCGCCCAGCCGATGTCGTCGCGGATCGCCTCGGTGGAGGGGTCGGTGTAGACGTACTCCCAGTTGACCATGAACGCGCCGTCGTCGGCGGTGAAGCCGGCGATCGACTGCGTCTCGTCGGCGTTGGGGAGCCCGGGGTTGGCCGCGCCGGAGTCGACGAGCTCCTGCACGACGGTGGCGGCGTCGCGCCCGGCCTTGCTGTCGACGCCGATCTTGGCGTCCTGGCCGGCCTCGACGTCGGAGACGATGGAGCCGCCGGCAGAGGTGATCAGGGCGTTGAGCCAGACGGCGTAGCCCTCGTAGCGGCGGGCCTGCACCTGGACGGTGGTGTCGGTCTCGGCGGCGGCGTCGATGACCTGCTTCCAGGTGACCGGGTTGCTCATGTCGAGGCCGGCGCGCTCGGCCACGGACTTGCGGTACCAGAGGATCTGGGTGTTCGACCACAGCGGCACCGCGACCAGCTGGTCCTCGAACGTCGCGGAGTCGAGCGCGCCCTTGAGCACGCCCTCGGTGAACCGGGTCTGGTCGCCCTGCGGGATGGGGGCGAGGAACTTGGCGTTGGCGAACTCGCCGGTGAACGCGGGGTCGAGGCTCATCAGGTCGATGGAGTCGTCACCGGCCGCGAGACGTCGCACCAGCTGCTCGCGCTGCTGCGAGGCGTCGTTGGGCAGCAGCTCGACGTCGATGTCGTAGGCACCGCCGGACTCCTGCGAGCACCGCTGCGCCAGCGCCGCCTGCCCGCCCTTGGACGGGTCGAGGTTGCCGACGTCGGGGTTGATGTACCAGGTGAGGCTGGTGGCGCCGTCCGCGCTGCCACCGCCCCCGCAGGCCGCCAGGGCCAGGGACGCGACGAGCGCTCCCCCCACGGCGAGCGCCACCGAGCGCGTCCTGCGCCGGACCGTCGATGCCAAGATCTCTCCCCGTGCCTGATGTGAGACGTGCCTGGTGTGACTGATGTGACAGGACCCTTTCACACGGGTCGGACACGCGGGCGGTCGCCCACGCCTCCGCGCCGACTGCGAGACCCAGAGGTGCCCGGCGCCCGCCTGGCCAGGCGCGCCGGCGAAGGCGAACTGGGTTCGTTCGTCGAAGCCGGCAGCAACGCAGCCAGGCGGGATGCCGGGTGCCTCAGAGGGTGACGTCCTCCAGCATCTCGGTAACGAGCGCGGCGACGGGCGAGCGCTCGGACCGGGTGAGCGTGACGTGGGAGAACAGGGGGTGGCCCTTGAGCTTCTCCACCACCGCGACGATCCCGTCGTAGCGGCCGACTCGGAGGTTGTCGCGCTGGGCGACGTCGTGGGTGAGGACAACCTTGGAGTTGGTGCCGATGCGCGAGAGCACCGTCAGCAGCACGTTGCGCTCGAGCGACTGCGCCTCGTCGACGATGACGAACGCGTCGTGCAGGGAGCGGCCCCGGATGTGGGTGAGGGGCAGGACCTCGAGCATGCCGCGGTCCATCACCTCGTCCATCACGTCGCTCGACGCGACGGCGCCCAGGGTGTCGAACACGGCCTGCGCCCAGGGGCCCATCTTCTCGGACTCGCTGCCGGGCAGGTAGCCGAGCTCCTGGCCGCCGACGGCGTAGAGCGGGCGGAAGACGACCACCTTCTTGTGCTGGCGACGCTCCATCACCGCCTCGAGACCGGCGCACAGGGCCAGGGCGGACTTGCCGGTGCCGGCGCGGCCGCCCATCGACACGATGCCGATCTCGGGGTCGAGCAGGAGGTCGAGCGCGATCCGCTGCTCCGCGGAGCGGCCGTGCAGGCCGAACGCCTCGCGGTCGCCGCGGACCAGCCGGACCTGCTTGTCGGGGGTGACGCGGCCCAGCGCGCTGCCCTTGTCCGAGAGCAGCACGAGCCCGGTGTGGCAGGGCAGGTCGCGCGCCTCGGGGAGGTCGACGACCGTCGACTCGTACAGGGCGTCGACGACCCCGGACTCGACCTCGAGCTCCCGCATGCCCGTCCAGCCGGCCTCGACGGCGAGCTCGGCGCGGTACTCCTCCGACGTCAGCCCGACCGCGGAGGCCTTGACCCGCATCGGGAGGTCCTTGGACACGAGCGTGACGTCGAGGCCCTCGTCGGCGAGGTTCTTGGCCACCGACAGGATGCGGGTGTCGTTGTCGCCGATCCGGAACCCCGACGGCAGCGAGGTCGGGTCGGTGTGGTTGAGCTCGACGCGCACGGTGCCGCCGTGCTCGCCCACGGGTAGCGGGCGGTCGAGGGCGCCGTGCTCGACGCGCAGCTCGTCGAGGAGTCGCAGGGCGGATCGGGCGAAGTAGCCGAGCTCGGGATGGGCGCGCTTGCCCTCCAGCTCGGTGATCACCACGACCGGGACGACGACCTCGTGCTCGTCGAACCGGTGGAGCGCACCGGGATCGGCCAGCAGGACGCTGGTGTCGATGACGTAGGTGCGGCGCTGGGCCTTCGTTGCAGCCACGTGGAGCTCCTCACGGACCACGCACGCCACCCGCGCACGGCCCTGTTCAGTCGTGCTGGCGGACCGGTGCTGCGACCGAGGGCCCGGGGGCGGGCCCTCTCGTGACGGGCACGCGCGGGCACGATCCTCGTGGATCGCGCTCGTGGTGCACCTGGGCCTCCCGGAGCGACGGGCTTCCCCACCCGTCGACACGCCAAAAGTACGACCGACGCGCCGCGCGCGTGGGCAGGACACGCGCGTGTCACGTGAACACCAGGTGACGGGAACCCCGCGCCACCAGGGAGCCCACGGCGCCCGTCTGACCAGGCGCGCGGCGAAGGCGAACCGGTCTTGTTCGTCGAGGCCGGCAGCAACGCCGTCAGACGGGATGCCGGGGGCTCACTGGCCGAAGCGGCGCTCTCTGGCGGCGTAGGCGCGAAGCGCGCGGAGGAAGTCGACGCGGCGGAACGCGGGCCACAGGGCCTCGCAGAAGTAGTACTCGCTGTGCACGCTCTGCCAAAGCAGGAAGCCCGAGAGCCGCTGCTCCCCCGAGGTGCGGATGACGAGGTCGGGGTCGGGCTGGCCCTTGGTGTAGAGGTGGTCGGCGATGTGCTCGACGTCGAGGTCCTCGGCGACCTCGGCGAGGCTGCGACCGGCCTCGGCCTGCTCGTGCAGCAGCGAGCGGACGGCGTCGGCGAGCTCCTGCCGGCCCCCGTAGCCGACGCAGATGTTGACCGTCATCGCGTCGACGTCGGACGTCGACTCGGCGGCCACCTTGAGCCGGGCCGCGCTGCCCTCGGGCAGCAGGTCCATGTTGCCGATGATGCGCAGCGGCCAGCGACGACGGTGGGCGAGCGCGTCGACGAGGTCCTCGATCACGCGGAGCAGCGCGTCGAGCTCGTCGCGCGGGCGGGCGAGGTTGTCGGTGGACAGCAGCCAGAGGGTGACGACCTCGACGTCGAGCTCCTCGCACCAGCCGAGGAAGTCGACGATCTTGTCGGCACCGGCCTGGTAGCCGTCGGTGACGTCGGCCCGGGCGCCCTTGGCCCAGCGCCGGTTGCCGTCGACGATCGCCCCGACGTGCTTGGGCAGCTGGTCGGGCTTGAGGGCGTGCTGCAGCCGTCGCTCGTAGACGCTGTACGCGAGGTCCCGGACACCCACGACTCGCTCCCCTTCCGTCCTCGGTCCTGCTGGTGTGACCACCACGACTGGTCGTCCTCGTCACTGCCGCACCTGCGGGCACGGCCACCTGGCTACGCTCGCTGACATGGACACCGGCGACCGCAGCACCGACCTCGTCAGCGAGGTCGGCGACCGCGTCCGCGAGGTCGCCCGTGAGATCAAGCCCCACCTGCGTGGATGGTTGCACGCGGGAACATGGCCACTGGCGCTGGCGGCCTTCATCGTACTGATCGTGCTGTCCCCCGGGGCGGTCAACAAGATCGGCGCGGCGGTCTTCATGGTGACGTCGCTGCTGCTGTTCGGCGTGAGCGCGGTGTACCACCGCGGCACCTGGCAGCCCCGGGCCCACGACGTGCTCAAGCGCTGGGACCACGCCAACATCTTCCTGCTGATCGCCGGCTCCTACACCCCGTTCAGCCTGCTGCTGCTGCCCGAGCGCGAGGCCACCATCTTGCTGTCGGTGGTCTGGGGCGGGGCGATCCTCGGCGTGTTCTTCCGGGTGTTCTGGGTCGACGCGCCCCGCTGGCTCTACGTGCCCATCTACGTCGGGCTGGGCTGGGTGGCGGTGCTCTACACCGGCGAGTTCGTGGCCAACGGGTCGACCGCGGTGGTGGTGCTGATGTTCGTCGGCGGCGGTCTGTACTCCCTCGGCGGACTGGTCTACGGCATCAAGCGCCCCAACCCGTTCCCCACCTGGTTCGGGTTCCACGAGGTCTTCCACGCCCTCACCGTCGCGGCCTTCGTCAGCCACTACGTCGGCGTCTCCATCGCCGCCTACTCCCTGCGCTGACGCGCCCGGCGTCCCGACCGGCGGCGTTGCTCCACCATCCGGTCAGATCTCCAGGTCGGCGACGTCGGTGACGGGTCGCCGGCAGACGAAGCTCCGGCAGACGTAGGCGGCGGGCAGGCCGTCGACGACGTCGCGCCCCTCGAACAGCGGCACGTCGAGGCCCGGCTCCCCCGCCACGACCACCGCACCCGGTGACGCGGAGGCCAGCGCCGCGCGGTGCAGCACGTCGCGCTCGGGGCCGGCCGGGCCGACGACGGCGATCTCGACCGGGCCGGCCAGCAGCGCCTCGGCGGCCGCCATCGTCCACCCGCCGAACCGCGGCGCCTGGGTGACGACGCCCGCGGCCGACGTCACCGCGGCCTCGGCCGCCGCGGCGTGCCGGGCGCTGCCGGTGACGGCGGCGTACGCGACCAGCGCCATCGCCGCGGCCGACGTGCCCGAGGGGCTGGCGTTGTCGGACACGTCGCGCGGGCGCAGGACGAGGGCCTCGGCGTCGGACGCGGTGTCGTGCAGCACGCCGTCGTCGTCGGCGAACTTCGACAGGACGGTGTCCAGCAGGTCGCCGGCACGCTCCAGCCAGACCGCGTCGCCGGTGACGCCGAGGACGGCCAGGTAGGCCTCGGCCACGCATCCGTGGTCCTCCAGCACCCCGGCGTTGGTGCCCGGCCGACCGTGGCGCGACGTGCGCACGAGCGCGCCGTCGTCGCCGGTGTGCACGTCGACGAGCAGCTGCGCGGCGGCGACGCCGGCCTCGACGAACGACGGCTCCTCGAGCAGGGTCCCGGCCTCGACGAGGGCGGTGACGGCCAGTCCGTTCCAGGCCGCGACCACCTTGTCGTCGGTCGCGGGGACGGTGCGGGTGGCCCGCGCGACGAGCAGCCGCTCGCGGACGCGGGACCAGCGCGGGTCGTCGTCGGGGTCGGCGAGGAGCTGCAGGGTCGACTGCCCGTGCTCGAAGGTGCCGGCCGCGGTGACCTCGAGGAGACCGGCCGCCCAGGCGCCGTCGTCCTCGCCCAGGACGTCGGTCAGCTGCTCGGGCGTCCAGACGTAGAAGGCACCCTCGACCCCGTCGGTGTCGGCGTCGAGGGCGGACGCGAAGCCTCCCTCGGGGGTGCGGAGGTCGGCCAGCAGGAAGACCGCGGTCTCGTGCGCGACGCGTCGGGCGAGCGGGGAGCCGGTCTGGCGCCACAGGTGCAGGTACACCCGCAGCAGCAGGGCGTTGTCGTAGAGCATCTTCTCGAAGTGGGGCACCCGCCAGAAGCGGTCGACGCTGTAGCGGGCGAAGCCGCCGGCGAGCTGGTCGTACATGCCACCGCGCGCCATCGCCGACGCCGTGTGCTCGACCATCGCGAGCGCGTCCGACGAGCCGGTGCGGTGGGCGTAGCGCAGCAGCGCCTCGAGCACCATGCCCGGCGGGAACTTGGGGCTGGCCCCGAAGCCTCCGGCCTGCGCGTCGTACTGCGACGCGAGGGTGCGGACCGCGTCGTCCAGCTCGGTCTCCCCCACCGCCGAGCCGGGCGCGTCACCCAGCGAGGCGAGGTGCGACACCACGTCCGCGCCGATCTTGTCGACCTGCTCGCGCTTGGTCTGCCACGCATCGGCCAGCGTCGCCAGCACCTGCGAGAACGCGGGCATCCCCTGGCGCGGCTCCTTCGGGAAGTAGGTGCCGGCGAAGAACGGCTCGCCCGCGGGCGTCAGGACGCACGTCATCGGCCAGCCGCCCTGGCCGGTCATCGCCTGCGTGGCCTTCATGTAGACCGCGTCGACGTCGGGACGCTCCTCGCGGTCGACCTTGACGTTGACGAAGTGCGCGTTCATGTAGTCCGCGGTCGCCTGGTCCTCGAACGACTCGTGCGCCATCACGTGGCACCAGTGGCACGCGGCGTACCCGACGCTCAGCAGCACCGGCACGTCGCGGCGGCGGGCCTCGGCGAAGGCCTCGTCGCCCCACTCCTGCCAGTCGACGGGGTTGTCGGCGTGCTGCAGGAGGTAGGGACTGGTGGCGTCGGCGAGCCGGTTGGGCATCTGGTGAGGTCCTTCGGCGTGGGAGTCGGTGGTCTCCCCACCCAACACCGCACGGGCGCGAGCGCATCCCGGAGCGGGTCGGGACGACGAGGGCCCGGCCACCGCCTCGCGGTGACCGGGCCCTGCGTGGTGCCGTCGGTGGGACGTCAGCCGATGTGGACCGGCTGGTCGTCCGGGCCGTCGGTGGCGAGCTCCTCGTGCTTGACGTTGAGCAGCGTCCAGATCGCCAGCGACCCGATCGCGATCAGGACCGCGCCGACCAGGAACGCCGCCGTGGCGCCCTCGGTGAAGGAGCCGATGAACGCCAGGCCCTCGGCACCCTCGCGGGGCACGCCCTGCGCGCCGAGGTCACGGACGAGGTCGGACTTGGTGCCGGCCGCGAAGTGGACCGAGACCGTGCCGAGGATGGCCAGGCCGAGCGCGCCGCCGACCTGCTGCATCGTGTTGAGCACGCCGGAGCCGATGCCGGAGTCCTCGGCCCGCAGGTGGTGCACCGCGGTCAGGGTGAGGGGCACGAAGACCGCGCCCATGCCGACCGACATCAGCATGATGAACGGGAAGATCGACGTCCAGTAGTTGACGCCGTCGCCGAGGTGGCCGTTCGCCCCGAGGGCGAGCAGGTCCGACGCGCCGGTGGGCACCGAGAGCCGGGAGAACCCGAACAGGGCGGCGGCAGCCATCAGCGTGCCGGTGCCGGCGATGAAGCGCGGGTCGATCCGGTTGACGAGGTTGGACGACAGGCCTGCGCCGATGACGATGCCGAAGGAGAACGGCAGGAACGCGAACCCGGTGTGCAGCGGGCTGTAGCCCACGACGAGCTGGATGAACAGGCTCAGGAAGTAGAACATCGCGAACATCGCGGCCGGCACGAGCATCATCACGCCGAAGCTGGTGGCACGGGTGCGGTTGGCGAAGACACGGGTGGGCAGCAGCGGGTGCGCGACGCGGGACTCGACGAAGGCGAACGCGGCGAGCAGCGCGACGCCGGCGGCGATCGAGGCGATCGTCCACGGGTCGCCCCAGCCGTAGGCGGCGTCACCGGCGCGGCTGAAGCCGTAGACCAGGCCCAGCAGGCCGAGCGAGCCGGTGATCGCACCGGGCACGTCGAGCTGGCCGGGGTGCGACTCGGACTCGTTGAGGAAGCGGGGAGCCAGCGAGGCGGCGACCAGGCCGATCGGGACGTTGATGAGGAAGGTCAGGCGCCATCCCTCGAGGCCGAAGACCGGGTCGAGGCCGGTGAGCCAGCCACCGAGGATCAGGCCGACGGCCGCACCGGCGCCCGACATGGCGGCGTAGACCGCGAACGCGCGGTTGCGCGCCGGGCCGGCGGGGAAGGTCGTGGCGATCAGCGCGAGCGCGGCGGGCGAGGCGAGCGCGGCACCGAGGCCCTGCAGGCCACGCGCGGCGAGCAGGAGCGCCTCGTTCTGCGCGGCGCCGCCCAGCAGCGAGGCGACCGCGAAGACGACGAGGCCGATCATGAAGACGCGACGACGGCCGTAGAGGTCGCCGAGGCGTCCACCGAGCAGCAGCAGGCCACCGAAGGCCAGGGCGTAGCCGGTGACGATCCAGGTGAGGTTGGCGTCGTTGATGTCGAGGTCGGCGCCGATGAAGGGCAGCGCGATGTTGGCGATGGACGCGTCGAGCACGACCATCAGCTGGGCCATGGAGATCAGGACGAGGGCCCACCCGAGGTGGAGCTTCCTCTCGGGCGGTGCGACGTCGGTCTGCGCCGGGCCGTCGGTGGTGGAGGTCATGTGAGGTCTTCCTGGTTCGTGGGACCCGTGGTGGGGTCGGTGTGCGCGGTCTGCCCGACGACGGCGGCGGGCAGGATGATCTGGTCGATGACGGTCGTGATGAAGGCGACGTCCGGGAGCTCGCCGAGCAGGAACCGGCGGTGCAGGACGATGCCCGGCAGCGCCTGGGCGATCAGGTCGAGGTCGAGGTCGGCGCGGACCTCGCCGCGGTCCCTCGCCCGCTCGAAGATCGTCGTGGTGAGGGCGACCTTGGGGCCGATGAAGTCGCGTCGGAACGCCGACGCGAAGTCCTCGTCCCGGGCGATCGCGGTGATGACGCTGGCCAGGACCCGGATCTGGCGCTGGTCGGTGAGCCCGCCCATGCCGCAGAACGTGCCGAGCAGGTCGCCGCGCAGCGTGCCGGTGTCGGGCAGCTCGGTGGGCGCCTTCTGCGACAGCAGCGCGTCGATCACGAGGCTCGCCTTGCTGCTCCAGCGGCGGTAGAGCGTGGCCTTGGACGCCCGGGCCGCCGAGGCGACCGCGTCCATCGTCAGCCGGTCGTATCCGACGTCGGACAGCACGTCGAGCGTGGCGTCCAGGATCTCCTGCTCACGGTCGCCCTCGACGCGCGGACGGGCCACCGGCGCGGTCGTGTCGGGGCCTGGGGTCATGCGTGTTCACCTTCTCGTCACATATGGAACGAAACCGTTTCGTCTCATCAAGACAGTACGGAACGGTTTCATTCCCCGCGCAGCGAATCGGTCGAGATCTCCTGTGACGACCGCCACCGTCGCTGCTCGCCCCACCCTGACGCCTCCCACCGACAGATCTCGGCGATATATCGCGAGAGGTCTTGACTGCTCAGCAGCGCCGATATATCGTCTACCTATCGCGAGCGGTCAACCAGACTGCTCCGAGAACGAAGGAGATTCCTCATGCGAGGCATCCACCCCCACCCCCGCCGCGCACGCGGCTTCGGACCCGGGTTCGGCCCGGGAGGCCCCGGCTTCGGACCGATGGGACCAGGCTTCGGCCCGCCCGACGGACGTGGCCGCGGCCGACGCGGAGGCCGCGGGCGCGCCCGTGGCGACGTCCGCAACGCCGTCCTGGCCCTGCTCGCGCAGGAGCCGATGCACGGCTACCAGATCATCCAGGAGGTCAAGGAGCGCACCGGCGGCGTCTGGAGCCCGAGCCCCGGCTCGGTCTACCCGATCCTCGCCCAGCTCGGCGACGAGGGCCTGGTCCGCACCGAGAAGGCCGAGGGACGCTCGGTCGTCCACCTCACCGACGACGGCACGGCCTACGTCGAGGAGCACCGGGACGAGCTCGACGCCGTCTGGGAGTCCGTCGACGGCGCCGGCAACGACGGCTTCCGCGAGCTCCGCGGCGCGATCCCCGAGCTCGCCGGCGCCGCCATGCAGGTCGCCCAGGTCGGACGTCCCGAGCAGGTGACCGAGGCCATCGCGATCCTCAAGGACGCGCGCCGCCGGATCTACCTGCTGCTGGCCGACGACGGCGGCACCGACACCACGACGACGTGACGCGCGGGCCCGTCGTCACTCCAGCACCACCTGGCACGGTGGACCGACGGAACCACGGGAAGTTCTCCGTGGTCCTGTCGGAAAACCGTGTGTCGTGTGTCAGGACATCTGTGACAGGGATGTGTCAGGACATCGGTGACACCCGGTAGCTGTGCCCAGATGATCGGGGATGGCAGATGTGGTGGTCCCGATGGATGTGCGGTTGGCCGTGGCGTACTTCTTGCAGGTCGATCCTGCCCAGGACGTGACGTCGTTCTGTGCCGAGCAGGGCATCAGTCGTCAGACGTACTACCGGTTGCGGCGACGGTTCCTGGCCGAGGGTCTGGAGGGTCTGGTTCCGCGCTCGACGCGGCCGCGTTCATCGCCGTCTCAGACCACCGAGGTCGTGGCGGGGGTGTTGCTGGCCAAGCGGGCCGAGCTGATCGGGCAGGGGTGGGATGCCGGCGCGGTCAGTATCCGGTCCTGGCTGCTGACCGAGGGGGTCGAGCAAGTGCCGTCGGTGTCCACGATCCATCGGGTCCTGCGTCGGGCCGGTGTGGTCCTCGATCAGCCCAAGAAGCGCCCCAAGGGTTCGTTCCGACGGTTCGCTGCCACAGCGGCGAACGAGCGGTGGCAGATGGACGGCATGAAGACCAAGCTCGCCGAGGGCACCGTGGTGGTCGTGCTGCGGATCCTGGACGACTGCTCGCGCCAGCTGATGGCCTCGCTGGCCTGCGACGCTGAGAGCACCGCGAACGCGTGGGCCTGCCTGGAGACCGCGATGGCCCGCCACGGGCGTCCGGCAGCGTTCATGACCGACTCAGGGACCGCGTTCACCCAACGCCGGCGACGCAATCCCGGCCTGGGCGAGTTCGAGGCCCGACTACGCAATGCCGGGATCATGCCGATCCTGGCCCGCCCGCGTCATCCACAGACCTGCGGGAAGAAGGAACGCGAGTGGTCGACCCTGCGCCAATGGCTCCGCGCCCGACCCGCACCAGCCACCCTGGCCGATCTGCAACGCCAGCTCGACGCCTACGACCTGATCTTCAACCACCAACGACCCCACCAGGCCCATCACGGCGCCACCCCCGCGCAGGCCTACCAAGCAGCCCCACGCGCGTCCGCCGCGGCCACACCACTACGAGCACCGATGACCACCGCCACCGTCCACGTCCGCCCCAACGGCGTCATAGACATCGGCCAGAACACCCAGATGAGCATCGGGAAAGCCTGGGCCGGCGAAACCCTCACCATCCTGCGCGAAGACCCCGCCATCGCGATCTTCCACCACGACGACCTCATCGAGTTCCGACACCTCGACCCCGACCGCAAATACCAACTCACACCCAAACGACTACCGTCACCGAAGTCATGACACACGTGTCACCGATGTCCTGACACATCACACTGTCGGTCTCCCGTGCCTACCTGGGAATCCGACGACGGTCAGGCGGCGGCGTCGACGACCCCGCCGACGGGGGCGAGGCCGGCGGGGACGCCGGACGCGCGCGCGGGGAGGGCGATGCGCTCGAGCGGGGAGGGGACGCCCTCGGTGCCGATGAGCGCCGAGCGGCCGCCGGGCTCGACGGCGAGGGTCTCGCCCTGCTCCTGCGGCGGGAGACCGGCCGACCAGGTGCGCTCGAGCGTCCCCGCGTCGTAGGCGAACACCCCGATGTAGGTGCGGAGCAGGAAGGCCGAGCCGTTGGGCAGGAACGACGCGTCGGTGACGAGCAGCGGGGCGCGGAAGCCCTCGACCGGGCGCATCAAGTTGACGCGGTCGGTGCCGAGGCGCGCGGGCAGCCGGTACAGCGAGCCCCCGAGGAAGCCCTTGGTGACGACGGACAGCCGGCCGGTGGCGGGGTCGGCGAGCAGCGCCTCCGCGTCCTCGGCCACCCCGCCGGCGTAGGCGACGGGGAACCGGCGCGGCGTCGCGGCGGCGTCGCCCCGACCGGGCTGCCCGGTGCTGTAGACGGCGAGGTCGTCGCGCGTGCCGGCGTTGTCGCCGACGTCACCGATCCAGAGCGTGCCGTCGCCGTCGACGGCCAGCGCCTCGACGTCGGCGAACCCGTCGCCCTCCAGCTCGGTGGTGCCGACGACGTCGCCCGACGCGATCTCGACGACGAGCACCGTCGGCGCGTTGCCCGAGTCGTTCATCGTGTAGGCCAGGCGCGGGTCACGGGTGCTCACCACGAGCCCGCTCGACTCCGACACCCGAGGATCGCGGATCGTCGAGACCCGCTCGTGCGCGGCGACGGCACCGGTGGAGTCGTCGCCTCCCGACACGTAGCCCCCGTCGTCGGCGTCGGCACGGCTGGTGATGGCCGACACCACCACGACGACGAGCAGCGCGACGAGCAGGCCCGGGATGATCAGGCGCCGGTAGCGCGGGTTCACGAGAGCTCGGCGAAGCGGGCGCGCAGCTCGGCCACCGCGGACTCGTCGCCGCTGACCGACAGCCCGTCGACGGGGACGCGTCCCCACACCCAGGCGAGCAGGTCGCCGGCACCGCCCGCCACCTCGGCGTCGACGTCACCGTCGGCGCCCGGCTCGGTGCGGACCACGTCGACGTCGACGTGAACCGTCCAGGACCGGCCGTCGGCGGTGAGGCGGACGGCCGCGTCGACGGGGTGCTGGGGCACGATGCCGGCCTCGGCCCAGGACCCGCCGACGAACATCGTCAGGAACTCGTCGACGCCGTCCAGCGCGACGTCGACGTCGACGTCGGTGGCGCCGTCGGTCGTGGTGGCGGCGCTGCGGGCGAGCTCGGCGTCGATCCGGTGCACGACGCTCTCGTGCGCCATCCGGCGGAACCAGAACCCCTGGGTCTGGTCCTCGGGCGCCCAGGTGCGGCAGGCGGCAGCGGGGTCGGTGGCGGTGAGCTGCGTGACCAGCTCGGCCGCGGCGAGCCGCAGGTCGAGCACCGGGTCGGGGTCGACCGCGGGGACGGCGTCCCCGCCCGGCTCGGGCTCGGCGCCGAGCCGGACGGTGAGGGTCGTGTGGCGGTAGACGCCCGCGACGTGGCGGACGAGCGTCGCGACGTCCCAGCCCGGACAGCTCGGGACGGGCGCGTCGAGCAGGCCCTCGGCGGCGTCGGCGAGCCGTGCGGACTCGACGCCGACGACGGCGAGGTAGCGGTCCGAGGTGAGGCGATCGGTGTCCATCACCGCAAGGATGCCAGGTGCTGCTCGCGCTCGCGCTCGGCGAGGTCCTCGCGCGTCGACACGTCCCACGCGGGGTGCCGGCCGAGGTGCGGGCGGACCACCAGGCCCTGACGGTGCACGAACACGGCGGTGCACACCAGGATGCCGACCAGGGTGATCGCACCGCCGCCCACGAGCGTCCAGCGTGCCCCGAACGTCTCGCCGAGCCAGCCGATGAAGGGCGCGCCCAGCGGGGTGCCGCCGAGGAAGATCATCAGGTACAGCGAGGCGACACGTCCGCGCATCTGCGGGCTGGTGGACAGCTGGACGGTCGCGTTGGCCGAGGTCACCATCGTCAGCGCGGTGAGGCCGAGCAGCGGCAGGATGACCGCGAACGTGGTGTAGGTGGGCATCAGCCCGGCGAGGACCTCGACCACGGCGAACACCACCCCCGAGCCGACGACGAGCCGCAGGCGCGGACGGACGCGGCGGGCCGCGAGCAGCGCGCCGGCGAGCGAGCCGACCGCCATGATCGAGCCGAGCAGCCCGTAGGCCCCCGCGCCCTTGTCGAAGACCTCGGTGGCCATCAGCGCGCTCGTCATCTGGAAGTTCATGCCGAAGGTGCCGACGAAGAAGACGGTGGCGAGCAGGAGCATCAGGTCCGGGCGCGAGCGGACGTATCGCATGCCCTCCCGGACGGCCCCGCGTCCGCGGGCCACCGGGTCGGACGGGTGCAGGAGCCGGGTGTTCAGGGCCAGTAGCGACGCGAGGACCGCGACGTAGCTGAAGGCGTTGATCAGGATCACCCAGCCGGTCGCCCCGGGTCCCGACCCGAGCGTCGCGATGAGCAGGCCGGCGAGGGCCGGACCGATCATCCGGCCGGAGTTGAAGGAGGCCGAGTTGAGCCCGACGGCGTTGGCGAGGTCGTCGCGTCCGACCATCTCGACGACGAACGACTGGCGCGCGGGGGCGTCGAAGGCGGTCGCGGTGCCGAAGGCGAACGCGAGCACGTAGACGTGCCACACCTCGACGGCGCCGGTGATGGCCAGCACGCCGAGCAGCGCGGCGGGGATCGCCATCGCGAACTGGGTGAGCATGAGGATGCGCCGCTTGGGGAAGCGGTCGGCGACGACCCCCGCGATCGGCGAGAAGAGCAGGGCCGGGAGCAGCTGCAGACCCGTGGTGATGCCGAGCGCGGTGCCGCTGCCGGTGAGGGCGAGGACGAGCCAGTCCTGTGCCACGCGCTGCATCCAGGTGCCGGTGTTCGACACGAGGGAGCCGGCGGCGTAGACGCGGTAGTTGCGGATCGACAGGGCCCGGAACGTCGGGCTCACACGACCGCCAGCCTCTCCATGATCGCGGCGCTGCGGCGCAGCACCTCGCGCTCGGCGGTGTCGAGCGACGCGAGCTGCTGGGCGAGCCAGCCGTCGCGGCGCGAGCGCTCCTCGGCCAGCACGTCGAGCCCCTTGTCGGCGATGGTCATCACGACCTGCCGTCCGTCGGTGGGGTGCGGCTCGCGCAGCACGAGCCCCTCCTCGACGAGGTGGTTCAGCGTGCGCGTCATCGACGGCGGCTGCACCCGCTCGAGGGCGGCGACGGCCCCGGGCGTCTGCGGGCCGTGCGTGCGCAGCGTCCCGAGGACGGCGATCTGCGTCGGCGTCAGGTCCGAGCGACGCTCCTGGCGCAGGCGGCGGTTGAGCCGCGCCACCGACTGGGCGAGCTTCTGGGCGTCGGTCGGCATATCCTTAGCATAGGTCATGACCTACGCTAAGTGCAATTCGCAACCTTTCCCGCGCCTCCTGAGTGCGCGAGATACGGGTTGCGCACCACCGCAGGCGCTCCGATGGTGCGCAACCCGTATCTCGGCGACTCAGGGGCCGCAGCTCGTCAGGAGAGGAGGCGGGCGATGGGGTCGATCGCGAAGTAGGCGACGAAGAGCACCGACACCAGCCACATCAGCGGGTGCACGTCGGAGGCCTTGCCGCGCACGACCTTGAGCAGGACGAACGCGATGAAGCCCGCGCCGATGCCGGCGCTGATCGAGTAGGTGAACGGCATCAGGACGATGGTGAGGAACGCGGGGAGGGCGATCTCGACGTCGTCCCAGGGGATGTGCGCGGCCTGCATCATCATCAGGAAGCCGACGAGGACGAGCGCCGGGACGGCCGCCTCGTTGGGGATGTGGCTGACGACGGGCGTGAAGATCGTCGACAGCAGGAACAGCACGCCGGTGACGACGCTCGCCAGGCCGGTGCGCGCGCCGTCGCCGACGCCCGAGGCCGACTCGATGTACGAGGTGTTGCTCGAGACGCCCGCGGCGCCGCCGGCGATCGCGGCGACGGAGTCGACCACGAGGATGCGCTGGGTGCGGGGCGGGGTGCCGTCCTCGTCGTTCAGGCCCGCCTCGGCGCCGATCGCCGTCATCGTGCCCATCGTGTCGAAGAAGTCGGCGAGCAGGAGCGTGAAGACGAGCAGCACGACGGTGACGACGCCGACCCGCTCGAACGAGCCGATCAGGTTGAAGGTGCCGAGCAGCGAGAAGTCGGGCAGGTCGACGACCGTGGTGGGCCACGACGGCACGTTGAGGTTCCAGCCGGTCGGGTTGACGACCTCGTTGTCGACGACGGTCGGGCCGACGTCGGCCCACGTCTCGACGAGCACGGCGACCACGGTGGTGATGGCGATGCTGATCAGGATCGCGCCGCGGACGCCCCGGCCGTACAGCCCGATCATCAGCAGCAGGCCGAGGCAGAAGACCACCACCGGCCAGCCCTGCAGCGTGCCGCCGATGCCGAGGCCCAGCGGGGAGCCGCCGTTGCCCGTCATCCGCACGAAGCCCGCGTCCACCAGGCCGATCAGGGTGATGAACAGCCCGATGCCCACGGCGATCGCGGTCTTGAGCTCGCGCGGCACCGCCTCGAACACGGCCTTGCGGAACCCGGTGAGCACCAGCACCAGGATGACGATCCCCTCGATCACCACCAGCCCCATCGCGTCGGCCCACGTCATCTGGCTCGCGACGGAGAACGCGACGAAGGCGTTCAGCCCGAGCCCGGTGGCCAGCGCCAGCGGGAAGTTCGCGACCACGCCCATGGCGATCGTGAGGACGCCCGCGACCAGCGCGGTGCACGCGGCGATCGTGACGAACCCGGCGCCCGGGGTCGAGCCGCCACCGAGGTAGTTGCCGTCCACGTCGGGCGCGTTGGACAGGATGATCGGGTTCAGCACGATGATGTAGGCCATCGTCAGGAACGTGACGACGCCGCCGCGCACCTCGCGCCCGATCGTCGACCCCCGGGCGCTGACGTCGAAGTACCGGTCCAGTGCGCCCGTAGGCGCCGTCCTCGTGCTCATGCGCCGCAGTGTGGCAGAGGCTCCGGCGGTCACGGGCAGTAGCCTGGGCGGGTGACACGGTCGAGACGAGAAGTTCACGAGCAGGACCCGCAGGAGCCCCCTCGCGAGCCCGGCACGCGCGAGCGCGAGCGCCTGGATCGTGCCGCGCGCCGTCACCAGCTCGGCCGCCCCGAGGTCACCGAGCTCGAGGTCGGCGACCGCACCTACCGCGTCGCGGAGGTCGAGCCCCTCGACGTCGACGGCGTGCGCACCATGGTCGTCGGCGCCGGCCTGTGGCTCGTGGCAGGCATCGCCCTGCTGCCCTTCCTCGGCACGCTGCAGGACGGCGGACGCGTCTGGTGGCTCTGGACCTGCCTCGCCGGGTTCGGCCTCGGCACCATCGGCATCGAGTACTGCCGCCGACGCCGCCGCGCCCTCGACCACCACCCCGAGCGTCGACGCTCCGACACGAGCCCGCTGGGTCCGGCAGGTCTCTAGACGCAGCAACGGCCCCGCCGCTCCGAGGAGCGACGGGGCCGTCGTGCGGGCGCGTCAGGTCCGGTCGGACGCCTCCTGGCTGGCGAGGGAGCCCTGCACGCGGGCGAGGAGGTGGGCCTCGACCTGGCGCAGCTCGGCGATGCGGGCCTGGAGGCTCGCCTCCTCGTCGCGGGCGTGGGAGACGACGCCGTCGGCGACGCGCTGCGACTCCTGCAGGACCGCCAGCTCGTAGCGACGCAGGTCGTCGGTGAGCTCGCCGTGGTCGCGCTGGCCGTCGAGGACGGCTGCCGGGTCGGCGGCGTGGCGGGGAGCGGTGCGCTCGGGCACCTGACGCTCCAGCTCGCGCAGCTCGGCGTCCACCCGGTCGAACAGCGCCGACGCCTGGGCCCGCAGGCGGCCGACGGCCTCGACCGCGTCGTGCACGGCCTCCTGGGCGGCCTCGGCCCGGAGCATCGCCGACTGCTCGGCGCGGGTCAGGACGTCGACCGCGGCGACGGCCTGGCGCTCCTGCTGCTCCGCGGCGTCGACGTCGGCCTCGGACCGGTGGGCCGGCCGGGCGGTGACGTCGACGGTCTCGACGTCGGTGGTCGTGTCGTCGTCGGCCGGCTGGTCGCCGGACGCGTCGAGCACGGGCTCGCCGCCCGCGCCGTCGTCGTCGAGCTTGCGGACGGTGGTGCGCAGGGGCACCTCGCGGATGAGCAGCACCGCGACCAGGCTGACCAGCGCCACGACGGCGGCGATCAGGAAGATCCGGCCCGTCGCGTCGCCGTAGGCGGTGCGGGTGAGCTCGCGGATCGGGGCGGGCATGGCGCTCAGGTCGAGCGAGCCCGCGCCACCGCCGGCGTCGGCCTGCGCCGAGGAGATCCCGAGGTCCGACAGGCCGGTGGCCATCTTGTCGCTGACCCGGGAGGCCAGCACGGCGCCGAGCACCGAGACGCCGACCGCGCCGCCGAGGCTGCGGAAGAACGCGACGGCACCGCTCGCGGCACCGACCTGCGTGACGTCGACCGTGTTCTGGACGGCGAGGACGAGGTTCTGCATCAGCATGCCCATGCCGATGCCCATGGCGACCATGAAGATCGACAGGTGCCAGATCGCGGTGGTGTGGTCGATCGTGCCGAGCATCCCGAGACCGGCGACCAGCAGGATCGAGCCGCCGACGAGGAACCGCTTCCACTTGCCGGTGCGGGTGATGATCTGGCCGGCGGTGACGGTGCCGACGAGCGAGCCGATCATCAGGGGGATGGTGAGCAGGCCCGCCTGGGTGGGCGAGTAGCCGCGGGCGATCTGGAAGTACTGGCCGAGGAAGACCGACCCGCCGAACATCGCGATGCCGACGGCGACGCTGGCGATGATCGCCAGGGCCGTGGTGCGGTCCTTGACCACGGTGAGCGGGACGAGGGGCTCGGGGTGCTTGCTCTCCACGACGATCGCGAGGCCCACGGCCACCACGGTGCCGCCGAGGAAGGCGGCGGTCTGCCACGACATCCAGGCGAAGTCGTTGCCGGCGAAGGAGACCCACAGCAGGGGCAGGCTCGCACCGATCGAGATGAGGACGGCGCCCATCCAGTCGATCCGCACCTTGCGCTTGATCGTCTCGACGTGGAGGAACTTCTGCAGCACGCCGAGGCTGATCACGGCGAGCGGGATGCAGACGAAGAAGCACCAGCGCCAGCCCAGGGCGGGCGTGTCGACGATGACGCCGCCGATCAGCGGACCGCTCACGGTCGCGAGGGCCATGACGGCGCCCATGTACCCGCTGTAGCGGCCACGGACGCGCGGCGGGATGACCGAGCCGATGATCGACTGCGCGAGCGCCGTCAGGCCACCCATGCCGAGGCCCTGCACCACGCGCGCGCCGAGCAGCTCGGGGACGCTGCGGGAGAAGCCGGCCACGACCGAGCCGACCACGAACACGACGATCGCGGTCTGGACCAGGGTCTTCTTGTTGAACAGGTCGGACATCTTGGCCCAGATGGGCGTGGACACCGTCATCGCGAGCAGCGAGGCGGTGATCACCCAGGTGTACTGGGTCTGGCTGCCCTCGAGGTCGCTGATGATCGTCGGCAGCGCGTTGGAGACGATCGTCGAGGACAGGATGCCGGTGAACAGCGCCGCGAGGAGCCCGACGAGCACCTCGAGGATCTGGCGGTGCGACATCTCCGGCTCGGCGGTCGACACCGGCGGCGGTGCCGTGGTGGTGGTGCTCATCTGGGTCCTTCCGTGGCGCCCGGGGGCGCGGTCGTGCGTGGTTCCGTGCGGGTGGCGCTCAGACGAGCGCGGGGGTGGACGGCGCGGTGGCGGGCGGCGAGTCGGGCGCGTCGGCCAGCCGGTCGGCCAGGTGGCCGACGAGGCGGGCGGCGCCGCGGAGGTCGTCCTCGCTCCAGTCGCGCAGGATCTCGGCGAGCCGGTCGTTGTAGTAGGCCGTCATCGCGTCGAGGGCGCGGACGCCCTCGGTGGTGAGGGAGACCAGGCCGGCGCGCGCGTCGGCCGGGTCGGCGCGGCGGGTGAGCAGGCCGCGCTCCTCCAGGCTGGTGAGCTGGCGACTGATCACCGAGGCGCTCAGCCCGAAGCCGCAGGCGATGTCGCCGGTGCGGGCCTCGCCGTGCCGCTCGATCCAGCGCAGGACGCCCACCTCGGCGCGACCGAGCTCGACGCCGGCGGCGTCGGTGCGGAAGCGTCCGGCCTTGAGCGACCGGGTCAGGCGCATCAGCGCCTCCAGGAGGTGCTCGGTCGACCTCGTCCGCTGCTCCACGTCACCACTCCGTCCATTGGTTGCTGATCACAACCTTACGAGCGTTGTGTTCAGCACGCAACCAATACTGGCGTGCGACGGCTCACACCGCACCCGGAGGGTGAGGCGCGAGGAGCGCTCAGACCTCGAGCGTGTCGACGGCGATCGTGTCGATCACCGGGGGCGGCAGCGGCACCGGGCCCGACGAGCGCGAGAGCTTGGCGTCGGAGTGCGCCCCGCAGCCGTGGTCGAGCGCGACGACGCGGCCGTCGTCGTTGGCCATGCCGTTGGCGCAGACGCCGAACTCGAGGCCGAGCGGTCCGGCGAGGCGCACCGTGAACCCGCAGTCCGAGCACTTGCCCGGGGCCTGCTGGGCCAGCGGGACGTCGGGACCCTGCTCGCCCTCGTGCCAGCGCTCGGCGGCGAGGTCGCGGCCCTCGAGGGAGAGCACCCAGGCGCGGCCCATGCCGACCTCGTCGGCGACGGAGCGCACGGTGGACGGGTCGACCAGCGGCTCGGTGGCGGGGTCGCCGGCGGTGAAGCCGGGCACCAGACGGGCGTCGTCGGCCTCCGGGGGCAGCAGGTCGCCGGGACCGAGGTCGCCGGGGCGGACACGCTCCTTGTACGGCGTCCACGACGGCGCGACGATCGCCTCGTCGCCGGGGAGCAGGACGACCTCGCACACGGTGACGGTGCGCTGACGCGACGCGCGGGCGACGGTGACCGACCAGGTCCAGCCGCGGTACCCGGGCTGGGTGGAGGCGAAGACGTGGGTCGCGAGGCGCTCGCCCTCGCGACGGATCGCCAGGTGGTCGCCGACGACGTCCTCGCCGACGGTGTCGACGAGGTGCTGTCGCGCCAGCGGGGCGGCGTCGGCGCACGCGGCGTCGAGGCGCGGGTCGCGCGTGGGGGTGGTCGGCTCGGCCATGACGCGATTGTCGCGCACCGCGCCAACCCTGCGCCACCGGGGCACGCCCACCACGGCGGAGCCGGGAGGCACGTCCCGGGTGAGGCAGGATGGGCGCGTGGACGAGCAGCCCCCTCCCCCGCGTCCGGACGGGCCCTCGGACCCCCCGGGTCGCGCGAGCCGCGCCGCCCGCGCCGGGGGCCGTGCGGCGCGATCGGTCGGACGGGCCTCGACGGGCACGGTCAAGCGGGCCCGCCGGTTCACCCAGGCCAAGGGCGCCGGCGAGAGCGGCCTGTCGCGGCTGCTCGAGATGCACGCGTTCAACACCGCCGGCGACGCGGCGGTGGCCGTCTCGCTGGCGGGCACCCTGTTCTTCACCGTGCCCACGGGCGAGGCCCGCGGCCAGGTGGCCCAGTTCCTGCTCCTGACGATGCTGCCGTTCGCCATCGTCGCCCCCGTCATCGGGCCGTTCCTCGACCGGTTCCGGCGTGGTCGTCGCTGGTCGATCGGCACGACGATGGCGGTCCGGGCGTTCTGCTGCTGGGTGATGTCGACGGCCGTCCAGGACGGCTCGTACGCGCTGTTCCCCGCCGCGCTCGGCTGCCTGGTCGCGTCCAAGGCCTACGGGGTCACGCGAGCCGCCGCGGTGCCACGCGTCCTGCCGCGCTCGTTCACCCTGGTCAAGGCGAACTCGCGGATCTCGCTGACGGGCACCATCGGCGCCGCCGTCTCGGCCCCGATCGCCGTGGGCGCGGCCGCGCTCGGCGCGGAGTGGGCGCTGCGCTACGCCTTCGTGCTCTTCGTCGTGGCCACCGTGCTGGCCGTGCTGCTGCCCTCGCGCGTCGACTCCGCGGCGGGCGAGGAGCACGTGGCGATGTCGTCGCTGCGCGGCGACAGCACCACCCGTCGCAAGCTGGGCATCACCTTCGCCGTCGTCCACGGGCTGCGCTGCAACACCGGCCTGCGGTTCCTGTCGGGCTTCCTGACGATGTTCATGGCCTTCGTCCTGCGCGAGTCGCCGTTCCCGGGCTGGCAGCCGACCGTGCTGATGGGCCTGGTGATCGGCGCGGCCGGCGTCGGCAACACCGTCGGCGTGCTGCTGGGGTCGGTGATGGGGTCACGACGCCCCGAGACCACGGTGGTCGTCGTGCTGGCGGCCGATGCCGCGCTCGTGACCCTGGCGGCCGTGGTCTGGGCGCTGCCCACCGCCGTGCTGCTCGGCCTGACGGTGGGCGTGTGCCAGTCGCTGGGCAAGCTGAGCCTCGACGCCCTGATCCAGCGCGACGTGCCCGAGGCCGTGCGCACCAGCGTCTTCGCACGGTCCGAGACGCTGCTGCAGCTGTCGTGGGTCGTCGGCGGGTTCCTCGGCCTCGGCGTCGGCCTGCAGACCCCCCAGCTCGGCCTCGGCATCACCGCCGTGGTCCTGGTCGTCTGGTTCGGCCTCGTGGCCAAGGGCTCCCTCGGCCGCGTCGACGCCGACGCCCCCCGCCGCGTCGGCTAGCCGGTCCCCGCCCGCCCCACCGAGTCGGGGACGGGCGGGTGGGTCAGGCCTCGAGCTCGTCGGCGAGGGCGCGCAGCAGGGCGGCCGTCGGCTTGGCGGTACGGGTCTCGGGGTGGCGTCCGTGGCGGTAGCCCTCGCCGAGCCCGTCGAGCAGGCCGATCAGGTCCTCGACGATGACGACCATCTCGTCGGGGCCCTTGCGGCGGGCCTTGGCCTGGGTGCGCGAGACCGAGGGGGCGCGCTCGAGCAGACGGACCTGCAGGGCCTGGTCGCCGCGTCGTCCCTGGGCGATGCCGAACTCGACGCGCGTGCCGTTCTTCAGCGTCGTGACGCCCTCGGGCAGGGCGTCGGAGCGGACGTACACGTCGCCGCCCTCGTCCTGGGACAGGAAGCCGAAGCCCTTGTCGCCGTCGTACCACTTGACCTTTCCGGTGGGCACCGCTGTCCTCGTCTCCGCTCGACGTGCAGGCGCCCTGGCGGCGCCGGGACTCACCCTATCGAGTCGAGGAAGTCGGGGAGGTCGAGGAGGGAGTGCAGGACGACGTCGGCCCCGGCCGCCTGCAGGTCCATCCCGCTGCACGGCCCGGTGGTGACGCCGACCGCCGTGACGCCCGCGCCGCGGGCCGCCTCGACGTCGTGCACGTGGTCGCCGACGTAGGCCGTCGCGTGCTCCTCGCGCAACGCACCGGCCTTGCCGTCGCGCCACAGCGATCCGTGCACCGCGTCGACCACGAGGCCGAGGTGGTCCAGGTGCCGCTGCGCGGCGGGCGCGTTCTTGGCGGTGACGAGCACCGTGCGTCCGCCGCGGGCGCGCACGGCCTCGAGGGCGGCGTGCGCACCGGGCATCGTGCCGGTGGCCTCCACGGCGAGGTCCGGGTACAGCGCGCGGTAGCGGTCCGCGAGCGCGGGCACGTCGGCGGCGGGGAACCAGTGGGCCAGCTCGGACTCCACCGGCGGCCCGAGACGCGACGTCACGAGGTCGACGTCGATCGCGACGCCCGTCTCGGCCGCGAGCGCGTGGTAGACCGCGCCGATCCCGGGCCGGGAGTCGATCAACGTCATGTCGAGGTCGAACCCGACGACCAGAGGCGCGTCCACGTCCCGACCCTAGGTCCTGTCGGTGCGCGGTGATGCCGGGGCATCACCGGGCACCGACAGGTCGGACGGTCAGCGGGTGCGGCCCGCCTCGGCCCGGGCGCGGGCCTCGTCGCGGTCGCGCTGCGTGCGCCGGACGGCGATCAGCTCGGCCAGCCGGACGCGCGCGGCGCGTCGTCGTCGGTCGGTCAGGTCCACGTGGCTCATCGTCGTCCCCCCGGGCGTCGTGGTGTGGTCTCGACCCTAGGACGGCCCGGGGTCAGGTTCGGTTGCATCGGCGCCGCCGCCGGACGGCGCGACCTCATGCAGTCCTCCTCACGAGCACGGCCCGGCTGCGGACGGCGAGGCCCGACACCAGCGCAGCCAGCACCGGCACCAGGAGCACCACGACCGCGAGCAGCACCCACGGGACCACGTGGATCGGCCCCCTGGACCCGAACTCGCCGCCGGTGAGCGACGTCGCCGCGACCCACCCCGGGACGACGCCCACCACGACCCCGAGCACCGCGCCGACGACGCCGACGACGAGCGCCTGGGCCGCCGCAACCGCCCGACGGGTGCGGGGCGCGGCGCCGACGGCCGACAGCGTCGCCAGGTCGGGCCTCGCGTCGGCCAGGGCGAGCCCGGTGGCGGTCAGGGTGCCGAGGAGGACGAGCAGACCGCCGGCCACGCTGAGGCCGAGGAACTGCCACGTGAAGGTCTCGGTGAATCCGCGCTCGACCGTCAGCGAGTCCGAGACCGGGTCGCCGTCCCTCTGCAGCGCGCCCAGCGTCGTCACGTCGGCCGCCGACAGCGGGCCGTCGCGCACGTCGCTCACGACCGCCTGCGGCGTGGCCACGATCCCGGCTCGCGCGGCGGTGGCGGGCGGCACCACGACGGCCGCCACCGAGCCGCGGTGGCCGGCGGGCACGTCCGTCGTGACGGTGAGGTCGGCCGCCGCCGCCGGAACGGTCTCGTAGCGCGGTCGGCTCGTCGAGCCGCCGCCGATGTCGTAGGTGCTCCCGACCAGGGTCACCTCGTCCTGGCCCCTCAGGTCCCCCTCCCCGACCAGGACGCGGCCGGCGGCGAGGGCGTCGCGGGCGGTCGGGTCGAGCCGCACCCCCATCGCGGCGAGGTCGTCGGCATCGGCCACGAGCACGCCGCGGCCCGAGGGATCGACCGCGTAGCCGTCGCCGTAGACGAAGGTGCAGGCGCCGGTGCAGGCACCGAGAGCGACCTCCCACGACGTCTCCACCTGCCCGTCGTAGGTCGACGCGGTCCGCACGGGGACCAGCCGGTGGGCGGGCAGGACCCGGGCCGCGTCGGCCACGAGGGCGTCGGCCTGGCTCGCCGGGTCGCGGTCGCCGACGACCTCGGCGCCGTCCCAGCCCACCCCGATCTGGACCTGCCCCTGGGGCAGCGAGTAGACGTAGTCACGCTCGTCCTGCGCGAAGTCGCTCGCCGACGCGACCGCGAGGGCCGTGATGCCCGCCACGACCGCCATGACCGCCGCGACGGCCGGGGCGCTGCGGGCCCGCTGCCGCGACGTGTCGCGGACGGCGAGGCGCAGCGCCAGCGGCAGGCGCCCGGCGAGCCGGCCCACCCCGCCGATGACCAGCGGCACGAGGAACACCGCGCCGACCACGAGGACCACCGTGCCGATCGCGACGACGAGCCCCCGGTCGTAGCCGATGCTCCGACCGCTCAGCACCAGGGCGAGTCCCACCGCGACCAGGACCCCGCCGAGCACCGGCCACCCGGGAGCGGGGCGGGGGTCGTCCGGGCGCTCGGTCAGCGCCGTGACGAGGTCGCGCCGTGCGGCCTGCCGAGCCGGCACCCACTCGGCGACGACCGCCGCGAGGAGGCCGAGGAGCGCGGCGAGGACCTTCCTCCCCCACGGCAGGTCGAACGGGCCGCGGACGACGTCGGCGTAGCGCGCGGCGACGCCGAGGGCGAGCGGGGCCAGGGCGACGCCGACGACGGCCCCCACCGCGGCGGCGACGCCGCCGACCACGAGGGCGCCGCTGAGGATCACCCGGCGCAGGTCGGAGGGCGAGCCGCCACCGGCGGCGACCAGGGCCAGCTGCCGACGCTGCCGACGCGCGCCCACCGCGAACGCGGGGCCGGCGAGCAGGGCCACCTCGATGACGATGCACGCGACCACGAGGCCGGCCACCGTGGTGTCGGTGCCGCTCGAGGAGTCTCCGTACGGGTCCTCCACGCCGGACGGCGGGTCGAGGACGACCGCGCGGGAGGTCACGCCGTAGCCGACCTGGTTGAGGGCCTGCACGTCGGACCAGGTGACCGGCGCGGACCGGCCCACGAGGAACCCCTGCTCGCGGGCGGCGTTCGGGACGGCCGACGCCACGACGTCGTCGAAGGCGGCGTCGGTGACCACCACGCCGGCGCCCGGGACGTAGCGCGGGCCGGTGGTGCCGACGCCCACGACCGTCAGCCGGCGGTCGCCCACCGTGAGGGTCCGGCCCGGCTCGTGGCCGGTGTGCGCGATCCCGGGCGAGACGACGACCTCGTCGTCGGACCGCGGCAGCCGTCCACGGTCCAGGTCGACCAGACCGCGCGTGAGCGGGTCGGTGAGGTCCGTCGCGAGCACCTGCACGTAGGCCGCACCGCCGTCGCGGGCGGCGCCCGCGGCCTCGGAGTCCCCGACCCGCACCGGCACCACGTCCGCGTCGAGCCGACGGGCGAGGTCGGCCGCCGACTCACCGGCCGAGCGCGTCGGCTCGCCGTCAGCGTCCGAGTCGTTCACCGTCTGCCGGCCGTCGGGGCTCTGCGACACCGGGCCGACGTACCCGTCGGTGGTGACGTAGGCCTGCGAGGCGCCGACGGTGAGGGGCAGCGCCTCCCGGGCGTCGACGTCGGCGGTCGAGACGGCGGTGGCGACGCCCGCCGCGAGCATCACGGGGAGCCCGACCATCAGCATCACCAACAGGCTGCGGCCGCGGTGGCGCAGGGCGTCGCGCCGCGCGATCCGCAGCGCGGCGGCCCACCGGCTACGCATCGTCGCCCCCGGCGAGCTCGGCGGCCAGCACCTGGTCGGTGAAGACGGGCTCGACGACGTCGCCGGACTCGTCCACGATCATCCCGTCGCGCAGGAAGACCACCCGGTCGGCCCAGGCCGCGTGCCGGGGCTCGTGCGTGACGAGCACCCCCGCGGCGCCGTCGTCGATGCGCGAGCGCAGCACGCCGAGGACCACGTCGCCGGTGGCGGTGTCGAGCGCGCCGGTGGGCTCGTCGGCGAGCAGGATGCGGCGCGGCCCGACCAGGGCCCGTGCGATGGCGACCCGCTGCTGCTGGCCGCCGGACATGTCGTCGGGGAACCGGTCGGCGAGGCCCTCGATGCCGACGCCCTCGAGCGCCGCGACCGCCTGGGCCCGGGCGTCGCGGGTGCGCACCCCGTCGAGCTCGAGCGGCAGCGCGACGTTCTCGGCCGCGGTGAGCGACGGCACCAGGTTGAGGTCCTGGAAGACGTAGCCCACGTGGCGCCGTCGCATGGCCGCCCGCTCGCGGGCGCTCGCCCGGGCCAGCGAGCGACCCTCGATGACGACGTCGCCCGACGTCGGGACGTCGAGCCCGCCGGCCAGCGCCAGCAGGCTGGACTTGCCCGAGCCGGACGGCCCCATCACCGCGACCAGCTCACCGGCGTGGACGGTCAGGCTCACGCCGGCGAGCGCCCTGACCTCGGCGGCCCCGGTGCCGTGGACGTGCGTGACGTGGGCGATCTCGAGCACGACGTCGCTCATCGGGACTCCTTGCGGGCGGCGGGAAGGGGGTGGACGGACAGGAGGGCGTCGACGTGGTCGACCCAGCGGACCTCGGCCTCGGCCGCGAACAGCAGCCGGTCGAGCACGAGCTGCCAGGCCTGGTCCCCCTCCGACGACGCGCGGCGCTTGAGCCGGTTCAGGCCCTGCAGGTGCGACAGCGTGCTGCGGCGCTGCGCCTGGAGCAGCCCGGTCGCGTTGACGCCGGGCAGCGTCACCGCGAGGGCGATCTTGATCGCGAGCTCGTCGCGCGGGTCGCTCGCGTGGTCGATCGGGCTCGACCACCAGTGGTCGACCTCGGCGTGCCCGGCCTCGGTGATCGCGTAGAGGATGCGGCCCTCGTCGTCGGCACCCCCGCCGCCGACGACGAGGCCGTCCCGCTCGAGCCGGTTCAGCGTCGTGTAGACCTGCCCGACGTTGAGCGGCCAGGTGCCGCCCGTCGCCTGCTCGAACTCCGACCGCAGGCGGGCGCCGTACATCGGCTCCTTCGCCAGCAGGGCGAGGAGTCCTCGCCTGACCGCCTGTGCCGACATCGGCGCACCCCCTGCATACTCGGTATCTTTCCTGGTGAGAACTGTATACCGAGTATTCGTGCGGTCCGCAAGACCCCGCGCAGGTCAGCCCGGCGCGGCCACCGCCACCGCGGTCCGGACCACGTCGCCGTCGACCTCCCACCGTCCCGACCAGGTGGTCCGGGGGCCCGACGCCGGCGTCAGGCGGGCGCCGAACGTGCCGTCGTCGCGCAGCCGCACGTCGGCGTCGTGCAGGTCGAGCCACGTCCGGTGCAGCGGGTGCCAGGCCTTGAACAGGCTCTCCTTGGCGCTGAACAGCACCACCGCGCCCGCGGACGGACCGTGCACGAAGCCCTCGAGCCGGCGCAGCTCGGCGTCACCGCCCACCACGGCGGCGACGCCCGTGGGCAGCGGGCGCAGCGGCTCGACGTCGATGCCGAGGGCCGCGACGTCCGCGGGGCGGGCCACCGCGGCCGCCACCTCGCCCGCCCCGTGCGTGAGCGACCCGACCACGTCGGCGGGCCAGCGGGGCGAGCGGTCCAGCCCCCGGGCGAGGGGTGCCCCGGCGTCGGCGCCGAGCGCGAGCAGCGCGGCGCGGGCCGCGCCCCGTCCGGCCAGGAAGTCGAGCACCCGCGCGGGGACGGCGTCCCCCACCGCCGCGCGGTCGGCCGCGGTCGCGAGCGCCGACCAGGCCGGGTCGTGCAGGTCGCCACCGCGCACCACGACGCCGCCGGGCAGCAGGGCGTCGAGCGTCACCCGCCGCGGTACAGCCGGACGGTGGGCTCGGGTCCGTCGGGGTCGCGCTGCTCGGGCCCCTCCTCGGCGTCGGGGAGCGCGACGAGGTGCGGCATCTCGGAGGTCTCCTCGCCGTCGCCGCGACGCGGGTCGAAGGTGATGCTGATCGACTCGAAGCCCTTGTGGCGCTGGGCCTTGGCGTACTCGGCGTAGGCGCGACGGTCGGCGTCGGTGAGGTCGACGTTGTCGGTGAAGGGGGTGAGCAGCGCGCGGGGGTACAGCCTCTTGGCCAGGACGACGTTGACCTCGACGCCGAAGATCGCCATCAGGGACGCGATGTAGATGACGCCGACGAGCCCGAGCACCAGGCCGAACACCGCGTTCATCGACGACGTCTCGTTGAGCACGCGGGTGACGTAGATCGATCCGATGTACTGCAGGCCCTGCCACAGCAGCGCGACGACGACCGCGCCGGGCAGCGCACGCCAGAAGCTGTGGTCGCGCGCGGCCGCGAGCCGGAACAGCATCGCGAAGACCACGGCGACCAGCAGGGTCGTGACGCCGGTGATGACCCACTGCAGCCCCGCGTCGATGCGGGCGCCGAACACCTGGGCGTTGCTGCCCGCGACGGACACGACGCTGACGGCGAGCACGGCGACGCCGGCGGTGACCAGGAGCAGCAGGCTCCGGGCGCGTCCGAGGAACGGGTTGGGGCGGCTGTTGCGCGGGACGGCCCAGGCGATGTTCATCGCGTTCTGGCTGGCCTGCCCGAGGCCGAGCGCACCGTAGAGCGCGACGATCGAGCCGAGGACGACGGCGCCGAAGCTGCCCTGGAGGCCCTCGGGCCGACCGAGCTGGTCGCCGATGATCGGGAACTGGCTCAACGCGGAGTTGAGGATCGTCTCCTGCAGACCCGGGCTCCCCTGCAGCAGGAAGCCCAGGATGGAGGACCCCAGGAGCAGCAGCGGGAAGATCGCGATGAAGGCGTAGTAGGTGACGATCGCGGCGAGGTAGTTGCCCTGGTCGTCGAAGAACTTGTAGAACACCGCGAGGGGCACGCCGATGACGCGATGACGTCGCTGGAAGCGGTCGACCCCGTCGATGACCTTGCCCACCGGTCCACGATAGCCGCTGCGACGGGCCCACGGCCGGAGCCGCCGGACGTCCGCGGCGTTGACTATGGTTCGGTCATGACTCTGGACGACCTGCGCCGCACCCGCCAGGTCACGTTCTCCTCCGGGGGCTGGGGCGTGACCGCGACCGACCCGCTCCCGACGCGGTACGACCTCCGGGAGCTGCCCGACGGCTTCGCGCTGCGCGGGCCCGGCCGTACCGAGGTCGCGCGCTTCCACCGCACCGACTTCGACCAGCGGTTCGGGGAGCACTGGTCGGTCTGGACGCCCGAGAACGTCCACCTCGGCGACGTCCAGCGGGCCGGCCCCCGCGACACGTTCGCCCTGTTCTCCCCCGCGGGCGAGCCGATGGCCTGGTGCGGCCCGCAGGCCTCGCTGGAGCAGCTGCGCACCCCGCTGCCCGACGCCGAGGGCAGCGTCGGCACCGCCGTGTGGTCGCTCCTGCGGCTCGAGCTGCGGGTCGACTTCGCCTCGGGCTACGAGGGGTCGGCCTTCGACGACCTGACGATCGCCGACCCGCAGCTGACGGCCCTGACCACCGCCACCCGCAAGCGCAAGCACTTCGGGCTGGGCAACGACTACAACCTCGACCTCTCCGGGCTGCCCGACGTCGTCGACAAGGCGCTGGTCCTCGCCGTCATCGCGTACGAGAGCCGCTAGCGCTCCCGGCGGCGGCCTCGTCGAGCACCCGGTCGTGCTCGAGGGAGCTGCCGCTCGTCTCCTTGCTGAGCAGCACCGCGACGAGGGTGAGCACCGCGGTGATCGCGATGTAGACGCCGACCGCCGACGTGTTCGGGTCGTCGACGTCGCCCAGCAGCCGCAGCGCGATGATCGGGGCGAGCGCGCCGGCCAGGATGGACGCGAGCTGGTAGCCGATGGACGCGCCGGAGTAGCGCACGCTGGTGCCGAAGAGCTCGGAGAAGAACGCCGCCTGGGGCGCGTACATGAACGAGTGCAGCAGGAGCCCCAGGATCACGGCCCCGGTGATGACGAGCGCAGACCCGCTCTCGAGCAGGTCGAAGAAGAAGAACGTGTAGACCCCGACGCCGACCGCGCCCACCAGGTAGAAGGGCTTGCGGCCGAACCGGTCCGAGGCCAGCCCCACCAGCGGGACGAACGCGAGCTGGAAGGCCGAGCCGATCAGCAGCGCCTGGGTGCCGACCTTGCCGTCGTACCCGGCGTACTGCGTCAGGTAGGTCAGCGAGATGACGGTGAAGATGTAGTAGCTGGTGTTCTCGGCGAGGCGCATGCCCATCGCGAGCAGGATCTCGCGCGGGTAGTGCTTCACGACCTCGAGCAGCGGCATCTGGCGCTCGGCGCCCTGCTCGGCGAGGGCGTCGCGCGCCTGCGCGAAGACCGGCGACTCCTCGACGCTGAGCCGCACCCACAGGCCGATCAGCACGAGCACGCCGCTCAGCAGGAACGCCACCCGCCAGCCCCAGGACTGGAAGTCCTCGGGCGACTGGACGGTCTGCAGCACCCACAGCACGGCGGCGGCGAGCAGGTTGCCCGACGCGACGCCGGCCTGCACCCACGACGTCCAGAAGCCGCGACGGCCCGCGTCGCCGTGCTCGGCGGCCATCAGCACCGCGCCGCCCCACTCGCCACCGACGGCGAAGCCCTGGAACAGGCGGCACACCACGAGCAGCGCCGGCGCGAGCACGCCCACCTGGCCGTAGGTGGGGAGCAGCCCGATGGCGACGGTGGCGCCGCCCATCATCAGCAGCGACAGCACCAGCATCTTCTTGCGGCCGATCCGGTCGCCGAAGTGGCCGAACACCACGCCGCCGAGCGGACGCGCCACGAAGCCGATCGCGTAGACCATGAAGGCGTAGAGGGTGCCGTTCGTGCCGCCGATCTCGCCGAAGAACACGTCCCCGAAGACCAGGGCGGCGGCGGACCCGAAGAGGAAGAAGTCGTACCACTCGACGGTGGTGCCGACCATCGAGGCGCCGACGACCTTGACGATCCCGGTGCGCGGCGGCGGGGTGCCGTCGGCCTTGGCGGTGGTGCTCATGTGGTGCTCCTTCATCTCAGGCGGCGGTCCAGCCGCCGGTCATGTCGTAGCTGGCGCCCGTGATCGAGTCGGTGCCGGGACCGCAGAGGAAGCCGACCAGCCGGGCGACCTCGTCGGGCTCGACGAGCCGCTTGACCGCGCTGCGTGCGAGCAGCACGTCGGCGACGACCTCGTCCTCGGCGATGCCGTGGGCGCGGGCCTGGTCGGCCACCTGCCCCTCGACCAGCGGCGTGCGGACGTAGCCCGGTGCGACCGTGTTGGACGTGACGCCGTGCGGCGCCCCCTCGACGGCGAGCGACTTGGAGAACCCCTCGAGCCCGTGCTTGGCCGTGACGTAGGCGATCTTGTAGGGCGAGGCGCGGTGGCCGTGACGCTCGAGACGTGGACGAACCGGCCCCGGCCGCGCTCGTGCATGCCCGGCAGCACCGCCTGCGCGATCGCGAAGGGCGCCCGCAGCATCAGCGTGAGGATCTGCTCGAAGACCTCGGCGGGGAACTCCTCCACCGGTGCGACGTGCTGGAAGCCCGCGTTGTTGACGACCACGTCCGCCTCCAGGCCCAGCCCGGCCAGCGAGTCGGGGTCGAGGAGGTCCACCTCCTGCGTCCGGACGCCCGTGTCGGCCGCGAGCACCGCGAGCCGCTCGGCGTCGCGGTCCAGGCCGAGCACGTCGTCGCCGAGCGCGGCGAAGTGCTCGGCGCAGGCGCGGCCGATGCCGCTGGCGGCGCCGGTGACGATCACGCGTCGGGGTCCCTCGGGTGTCATGCCCGTCACGCTAGGGCGACGATCACCGCCTCGACCACGTGCCGTGCCCACATCTCAAGGGTGCCCGGGTGTGCCCATCCGCCACACGCGCAGGGCCAGCTGCACGTCGAGCAGGCGCGCGGGCTCGCGCCAGTCCGTCCCGAGCAGCGCGGCGACCCGGTCGAGCCGCTGGGTGACGGTGTTCGTGTGCACGTGCAGGCTGCGGGCGGCGCCGACCGCGCTGCCCGAGGCCGCGCACCAGTGCTCCACGGTGACGGCGAGCTCGGTGCCGCGCTCGGCGTCCCAGGCGAGCAGCGGCCCGAGCGTCCGCTCGACGAAGCCGGTCACGTCGCCGCGACGCGCCTGGCCCAGCAGGAGCCGGGCGAAGCCGAGGCCGGCCGGGTCGGCGACCTCGCCGGCCCGGCCGAGCGACACCAGCGCGTGCGCGGTGGCGCGCGCCTCGGCCTCGGCGGCTCCGGCGTCCCGCAGCAGGTCGGGCAGGGGCACGGCGCCGATCGTCGCGACGACCTCGTCGGCGGCGAGGGCGTGGTGCAGCGCCCGACCGGGTCCGAGCGGGTCGTCGCCGGGCACCACGACGACGAGGTCGCCGCCGCGGACCGTGACGAGGCCGCCACGCGAGCGCGTCCACCCCTCCAGCCGTCGACGGGCACGTCCGCGGTCGCCCGCCGCGACGACGGCGACGAGCAGCACCTGCACGACCGACGGGTCGACGTGCTCGCGGCGCAGGCGACCGCGGGCGCGCTCGACGTCGTCGGTCCCGTCGACGAGCTCGTCGAGCAGGTCCTCGCGGGCGCGACCGTCGGCGACGGCCACGGTGCGCTCGAACGACAGCAGGACCGCGAGGCCGAGGGCGGCACGGTCGAGGGTCCGGCGCTCGGCGTCGGCGAGCGGGGCCGACGCCAGCACCACGATGGTGCCGAGGTGCTCGCCACCGGCGGCGGCCGCCGCGACGGCCACGGCCGCGTCGTCCGCGGGCGACACCGAGCGTCCGGCCGTGACCGACTCGGCCACCGCCGGCCCGATCCCCCCGTGCCGCGCGAGATCGGCGTCGTCCAGGCCCACCGACGCGCGGACCCGACCGTCGGCGTCGAGCACGGCCACGCGCGCCCCGAGGTCCTCGGCCACCACCTCGGCCAGCCCGGTCAGCTCGCCCCCGCCGACGAGCGTCGCGGTGAGACGGTCGTGGACGCGGGCGGCGCGCTCCATGGCCGCGGAGTGGGTGGCCAGGCGGGCCGTAGCCTCCTCGGCCTCGGAGAACAGCCGGGCGTTCTCCAGGGCGATCGCCGCGTGGGCGGCGAAGGACGACAGCAGCTCGACCTCCTCGGTGCTGAACGGGCGCGGGGTCCGGTTGGCCGCGAGGAGGGCACCGATCACCTCGCCCTTGACCTTCATCGGCACCCCGAGGATCGCGTGGATGCGCTCGTCGTCGACCGCGTCGTCGATGTACTCACGGTGCGCGAACCGCTCGTCCGCGTGGTAGTCCGGCGTCGCGTACGGCACGCCGGTGTCGGCCACGAGGCCGAGCAGGCCGGTCCCGAGCGGCATCCGCAGGTTGCGGAACGACGCGCTCACCGCGCCGTCGGTCACGCGGATGCAGGTGGCGTCCCCCTCGACCAGGCCGAGGTAGCTGATGTCGGTGCCGATCAGCTGACGGGCGCGGCCGACGATCGCGCCGAGGATCTCGCCGACGTCACGGATCGCGGTGAGGTCGTTGGCGGTCGCGTAGAGGGCGGCCAGCCGGGCCTCGCGGACCCGCAGCCGCTCGACGGTGGCGAGCAGCGACTCGACCGACTCCTCGGTCATCGGACGGTCCCGGCCGCCGTCAGTGCAGGCGGGCGACGGCCGCCGCGACCTCGTCGAAGACGTCGCGCCCGAGCACCGCGCCCTCGCGCCGCACGGCGTCGGGGTCGACGGTGATCAACCGGTCGAGGCGGACCTCGCTCGGACGCCGCTCGCGGTCCCAGTCGCCCGAGCCGATGTCGAGCCAGTGCCGACCGTGACGCTCCTCGTCGGCGTGGTCGCGGTCGTGGTCCTTGCTCGTGAGCATCAGCCCGACGAGGTCGTCGTCGTCGGTCCTCGCCACCAGCAGGACCGGACGGTCCTTGCCCTGCTGCGGGTCGTCCTCGTACGGCACCCACGTCCACACGATCTCGCCCGGGTCGGGGCGGCCGTCGGGCTTCGGCTCGTACTCCAGGTGCAGGCTCATGCCCGACACCCTAGGACCGCCGGGCGGCCACCGTCAGGCGTCGCGGCGGCTGAACAGCCAGGCGGCGAGCGCGAGGAGCAGCGCGACGAAGACGGCGAAGACGATGCCGCCGCCGACGGGTCCGAACGGGCGGTAGCCGAGGAACTGGAAGAGCTGGTTGATCGACGTGCGGGTGTACATCTGGCCGCCGGCGTCGAACGGCAGGTACCGCAGGATGACGGTGATGCCGCCCTGGCCCTGCGGGTCGCCCGACGCGGCCTTGATCGCGAGCACGACGGCCCGCACGATCTGCTCCACCAGGGTCGGGATGAGGACGAGCATCGCCACGGCCGCGGTCTGGTTGCGGACGATCGCGGCGAACGCGACGCCCGCCCAGGAGAACAGGACCGTGTAGATCACCAGCGCGAGCACCAGGCCCCACAGGAAGCCGTCGATCGGCAGGTCGACGCCGAACGAGAGCCCCACCACCACCGAGATCACGGCGCAGCCGAGCGTGGTCAGCACCGCGACGAGCGCCACCACCGCGAGCTTGGCGAGCAGGACGCGGTGGCGCCCGCGGACGCTGGTGAGCGTCGCGCGGACCATGCCGTGGCGGTACTCGTGGCCCATCGCGAAGACGCCCACGATGCCGACCATGTAGGCGGTGAACAGCGGCGGGATGCCCGTCGAGGCCCCGAAGGTGACGAGCAGCGAGAGCGGCTCGCGCCCGCCGGCGAGCGGACCGGACTCCGGCAGCTGCCAGGCCACGACCGCCGACACGGCGAGCGTGAACAGCCAGGTGAGTCCGACGAGCCAGTAGGTGGAGCGGATGGACGTGACGCGGTACCACTCGTAGACCAGGGCGTCCCTCATCGCAGGTGCCCCCGGAACTCCTCGTCGGCACCGGTCGCGTCGAGGAACGCCTCCTCCAGCGTGGCCTCCACGTCGACGAGCTGGTGGACGCGTGCGGCCGCGTCGCGGGCGGCGTCGCCGACCTGGGCGGAGGTGAGCCCCCGCACGGCCCAGGTGCCGTCGGACGACTGCTGGGCGTGGCCGCCGAGCGAGGCGAGGACCGGTCCGAGCTGCGACATGTCGGGCGTGGTGACGAGCACGTGGTTGCGGGCGCTGCCGCGGGTGAAGTCGGCGACCGCGCCGTTGGCGATCATCCGTCCGCGGCCCACCACGACGAGGTGGTCGGCGAGCACGGCCATCTCCTGCAGCAGGTGGCTGCTGACGAAGACCGCCCGGCCCTCGGACGCCAGGCTCCGCAGCAGACCCCGCAGCCAGGTGATGCCCTGCGGGTCGAGCCCGTTGGACGGCTCGTCGAGGATCAGCGTGTGCGGGTCGCCGAGCAGCGCGGCGGCCAGCCCGAGCCGCTGCCCCATCCCCAGGCTGAACTTGCGCGGACGACCGCGCGCGACGGACGTCAGGCCGACGATCTCGAGCACCTCGTCGACGCGCGAGGCCGGGATGCGGTTGGCCGCCGCGAGCATGCGCAGGTGGCTGCGCGCCCGTCGCGTGGGGTGGAACGGGTTGGCCTCGAGCAGCGCGCCCACCTCGCGCAGCGGCTGGCGCAGCTCGGTGAACGGACGGCCGTCGAAGGTGGTGCGTCCCTCGCCGCGGTCGAGGCCGAGCATGAGCCGCATGGTGGTGGACTTGCCCGAGCCGTTGGGCCCGAGGAACCCCGTGACGGTGCCGGGGCGGACGGTGAACGACAGGTCGGTCACCGCGACCTTCGCCCCGTACTGCTTGCCGAGGTGCTCGGCGACGACGAGAGCCACCCCACCAGCATGTCACGGCCTCCCCCGCCCCACCCCTCCCGCGATCCGTCACTTCCACCGGGTCGATCCGTCGGTTCCGCCGGTGGGCACCGGCAGAAGTGGCGGACGGGACCAGCCGAACTGACGGATCGCGGGGGGCCGGGTGGGGAGTGCTCGGATACCGTGGGTCCGATGGCCTCCCGTGTGCAGCAGTCGGCGCCGCGCACCCTCGCCGAGGACCTGCGCGGCCGGGACGACGGCGCCCTCGCCCGGCTCTTCTCCGCGCGGCCCGACCTCGCGCACCCGACGCCGACCGACATGACGCAGGTCGCCTCGCGGGCGGCGTCGCGCACGTCCGTCACCTGGGCCGTCGACCGGCTGGACCTCGCCACGATCCGGGTGCTCGAGGCGGTCGCGGCCACCGACGGCCCCGTCTCGCCGGCGGCGGTCCGGGCGGCCGTCGACGCACCCGCCGACCGCGTCGACACCTGCCTCGCGCGGCTGCACGAGATCGCGCTCGTCTGGGGCCGGGGCGACGCGCTGCACGCCGTGCGCGAGGTGGGCGAGGTCGTCCGCGCGGTGGCCGACCCGCTGCCCGACGCACCGGCCGGGCGTCCTCCCGAGGTGACGCGACGCCCCGCCGACGCCCGTCGCACCGACGCCATGGGCGCCGGCACGGCCACCGAGCTGGTGCAACGCGTCGACACGCTGCTCGCCTCGTGGAGCGCCCGTCCCCCGACGGTGCTGCGCTCGGGTGGCCTCGGCGTGCGTGACGTCCGGGCCGCCGCGTCGCTGCTCGGCATCAGCAGCGACGAGGTCGACCTCGTCGTGTCGCTGGCCCGCACCGGCGGCCTGCTCGCGCGCGGCGACGGAGGCGGCGACGAGGCCTGGATGCCCACCACCGCGTTCGACGGGTGGCGCGAGCTGGAGGTCGGCCTGCGCTGGGCCGTGCTCGCCGAGGGCTGGCGCGACTCCCCCGGACGCGCCGTTCGCCGCCTCGTGCTGCGCGTCCTCGCGAGCGTGCGGCCCGACGGCTACGAGGACGTCGAGGACGTGCTGCGGGCCGTGGCCTGGCACGCCCCGCGCGTCGGCGACCACCGCGAGCCGATGGCGCGGCAGGCGATCGACGAGGCCGTCCGCCTCGGCGTCGTCGTCGCCCAGACGCTCAGCGGACCCGGCGAGGCACTGCTCGACGGTGACGCCGGCGCCGTCATGTCGGCGCTGCTGCCCCCTCCCGTCGACCACCTGCTGCTCCAGGCCGACCTCACCGCCGTCGCCCCCGGGCCGCTCGAGCCCGCGCTGGCCCGTCAGCTCGAGGAGATCGCGGACACCGAGTCCACCGGCGGCGCGGCCGTCTACCGCTTCACCGACGGGTCGGTACGACGCGCGCTCGAGCTCGGCTGGCCCGCGGGGCGCATCCACGACTTCCTGGCCGCGCACTCGCGCACGCCCGTCCCGCAGCCGCTCAGCTACCTCGTCGACGACGCCGCCCGCCGCCACGGCCAGGTCCGGGTGGGCCGGGCCGCGGGCTACCTGCGCTGCGACGACCCCACCGAGCTCGACGCGATCGTCGCCGACGCCGCGTCGCTCGGGCTGTCGCTGCACCGGCTGGCCCCCACCGTCGCGGTCAGCGACCTGCCCGCCGACCTCGTGCTCGAGCGTCTGCGCGGCGGCGGCCACCGGGCCGTCGGCGAGGGTGCCGACGGCTCCATCGAGCACGCCCGGCGCCGTCCGCCGCGCTCGCGGGTGCCCGAGGTCGAGGTCCGCTCGGGCTCCGACCCCGCCGGCGTCGTCGCGGCCGGGCGCGCCGGTGACGCCGCCGCCGACACCCGTCCGCTCGACGCCGTGCCCGCCGCGCTCGCCCACAGCGGCTCGCTCGAGGCGGTCGCCGCGCTCCGCGAGGCGGCGGAGGCCCGCGCCAGCGTCTGGCTGTCGTACATGGACCAGGCCGGCTCGGCCACCGAGCGCATCGTCGACCCCGTCCGCGTCGACGCCGGCTGGCTCACCGCCTACGACCACCGCAGCGGCCGCGTCCAGGCGTTCGCCCTGCACCGCGTCGGGCGCGTCGCACCGACCGCCCCCGCCTGACGCCCCGTCCGCGATCCGAAGCACTGTGGTCCTCATCCACCCCCGTCGGGGACCACACCGCATCGGATCGCGGACGTGAGGGGTCTCAGGCGGGCAGCCGGTACTCCACCGACGGCGCACCCCAGGCGCGGGCGACCTCGCGGTGGAGCCGCATCCCGACCCGCTCGGCCATGCGCCGCGACGGGGTGTTGTCGGGCGTGGTGATCGCGACGACCGGACGCTCGACGCCTGCCTCCAGCGTCGCCGCCAGGGCGGCGCGCACCGCCTCGGTGGGCACGCCCGCCCCCCAGACGGCGGGCGAGAAGCGCCAGTAGGTGTTGAGCAGGCCCTCGGGCTCGACGCCCGGCAGCAGGTCGGTCGGCACGTCGAGGCGGCGCTGGCCGGTGAAGCCGACGAGCGCGCCGCCGGCCTCGACCATCCAGTAGCCGAGGCCGTCGTCCTCCCAGTCCGCGAGGTGCGCGGCGAGGTAGGCGTCGGACCGCCCCCGGTCCATCGGGCCGTCGGGCCGGAACCGCGCCGTGCGCGGGTCGCCCTCGATCGCGTTCACCGCATCGGCGTCGCCCGGCACGGGCCGGCGCAGGAGCAGGCGCGACGTGCGGATCTCGGTGGGCATCGTCCGTGCGGTCAGGGCACCCATGCCTCGACCCTAGGAGTCGCGGGGCGGGGCTCGGTGCCCGGAGGGCGTCGAGGGCGAACCTCCCTCGTTCGTCGATGACGCGAGCAAACGCCGCCGGGCGGGATGCCAGGGTCCGCCCCAGGGCGGAGCCTGGCGCCCGCAGGGCAAGGCGCCGCGTCGAGGGCGAACCTCCCTCGTTCGTCGATGACGCGAGCAACGCCGCCGGGCACCATGCCAGGGTCCGCCCCAGGGCGGAGCCTGGCGCCCGCAGGGCAAGGCGCCGCGTCGAAGGCGAACCTCCCTCGTTCGTCGATGACGCGAGCAACGCCGCCGGGCGGGATGTCAGGATGCGCCCAGGGCCCGCGTACCGTCGACAGGTGAACAACACCCAGCAGCCCAAGGAGATCGCGTCGTGAGCGACGGCCCCCTCATCGTGCAGTCGGACAAGACGCTGCTGCTCGAGGTCGACCACGACCAGGCGTCGGCGTGCCGGCGCGCGATCGCGCCCTTCGCCGAGCTGGAGCGCTCGCCCGAGCACGTCCACACCTACCGGATCACGCCGCTCGGGCTCTGGAACGCGCGGGCCGCGGGCCACGACGCCGAGCAGGTCGTCGACGCGCTGATGGACTACTCGCGCTACCCTGTGCCGCACTCGCTGCTCGTCGACGTCGCCGAGACCATGGCGCGCTACGGGCGCCTGCGCCTCGAGCGGCACCCCGTCCACGGCCTGGTGCTGATCACCACCGACCGCGCGGTGCTCGAGGAGGTGGTGCGTGCCAAGAAGGTCCAGCCGATGCTCGGTGAGCGCGTCTCCGAGGACATGATCGTGGTGCACGCCTCCGAGCGCGGCCACCTCAAGCAGCAACTGCTCAAGGTCGGCTGGCCGGCCGAGGACCTCGCCGGCTACGTCGACGGCGAGGCTCACCCGATCGCGCTGGCCGAGGACGGCTGGCACATGCGTCCGTACCAGGCCGAGGCCGTCGAGTCGTTCTGGCACGGCGGCTCCGGCGTCGTCGTGCTGCCCTGCGGCGCGGGCAAGACCATCGTCGGCGCGGCCGCGATGGCGCAGGCCAAGGCCACCACGCTGATCCTGGTGACCAACACCGTCTCGGCGCGGCAGTGGAAGGAGGAGCTGCTCAAGCGCACGTCGCTCACCCCCGACGAGATCGGCGAGTACTCCGGTGCCGTCAAGGAGATCCGGCCGGTCACCATCGCGACCTACCAGGTGATGACCACCCGCCGGAAGGGCGTCTACCAGCACCTCGAGCTGTTCGACGCCCGCGACTGGGGCCTGGTGGTCTACGACGAGGTGCACCTGCTGCCCGCGCCGATCTTCCGGATGACGGCCGACCTGCAGGCCCGACGCCGCCTCGGCCTGACCGCCACCCTCGTCCGCGAGGACGGCCACGAGGGCGACGTGTTCTCGCTGATCGGGCCCAAGCGGTTCGACGCGCCCTGGAAGGACATCGAGCAGCAGGGCTACATCGCCCCCGCCGACTGCGTCGAGGTGCGGGTGACGCTCGGCGAGGGCGAGCGCATCGCCTACGCCACCGCCGAGTCCGACGTCCGCTACCGCCTCGCGGCCACCTCGCCGCGCAAGATCGCGGTGGTCGAGGAGCTGGTCAAGAAGCACGCGGGCGAGCCCACGCTCGTCATCGGGCAGTACATCGACCAGCTCGACGAGCTCGCCGAGAAGCTGGGCGCGCCGGTCGTCAAGGGCGACACCACCGTCAAGGAGCGCGAGCACCTGTTCGCGGCGTTCCGCACCGGCGAGATCTCGCTGCTCGTGGTGAGCAAGGTGGCCAACTTCTCCGTCGACCTGCCCGAGGCCAGCATCGCGGTGCAGGTGTCGGGCGCGTTCGGCTCCCGCCAGGAGGAGGCCCAGCGCCTCGGTCGCCTGCTCCGCCCCAAGGGCGACGGCCGCACCGCGCACTTCTACGCCGTGGTGGCGCGCGACACCGTCGACGCCGAGTTCGCCCAGCACCGGCAGCGCTTCCTGTCCGAGCAGGGCTACGCCTACACCATCACCGACGCGGCCGACCTCGCCTCCTGACCACCACCTCCTCGCCGGGCCGGCTCGGCGTCAGGCGAGGAGGTCGGCGAGGGCCTCGGGGTAGACGTCCTCGTCGGTCCGGCGGAGCTCGTCGACGGTCCACCAGCGCCAGCCCTCGAGCGAGTCGCGCTCCAGGTCGGTCCAGCCGGTGCTGACGGGGTCGAACGACGCCACGTCGAGGCGGAAGAAGTGCTCCTCGGAGCAGAACCAGCCGCCGGACAGCCAGAATCGCGAGCGCCGGCAGTAGACCACCGGTCCGAGCCCGCCGACCTCCAGCCCGGTCTCCTCCCGGGCCTCGCGCCGCGCGGCGTCCTCGAGCGACTCCGCGTCCTCGACGCCGCCGCCGGGGGTGAACCAGTAGCGCGGCATCACGTGGTCGCCGGGGTCGCGGCCGCCCAGCAGCAGCACGCGCCGCCGCTCGTCCAGGAGCAGCAGGCGCGCCGAGCGACGCCAGGTGGTCACGGCTGCGGGCCGTCGCCCGTGCGTCGTCGCTCGCTGGTGGGGCCCGGATCGGGGAGCGCCGGGTCGGAGACGCCCGCGCGCAGCGCCTCGAGCTGGGCCGCGAGCGCGACGCCGAACATCAGCGCGATCGACGTCAGGTACGACCACAGGAGCAGGGCCATCACGCCCGCGAGCGGGCCGTAGACGTCGCCGAACGACTCCCCCACGCGCACGTACAGCGCGAGCAGCCCGGACGCGACCATCATCATCACGACGGTGACGCCGGCGCCCAGCGCGAGCCAGCTGAACCCCGGCTGACGACGACGCGGCGAGTGCTCCAGCAGCACGCCGACCGCCGCCGTGGTGAGCAGCAGCCCGAGCGGCCAGCGCACCACGTCGAAGATCCGGTTGGTCGTCGACGACCAGTCGTAGACCTCGCGCATGGCGTCGCCGAACGGGCCGCCCGCCACGAGCAGCGCGAAGCCGAAGCCCGTCGGGATCGCGAGCACCGCGGTGAGCACCGCGGCGCGCCCGTACTTGGCCAGCGACGGTCGGTCGCGCTCGATGCCGTAGATCCGGTTGCTGCCGCGCTCGATCTGGGCCACGGCGGTCGTCATCGAGACGAGCGCGAAGACCAGGCCGAGGACGAGCACCACCTCGCCGACGTCCTCCCCGCCCTCGCCCTGGCGCAGCGCCGCGGCCGCGGCGTCACCGCTGCCCGAGCCGGGCGAGATCGCCCCCACCGTCGAGGCGATCACGGCGGACGCGCGCTCGGCGTCGACGTCGGACGCCAGGCCCGTCAGCGCGATCAGGAGCGGGACGGTCGCGAGCACCAACTGCAGGCCGAGCGCGCGGCTGTGGCTGAACCCGTCACCGAAGCGGAACCGGATGCTCGCCTCGACGAGCAGTCGCTTGAGGCCGTGGCTGCGGATGGTGTGCCAGGCGTCCTCGGCGTCGAGCTCGTCGCCGGACATGTCCGAGGTGACGGGCACCTCGCGCGCGGTGGTCACGGGCGGCAGCGCGGCAGCGCGTCGGCCAGGCGGCGCACGTCGTCGAGGTCGGTGTACGGGCCGGCCGCGACGCGCACGTAGGGCTCGCCCGCGAACCACTGCGGCGCCACCTCGACGCCGTGGTCGTCGCTGAGCGCTCGGTAGACGCGGTCGACGTCCTGCGGGCCGGTGATCACGCCCTCCGGGGGGCGGACCAGCCGCATCGTCGGCGCCGGCACCGCGGGCAGCGCGTCGAGCGAGGTGCCCCACGCCTCGGCGAGGTGGGCCTGGGCGTCGGAGGCCACGGACGTCATGGCCGCCACCTTGTCCCACCCGCCCAGGTCGCGCCACACGTCGAGGCCGGCGCCGACGGCGAGCCACGGCGAGTAGTCCCACGTGCCCGGGTGGTCCGACCAGGCCGCCCGGGGCCCGGCGAGGTTCCAGCCCAGCACCAGCGGGGGGACGGGTGGTGCGGTCGGCGAGGTCCAGAGCACGGCCGTGCCGCGGCTCGTGTGCGCCCACTTGTGCAGGTTGCCCACCCAGTAGTCGGCCCCGAGCGCGGCGACGTCGGTCGGCACCGAGCCGGGGACGTGCGCGGCGTCGACGAGCACGGGGGCGTCGACCGCGGCGACCACCTCGGCGACCGGCAGCACGGTGGCCGTCGACGACGTCAGCGCGTCGACGACGACGAGCCGCGTGCGCGGGCCGGTGGCCGCGGCGTAGGCGGCCACGACAGCCGCGTCGTCGGCGCCGACGTCGAACGCCGCCTCGACCAGCAGCGCCCCGCGGCGCGCGGCCCAGTGCTCGACGGCGAGCCGCACGGCGCCGTAGCCGTGGCTGCAGACGACGACCTCGTCGCCGGCGGCGAGGTCGAGCGCGGCGAGCACCGTCGACACGCCCTCGGAGATGTTGCGCACGAGCGCGCTCTCGTCGGCCGGCACCCCGACGAAGTCGGCGGCCCGCTCGCGCGCCGCGGCGACGAGGTCGGGCAGCCGCACCCGGTTGAAGCGGTGCGGGTTCGCCTCGGCCTCGTCCTGCCACCGGCGCTGCTCCACGCGCACCGCGCGGGGCACGGCGCCGAAGGCCCCGTGGTTGAGGTGGGCGGTGGCGGGGTCGAGCCCGAACAGGTCGGCGACGTCGGTGAGCACGTCACCACCCTAAGAACTCCCTCACGGGTTCCTCACCGAGGCTTCACCGACGGCCAGCAGATTCCTCCTCAGACGCACCACACCCCACCACCTCCCAGCACGAGCTGGCCGCCCAAGGAGAAACCCTGATGTCCTTCCTCGCCTCGACCCGCACCGCCGTCGCCGCCGGATCCGTCGCCCTCATCACCGCCGGCTCCCTGGCCCTCTTCGCCAGCCCCTCGCAGGCCGCGGCCCCCACCTGCAACGGCCTGCGCGCCACGATCGTCGGCACCAACAGCTCCAACGAGATCGAGGGCACCCGCGGCAACGACGTCATCGTCGGCCTCGCCGGCAACGACGAGATCGACGGCAACGGCGGCAACGACGTCATCTGCGGCGGCACCGGCAACGACGACATCTCCGGCGGCGGCGGCAACGACAAGATCTTCGGCCAGGCCGGCAGCGACGACGTCGACGGCGACTCCGGCGCGGACCGCGTCAAGGGCGGCTCGGGCAACGACGACATCGACGGCAGCAGCGGCAACGACGTCGTCTGGGGCGACTCCGGTCGCGACCGCATCGACGGCGAGAGCGGCCGCGACGTCCTGCGCGGCGGCTCGGGCAACGACCGCATCGAGGGCGGCTCGGGCAACGACCGCATCTCCGGCGGCTCCGGCGCCGACCGCGTGACCCAGGGCTCGTTCTCCGACGACGACGACGACGACCGCGACGACCGTGACGACCGCGACGACAACGACGACGACTGACCCCGACGCCCGCTGAGGGCGTCTCCGCACGACCGGAGCGCCGGTCCGCGTCCCGATCTCGGGTCGCGGACCGGCGCTCTGTTCCATAACCTCGAGAGGTCGGGGACGAACGAGCAGGGGGCCGGGTGCGCACGTCGTGGCAGCTCGAGCTGGGTCGACGCTGGACCGAGCCGCACCGCCACCACCACGGCATCGACCACCTCCGCGAGGTGCTCGACGCGCTCGACGCCCTCGCCGCCGACGGGCTCGTGTTCGACCACACCACGGCCGTCGAGGCGGCCTGGTTCCACGACGCCGTCTACGACGTCCGGCGTGACGACAACGAGGAGCGCTCGGCGTCCCTCGCGCGCTCGCTGATCGGCGGTGCGCACGGCGACCGCGTGGCCGACCTCGTGCTGGTCACCAAGGACCACGTGCTGCCGCCGGGCGACACCGAGGCCACGGCCCTGTGCGACGCCGACCTCTCCGTCCTGGGCGCGGCGCCCGAGCGCTACCACGTGTACGCCGAGGACATCCGGCTCGAGTACGCGCACGTCCCGCCCGACGTCTTCGGCACCCGCCGCGCCGCCATCCTCGAGGGCCTGCTCGACCACCCCAGCCTGTTCGCGTCCCCGCAGGGCCGCGTGCGCTGGGAGGCCCCGGCGCGCGAGAACGTCCGGGCCGAGATCGTCAGCCTGCGGGCCTCTTCCGACGTCTGAGCCCCGCCGCGTGCAGTGCGGACACGACGTCCCGGCTGCTCACCGGGCGGGCACCGGCCGCCACCAGCCGGTCGTAGTACTCCTGCGGGACGTCGTAGTGGTCGCGCTCGAACCCCCGCGCCGGGATCCCGGCGGCCGCGGCGAACGCGTGCAGCTCGTCGGTGGAGGTGTCGCTCACGAGGTGCGACCACCAGCGGCCGTGGCCCGGCCAGTCCGGCGGGTCGATGAGGATGGCCACGTGGCCCAACGTATAACCGGTTGACGCAGGTGGCAGAGTCGCCTGGTGGTCGATTCGCCGGAGCTGGTGCACGAGCAGGACCACCTCCGACGCTCCCGGGCGCGGCTCGCCGCGATGCGACGACGGACCGAGTCGCTCGAGGTGCAGGCCGGTGACGCCGTCTCCGCCGCCTACCTGGCCGGCGCGCTCTGGCAGCGGATGGTCGCGCTCGAGGACGACCCCGAGGTGCCGCTGTTCTTCGGACGGCTCGACTACGCCGACGACGCCGCCTCGGGCACCCGCGCCGAGCGGCTGTACGTCGGGCGCCGCCACGTCACCGACGACGTGGGCGACCCCATGGTCATCGACTGGCGCGCCCCGGTGTCGCGGGCGTTCTACCGGGCCGGTCCCGACGACCCGATGGGCGTCCGGCTGCGCCGACGCTTCGGGTTCTCCCACGGCGAGGTGAGCGCCTTCGAGGACGAGCACCTGCTGGGCGGGGGCGGCGACGACCCTGACCTCGGCGCGGGCGGTGAGATCCTGCGCGGGGAGATCGAGCGCCCCCGCACCGGTCCCATGCGCGACATCGTCGCGACCATCCAGCCCGAGCAGGACGCGATCGTCCGCGCCGACCTCGCGACGTCGGTCTGCGTCCAAGGCGCGCCGGGCACCGGCAAGACCGCGGTCGGGCTGCACCGCGCGGCCTTCCTGCTCTACGCGTTCGGCGACCAGCTGAGCCGCCAGGGCGTGCTCGTGGTCGGTCCGAACGACTCGTTCCTGCGCTACATCGGCGACGTGCTGCCCGCGCTCGGCGAGATCGGCCCGCGCCAGGCGACCGTCGAGTCGCTGCTCGACCACACCGCGGTCCGCACCGTCGAGGACGCCGACGTCGCGATGGTCAAGGCCTCGGCGGTGCTGGCCGAGGTGCTCCGCCGGGCGGTGTGGGCGCACCTCGTGCCGCAGGTCGAGACGCTGGTGGTGCCGCGCGGGTCGCGGCGCTGGCGCGTCCCGGCCCACGACGTCGAGGACGAGGTGGCCGCGCTGCGCGAGCGGGGCGTCCGCTGGGAGGCCGGGCGGCGGATGCTCGCCCAGCGGCTCGCGCACCGCGTGCTCGTGGCCATGGAGGACTCCGGCGACTCCCCCGACGACCGGGTGCAGGACGCCGTCGCGCGGTCGCGGCCCGTCCGGGCGTACGTCGACGCGTGGTGGCCGCGGCTGCGTGCCGAGACCGTGGTGCACCGCCTGCTCACCGACCCCGCGTTCCTCGCCGACGTGGCCGACGGGCTGCTCGACGCCGACGAGCAGGCGCTGCTGCTCTCGCGCGGGGTCGGTCGCTCGCCGCGGTCGGCCCGGTGGTCGGTGCACGACGCCGCCCTCGTCGACGAGGTGAGCGATCTCCTCGACCGCACGCCCAGCCAGGGCCACGTCGTGGTGGACGAGGCGCAGGACCTGTCACCGATGATGCTGCGCGCCGTCGCGCGGCGCTCCACGACGGGCTCGCTGACGGTGCTCGGCGACCTCGCCCAGGCCACCACGCCGTGGGCCAGCCGCGACTGGGGCTCGGCCCTGGCCCACCTCGGCAAGCCCGATGCCGTGGTCGAGGAGCTCACCCGCGGCTTCCGGGTGCCGGCCGACGTGATCGCCTACGCCGCACGCCTGCTGCCGTCGATCGCGCCCGACCTCGCTCCCCCGACCTCGGTGCGCGAGACCGCCGGGGCGCTCGACGTCCGGCGCGTCGACCTGGACCGGGCCCTGGTGCCGGCGGTCCTGGCCCTGGCCGACCAGCCCGGCACCGTCGGCGTCATCGTGCCCGACGACCGTGCCCACGACGTGCTGGCCGCGCTGCGCCCGGGCCTCCCGGACGTCGCGGTGCTGGGCGACGACGACGATGACGACCGTCGCGTCGAGGTGGTGCCGGCGACGCTGGCCAAGGGTCTGGAGTTCGACCACGTGCTGCTCGTCGAGCCCGCCGCCGTGGTGTCGGCCGAGCCGGACACCACCACCGGCCTGCGCCGGCTCTACGTCTGCCTGACGCGCGCGGTCACCAGCCTCGTCGTCCTGCACGAGCAGGACCTGCCGGCCGCGCTGGACGCGTGAGGGCTTGCCCCTCGTCCCTAGGCTGGGTCGGGTGAGCGAGACGATCGACGGCCCCCTGCTGCGGGCCCGCGCCCTGGTGCTGCACGACCTCGAGGCCCGCGGACTCGCCGACGCCCCCGGGGTGTCGGCGATGGAGGAGAGCCTCAGCGAGCGCACCTGGTGGCTCGAGCAGTGGCCCGACGGTGCGGAGTTCGTGCCGGGCCTGGTCGCGCAGGACGTCCAGGACGCGATGCTCGACGACCGCGGCCGCTGGCCGCTCTGCGCGTCGTGCGAGGTCGAGCACGCCCTCGCGCTCGAGCCGCCCCTGGGTGACGAGCCGCACTGGGTCTGCGAGCCCACCGCCACCGTCGTCGCTCCCCTCGGCTCCCTCTAGCCACCTCCCCCGCCGCGACCTCGTAGAAGTTGTCGGTGGCACAGGGGCCTGTAGCCCGCTGAGGCACCCACCACACCGGGGATCAGGCGGCGGGGGCGGGCTGGAAGCCGTAGGACGCGAGCACCTTCTGACCCTCGGCGCCGGTGACGAGGTCGACCCAGGCCTGGGCGAGCTCGGGGTTCTCGGCGTCCTTCAGGACGACGATCGGGTCGAGGTTGACGGCCTGGTCGGCGTTCTCGGGCTCGATCACGGTGACGTCGTCGCCCGCGGCCTGCGCGTCCGAGGCGTAGACCAGTCCGGCGTCCACCTCGCCGAGCGTCACCTTGGTCAGGACGCCCTTGACGTTCTGCTCCTCGGTGGAGGGCTGGGCGGTGACCTCGTCGAGGTCGAGCAGCCTCTTGGACGCCGCACCGCACGGCGCGTCGACCACACAGACCGCGAACGTCGACCCGTCCTGGCCGAGGTCGTCGATGCTGTCGATGTCGGCCGGGTTGTCCGGCGGCGTGACGACGACGAGCGTGTTGGACGCGAACACGACCGGCTCGCCCGCAGCGAGGTCGGCGTCGGTCACCGTCTTCATGGTGTTCTCGTCGGCGGTGGCGAGCACGTCGGCGGGGTTGCCCTGCACGACCTGCTCGGCGAGCACCGAGGAGGAGTCGAACGACAGGTTGACGGTCGCACCGTCGTTCTCGGACTCGAAGGTCGTCTTCAGCTCGCCGAAGGCCTCGGTGAGCGACGCCGCGCCCAGCACGGTGATCTCGCCGGTCGGCGCCGACGCGGTGGCGTCGGAGGACGCGGCTCCGTCGGTGTCGGCGTCGTCCCCACCGCCGCAGGCGACCAGCGCGGTGGACAGGACGAGGGCCGAGGCGAGGGCGGCGAGACGGCTCAGACGCATGGAGGGGACCTTCCGAGGGCGAGACGAAGAACGGGGGCGTCCGCTGTCGCGAACGCCCCCGCAGCATGCCACGTCGAGCCGCACCTGCGTCGCGCGCGTCTGATTCTGGACGCAGTCACGACAGGTCGCCCGACCGCCCCTCCGGTCGGCGACACCCCACCCACCGCTGGCCGTGGGAGTGGTGGGTGCGGCGCCGCCGGTCAGGTGAGGTCGTGGTCCAGCCGGGTGAGGTGGGCGAGGACCTGCGCGCGACGGGGGGACGACGCGGGCATGGCGGCGAGGACGGCGCGCCACAGGTCGAGGTCGTCGCGGCCGTGCTCGGTGTCCGCGAAGCCGAGCAGGGCGTCGGGGTCCGCGCGCTCGATCAGGACGGCGCGCAGCTCGTCGTGCAGCGCACGGCGCAGGCGGACGACCCCGGGCGCCTCGGAGTGCGGGAGGACGGGGCCGCGGTAGTCGTCGACGGCCTGGCGCAGCTGGCCGCGGCGCAGGAGCTCGCGGACGCCGTCGGCGTCGGTGCGCAGCGGGCCAGCGAGGCGGTAGGGACGCGACTGCATGTGCAGCGGCTTGATCAGCGAGCGCAGCCGGGACAGCTCGGCCCGGACGGTGACGGGCGCGTGGTCGACGTCGCTGAGCTCGACGGCCAGCTCGGCCGAGGACAGCCCGTCGGGGGCCGCGGCCAGGAGCAGCAGCATCTCGCTGTGCCGCAGGCTGAGACGCGACGCGCTCGACCCGTGGCCCAGCAGCGCCGACCGGGCACCGAGCACGCGCAGGGTCCGCGGGGGGACGGTCCGCGGGGCGCCGCTGGAACCGCCCGGGGTGTCCAGCCGGTCGCGCACGAGCCGGCCGATGCGCAGCTCGGACTCGACGGCCGCGACGGTCGCGCGGACGAGCGACAGGCTCTGCGGGGTCGCGACCTCGGGCCCGCCGGTGAGGTCCAGCACCCCGAGGATCGCGCCGGTGTCGGGGTCGTGGATGGGCGCGGCCGAGCAGCTCCACGGCGTGACGGGCCGCGACAGGTGCTCGGCCCCGAAGATCTGGACGGGACGGTCGAGCGCGAGCGCGGTGCCGGGCGCGTTGGTCCCGGCCCGCGCCTCGCTCCAGTTGGCGCCGGGCAGGAACGTCATGCCCTCGGCGCGCGAGCGCAGCGCGTGGCTGCCCTCCACCCACAGCAGCCGTCCGACGGCATCGCTCACCGCGACGAGCAGGCCCGCCTCGGTGGCGCTCTCGACGAGCAGCCGCCGGATCAGCGGCATGGTGGCCGTCAGCGGGTGCTCGGCGCGCGCGGTCTCGAGCGCGGCCTCGTCGAGGTCGACGTCGAGGGGCGCCGACTCGGGGTCGACCCCGCTCGACAGGCAGCGCATCCACGAGTCCACGACGACCTCGCGCAGGCCGACGCTGGTCGCCCCGGTCTCGACGAACAGGTCGCGGGCGTGGCGCAGCGTGCGCGCCAGCTGGTCCGGGTCCGAACCGTGCGGGTACGCGAGCTGGTGCGGCGGGGCGCTCGCCATGGGCCGAGCCTAGGTGTGATGCACAGCACCTTCAAGCGGCCCCGGGCGAGCGCCCCGATCTGCGGTCAGCGCCTGACGAGCCTGACCAGCACGAGCAGCACCACGAGGCCGATGCCGGCGGGCACCCCGTACCGCTTGAGCAGCACCGGGAGCACCGTCGCGCCGAGGTCGATCTCCTCGGCCTCGCGCGGCGGCGGGGCGGCGTGACGGGCGCCGGTCCCCTGCGGCCCGGTGGGCGGCGCGGTCGACGCCGTCGGTCCGCCGGACGTCGGCGCGCCACCGACGGGGTCGTTCGCCGCGACCGGCTCCGGCTCGGGCTCCGCGTCGGGCCCCAGCTTGGTGGCGATGCAGTCGACGAACCGGCCGAGCAGCTTGTCGCTGACGTCCTGCATCACGCCGCGGCCGAACTGCGCCGGCTTGCCGGTGACGGCGAGGTCGGTGGTGACCTCGACCTTGGTGCCCTCGCCGGCCGCGGTGAGCTGCGCAACGACGGTGGCCCCGGCGGTGCCGTTGCCCCGCTTGTCCTTGCCCTTGGCCTCGATCACGGCGCGGCGGTTGGCCTCGTCACGCTCGAGGAACTTGCCGACGCCCCCGTACTGCAGGGCGATCGGCCCGAGCTTGACCTTGACCGTGCCGGTGAACTCGTCCCCGTCGACGCCCGTGAGGACGGCGCCGGGGAAGCAGGGCGCGATGCCCTCGAGGTCGTTGAACGCCGCCCAGGTCTCCTCGACGGACGCCGGGACGGTGAACGTGTGGCTCAGCTCCACTCCAGCTCCCCTCAGGCGCCCGCGGCGGTCAGGACCGCGCGCTTGGTCAGGACGCCCGCGAGGTGGCGGCGGTAGTCGGCGTCGCCGTTGGTGTCCGACGGCGGGGTGGTGCCCTCGGCGACCGACGCGGTGGCCGCGGCGACCGCGGCCTCGTCGAGCGACACCCCGACGAGCGCCTGCTCGACCGCCGCGGGACGGATCGGCGTGGAGCCCATGTTGGTGAGCCCGATCTGTGCCTCGGCGATGGTGCCGTTCTCGACGCGGACGGTGGCCGCGACCGCGACGATCGACCACTGCTGCGCGACGCGGGTGAACTTCTTGTAGCTCGAGCCCCAGCCGGTGTGCTTGGGGATGCGGACGTGGGTGAGGATCTCGTCCTCACCCACCGCCGTGGTGAACAGGTCGACGAAGAACTCCGACGCCGGCACGGTCCGGGTGCCGCCCGGCCCGGCGACGACGAACTCGGCGCCCATCGCCAGGGCGGGCGCGGGCAGGTCGCCGGCGGGGTCGGCGTGGACGAGTCCTCCGCCGAACGTGCCGCGGTGACGCACCTGCGGGTCGGCGACGGTCTTGCTCGCCGCCGCGATCAGCCCGGCGTGCTGCTCGACCAGCGGGTCGTGGGCGACGACGTGGTGCGGCGTCATCGCGCCGATCACCAGCGCGTCGCCGTCCTCGCGGATGCCCCGCAGGTCCTCGATCTTCCCGAGGTCGATCAGCACCTCGGGACCGGCGAGACGCAGCTTGAGCACCGGGATGAGGCTCATGCCGCCGGCGAGGATCTTGCCCTCGTCACCGGCCTCGCCGAGCAGACGCAGCGCGTCCTCGACGCTGGTGGGCGCCTCGTACGCGAACTTGGTGGGGATCACTGCACGTCTCCTGTCGGGAGGGAGCCACTGGAGTTGGAGCCGCTCGCGGCCTGCTCGGGGCTGGTGGTCTCGGGGACGGCCGCCTCGGCGCCGCCGCCCTTGGCCGCCAGTCCGCCCTTGCCGGCGTTGTTGATCGCGGTCCAGACGCGGTGCGGAGAGCAGGGCATCAGGATGTCCTCGACGCCCAGGTGCCGGACCGCGTCGATGACGCCGTTGACGATCGCGGGGGTCGAGGCGATGGTGCCGGCCTCGCCGACGCCCTTCACGCCGAGCGCGTTGGTCGTCGCCGGGGTCTCGGTGCGGTCGGTGATGAACGACGGCAGGTCGGCCGCGCTCGGGACCAGGTAGTCCACGAACGAGCCCGACACGAGGGTGCCGGCGTCGTCGTGCACGGCCTCCTCGAACAGGGCCTGCGCGATGCCCTGCACCAGCCCGCCGTGGATCTGGCCCTCGACGATCAGCGGGTTGACGACGTTGCCGATGTCGTCGACGCAGACGTACTTGCGCAGCGTCACCTCACCGGTCTCGGTGTCGACCTCCATGGCCGCGAGGTGGGTGCCGTGCGGGTAGTTGAAGTTCTCGGGGTCGAACGTCGCGTCGGAGTCCAGGCTGGGCTCCATGCCGTCGGGCAGGTCGTGCGCGGCGAACACCGCGAGCGCCGTCTCGGCGATGTTGACCGAGGCGTCGGTGCCCTTGACCGTGAAGTTGCCGGCGGCGAACTCGACGTCGTCGGGGTTGGCCTCCATCATGTGCGCGGCGACGGCCTTGGCCTTCTCGATCACCTTGTCCGCGGCCGCCACGATGGCCATGCCGCCGACGACCAGCGAGCGCGAGCCGTAGGTGTCGAGCCCCTTGTGCGAGCTGGCGGTGTCGCCGTGCAGCACCTCGATGTTGTCGAACGGGATGCCGAGGCGGTCGGCGACGATCTGGCTGAACGCCGTCTCGTGGCCCTGGCCGTGGGCGCTGGCGCCCGTGACGACCTCGACCGAGCCGGTGGGCAGCATCCGCACCGTGGCGTGCTCCCAGCCGCCCGCGCCGTAGTTCAGCGAGCCGAGCACCCGGGACGGAGCGAGGCCGCACATCTCGGTGAAGGTCGAGATGCCGATGCCCAGCTGCACCCGGTCGCCGGCGTCACGACGCTGCTTCTGCTCAGCGCGCAGCTCGTCGTACCCGAAGAGCTCGAGCGCCTTGGCGGTGGCGGCCTCGTAGTTGCCGGTGTCGTACTCCAGCCCGGCGACGGTGGTGAACGGGAACTCCTCGTGCTTGATCCAGTTCTTCTCGCGCAGCTCGAGCGGGTCCATGCCGAGCTCGGCGGCGAGGTCGTCCATCAGCCGCTCGATGCCGAACGTCGCCTCGGGACGCCCGGCGCCGCGGTAGGCGTCGGTCCACGTCTTGTTGGTGAACAGGTTGGTGGTCGAGAACCGGTAGGCCGGGAACTTGTAGATCGAGTTGAACATGAACGCGCCGAGCACCGGGACGCCCGGCGTGACGAGGCCGAGGTAGGCCCCCATGTCGGCGAGCAGGTCGACGCTCAGGCCGGTGACGATGCCGTCCTTGGTGGCGCCGATCTTGAGGCGCTGCAGCTGCGCGCGGCCGTGGTGCGCGGCCATCAGCGACTCGCTGCGGGTCTCGGTGAGCTTGACCGGCTTGCCGATGCGACGGGCCGCCAGCAGCGTCACGACCTCCTCGGGCGTGACCTGGAGCTTGCCGCCGAAGCCGCCGCCGACGTCGGGCGCGATCACGCGCACCTTGCCCTCGGGGATACCGAGCGTCATCGCGAGCATCAGGCGCAGGATGTGCGGCACCTGGGTGGCCGACCACATGACGATCTGGTCGCCGGTCGGGTCGACGAGCGTGGAGCGCGGCTCCATGAACGCCGGGATCAGCCGCTGCTGGGTGTAGGTGCGCTCCACCACGACGTCGGACCCGGCGAGCGCCTGGTCGACGTCGGTGCCGGTGCCGGCCTCGGCGGAGTCGAAGACCCAGGTGGCGGACTTGTTGGTGCCGAGCGACGGGTGCGCGAGCACCTCGTCGGTGAGGGCGTGCTCGAGGCCGAGGACGACCGGCAGCTCGTCGTAGTCGACGTCGACCAGCTCGACGGCGTCGCGCGCCTGGGCTGCGGTGCGGGCGACCACGACGGCCACGATCTCACCGGCGAAGGCGACGTGGTCGACGGCGACCGCGGGGTGCGGCGGGGCCTTCTGGTCCTCGGTGATGGGCCACGCGCACGGCAGGCTGCCCTGCTCGTCGGCGAGGTCGCGGCCGGTCAGGACGCTGACGACGCCGGGTGACGCCTTGGCCTCGCTGACGTCGATCGCGGTGATCGTGGCGTGCGCGAAGGGGCTGCGGACGCAGGCGATGTGCAGCATGCCCGGCAGGGTCATGTTGTCGGTGTAGCGGGTGCGGCCGGTGATGAGCCGCTGGTCCTCCTTGCGCAGCCGTGCGCTGCCGATCTCGGTGACGGTCATGCCGCCCCCTCCTCGCTCTGGGTGCCGGCGGCGGAGCCCGCGCCGGCGGCGGCCTGCACGGCCGCGACGATGTTCTGGTAGCCGGTGCAGCGACAGAGGTTGCCCTCGAGGCCCTCGCGGACCTCCTGCTCGGTGGGGTTCGGGTTCTCCTGCAGCAGGGCGATCGACTGCATGATCATGCCGGGCGTGCAGAAGCCGCACTGGAGCGCGTGCTTCTCGTGGAAGGCCTGCTGCATCGGGTGCAGGTCGCCGTCCTGGGCGAGGCCCTCGATGGTCGTCACGTCGTGGCCGTCGGCCTGGACCGCGAACATCGTGCACGACTTCACGCTCTGGCCGTCCAGGTGCACGGTGCACGCGCCGCAGTTGGTGGTGTCGCACCCGATGAGCGTCCCGGTCTTCCCGAGCTGCTCGCGCAGGTACTGGACGAGGAGCGTGCGTGGCTCGACGTCGTCCTCGTAGGTGACCTGATCGACCGTGACGCTGATCGGCGTGTTCGCCATCGTCTCTCCCGACGTTGTGACTGATGTGCGCTGGGCGCGGCGGACACCGCGCGCCTCGTGGCTCCGTGTTACCCCCGTGTGACCGGCGCCACAATCGTTGCAGCAACGTTGCACCCGCATCCGCGGTCGCAGGCCGACCCATCGACCGCAGGTGAAATTCCGCGCGGGAGAAGTTGGCAAATCTGCCGGGGACGGCCGGACGGTCAGGCGGGCGACGCGTCGTGGTGCAGGGCCGCCGCGACCAGCGTCTCGGGGAGCACGATGCCGATCGCGGCACCCGTCCCGTCGGTGACCAGCAGCGGGTCCCAGCGCTGGCGCGGCTGACGGGCCAGCGAGCGGTCGACGGCCTCGCGCACGGTCGTGGTGGGCGCGAAGGTGGCGACGGGCTCGGGGTCCTCGACGTGGTGCCAGCGGCCGAGGTCGTCGCGCCGGTATCCCGGCGGCAGCGGGACCACGAGGCCGGCCAGGGTGCCGGAGCGTCGACCGGTGGCGACGTGGTCCGTGAGCAGTCCGGGGTCCGCCAGGCCCGTCCACGGCTCGGCCGGGCGGCCGAGCAGCCAGCCCTGGGCGAGCGGGACGCCCAGGCGCACGAGGGCGTCGAGCTGGGCGACGGTCTCGACCCCCTCGGCCACCACCCAGGCGTCGAGGGTGCCGCAGAGGTGGCCGAGCGAGCGCACGAGCGCCTCGGCGGCCGGGTCGGTGCCGAGGTCGGCGATCAGCTCGCGGTCGAGCTTGACGATCTTGGGACGGAGCCGCATTAGGTGGGTGAGGCCGGCGTAGCCGGCGCCGACGTCGTCCGCCGCCACCACCGCACCGCGGGCCCGGAGCAGGTCCAGTCCGCGCGTGACGCGCTCGCGGTCGCGCGGCCAGGCGTGCTCGGTGACCTCGACGACCAGCCGCGCCAGGGACGGGCGGTCGAGCATCGGTCCCATCACCTCGGGCACGCCGACGTCCACCGGATCGACGTTGACCGTGAGGAACGTGTCGGGCGGAAGCAGGTCGAGCAGGTCCATGGCCCGTTGGACGACGATGCTCTCCAGCCGGCTCGACAGGCCGTGCCGGCGGGCCGCGGCGAACAGGTCGTCCGGGGCGACGCCCCACGCGGTGGGTGCGCGGCTGAGCGCCTCCCACCCGGCCACGGCCCCGGTCGCGAGGTCGGCGATGGGCTGGGCGACGAGCGTGAGCGACCCCGGGTCGTCGCACAGCGCGCGCACCGCGTCGATCGGCGCGAGGCCGGACAGGGACAGGTCCACCCGTCAGGCCGGCTGCATCGCGGCCCGCACCGCCTGGACGAGCTCGGGGGGCACCTCGGTCAATCCGTGGTCACGCGTCGCGTGCGCGCCGACCTGGGCGAGGATCTCGTCCTCCGAGCCCTCGAACCGGGCGGTGCAGCCCGGGACGACGTCGCCGCAACGGAACCTCTTCATCGCACGTCCTCCGAGAGACGGGGCGGCGCACCCGACGTGCGCCCCCGATGTCGAAAGGATGCGTCGGCGCGACGCGCGGAGCACGGGATCAGAGAAAACGACCGGTCAACCTTGAGGAACGACGGCCGGCTCCTCGTGGTGGATGCGGCCGTCGCGCTCGCTGAGCCGGCTGCCGCGCCCTCCCCATCGCAGCGCGATGATCTCGGCGGCGATCGAGACGGCCGTCTCCTCGGGCGTGCGGGCCCCGAGGTCGAGCCCGACGGGGCTGGAGAGCCGGCCGATCTCGTCCTCGGTCAGGCCGGCCTCGCGCAGCCGGACGAGCCGGTCCTCGTGCGTGCGGCGCGAGCCCATCGCCCCGACGAACGCGGGACGCCGGTCGGCGGGCAGCCGCAGCGCCACCTCGAGCAGCGGGACGTCGAACTTGGGGTCGTGAGTGAGCACGCACAGCACCGTGCGCTCGTCGAGCGCACCGGCGTCGACCTGCTCCTGGAGGTAGCGGTGCGGCCACGCCACCACCACCTCGTCGGCGTCGCGGAAGCGGGCCCGGGTGGCGAAGACGGGGCGGGCGTCGCACACGGTGACGTGGTAGCCGAGGAACACGCCCTGACGGGCGACGGCCGCGGCGAAGTCGATGGCCCCGAAGACGATCATCCGGGGCTTGGGCGCGTAGGCGGCGACGAACACCTGCATGCCCTCGCCCCGGCGCTGGCCGTCCGGACCGTAGGTGAGCACGGCGTTGCGCCCGGCCGCGAGCAGCCCGCGGACGTCGTCGGCGACGGCGTGGTCGGCGCGCTCCGAGCCCATCTCGCCCTCGACGCGGTCGTCGCGGACCACCAGGCGGCGCCCGACCCACTGCGCGTCGGGGTGGGCGATCACCGTGGCGACCGCGACCGGCACGCCGGCCTCGACGTCGTCGGCGACCGCGCCCAGCTGGGGGAACGTCTGCTGCGAGACGGGCTCCACGAACACGTCGAGGATGCCGCCGCACGTGAGGCCCACCGCGAACGCGTCGTCGTCGCTGACGCCGTAGCGCTGCAGGACGGGGGTGCCGCCGGCCACCACCTCCTGCGATAGCTCGTAGACCGCGCCCTCGACGCAGCCGCCCGACACCGAGCCCGCCGCCTCGCCCTCGGGCGAGACCACCATCGAGGCCCCGGCCGGCCGTGGGGCCGAGCGGAAGGTCTGCACGACCGTCGCCACCCCCGCGACTCCGCCGTCGCGCCAGGTCCGCAGGATCTCGGGCATCACGTCACGCACGTCGTCACCCTACGCGCCGGTGTGACGTGCGCCTCGTGATCGGTGGGTGCTGGTTCCTGGGCGCTGGTGGGGCGGGGATGGGGCCGGGGTGGACCGAGGAATCGGCGTATGGCCGCGTGGGCTGGCCATGTGCCGATTCCTCCCCGCCGCCGCAGACCGAAGAATCGGCGTATGACCACGTGGGCCGGTCATACGCCGATTCCTCGCCGCCGGCACCCGCCGCAGGCACACCCGCAGCGAAGGACGGCGACCCACCCGCCGCCGCCCGTCCTCGTCGCCGCTCTTCCCCACCACCGCGGACCGACGAATCTGGTTCGGGGTTGCCGCCGCCACCTCGAACCCGATTCTTCGGTTCCCCTGCCGTCGCTCCCCGCCGCACGCACACCCGCAGCGAGGGACGGCGCCGCACCCGCCGCCACCCGTCCTCGCCGCCGCCTCCACCCGCCCACGCAGACCGAGGAATGGACGAATGACCACGGGGGCTGGCCATACGCCGATACCACCCCGCCGCCGCAGACTGAAGAATCGGCGTATGACCACGCGGCCCGGTCATACGCCGATTCCCCACCTCAGTCCCGCGAGACGAGGTCCGCGACGGCCGCGAAGGCGGCCATGGAGTGACCGGCGACGAACGCGTCGACGAAGGGCAGGGCGGCGGCGATGCCGCCCTGGACGGGTGCGTAGCCGACCTTGCCGCGGTGCGGGTTGGACCAGACGACGCGGTGGCCGAGCCGCTGGAGGCGCTGCACCTGCAGGCCCAGCATCGCGGGGTCGCCGCGCTCCCAGCCGTCGCTCGCGATCACCACGACGGCGCCGCGGGCCATCCCGCGCTGGCCCCAGCGGTCCACGAACGCGGCGAGCACCTCGCCGAGCCGGGTGCCGCCGGACCAGTCGGGCACCACCTCCCCGGCCGCGGCGAGGGCGCGGTCGGGGTCGCGGAGGCGCAGGGCCGAGGTGACGCGGGTGAGACGGGTGCCGAGGGTGAACACCTCGGTGCTGCGCGGCGCGGCCACGACCATGCGGTGCGCGAGGCGCAGGAGGCTGTCGGCGTAGGGCTCCATCGACCCCGAGACGTCGACGAGCAGCACCACCCGACGCGGTCGGCGACGACGTCTGCGGTGCTTGATCGGCCCGGGCTCGCCCCCGCGCCGGAGCTGGTCACGCAGCGTGCGGGACGGATCGACGTCGCCGCGGCGGTGCGGTCCGCGCCGGGGGCTGCGCCGCGTGGGCGGGTGCACCTCGAGGCGGGCGAACATCCGGGCGATCCGCTTGCGCTCGACCGTGGACAGCGTGGCGACGTCGCGGTGCCGCAGGGCGTCCTCGTCGCTCGCGATCATCGCGACCGACCGGTCGTCGCCCTCGGACTCCCCCTCGGAGCCGCCGTCGCCGAGGTCGGCCTGCTGAATGACGCGCGGCGCGGGCCGGCTGGGCCGCGACCGCGGGTGCTCGGCGGCGAACCAGGACTCGAACGCGCGGTCGTAGACGCGGGTGTCGTCGGGGTCGGAGCACAGGGTGGCGCGCCCGGCCCAGTAGACCCTGGCCCGGTCGCCCGCCCCCACGGCGGCGACCGCCCGCAGGAACGCCTGCGTGCGGTCGAGCGTGACGTCGAGCCCGCCGGCCCGCAGCGCGTGGCAGAACGCGACGAGGACCTCGTCGGCGTCGTGGCCGTCCGGGTCGTCGACGCCGTCGGTCACGACGCGAGCATCCGGTCCAGGGCGACGCGGACGCGGTCGGTGTCCTCGCGGTACTTGCAGACCGCGCCGATGGTGGCCGACGCGGACTCGAGGTCCATCTCCGAGCGCCCCAGCTGGTGCAGGGCGCGGGCCCAGTCGAGCGTCTCGGCGACGCCGGGCGGCTTCAGCATGTCCTCGGCGGCGCGGAGGTTCTGCACGGTGGTGACCACCTGCTCGGCGAGCGCCCCGGAGACCTCGGGCAGGCGCGCCCGGACGATCTCGACCTCGCGCGCGAGGCCCGGGTGGTCGATCCAGTGGTAGAGGCAGCGGCGCTTGAGCGCGTCGTGCAGCTCGCGCGTGCGGTTGGACGTGAGGATCACGACCGGCGGGGTCGCGGCGGCGATCGTGCCCAGCTCGGGGATGGTCACCCGGTACGTCGACAGCACCTCGAGCAGGAACGCCTCGAACTCGTCGTCGGCGCGGTCGATCTCGTCGACGAGCAGCACCGCCGGCGCCTCGCGCAGCGCCCGCAGGATCGGCCGAGCGAGCAGGTAGCGCTCGTCGAAGAGCGAGGCCTCGACGTCGTCGGTGCCCGGGGTCGCCTCACCGGTGCGGGTGGCCTCGAGGGTGCGCAGGTGCAGGATCTGGCGGGTGAAGTCCCAGTCGTAGAGCGCCTGGCTGGCGTCGATGCCCTCGTAGCACTGGAGCCGGATCAGCGGCACGCCCGCGGACTCGGCCACGGCCTCGGCCAGCGCGGTCTTGCCCGTGCCCGGCTCCCCCTCGAGCAGCAGCGGGCGCTGCATGGCCAGGGCGAGGTAGGTGACGGTCGCGAGGCCGTCGTCGGCGAGGTAGCCGCTGGCCTGGAGTCGCTGGGTCACGTCGTCGGGCGATGTCGCGTCGATCACACGGCGACCCTAGTTCGTGTCGCTCAACCCTGCCGGGGCGTGTCGACGTCCGCCCCGCTCGCGAGGTCGGCGCAGTCGACGGCGACGACGTCGTGGGAGGCGAGGTAGTCCCGCGCGCCCCGGTCGCCGTCGGCCTCGCCCAGAACGCCCTTCCAGTGCTCGCGGCCCAGCAGCACCGGGTGCCCTGGGCCCTCGGTGCCGAACGCCGCCCGGGCGAGCGACGAGGGGGTGGCCCCGTGCACCACGCGGGCGACCACGTCGGCGCCGACGTCGGGCAGGTCGACGAGGTGGACGAGCGCCGCGTCGGCGTCGCACCCCGAGCGCAGCAGGTGCGCGAGCCCCTCGCGCAGCGACGCCCCCATGCCCTCGTCCCAGTGCGGCGACTCCACGATCGTCACCGGCTCGTGGGTGAGCAGGCCGCAGACGGTCGCGGCGTCGGCCCCCACCACCACGACGACCGGGTCGCACCCGCCGGTGGCGAGCACGCGTGACGACGTCACCACCCACGGCGTGCCGTCGGCACCCTCGACGAGCGCCTTCGGACGCCCCATCCGGCGCCCCGCGCCGGCGGCGAGCAGCAGCCCCACGACCCCCACGACGTCAGCCGAGGAACGGCAGGTAGGGGACGAGCAGCTTGCGCAGCTCGTTCACGGCGAGCGCGATGAACAGCACCGCGCACAGGCCCATCAGCGAGTTGGACAGCCAGCCGTTGCGGTGCTCGCCCGGCACCTCGGTGTGGGGCAGCGCTCCGTCCTTGCGGCGGTTGAGCAGGAGCAGCAGGGTGACGGCGAGGAACGGCATGAAGAACGCCCCGAGCACGCCGTACGCCAGCACCAGCCCGACCGGCTGGTCGAGGAAGAGCAGCCCCATCGGCGGGATGGTCAGCCAGATCATGTACCAGCGGAAGTACTTGCCGCCGGTGCGGGTGTCGGGGTGCCCCGACTCCAGCCCTCGCACGTTGCCCACGAAGTCGGCGAACATCAGGCTGACGCCGCTCCACACCCCGATCAGCGACGAGAACGACGAGGCCCAGAAGCCGACGAGGAACAGGGTCCCGAACCACTGGCCGTAGCGGTCCTGCAGCACGTCGGCGAGGTCGAGCAGACCGCGGTCGCCGGTGGCGACGGCGACGTTGGCCGAGAACAGCAGCTCGGCGCCGACGACGAGCATCGCCACCACGAACAGGCCCGTCATGCCGTAGGCGACGCCGTTGTCGAGACGCATCACCTTCATGTACCGGGGCGTCGACCAGCCCTTCTCGCGCAGCCAGTACCCGTAGGCGGCGAGGGTGATCGTGCCGCCGACGCCGCCGGCCAGGCCCAGCACGTAGATGAGCGAGCCGCCCGGGATGATCGGGCGGAAGCCGAGCACCAGCTCGGGGACGTTCGGCACGGCGGCGATCGCCGCGCCGATCACGGTGACGAACATGATGCCGACGAAGACCGTGATGACCTTCTCGAAGGTCGCGTAGCTGCCGAACCAGACGAGTGCGAGCCCGAGCAGGCCCGAGACGATCGCCACCCACCTCAGCGACAGGTCGGGGAACAGCGTGACGATCGGCAGCGCCGACGACGACATGGCCGTCGCTCCGTAGACGAAGCCCCAGATCACGATGTACGGGGCGAAGTACCACGTCGTCCACGGCCCGAGGCTCCGCCAGCCCTCGAAGATCGTCCGTCCGGTGGCGAGCGAGTAGCGTCCGGCGCCCTCGACGAGGATGACCTTGAGGATCGCGCCGAGCACCGCCACCCACAGCAGCGTGTAGCCGTAGTTCGCGCCGGCGACGAGCGTCGCGACCAGGTCGGCCGCACCGACCCCCGTCGCGGCCACGACCAGGCCGGGTCCGATCACCCTCCAGCGCGGTGGTCCGTCGGTCTCGTCGGTCTGGGGCGAGGCGTCCTGGCTCATGCCGGGCGGGCTCCTTCGTCGGCGGTCTCCCTGGCGGGATCGTCCGCAGATCCTCGCGTGGATCCGGGTCCGGGCACAACCGAGGCCTGCGGGACACTGGCGCCATGAGCGACTCCCCGCAGCCGGGCGACCTCGCCGCGCGCGTCCTCGACGCCGTCGACGAGTCCCGCATCGCCGCCGACCTCGCGACCCTCGTGTCGTACCCGAGCGTCGACGGCACCGACGCCGAGAACGACGTGCAGCAGTGGTGCGCCGACCGGTTCACCGAGCTCGGCCTCGACGTCGACCACTGGCCCATCGACCTCGCCGCCGCCCGCCAGGACCCCGACTTCCCGGGCATGGAGACCGAGCGCGAGGAGGCGTGGGGCTGCGTGGGCTCGTGGTGGGCGAAGGATTCGGCCACCGACGACGACCCGTGGCCCGCGCTCGTGCTGAACGGGCACGTCGACGTCGTCCCGCCCGGCGACCTCGAGCTCTGGCCGAACCACGACCCGTTCACGCTGCGGCACGACGACGGCCAGTGGTGGGGCCGCGGGGCCAACGACATGAAGGGCGGGGTCGCGGCGATCATCGGGGCCGTCGCCGCGCTCCGGGCCGCCGAGGTGCCGCTGCGCCGCTCGCTCGCGATCCACACAGTCATCGGCGAGGAGGACGGCGGGCTCGGCACCTACGGCACGCTGCAGCGCGGGCACACCGGCGACATGTGCGTCATCGCCGAGCCGACGAGCCGCGAGGTCGTCGCCGCCAACGCGGGCTCCCTGACGTTCCGCATCGGCATCCAGGGCGCGTCCACCCACGGCTCCACGCGCACGGCCGGCGTCAGCGCCATCGAGAAGTTCGAGGTGGTGCACCGCGCGTTGCGCGAGCTCGAGACGCGGCGCAACGCCGACAGCCACCCGCTGTTCCAGCACCTCGACCTCGGCTGGCCCATCTCGGTGGGCACCATCCACGCGGGCGACTGGGCGAGCACCGTCCCCGACCGCTGCGTGGTCGAGGGCCGCTACGGCGTGATGCCCGGCGAGTCGGTCGTCGAGGCGAGGTCCGCGTTCTTCGCGGCGCTGATGGACGCCTGCATGGCCGACCCGTGGCTGCGCGACCACCCCGTCGACCTCACCTGGCCCGGCGGCCTGTTCGCCCCCGGCCAGCTGGTCGAGGGCCACCACCTGCTGCCGGACGTGCAGCAGGCCGCCGTCGACGCCGGCGCCCCGCACCCTGCGGCCGTCGGCGGTCCCTACGGCTCGGACCTGCGCCAGTACGCCTACGCGGGCATCGCCACGCTGCAGTACGGTCCGGGCGACATCCAGTTCGCGCACTCCGTCGACGAGCACGTCGCCGTCGACGACGTCATGGCCTGCGCCCGCGCCTACGCCCTCCTCGCCCTGCGGCTGTGCACCTGAGCCGGTCTCAGGACGCCCGCGGTCCCGGCGTCCCGACGACGAACGCGCGCGCCTCGAGCACGTGCGCCAGGCACGCCCGCTCGTCCGGGACGGGGATGCGCACCCACTCCCGCATCGGCCGTCCCGACGGCGCGCACGGCTCGCCGTCCCCGACCTCGACCAGCTCGGCGACCCGCGGGGCGGGCAGCTTGACGATCACGCCGTCGCCCGCGACGAAGGCGTAGAACCTCCCCGTGGGCCCGCGCAGGCCCGGCGAGCGCAGCATCAGGCCCTCGTCGTCGCCGGGGTGCTCGGCCAGGACGCGGCCGACGACCGCGTCGAAGACCCGCTCGGTGCTGCTCGGCTCACGCGTCACGCGTCGCTCCTCGGCTCGTCCGGACCCGGCCACCAGGATGCCCAGAACCGGCCCGTCCGGGAAGTCCTTCCGGGGCGGACGTCGGAGGTCTACCGTCGCGACATGGCGACGCGGGGACGACGACGCTCCGAGCAGGGGCACGGCGCCTGGCAGGCGTCGCGACGGCGCGCGCTCGTCGTGCTGGGCGCGACGCTGCTCGCCGGGCTGGTGGTCTGGGCGGTTGCCTGCGCGGTCGTGCAGGGGCTCTGGCCGCCGCTGCTGCTGTCGCCCGGGGGCTTCGTGGTGGCCGCGAGCTCGCTGCTCGTCGCCGCCGCCATCGCGTACCGCGTCGGCCGGCGTCTCGCGTCACGCGCCGTCAGCACGACGCTCGACGACCTGCGGGCGGCGCTGCCGGGCGCCCGGACCACCCAGCCCCGGTGGTGGACGCGCGACCCGTTCCTCGACGTCCTGCTCGGACGCGACGTGGTCCTCCTCCGGGCCGGTCGGCGCGTGCGGGTCACGGCCGACGTGCGGGCCGGCACCCTGCTCGTGGCACCCGTCGCCTCCACGCTCGACCACCTCGGCGACCCTGCGGTCCCGGGCACCTTCGTCGACCTGTCCGACACCGGCCCCGGCGCGGACGGCGGGAGCGGCTCGGGCTGAGCGGACCCCCGCCCGGGGCCGGGGTCAGCGGGACGGGCGGACGGCGGCGGCCACCTGGTCGGCCATCATGGCCGAGCGGGGGTCGTCCTGGGCGCGGAGGCCCGTGACGACGCCGGCGCGGTCGGCCTCGGAGCGGTTCTGGCTGAGCTTGGCCTTGGCCTCGACCCGGGTGACGGTCAGCTCGATGCCGACGATCGCCCGGAGCTGGCCGGCGACGAAGGCGTCGGGGGCGTCCTCGACGGCCCACGGCGTCGGGCGCGTCGACTCGTGCGCCACGGTGAGGCGGGTGACGGCCTCGCGCACCCAGTCGGGGTCGTCGTGCACGCGCACCGTGCCGGTGAGGTGCACCGCGGAGTAGTTCCAGGTGGGGACGACCCGGCCGTGCTCGGCCTTGGCCGCGTACCAGGACGGCGAGACGTAGGCCTGGGCGCCGGAGACGATCGCGAGCGCGGGCGCGTCGTCGGCGATCGAGCGCCAGTGGTCGTTGCCGCGGGCCATGTGGGCCACGACGGTGGCGCCGTCGTCGCTCCACAGCACCGGGAGCAGGGTCGAGACGGGCACGCCGTCGGCGCCCACGGTCACCAGGTCGGCCGCACCGACGCCCTCGACCATCGCGCGGACGGCGGCGGGGTCGTCCACCCGGTTGGCGGGTGGGACGTACACGGGCTCAGCGACCGTTCTTGCGGCGCTCCAGCATCTGGCGCACGCGGGCCTGGTCCTGGCCGAGCGCCTTGGACAGCAGCGGCACGCGGAAGTAGAAGGCCGCGCCGAGGGCGATGACGACGAGCAGGAAGATCAGCATGCCCCCAGCCTACCGAGCGAGCGGCTGCTGCCCCCGGGACGCGGACGTCCCTCCCGGCACGGGGCCGGGAGGGACGTCCTGCGGTGCCGGAGCGGACTAGCAGCTGCTCTTGTAGACGGCGTCCTTGGCGTCCCCGTCGACGTTGTCCTTGGTGATGATGGTGAAGCCGGTCTGGATGTCCTTCTCGGTGGCGTCACCGTCGATCGCCTTGATGGCCTGCTCGACACCGTCGGAGCCGATGGTGGCGGGCTGCTGGGCGATCAGGGCCTGCACGGTGCCGGCCTTCAGCGCCTTGACCTGGGCCGGTCCGGCGTCGAAGCCGACGATCTTGACCTGGTCCTGCTTGCCGGCCTGACGGATGCCGGTGGCCGAGCCCTCGGCGGCGAACAGGTTGGTGGCGAAGACGCCGACGATGTCGGGGTCCTTCTGCAGGGCGGCCGTGACGAGCTGGGCGGCGCGGGTGGGCTCGTTGCGGCTGTACTGCACGCCCAGGTAGGAGAACGACGAGTCCGCGTCGACCGCGGTCTTGAAGCCCTCGACGCGGGCGTCGACGGTCGAGACGCCCGGGTCGGTCGAGATGACCAGGACCTTGCCGCCGTCGGGGTTGAGCTGCTTGATGGCGTCGAACGCGGCCTTGCCGCCACCGACGTTGTCGGACGAGATGGCCGACGACGCGAAGGACGGGTCCTCCACGGTGGTGTCGACCAGGACGACCTTGATGCCCGCGTCGGCCGCGGCCTTGAGCGGGGCCTGCATGGCCGAGACGTCGGTCGGGGCGATCAGCAGCGCGTCGGGCTTGGAGGCCACGACGGAGTCGACGATCGGCTTCTGCAGGGTCGGGTCGAACTTCTCGGGGCCCTGGACGTCGACGGTCGCGCCGGCCTCCTTGGCCGCCGCCTCGATGCCGCAGCGCATCGAGATGTAGAACTCGTCGCCGGCGACGCCCTGGATGAAGGCGATCGACTTGGAGTCGCTACCGCCGCCGCCCGAGGAGCCGCTGCCGGAGTCCTCGGCCGCCCCACAGGCGGCGAGCAGTCCGGTGGCCAGAACCGCTGACGACGCGAGCGCCAGGGTCTTGGTGAAACCTCTCATGGTCATTCTCCTTGCTCCACGGGGGAGGACTTCTTGGCTCCGAAGCGGAGCGATGGGCGTGTTGACTTACCACCGCGCGCGGCTGACGCGCGGCGGACCTGGTCGACGTAGACGGCGGCGATGAGCACCGCGCCTACCGCGACCTGCTGCCAGAACGGCTGGATGCCGACGATGACGAAGCCGTTCTGGAGCACGGCGGGGATGAACAGACCGACGACGGTGCCGAAGATCGTGCCCACCCCTCCGAAGAGCGAGGTGCCGCCGATGACGACCGCGGCGATCACGTTGAGGTTGGTCTGGGTCTGCCCGGCGATGGCGGTCGTGCCGAACTGCGCGAGGAACAGGACGCCGGCGAAGCCCGACAGGACGCCCGACAGCGCGTAGACCTTGATCAGGTGGCGGTCGACCTTGACGCCGACGCGACGCGCCGACTCCTCGTTCGACCCGACGGCGTAGGTGTAGCGGCCGAAGCGGGTGTGGTGCAGGACCACGATCCCGATGGCCACCACCACCACGGCGATCACGGTGAGCACGGGCAGCTGGCCGACGACGTTGCCGTAGCCGATCTCGTCCTGCATCACCTGGGGCACCTCACGGATGTCCACGCCCTTGGTGATGATCTGGGCCAGTCCGAGCGCCATGCCGAGCGAGCCCAGCGTGACGATCAGCGGCGGCACCTTGGCCTTGGCGATGAGGAACCCGTTGAACAGGCCCCAGGCGAGGCCGGTGGCGAGCGAGACGCCGATGCCGACGAACGCCGTGCCCCAGCTGTCGCCGCCGACGGCGATCATCGCCTTGGCGCCGATCACGCCGGAGAACACCATGACCGACCCGATCGACAGGTCGATGCCGGAGGTGACGATGACGAAAGTCATGCCCACGCCCAGGATCGCGAGGATCGAGGCGTTGAGGACGATCGAGCGGGCGTTGCCGAAGTTCGCGAAGTTGTTGGGCGCGAGCGTCGAGAACACGATGACGATGACCAGGAGCACCAGGAGGATCTGGAACGCCTGCATCTTGACGACGCGCTGGACGAGCGACTCGCCACCGTTGCCCTCGTCGGGGGGCGGCGACGACGGCGTCGACGCCTTCTCGGGTGTGCTGACCTCGGTGCTCATGCTGCCGTCCTCCCGGTCGCGCCGGTCATGGTGCCGACGAGCTCCTCCATGGATGTCTCGCTCGTCTTGTACGTCGCCACGCGGGCGCCCATGCGGAGCACCTGCACCCGGTCGGAGACCTCGATGACGTGCGGCATGGAGTGGCTGATGAAGACCACGCCGACGCCCTGGTCACGGACCCGGCGGATCGTGTCGAGCACGTTGGCGGTCTGGCGCACGCCGAGCGCCGCGGTGGGCTCGTCGAGGAAGACCACCTTGGACGCCCAGTGGACGGCGCGGGCGATGGCGATCGCCTGGCGCTGTCCACCGGACATCTGGCCGACCGGCGACACCAGGCTGCGGACCGTGGCGCCGAGGCGGTCGAACGCCTGGCGTGCCTGGCCGCGCATGGCCTTGTTGTCCATGAAGCCGAGCGCCCCGGCGACGCCGGGCTTCATCAGCTCGCGGCCGAGGAACATGTTCTGCGCCGGGTCGAGGTGCGGTGCGAGCGCGAGGTCCTGGTAGACCGTCTCGATGCCCAGCGAGCTCGCCGTCATCGGGGTGTCGATGTCGCGACGGATCCCGTCGAACAGGATCTCGCCGGAGTCGACCGCCAGGTTGCCCGACAGGGCCTTGACGAGGGTCGACTTGCCGGCACCGTTGTCGCCGATCAGCGCGACGACCTCGCCGGCCTCCAGGTCGAAGTCGGTGCCGTCGAGCGCGGTGACCTGACCGAACTTGCGGGTCAGGCCACGGGCCTCCAGGACCGGGGTCACTTGCCGCTCACCTGGTTCCACGGGACCGCGCGGCCCTCCATGGCGGACAGGCAGCCGTCGAGGCGGCGCTTGCCCTCGTCGGCGAGGTAGGCCTGGCGGGCGGTGCGCTCCATGCCCACGGCGTCCTTCCAGACCGAGCGGCCGGCGATGAAGCCCGACGCGCCGCCCTCGTCGCAGGAGACCTTGATGACGTTGGTGAAGACGTCGAAGTCGACTCCGGCCGACAGCACCGCCCAGGGCGCCTTGATGGACTTCGCGAGGCGACGGCAGGCCTCGGGGCTGCCGGGGTACTCCAGCTTCAGCAGGTCCGGGTTCAGCGCGTCGAACGCCACCGCGGCCTCGATGATCGCGTCGGCGCGGGCCTCGGGCGAGAGCGCCTCCTCCTCGGGCAGGGGGTAGATCAGGTTCTCGATGACCGACGGGACGCCCGCGACGCGGCAGTCCTCGATGACCTCGCGGACGACGTCCATCGCCTCGGCCACCAGGTCGGGCTCGCCCTCGGCGTGGGGACGGTCGGCGCGGGTCTGGATCAGGAACTTGACCGCCGTGCCGCCCTGGTCGAGCACCCACTGGCCGTTCAGGGCCGGGTCGCGCAGCGGACGGGGCTCGTCGCCGTACTTGGGGCGCACCTCGGGCTCGGCGGCCACGAGGACGCCGAACTGGCGGCTCTCGCGCGGGCCGACGAGGTCGAGGGCCGGCGTCCCGAACGTCGGGTCGAGCAGGAAGGCGCTGGCGGTGCCGCCGAGCGCGGAGATGACGTCGGCCTTGATGTCGACGAGCTCCTCGTGCGACGGCGCGTCGATGCCGACCGCCGCGTACATCCGCTTGAGGGTGTTGCGCTGGTCCATCGCGACGACGGCGAACGTGCCTTCCGGCGTCGCGATGTCCGCCAGGGTCGTGCGGGTGGTCGGGGTGGTGGATGTCATCGGTGCTGTCCTTCACTGGTGGATGGGTCGTGCACGCCGAACCGGGCGAGGTGGTCGGCGAGGTCGGTGGTGGTGGAGTCGGCGGCGAAGGCGGCGACGGACGCCGCCCCGTAGCCGGTGGACTCCTCGCGGGCCGCGAAGGTCGCGGCGGGGAGGACGGCGCCGCGCGAGCGTCGGACCGAGGCCATGCCCGTCCAGCCGCCGGCGACGAGGGTCTCGGACGCCGGGGGGACCTCGGCGTCCATCCAGGCGACGACGTCGCGCAGCAGGTCGCTGCCGTGGGCCAGGGTCGCGGCGAACAGCACGGCGGGGCTGAGCCCGTCGCCGTCCGCGCGCACCTGGAGGACGCCGTCGTCGTTGTAGGCGCCGGTGACGGCGACCGCGTCGGCGCCCGCCCCTCCCCCGTCGGGCAGCTGCATCACGGCGTCGTCGAGGGCGGCACGCCCGGTCGCGTCGGAGACGCCGACGAGCTGCAGCACGCGCCGCATGAGCAACCCGGACTTGGTGCCCGCGAGCATGACGCCGCGGCCGGGGAGCAGGTGGCGCAGCACGTTGATCTCGTGGTCGGCCAGCCGCTGGCGGGCATCGGCGTCGAGGGGGCCGTCGAGCACCCGGACGAGCGCCTCGGCGGTGCCCATCGAGCTGTACAGCTGCTCGGGCTGCAGGATCCCGGCCGAGACCGAGGCGACCAGGTGGTCGTGGCCGGCCACCGTGAGCGTGGCGCCGGCGAGCTCGGGCTGCACCAGCCGGGACGCGCGGCCCCAGCTGCTGCCCGCGGTGCGGATCTCGGGCAGGATCGACGCGTCGACGCCGAGCGCCTCGACGGCGGCGGGCCACAGCTCGCCGGTGTCCTGGTCGATCAGCCCGGTGCGGGCCGACAGCGACACCTCGGCGGCGCGGTCGCCTCCGAGGGCCCAGACGACGAACTCGGGCACGCTGAGGAACTGCAGCCCGGCGAGGTCGAGGCCGCCGGCCTGGTGGTGCAGCAGCTTGGAGAAGGTGGCGAGCGGACCGACGGGCAGGCCCGTGCGGCGGGTGAACTCCTGCAGCAGCTCGGCCGGCTGCGCCCTGACCTCGGCCTCACCGCGCGGGTCGAACCAGGCGAGGACGGGGATGACGGCGCGGTCGTCGGCGTCCAGGAGCACGCCGGCCTCGGCCATGCCGGAGACGCCGATGCCGGTCACGCGGGCGCCGCCGTCGCGGGCGGCGAGCGTCGTGGCGAGCTCGGCCAGGAGCTCGGTGACGGCGCCGAGCAGCGCGTCGGTGGTCATCTGGGTGCGTCCGTGCCCGAGGTCGGTCCACGGCGTGGGACGGCGGGCGCCGCACAGCTCGTCGCCCTCGACGGTGATCGCCAGGGCCTTCACGTAGGTCGAGCCCACGTCGAGCCCGACGACGACGTCGGCGCTCATGCCTGCACCCCCGCGGCGAGCGACAGCGGCCACTCGTCACCCGGGCGGGCCACGAGCGCGCGGACGTCGCCGGTGACCGACCAGTCGCCGAGCGCGGCGGGCACCGCGAGCACGTCGCCGCGTCCGAGCGCGTCGCTCCAGCCCCCGGCCTCGATGGACCCCTCGCCGTCGAGCACGACGACGGCCGCGAACCCGGCCGGGACGACGCACGGGGCGTCGCCGACGGGCGCGACGACGTCGAGCCGGAAGAAGGGGTCGGCGATCGCGGGCAGGGTGGACGCGAGGTGCGCGAAGCGCGCGGTGAGGTCCGTGCGCACGCGCAGCGCGGCGAGGTCGTCCTCGGACAGCGCGGTGTGCGTCACCGACGGCATCACCGCGTCGAACCCGAGGCCGAGGTGGGAGTCCTCGCGGCCCGACGTGGTCACCGACCACTCGAGCAGGATCGAGAAGTCCGTGGGCTCCTGGACCTCGGTGACGAAGACGCCCTGACCGATCGCGTGGACCGTGCCGGCCGGCACCAGGATCCCGTCGCCCGGACCGACCTCGATGCGGTGCATCCGCTCGATCATCCAGGCGCCGTCCTGCGCCTCGCGGCGGCGGACGAGCTCGTCGGGGTCGACGTCGACCTTCCAGCCGAGGTAGACCGCGCCGTCCTCGGTGGAGTCGAGGACGAACCAGGCCTCGGTCTTGCCGTAGGGGCAGTCCAGGTGGCTCGCGGCGAAGGCCCGGTCGGGGTGCACGTGGACGGGCAGGCGCTGGCCGGCGTCGAGGAGCTTGACCAGGAGGCCGGTGTCGGCGGCGTCGACCCGGGCGCCCTCGGCGTCGGGACCGACCCAGGCCTCGGGGTCGGCGGCGACGAGGTCGCGCAGGAGGTCGCCGTCGACCGTGCCGGCCAGACCGCGGGGGGCCTCGCCGACGCGCGGCACCGTGGCCGCGATCCACTCCTCGGGCTGGCGCGGTGACGTGGTCTCGATCCCCCGCAGCGCGGCGATCTTGGCGCCACCGGCGTAGAAGTGGTCGACCAGGTTGGGGGCGAGCCTGACGGGCTTCATCGTGGGACCTCGATCTCTCCGGAGCCGCGCGCGATCAGCGCGGCGGGGACGACGACGCGCTCGGCGGGGCCGATGCGGTCACGGCCCTCGTCGAATCCGAGGCGGCGGAGCAGCTGGGTGGTGGCGACGGCCCCGATGCGGTGGGGGTCCTGGTCGACGCAGGTGACGGCGGGCTCGAGCGTCCGGGCGAGCGGGAAGTCGCCGAAGCTGACGAGCGCGACGTCGGTGCGGCGCAGCTCGTGCAGGGCGTGCACGACGCCGAGGCTCGCGCGGGGGTTGGCCGAGAAGATCGCCGTGGGGCCGTCGTCGGTGCCGAGCAGGTCGTGGACGGCCCGCTCAGCGGCGTCCTCCTCGGCCTGGCCGCGGGGCGCGAGCAGCGGGTCGACGGGGATCCCCGCGGCGTGCAGGGCGTCGTGGTAGCCGTCGAGCCGGTCGCTCGTGGTCGGGAAGCGCTCGTCGCGACCGACGAAGGCGATCCGGCGGTGCCCGCGGGCGAGCAGGTGCCCGATGGCGTCACGGGTGGCCCCGCGGTCGTCCACGACCACCGTGTCGTAGCCGTCGATCTCGAAGGACCGGTCAACCAGGACGATCGGGAACGAGCCGCGGAACCGCGCCAGGTACTCGTGGTTGCCCAGCACCGGGGCGAGCACGAGGCCGCGCACCTGCTGCATGGCCATCCGCTCGATCTGGCTGCGCTCGCGCTCGGGCACGTAGCCGGTGCTGCCGAAGACCACGTTGAGGCCGGACTCCAGCGCCGTCGACTCCACCGCGCTCGTGAGCGCGGCGAAGAACGGGTCGGCGATGGTGTCGATGACGACGCCGATGGTGTCGCCGGTGCCCGCCTTGAGGCTGCGCGCGAGCGTGTTGGGCACGTAGTTCAGGCGGTCGACGACGTCCTGCACGTGCAGCCGCAGGTCCGGGCTCACCTGCTCGGAGCCGTTGACGACCCGAGAGACGGTCTTGATGCTGACGCCCGCCTCGGCGGCGACGTCGTGGAGGGTGGGGCGACGGTCGTTCACACGACCACGGCCTCGGTGCGCACGTCCAGCTCGGCGACGCGGGTGGGGTCGACGCGTCCGGCGCGGACCTGCTCGACCGCGGCCCCGGCCACCGCGACGGCGTGCGCGACCGCGACGGCCCAGTCGCCGTCGTCGGTCAGCGACGCGGTGAGGCCACCGACGAACGAGTCGCCGGCGCCGATCGGGTTGGCGACGTCGACCACGGGCGCGTCGGTCCAGGTGGTGCCGTCGGCGTCGGCGAAGGCGGCGCCCTGCGAGCCGGCCGTGACGACGGCCCGGCGGGCACCGCGGCCGACCAGGTCGACGGCGGCACCGAGGGCCCGGCCGCGGAACTCGGCGCGCTCGCCGGACTGGTCCGAGGACTCGGTGACCACGCCGGTGAGCAGGCCCTCGGCCTCGTCGAGGTTGGGGGTGACCACGTCGGGGCCGTGCGCGAGCGTGGCGGCGAGCACGTCGCGCGCCGCGTCGACCACGCTGACGACGCCGTGGCGGCGGGCGAGGTCGCACAGCCGTCCGTAGGAGTCGACGGGCAGCCCCGGCGGCAGGCTTCCCGAGCACACGAGCACGCGGTGCCCGCCCGTGACGAGCGCGCCGTCGACCGCCGTGAGCAGGGCCTCGAGCTCGACCTCGCCGACCTGCGGGCCGGGCTCGTTGAGCACCGTGGCGCGGGTGCTGGCCTCGAGGATGATCGTGGCGCTGCGGACCTCGCCGTCCACCGGCACCGGCAGGACGTCGGCACCCTCGTCGGCGAGCAGCCGGGTCAGCGCGTCGCCCTGGCGCTCGGCGACGAGGCCGACCAGCAGCGGGCGGTGGCCCAGGTCGCGCAGCGTCCGGGCCACGTTGACGCCCTTGCCACCGGCCGTCACCTCGACCCGTGACGGTCGCGAGACCGTCCCGGGAGCGAACGCCTCGACCCACAGGGTGCGGTCGAAGCAGAGGTTCGGGGTGACGACGATCATCGGGGTCCTTCCCGTCTCGACATGAGGGACGGTGGTGTGAGCCACGCCACCTCGAGCGGTGGTAGGCGCTACTGTGGACCACAGATGACAACGTTGTCCAGCCCCCCAGAGGAACTCATCCAGATGACCACCGTGTTTCCGGCCTCCGCCGCCCGTCTCGGCAAGCTCCGCCGCCTCCAGCGCGTCAGCGACGACGACGGCTTCATGCGCGTCGCCGCGATCGACCACCCCGAGAACTACGTCGCGCTCTTCGACGCCGACCTGGCCGCGGTCTCGTTCGAGGAGGTCGTGGAGTCCAAGCTCGAGCTCGTCCGGGCGATGTCCGCGGTGTCGACCGCGGTGCTGCTGGACCCGGTCTGGTCGTTCGGCCAGGCGGTCCTGACCGGCGCCGTCCCCGCGGGCACCGGCGTGATCAGCGGCCTGGAGCACCTGGCCTACTCCCCCGAGGGCTTCGGCACCGACACCGTCCTGCGCGACCGCTGGACCGTCCCGGTGCTCGCCCGGACCGGCATCGACGCCGCCAAGCTCGTGGTCTTCTACCGCCGCGAGCAGGCCGACGTCAGCACGTCGCAGCTGGCGCTGGTGGCCGACGTCGTCGCGCAGTGCGACGAGGCGGAGGTCCCGCTCGTCGTCGAGCCGCTGTGGTACCCGCTCGAGGGCGAGAGCCTGGACGACCCCGCCGTCCGCGCGGCACGCGTCGAGGCCATCGTGGAGTCGACGTCGGTGTTCGCCGACCTCGGCGTCGACGTGATGAAGGTGGAGTTCCCCGGGTACGTCGGCGACGACGCCTCCGAGGACGCGGCCGCCGAGGCCTGCGCCCGGCTCGACGCCTCCATCGAGGTGCCGTGGGTGCTGCTGTCGTCGTCGGCGACGTTCGAGCAGTTCCGCACCCAGCTGCGCATCGCCGCCGGCGCCGGCGCCTGCGGGTTCATGGCCGGACGCGCGATCTGGGGCGACGCCGTCGGCCGCTTCGACGCCGACCGTCGCGCCGCCGGTGCCCGCACGGCCGTCGAGCGGCTGGAGTCGCTGCACGCCGTCCTGCGCGAGCACGGCACCGGCTGGACGACGCCCGTCAGCGTCGCCGAGTCCGCCGCGGCGCTGCCCGCGGACTGGCACGAGACGTACTGACCGTGCGCGCGTTCGTCGTCGCGGGGCCGGCCGGGGCGGGCAAGTCGACCCTCGGGTCGGCGCTCGCGCGACGCGCCGGCGCCGCGCTGGTCGACCTCGACACCGTCACCAACCCCCTGCTCGACGCGCTGCGGGAGGTCGTCGCGCCGGGAGGCCACTGGAACGACGACGCCCTGCGGCCGGTGGTGCGTCCCGCGCGCTACGCCACCCTCCGCGCCACCGCGTCCGCGCAGGTGACGGCGGGCGTCGACGTGGTGCTCGTGGCGCCGTTCACCGCCGAGCTCGCGGGCGGGCCGGCGTGGGACGAGCTCGCGACGGCCCTGTCCCCCGCCGCCGTCACCGTGGTGTGGCTCGACGCGTCGCCGGAGCTGCGGGCGGCTCGGGTGCGCGCCCGCGGCGAGGCCCGCGACGCGGCCACCGTCCCCGCCCCGGCCCCGTCCCCCGGCGTCCCCCACGTCCGGGTCGACGCGGCCCTGGCCACCGACGACCAGGTCTCGCACGTCCTCGGCGACTGCTGACCCGAGCGTCCTCGGTGCCTCAGCGTCCCGTCGGCCGCCGAGCCGCCGACGGCTCTGACGGGAGCGGGGACGGACGCAGCGACCACAGCGCGCTGGACACCGCAGCCAGGAGCAGCGCGGCGACGCCGACGACCGGGACGACCGTGACGCCGAGGCCCGGCACCGCGGCAAGCATCGCCACCACCGCGACGGCCGACAGCACCGCGTAGGCGGCGAGCAGCAGGGCGCACGCGATCGGGCGGGACGCCGGCGCGCGGTCGAGCACCATCGCGAGGGCGAGCATCAGCAGCCAGGTGGCCGTCGCGGTCGCCAGCGCGACGACCCAGTAGGCGGACGAGGTCGAGTAGCCGCCCGGGCCGGTGCGCGGGTAGATCTCGCCCAGCGACACCAACCAGCCCACGGCGACGACCGCGAGCAGGGCGCCGGCGGCCAGGCGCGCCCAGGCCCGACGGGCACCGGCCACCGCGGCGACCAACCAGGCCGTCAGGAGCACCCCACCGGCGGTGGCCTCCACGAAGGCATGGGCGACGCCCGGGACGTCGGGATCGTCCAGCCCCACCTCGTCGAGGTCGACACGCCCGAGCACGCCCCCGTCGAGCGTCCACCACTCGGAGTCCTCCGTGCCGAGCAGGGCCGGCACGCCCAGGTAGAGCACCACCGACACCGCGAGCAGCGCCACGGCGGTCAGTCCCAGCGGGGTCGGCAGGAGGGAGGACCGGCGGCCGGACGACGTCGTCACACCCCCCACGATAGAAGCCGCGAGGGCCACCGACCGCCCCACCGAGTCGTCGAGATACGGCTTCTGCACCACGGCGGGACGATTCGTGGTGCAGAACCCGTATCTCGGCGACTCTGGGTGGGGGTTGGGACGGCCGCGGACGCACGAACGGCGCCCCGGCCGAGGCCGGGACGCCGTGCGTGGTGGTGCAGGTGAGGCAGGTGGTCAGGGACTCAGAAGTCCATGCCGCCCATGCCGCCCATGTCGGGCGCGCCACCACCGGCGGCGGCCGGCTCGGGCTTGTCCGCGATGACGGCCTCGGTGGTGAGGAACAGCGCCGCGATGGACGCCGCGTTCTGCAGCGCCGAGCGCGTGACCTTGGCGGGGTCGAGGACGCCCGCCGCGATCAGGTCGACGTACTCGCCGGTGGCCGCGTTGAGGCCGTGACCGGGCTGGAGGCCCGCGACCTTCTCGGCGACGACGCCGCCCTCGAGGCCGGCGTTGATGGCGATCTGCTTCAGCGGGGCCGAGGCGGCCTTGCGCACGATCTGCGCACCGGTGGCCTCGTCGCCCTCGAGCTCGAGCTTCTCGAACGCGAGCGCGGTGGCCTGGACGAGCGCCACGCCACCTCCGGCGACGATGCCCTCCTCGACGGCGGCCTTCGCGTTGCGGACGGCGTCCTCGATGCGGTGCTTGCGCTCCTTGAGCTCGACCTCGGTGGCCGCGCCGACCTTGATGACGGCGACGCCGCCGGCCAGCTTGGCGAGGCGCTCCTGGAGCTTCTCGCGGTCGTAGTCGGAGTCCGAGTTCTCGATCTCCGCACGGATCTGCGCGACGCGACCGGCGATCTGGTCGGCGTCGCCCGCGCCCTCGACGATGGTGGTCTCGTCCTTGGTCACCACGATCTTGCGCGCGGTGCCGAGCAGCGACAGGTCGGCGTTCTCGAGCTTGAGACCGACCTCCTCGCTGATGACCTGTCCACCGGTGAGGATGGCGATGTCGTTGAGCATGGCCTTGCGGCGGTCACCGAAGCCGGGCGCCTTGACGGCGACGGACTTGAAGGTGCCACGGACCTTGTTCACGACGAGCGTGGCCAGGGCCTCGCCCTCGAGGTCCTCGGCGATGATCGCGAGGGCCTTGCCGGACTGCATGACCTTCTCGAGCACCGGGACGAGGTCCTTGGCGCCGGCGATCTTGGAGTTGACGATGAGGACGTAGGGGTCCTCGAGCACGGCCTCCATGCGCTCGGCGTCGGTCCAGAAGTAGGGCGAGATGTAGCCCTTGTCGAACCGCATGCCCTCGGTGAGCTCGAGGTCGAGGCCGAACGTGTTCGACTCCTCGACGGTGATGACGCCTTCCTTGCCGACCTTGTCCATGGCCTCGGCGATCATCTCGCCGACCTGCGGGTCGGCGGCCGAGATGGAGGCGGTGGAGGCGATCTGCTCCTTGGTCTCCACGTCCTGGGCGAGGATCAGCAGCTGCTCGCTGACGGCCTCGACGGCCTTCTCGATGCCCTTCTTCAGGGCGATCGGGTTGGCGCCGGCCGCGACGTTGCGCAGGCCCTCGCGCACGAGCGCCTGGGCCAGGACGGTGGCTGTGGTGGTGCCGTCGCCCGCGACGTCGTCGGTCTTCTTGGCGACCTCCTTGACGAGCTCGGCGCCGATCTTCTCGTAGGGGTCCTCGAGCTCGATCTCCTTGGCGATGGAGACGCCGTCGTTGGTGATCGTGGGGGCGCCCCACTTCTTCTCGAGGACGACGTTGCGGCCCTTGGGGCCGAGGGTCACCTTGACGGCGTCGGCGAGGGTGTTCATACCCCGCTCGAGGCCGCGACGGGCTTCCTCGTTGAAAGCGATGGTCTTAGACATGTGTGGGAGTTCTCCGCGTCTGTTGCGTCGGAACCGATGGTCCGGCCGGTGCCCGCGACGGACGGTCCGCGTCCACGACGAACCCTTCTCGTCGCGACCCTCGGACCTCACGGACCGGACCCGTGCGTGCTGTGGAACGTGATCGTGCTGGCACTCCACGGGTGCGAGTGCCAGCTCCCATCTTGGCACTCTGCCCCAGCGAGTGCAAACGCCTCAGGCGGTGCGCGGCACCCGGTCGGCGGGCAGCGTCTCCGGCAGGCCGAACCGCGCGAACAGCGAGAGGTCGAAGTAGGCGACGACGTGCTCCACGCCGTGCTCGCCCACCGTCAGCTGCTGGATCTGGAAGGCGCGGTGGACGCCGTCCTCGCCCCGCATGTAGAGGCCGAAGCACGGCTGGCCGTTGCCCGACACCGGCACGAGCACCTGGTCGCCGGGCGCGTCGGCCGGGCAGTTGGTCGAGATGAGGGTGCCGATCGCCTCCGCGCCGCGGTACCAGCCGTCGAACGGCGGCATCTCCCACACCGCGTCCTCGGCCAGCAGCGAGACGATGCGCGGCACGTCGTACTCCTCGAACGCGGCGACGTAGGCCGCGAGCATCCGGCGCGAGCGGGCGTCGTCGAGCACCGGGGCGGGCCGCTCCAGGCCGCCCTCGAGCTTGGCGAGCTGGACCCGGGCGCGCTGCAGGGTGCTGTTGACGCCCGCGACCGTCATGTCGAGCGTCTCAGCGACCTCCTTGGCCTGCCAGGCCAGCACGTCGCGGAGCACCACGACGGCGCGCTGCTGCGGCGTGAGGTGCTGCAGCGCGGCGACGAGGGCGATCCTGACGCTCTCGCGCGACACCGTCTGCTCCCCCGGCTCGGCGTCGGGCCGGCCCCAGACGAGGTCGTCGGGCAGCGGCTCGAGCCAGGGCACCTCCTCGCGGGTGCGCAGCGCGCCGGACGGGTCGGACGCGGGCTGGCCGAGCCCGGTGGGCAGCGGGCGACGCTGACGGCTCTCCAGCGCGTTGAGGCACGCGTTGGTGGCGATCCGGTGCAGCCAGGTGCGCACCGAGGACCGGCCCTCGAACCCGTGGAACGCCCGCCACGCGCGCAGGTAGGTCTCCTGGACCAGGTCCTCGGCGTCGTGGACCGACCCGAGCATCCGGTAGCAGTGCGCGGTGATCTCGCCCCGCAGCGGCTCGGTGAGCTCGGCGAAGGACCGGTCGACGTCGATCGTGGTCATGGCCCCGAAGGTAGTGCCAGGAGCGGACCGATGAGTAGACCCGCGACCCGATGAGTTCTCCCCGGACCGCCGGTCAGACCTCTCGACCACCTCGTCACCCGTGCCGCTGTGAGGACCCGAGATGAACCGCATGATCTTCGTCAACCTGCCCGTGAGCGACCTCGCCGTCGCCACCGACTTCTACACCGGGCTCGGGTTCGACCTGAACGCCGCCTTCAGCGACGCCGACTGCTCGTGCGTGGTGGTCTCGGACACGATCTGCGTCATGCTGCTCACGCGTGCCCGGTTCGCCGACTTCGTCGTCGGCGCCGTCGGTGACGCGTCCACCGCCACCACCTCCATCAACTGCCTGTCGACGCAGAGCCGCCAGGAGGTCGACGACCTGCACCACCGCGCACTCGCCCACGGCGGCAAGCCGTGGAAGGACCTGATGGAGCAGGGCCCGATGTACGGCCACAGCTTCACCGACCCCGACGGCCACGTCTGGGAGGTCCTGCACATGGACCTCGCCGCGGCCTGACCCCCACCACCACCGGAGGAACCCATGTCCCGCCAGATCTTCGTCAACCTGCCCGTCGCCGACGTCCCCGCGTCCGCCGCGTTCTACGAGGGCCTCGGCTTCGGCCGCAACGAGCAGTTCTCCACCGACCAGGCCGTCAGCATCGTGGTCTCGGACTCGATCACCCTGATCCTGCTGGAGCGCGACTACTTCGCCACCTTCACGCCCAAGCCCGTCGGGGAGCCCCGCAAGACCACCTCGGTGACGGTCGCGCTGTCGGCCGAGAGCCGCGGTGAGGTGGACGACCTCGCCGAGCGGGCCATGCAGACGGGCGCCAGCACCGCCAACCCGCCGCAGGACCACGGCTTCATGTACGGGCGCAGCTTCTTCGACCTCGACGGCCACCAGGTCGAGCTGGTCTGGATGGACACCGCCGCGATGCCGCTGCCGTGAGTCACGGCAGCGGCAGCCGCCAGTAGGTGCTGCCGCCCACCCGCTCGTAGCCGTGCGCGACGTAGAGGCGGTCGGCGCCGGTGGGGCTCGCGGCGTCGACGCCGAGCGTCGTCCGCCGAAGGCCCGCCCCGGCGACGAGCCCCGCCGTCCGCTCGAGCAGGAACGACGCGAGCCCGCGTCCGCGCCACGCCCGCGCGGTGCCGAGCAGCTCGGTGTGCCCCACGGTCTCCCCCGTCGGCTCGACCAGCTCGCTGTGCACCGTGTAGGCGGCCACGACGCCGTCGACGTCGACGACCGCCCGGCTCCGCGCGGGCCGGAAGGTCTCGTTGCCGGTGGTCTCGGACGCCCAGCTGTCGGGGGTCTCGGGGTAGTAGCCCCAGTGATCGCGGAAGGCGTCGTTGTGCGCGAGCCGCACGGCGTCGACGACGGCGTCCGTGCCGAGGTCCACCTCGTGCAGGCCGGGCGGCAGCGTGGTCGCCCGTGCCGGCGCGCGCCGCAGGTCGCGGCTCATCGCGGAGAAGGACCGCCCCTCGGTGAGGCCGGCCCGGCGGAGGAGCCGTCGGACGTCGTCGCGGGCGTCCCAGGCGAAGGTGCCCGCCTCGGCGGGCAGGTCCCCGGCGCCGTCCTGCGTCTCCCGCGCCTCCTCGGCCTTGGCCGCGGCCCGCTCGACCTGCCACGCGAGCACCGCGCGTCCGACGCCTCGTCCGCGCCACGCCGGGTCGACCTGGCCGGGCAGCGTCACCCGGATCTCGTCGCCGACGTCGGCCGGCAGCGAGACCCGCCCCACCGCGCGCGGCGTGCCGCCGTCGTCGAGGCCGACGACGGCGTCGGTGGCGAGGTCGTGCTCGTGGGACCTCAGCCACCCGTCCAGCGCCGAGCGCGTGAGGGCGTGCTGCGGCCGGTCGACCTCCTGGGCCCGCTGCTCCAGCGCCCACCAGGGGTCGAGGTCGGACGACGCGAGCGGGCGCCAGGTGAGGCCCTCGGTCTCGGGGGTGGTCATGCGCGCTCCCAGCGGGTCTCGCCGTGGGTGCGGACGAAGCCCAGCGCCTCGTACAGCGCGTAGGCACCGCTCGGGTTCTCGGTGTCGACGTCGAGCCCGACGTGGGCGTGGCCGACCTCGGCGGCACGCCGCGCGGACCACGCCAGCAGCAGGCGGGCGAGCCCCCGTCCGCGAGCGGACCGCACCGTGCCGAGGACGTCGACGTACAGCTCGCTCGAGCCCCGGTGCGCCCAGTCCTGCTCGTACTCCGAGCCGATCAGGTACGCCACGGCCGGCTCGCCCGGAGCGGTGGTATCGAGCACGGCCGCGCTCAGGGCCGGCCGGTACTCCGCGCCGCCCTCGAGCTCGCGACGCCAGTCATCCGCGGAGTACTCCACCGAGCCCCAGTGGTCGCGGAACGCCTCGTTGTGCGCGAGCCGCAGACGCTCCGTGACGTCCTCCTGGTCGGCACGCACCAGCCGCAGGCCGTCGGGCACCTCCACCACGGTGTCGAGGTCGGCCGCGCCGACGTCACGACGCATGCCCGTGAACCACCGCGTCGGCTCCAGGCCCGACGCGCGTGCCAGCGCGACCTCGGGGGCGACGTGGTCCTCGGTGCAGAACCCCACCGACACGGGCAGCTCGCGCCGGCCCTCCGCGAGGCGACCGGCCACCTCGTCCGCGCGCGCGAAGCCCCACGCCAGCAGGGCTCGACCGATGCCCCTGCGACGCCGGTCGGGGTCGACGGCACCCCGGACGGTGACCTTGACCAGGTCGGCGTCGCCCTCGCGGTAGGCGACGCGGACCACGGCACGCACCTCGCCGCCGTCGTCCTCGCCGAGCAGGGTGTCGCGGGCCAGGTCCAGGTGCGCGACGGCACGCAGCAGCTCGTCGAGCGCGGGACGCTCCTCGTGACCGTCGTGGTCCCAGACGCGCTCGAGGAGACCCTGGCAGCGCTCGGCGTCGTCGCCGGTCCAGGCCCGCCAGAGGAGTCCGTCGGCGACGGGCAGGGGCGGCGCGGTCGGGTGGTCGGTCACGACCGCGAGGCTACGGGCCGCCCCCGACGTCCCGCACCCCGGTTTCGACGTCGTCGTCCGCCCCGGGACGCACGACGGCCCCGCACCCGGGAGGGGTACGGGGCCGTGCGCGTGGTGCGGGAGGCGCTCAGGACTTGGTGTCGTCCGCGGCGGCCTCGGCGTTCTCGGCGGCCTGCTCGGCCTCGGCGGCCTTGTCGACGGCCTCGTCAGCAGCAGCCTCGGCCGTGGCGGCGTCGTCGGCCTTCTCGGCCTCGTCCGCCGCGTCGACGGCGTCCTCGGCCGCCTCCTCGGCGGCCGCGGTCTCCTCGGCGACCTCGGCGTCGGACGTCTCGGCCTGCACGTCCTCGGCGGTGGCGGCGCTGTCGACGGCCTCGTCGGCCGCGTCGTCGGCGACCTCGACGCTGGCGGCCGCGGGGGCCGTCGTCGTCCGGGTCGTCGTGCCGGTGGTGACCGAGAAGTCCTTGGACTCGACGATCTGGATCACGGCCATCGGCGCGTTGTCGCCCTTGCGGGGGCCGAGCTTGGTGATCCGGGTGTAGCCGCCGGGGCGCGTCGCCATGGTCGGGCCGATCTCCGTGAAGAGCGTGTGGAGCACGCTCTTGTCACGGATGACCTTCACGACGAGGCGGCGGTTGGCGACGGTGTCGACCTTGGCCTTGGTGATGAGGTGCTCGGCGTACGGGCGCAGCCGCCGGGCCTTGGCCTCGGTGGTGGTGATCTGGCCGTGCTCGAACAGGCTCGTCGCCAGGTTCGCCAGGATCAAGCGCTGGTGAGCCGGGCTGCCGCCGAGGCGGGGACCCTTCGTGGGGGTGGGCATGTCGTCAGTCTCCTGTGTGGTCGTCCGGGCCTAGCAGGCCTCAGTACTGCTCGTCCTCGGCGAAGGACTCGTCGTCGTCGCTGTAGTCACCGAGGACGGCGGTCGGGTCGAAGCCGGCCGGGCTGTCCTTGAGCGACAGGCCCATCTCGACGAGCTTCGCCTTGACCTCGTCGATGGACTTGGAACCGAAGTTCCGGATGTCGAGCAGGTCCTGCTCGCTGCGCGAGATGAGCTCGCCCACGGTGTGGATGCCCTCACGCTTCAGGCAGTTGTACGAACGCACGGTCAGCTGCAGGTCCTCGACCGGGAGGGCGAGGTCGGCGGCCAGCTGCTCGTCGACCGGCGACGGGCCGATGTCGATGCCCTCGGCCTCGACGTTCAGCTCGCGCGCCAGGCCGAACAGCTCGACCAGGGTCGACCCGGCCGACGCGATCGCGTCGCGCGGCTTGATCGAGCGCTTGGTCTCGACGTCGATGATCAGCTTGTCGAAGTCGGTGCGCTGCTCCACCCGGGTGGCCTCGACCTTGTAGGTCACCTTGAGGACCGGCGAGTAGATCGAGTCGACGGGCATGCGCCCGATCTCCTCGTCGCCCAGCTTGTTCTGCACGGCCGACACGTAGCCGCGGCCCCGCTCGACGACGAGCTCGAGCTCGAGCTTGCCCTTGTCGTTGAGGGTCGCGATCTTCAGGTCGGGGTTGTGCACCTCGACACCGGCCGGCGGCGCGATGTCCGCGGCGGTCACGTCGCCGGGGCCCTGCTTGCGCAGGTACATGACGACGGGCTCGTCGTGCTCCGAGGAGACGACGAGATCCTTGAGGTTCAGGATCACCTCGGTGACGTCCTCGGTGGCACCGGTGATGGTCGAGAACTCGTGCAGCACGCCGTCGATCTTGATCGACGTCACGGAGGCGCCGGGGATCGACGAGAGCAGCGTGCGGCGGATGGAGTTGCCGAGGGTGTAGCCGAAACCGGGCTCGAGGGGCTCGATGACGAACCGCGAGCGGTACTCGTCGACGACTTCCTCGGACAGCTGCGGGCGCTGGGCGATGAGCATGTGCGTTCCTTTCCGGTCCGACCGCTATATGACGGACCGGTTCGAGGCGGTGATGAGGGTGGCCCGCGTGGGCGGGCCGGTGATCAGATCTTGGAGTAGAACTCCACGATGAGCTGCTCCTGGATGGGCACCTCGATCTGCTCACGGACGGGCTTGTCGTGCACGAGGATCCGCATGCGGTCCGAGGCGGCGTCGAGCCAACCCGGGACGATGCGCTCGCCGTGGGTCTCGCGCGCCACGATGAACGGCGTCATCTCGTGCGACTTGGCGCGCACGTCGATGATGTCGTGACGGTCGACCTGGTACGACGGGATGTTCACCTTGTGGCCGTTGACCACGAAGTGACCGTGCGTGACGAGCTGACGGGCGTGGCGACGCGTGCGGGCGAACCCGGCGCGGTAGACCACGTTGTCGAGGCGACGCTCCAGCATCTCGAGGAGGTTGTCGCCGGTCTTGCCGGGGCGACGGCTGGCCTCCACGTAGTACTTGCGGAACTGCTTCTCGAGCACGCCGTACGTGTAGCGCGCCTTCTGCTTCTCCATCAGCTGGTTGCGGTACTCGCTCTCCTTGACGCGACCGCGACCGTGCATGCCGGGGGGATAGGGGCGACGCTCGAACGCTGCGTCGCCGCCGACCAGGTCCACGCCGAGACGACGCGACTTCTTGGTCAGGGGTCCGGTGTAACGGGCCATGTCTGGCTACTCCTTCGGAACTGTGTGGGCGATCAGACGCGGCGGCGCTTGGGCGGCCGGCATCCGTTGTGAGGGCTGGGGGTGACGTCCTGGATGGTGCCGACCTCGAGGCCGACCGCGCCCAGGGACCGGATCGCCGTCTCGCGACCCGAGCCCGGGCCCTTGACGAAGACGTCGATCTTCTTCATCCCGTGCTCCATCGCCCGACGTCCGGCAGCCTCGGCGGCCATCTGTGCGGCGAACGGGGTGGACTTGCGCGAGCCCTTGAAGCCGACGGTTCCGGCCGAGGCCCACGAGATGACCGCACCGGTGGGGTCGGTGATCGTCACGATCGTGTTGTTGAACGTGCTCTTGATGTGAGCCTCGCCGGCGGCGACGTTCTTCTTCTCCTTGCGGCGCACCTTCTTGGCGCCTGCGGGTGTACGACCCTTGGGAGGCATCAGCGACCCACCTTCTTCTTGCCGGCAACGGTGCGCTTGGGGCCCTTGCGGGTTCGCGCGTTGGTCTTGGTGCGCTGTCCGCGCACGGGCAGGCCGGCGCGGTGACGGCGACCCTGGTAGCTGCCGATCTCGACCTTGCGGCGGATGTCGGCGGCGACCTCGCGTCGCAGGTCACCCTCGGTCTGGTAGTTCGCGTCGATGTGGTCGCGGAGTGCGACGAGGTGGTCGTCGGTCAGCTGGTGGACCCGGAGGTCGGGGCTGATGCCGGTCGCCTGCAGCGACTGCTGCGCGCGCGTCCGGCCGACGCCGAAGATGTAGGTCAGTGCGATCTCCACACGCTTGTCGCGTGGCAGGTCGACACCCATGAGGCGTGCCATGTGGCGGTGTCCTTTGCTTGGCGGAGGTGTGTGGCGTGACGCGTCCCTGCTGCGTGCAGGGCCCCGGCCTCCGGTCCGGGGGTGACACCGACTGACTGCGCCGGTGAGCGATCACGTTTCTCTGGTGGAGCTGCGTAGCTGTGGTGCGGTGCTGCGGTGGTGCTGCTTCAGCCCTGGCGCTGCTTGTGGCGCGGGTTGTCGCAGATCACCATGACGCGGCCGTGGCGACGGATCACCTTGCACTTGTCACAGATGCGCTTGACGCTCGGCTGGACCTTCATCGAGCTCTCTTCATCGTGGGGTGGACGGCTGACTGGAACGGGACCGGCGTGGTGCGCCGGTCTACTTGTACCGGTAGACGATGCGACCGCGGGTGAGGTCGTACGGCGACAGCTCAACCACGACCCGGTCCTCGGGGAGGATCCGGATGTAGTGCTGCCGCATCTTGCCGCTGATGTGGGCCAAGACCTTGTGACCGTTGGTGAGCTCCACGCGGAACATCGCGTTGGGCAGAGCTTCGACCACCGAGCCTTCGATCTCGATGACGCCTTCCTTCTTCGGCATGTGCTGTGCAATCTCCTCGTGTCGTCGTCTCGGCCGCTCGACCGGCACGCATGTCCCACCACGAGCGCTCCATGAGGAGCCGTGGCAGCCGCGGGGCATGCGAAGAAGGCCGGATAGACCGACTCCTCAGTCTACGACCCCCACGCACGGAGGCCAAATCGCCGCCGTTCTGCGTCATCAGCGAGGCCGGGCGCTCTCTGCCCTGCGAGTGCCTCGCGACGCAGCCGTCGGGGATGCTCAGTCCCGCGGACCGCCGTAGGGGACGCCGAGGGCCTCGAGACGGGCACGGCCGCCGTCGAGGGCGGTGAGGACCCAGGCGCCGTCGGGGGTGAGGGTGAAGGTGTGCTCGAAGTGCGCGGCCCAGGAGCCGTCCTCGGTGACGACCGTCCAGTCGTCCTCGAGCGTGCGGCAGTCGATGCCGCCGGCGGTCACCATGGGCTCGACGGCCAGCACGAGACCCTGCACCAGGCGGGGTCCACGGCCGGGCTTGCCGTAGTTGGGCACGTTGGGCGGCATGTGCATCGCGGTGCCGATGCCGTGGCCGACGTAGTCCTCGAGCACGCCGTAGACCGCGCCGTCCACCTCGGCCCGGTGGTCGACGTGCGTCTCGACGGCGTGGCCGATGTCGGTGACGCGTCCGCCCAGGCGGGCAGCGGCGAGACCGGCCCACAGGGACGCCTCGGTGGTCTCCATCAGCCGGGTCACCTCGGCGGGGACCTCCCCGATCGCGAGCGTGACGGCCGCGTCGCCGTGCCACCCGTCGACGACGGCGCCGCAGTCGATCGACACGACGTCGCCGTCGAGCAGCACGCGGTCGCCCGGGATGCCGTGGACGACCTCGTCGTTCACCGACGTGCAGATCACGCCGGGGAAGCCGTGGTAGCCCTTGAAGTTGGACGTCGCGCCGCTGTCGAGGATGTGCTCCTCGGCGATGGCGTCGAGGTCGCCCGTGGTCATGCCCGGCCGGACCGAGTCGGTCAGCAACGCGAGCGTCCGACCGACCACGAGGCCGGCCCGGCGCATCACGGCCACCTGCTCGGGCGTCTTGATCTCCAGCCCGCGGTCCCGCAGGCCCATCGGGCTAGGCGTCCGGGAGGGCGACGAGGATGCGCTGGGCGACGTCGTCGACCTCGCCCATCCCGTCGACCTCCACGAGCAGCCCACGGTCGCGGTAGACCTCGAGCAGGGGGGCGGTCTGGTCGGTGAAGACCTGCTGCCGGTGGCGGATGACGTCCTCGGTGTCGTCGGAGCGACCGCTCGTCTCGGCGCGCTTGAGCAGCCGCGCGACCAGCTCGTCCTCGTCGGCGACCAGGACCACGACCGCGTCCAGGCTGGCGTCGACCTCGCCGAGGATCCCGTCGAGCGTCGAGACCTGGTCGACGGTGCGCGGGTACCCGTCGAGCAGGAACCCATCCAGGGCGTCGGGCTGCTGCAGGCGGTCGCGGACCATCGCGTTGGTGACCTCGTCGGGCACGTACTCCCCCGCGTCCATGTAGGACTTGGCGGTCGTGCCGAGCTCGGTGCCCTCGGCGACGTTGGCGCGGAAGATGTCGCCGGTGGAGATCTGCGGGATCCCCATCCGTCCGCTCAGCGTCTCGGCCTGCGTGCCCTTGCCCGCGCCGGGCGGGCCCATGAAGAGGAGTCGCATGTCAGCGCAGGAACCCTTCGTAGTTGCGTTGCTGGAGCTGGCTCTCGATCTGCTTCACCGTGTCGAGGCCGACGCCGACGATGATCAGGATCGTCGTGCCTCCGAAGGGGAAGTTCTGGTTGGCCTGGATCAGCACGAAGGCGATCAGCGGGATCAGCGAGATCAGGCCCAGGTACAGCGCACCCGGCAGGGTGATGCGCGACAGCACGTAGCCGAGGTAGTCCTCGGTGGGCTTGCCCGCACGGATGCCCGGGATGAAGCCGCCGTACTTCTTCATGTTGTCGGCGACCTCGGTCGGGTTGAACGTGATCGCCACGTAGAAGTACGTGAAGAACACGATCATCGCGAAGAAGGTGATCATGTAGAGCGGGTGGTCGCCCTGGACGAAGTTGTCCTGGATCCAGCCCGCCCACGGGGCCGCGGGGTTGAACTGCGCCGCGAGCGCCGGCAGGTACAGCAGGCTCGACGCGAAGATCACCGGGATGATGCCGGCCTGGTTGACCTTGAGCGGGATGTAGGTGGACGAGCCGCCGAACATCCGGCGCCCGACCATCCGCCGGGCGTACTGCACCGGGATCCGTCGTTGCGCCTGCTCGATGAAGATGACCGCCGCCACCACGGCGAGACCGATCAGCAGCACGATGATGAAGGTGTTCCAGCCGCGCTGCTGCTTGATCAGCCACAGGGCGCCGGGGAAGGTCGCGACGACCTGCGTGAAGATCAGGATCGACATGCCGTTGCCGATGCCGCGGTCGGTGATGAGCTCGCCGAACCACATGATCATCGCGGTGCCGGCGACCATCGTGACGACGATCAGCAGGAACTGCGCGATGGAGTCCTCGTCGTACATCAGCGAGGTGTTGCAGGCGCCGCCGAAGAGCTGGCGGCTGCGGGCGAGCGCGACGATGCCGGTGCCCTGGAGGACCGCGAGGCCCAGCGTCAGGTACCGGGTGTACTGCGTGATCTTGGTCTGGCCGGCCTGGCCCTCCTTCTTGAGGGCCTCCAGCCGCGGGATCACGACGGTCAGCAGCTGCAGGATGATGCTCGCCGTGATGTACGGCATGATCCCGAGCGCGAAGACGGTGAGCTGCAGCAGCGCTCCGCCGGAGAAGACGTTGATCAGGGAGAACAGCGAGCTGTTCTCGCCGGTCTGCGCCTGCTGGATGCACGCCTGGACGTTCTCGACGTTGATCCCCGGTGCAGGCATGGTAGAGCCGAACCGGAACAAGACGATGATGCCCAGGACGAACAGCATCTTGCGACGCAGGTCGGGCGTCCTGAACGCGTTGACGAAGGCGCCTAGCACCTGTCCTCCTCGGCGGCCCCGCCATAGGGGGGCATGTCGTGCAGGACGCGTCCGGTGGTGGACGCTCCCCGCTCGGTGTCTGGCACGGTCCGGGCGTGACCCGGCCCATACGCGAGCATGGCGACTCTAACAGCCACCTGAGAAGGGGCTGTCGGAGACCGCCATGCTGCGTGGGGTCCGGTCACGGGTGACCGGGATGGGCCTCAGCGGGGCTGAGGATCCTGGCGCTCCTCTGGCAAGGCGCGTCGGCGAAGGCGAACTGCTCGTGTTCGTCGAAGCCGGCGGCAACGCAACCGCAGGTGGCGCCAGGGACTCAGCGGGGCTGAGGATCCTGGCGCTCCTCTGGCAAGGCGCGTCGGCGAAGGCGAACTGCTCGTGTTCGTCGAAGCCGGCGGCAACGCAGCCAGAGGAGATGCCAGGGCCTCAGCTCAGAGCTCGGTGGCCGTTCCGCCGGCTGCCTCGATCTTGGTGCGGGCCGAGGCCGAGAACTTGTGCGCGGTGACCTGGACCTTGACGCCCAGGTCGCCGTCGCCGAGCACCTTGACCGGCAGGCCGGAGCGCACGGCGCCCTTGGCGACCAGCGCGTCCACGTCGACGTCGCCGCCGTCGGGGAACAGGCTGGTGAGCCGGTCCAGGTTCACGACCTGGAACTCGACGCGGAAGGGGTTCTTGAACCCCTTCACCTTGGGCAGACGCATGTGCAGCGGCGTCTGGCCACCCTCGAAGCCGAGGGGGACCTGGTAGCGCGCCTTGGTGCCCTTGGTGCCGCGGCCGGCGGTCTTGCCCTTGCTGGCCTCGCCTCGACCCACGCGGGTCTTGGCGGTCTTGGCACCCGGGGCCGGGCGCAGGTGGTGCAGCTTGAGCGCCATGTCAGTCGACCTCCGTGACGTCGATGAGGTGGGTCACCGTGTGGATCATCCCGAGGACCTCGGGACGGTCCTCGCGGACGACGGTGTCACCGATCCGCTTGAGGCCCAGCGTGCGCAGGGTCTCGCGCTGGTTGGCCTTGCGGCCGATCGGTGACTTGGTCTGGCGGATCTGGAGCTGTGCCATCACACGTTCACCCCAGCCGGCGCCTCGGTCGGCGTGCCCTCGGCCTCGGACTTCAACAGCGCACGGGGCGCCACGTCCTCGACCGGGAGACCACGGCGGGCCGCGACGTCCTCGGGCGACTCGAGGCCACGCAGGGCGGCCGCGGTCGCATGCACGATGTTGATGGCGTTGGACGAGCCGAGCGACTTGCTCAGGACGTCGTGGATGCCGGCGCACTCCAGGACCGCACGCACCGGGCCACCGGCGATGACGCCGGTACCGGGAGCGGCGGGACGGAGCATGACGACGCCGGCGGCCTTCTCACCCTGGATGGGGTGCGGGATGGTGCCCTGGATCCGGGGGACGCGGAAGAAGGACTTCTTCGCCTCCTCGACGCCCTTGGAGATCGCGGTCGGCACCTCCTTGGCCTTGCCGTAGCCGATGCCCACCATGCCGTCGCCGTCGCCGACGACGACCAGCGCGGTGAAGCTGAACCGGCGGCCGCCCTTGACGACCTTGGCGACACGGTTGATCGCGACGACGCGCTCGATGTACGCGCTCTTCTCGGGACCTCCGCGACCGCCCGAACGACCGCCTCCGCCGCCTCCGCGGCGCTGCGCTCCGCTCATCGTGAACTCCTCGTGTCGAAAGTGTGCTGGGTGCGGTCGGACATCAGAACGTCAGACCACCCTCGCGGGCGCCGTCGGCGAGTGCCGCGACGCGTCCGGCGTACTTGTTGCCGGCGCGGTCGAAGACGACCGTGTCGACGCCGGCGGCCTTGGCGCGGTCGGCCAGCAGCTCGCCGACCTTGCGGGCCTTGGCCGACTTGTCGCCGTCGTCGCCGCGCAGGTCGGCCTCCATCGTGGAGGCCGAGGCCAGCGTGCGTCCCTCGAGGTCGTTGACGACCTGGGCGAGGATGTGGCGCGCGGACCGGGTGACGACCAGGCGCGGACGCTCGGCGGTGCCGGAGATGCGCTTGCGTCCACGGACCTGGCGACGAAGCCGGGTCCGCGTGCGCTCGGCAGTGTGCTTGTTCTGCTTCAGGGCGATCGCCATGTCACTTACCAGCCTTTCCGACCTTGCGACGGACGTGCTCGCCCGAGTACCGCACGCCCTTGCCCTTGTAGGGCTCAGGCTTCCGCAGCTTGCGGATGTTGGCCGCGACCTCGCCGACGACCTGCTTGTCGATGCCCTGGACCGTCATCTTCGTGGGGCTCTCGACGACGAACGTGATGCCGTCGGGCGCCTGGAAGTTGATGGGGTGGCTGTAACCGAGGTTGAGCTCGATCGCGCTCGGGCCCTTGGCGATGACGCGGTAGCCCACGCCGACCAGCTCGAGCTTCTTCTCGTAGCCGTCGGTGACACCGATGACCATGTTGTTGACCAGCGTGCGCGAGAGGCCGTGCAGGGCCTTGCTCTGACGCTCGTCGTTGGGACGGAGCACCGCGACGGCACCGTCGTCGGAACGCGAGACCGTGATCGGCTCGGCGACGGTGTGCGACAGCACCCCCTTGGGGCCCTTGATGGTCACGCTCTGACCATCGATGGTGACGTCCACTCCGGACGGGACCGTTACAGGCAGCTTGCCAATGCGAGACATGGTTCCTCCTCGTCCTTCGCCGTCACCAGACGTAGGCGAGGACTTCCCCGCCAACGCCCTTGTGGTTGGCCTGACGGTCGGTGAGCAGGCCCTGAGACGTGGAGATGATCGCCACGCCCAGACCGCCGAGCACCTTGGGCAGGTTGGTCGACTTCGCGTAGACCCGCAGGCCGGGCTTGCTGATGCGGCGGATGCCGGCGATCGAGCGCTCCCGGTGGGGGCCGTACTTGAGGGTGACGGTCAGCGTGCGGCCGACCTCGCCCTCCTGGGGCTCCGCCACCGAGAACGCGGTGATGTAGCCCTCCTGCTTCAGGATCTCCGCGACGCCCTGCTTGAGCTTGCTGTAGGGCATGCTCACCTCGTCGTGGAAGGCCTGGTTGCCGTTGCGCACACGCGTGAGCATGTCCGCGATCGGATCAGTCATCGTCATGGGTGTTGATTCACTTTCCTGCCCTGGTTTCCGCGCCGTGGTGGCCCGGACCTGTGGCGATCAGTCGTCGAACGCGTCGTTCGCCGAAGCGGTGGGTTACCAGCTGCTCTTGGTGACGCCGGGAAGCTCGCCACGGTGGGCCATCTCCCGGAGGCACACGCGGCAGAGGCCGAACTTGCGGTAGACCGACTTGGGCCGCCCGCAGCGCTGGCAGCGGGTGTAGCCGCGCACCGCGAACTTGGGCTTGCGAGCCGCCTTGACCTTCAGTCCTGTCTTGGCCATCGTCAGTTCTCCTTGTACGGGAAGCCGAGTCGCGTGAGGAGCGCGCGACCCTCCTCGTCGTTCGTGGCGGTCGTGACGACGGTGATGTCCATGCCACGGCTGCGGTCGATCTTGTCCTGGTCGATCTCGTGGAACATGACCTGCTCGGTCAGACCGAAGGTGTAGTTGCCGCGACCGTCGAACTGCTTGGGCGAGAGCCCGCGGAAGTCACGGATGCGGGGCAGCGCGAGCGTCAGCAGACGGTCGAGGAACTCCCACATGCGGTCGCCGCGCAGCGTCACGTGGCAGCCGATGGGCATGCCCTCGCGGAGCTTGAACTGGGCGATCGACTTGCGGGCCTTGGTGACCTGCGGCTTCTGGCCGGTGATGGCCGTGATGTCGCGGATCGCGCCGTCGATGAGCTTGGAGTCGCGAGCAGCCTCGCCGACGCCCATGTTGACCACGATCTTGGTGAGACCGGGGACCTGCATGACGTTGGGGTGCGAGAACTCCTCGCGCAGCGCGGGGAGGATCTCCTCGCGGTAGCGCGTCTTGAGACGGGGCACGACCCGCTCGGTGGTCTCTGCAGCCATGGTCAGATCTCCTTCCCGGTCGCCTTGGCGATGCGCACGCTGCGGTGCGCGGTGTAGGTGGTGCCGTCGGGGCGCTTCTTCTGCACCTCGTCGCGGCGGAAGCCGATGCGGGACGTCACCTTGGTGCCGTCCTTGTCGACCACGAGCGCCACGTTGCTGATGTGGACCGGGGCCTCGGCGGTGATGATGCCGCCGGTGCTGCCCGCGGCGCCACCGGCCTGGGCCGAGCGGGTGTGCTTCTTGACCCGGTTCACGCCCTCGACGATGACGCGGTCGACCTCGGGCAGGACCTCGATGACCTTGCCCTCGACGCCCTTGTCGTTGCCCGCGATGACGCGGACCTGGTCACCCTTGCGGATGTTGACTGCCATCTCAGAGCACCTCCGGAGCGAGCGAGATGATGCGCATGAACCGCTTGTCGCGGAGCTCACGCCCGACGGGGCCGAAGATGCGGGTCCCTCGCGGGTCGCCGTCCGGCTTGAGGATGACGGCCGCGTTCTCGTCGAAACGGATGTACGAGCCGTCGGGACGCCGGCGCTCCTTGACGGTGCGCACGACGACGGCCTTGACGACGTCACCCTTCTTCACGTTGCCACCGGGGATCGCGTCCTTGACGGTGGCGACGATGGTGTCGCCGATCCCGGCGTAGCGGCGACCGGAGCCGCCGAGCACACGGATGCAGAGGATCTCCTTCGCACCGGTGTTGTCGGCGACCTTGAGTCGCGACTCCTGCTGGATCATCGAAATGTCTCCTGTGTCTCACTGGTTCTCGCCGGCCGGTTGAGGCCGGGAGCCTGGCGGAACTCGATGTTGGGTGGTTACTTGGCCTTCTCGACGACCTCGACGAGCCGCCAACGCTTGGTGGCCGACAGCGGACGCGTCTCCATGATGAGGACGCGGTCGCCGACGCCGGCAGCGTTCTGCTCGTCGTGCGCCTTGAGCTTGCGGGTGCGGCGCAGGACCTTGCCGTAGAGGGGGTGCTTGACGCGGTCCTCGACGTCGACGACGACGGTCTTGTCCATCTTGTCGCTGACGACCAGGCCCTCACGGACCTTGCGCGCGGAGCGCTCGGTGGTCTCGTTCTCGGTGGTCTCGCTCATGCCTCTTCGCTCTTCTCGTCTGCGGTGCCCTTGGCGTTGCCGTCCACCAGGATCCCGAGCTCGCGCTCACGGACCACGGTGTAGATGCGCGCGATGTCGCGCTTGACGGTGCGCAGTCGGGCGTTGTTCTCGAGCTGACCGGTGGCTGCCTGGAACCGGAGGTTGAACAGCTCCTCCTTGGACTCCTTCAGCTTGGTGGCCAGGTCGTCGACGCTGAGGTCGCGCAGCTCGTGCGCGGTGGTGACGTCCGCCATCAGAACTCGCTCCCTTCGCGGCTCACGAACTTGCACTTCATCGGCAGCTTGTGGATCGCCCGGCGCATCGCCTCACGGGCGACGGGCTCGGTGACGCCGGACAGCTCGAACATGATGCGGCCGGGCTTGACGTTGGCGATCCACCACTCGGGCGAGCCCTTGCCCGAACCCATGCGGGTCTCGGCGGGCTTCTTGGTGAGCGGACGGTCGGGGTAGATGTTGATCCACACCTTGCCGCCACGCTTGATGTGACGCGTCATGGCGATACGAGCGGACTCGATCTGACGGTTCGTCACGTAGTGGGCCTCGACGGCCTGGATGCCGAAGTCGCCGAAGGCCAGCTCGGTGCCGCCCTTGGCCGCGCCGCGGCGCGTGGGGTGGTGCTGCTTGCGGTGCTTCACCCTGCGGGGGATGAGCATGGTCAGCTCTCCGTTCCGGTGGTGGCCGCCGGAGCCGCGCTGGCCTCGGCCGGAGCGGCCTCGGTCGCGGGGGCCTCGGTGGCCGGGGCGTCGGTGCGAGCAGGACGCTCGCCGCGTGCGGGACGCTCGCCGCGCGCGGGGCGCTGTGCGGCGCCGCCACCACGGGTGGAGCGGTTGCGACCGGGGGCGGCCGCACGAGCGGCGGCCTGGGCCTCGCGCTCGGCGCGGGTGCCCGCGACCTCTCCCTTGTAGACCCAGACCTTCACGCCGATGCGGCCGAAGGTGGTCTTGGCCTCGTAGAAGCCGTAGTCGACGTCCGCGCGGAGGGTGTGCAGGGGCACGCGGCCCTCGCGGTAGAACTCCGAGCGCGACATCTCCGCGCCACCGAGGCGACCGGAGCACTGGATCCGGATGCCCTTCGCGCCGCTGCGCATCGTCGTCTGCATCGCCTTGCGCATGGCACGACGGAACTGCACACGACCGGCGAGCTGCTCGGCCACGCCCTGCGCGACCAGCTGGGCGTCGACCTCGGGGTTCTTGACCTCGAGGATGTTGAGCTGGACCTGCTTGCCGGTCAGCTTCTCGAGGTCGCCACGGATGCGCTCGGCCTCGGCGCCACGGCGACCGATGACGATGCCCGGACGCGCGGTGTGGATGTCCACACGGACGCGGTCGCGGGTGCGCTCGATCTCGACGCGGCTGATGCCGGCGCGGTCCATGCCCTTGGTGAGCATCTTGCGGATCTGGACGTCCTCACCGACGTAGCTCTTGTAGAGCTTGTCGGCGTACCACCGGCTCTTGTGGTCGGTGGAGATGCCCAGACGGAACCCGTGCGGGTTGATCTTCTGTCCCACTAGCGGTTCCCGCCCTTCTTCTTGTTGTTCGCAGACTTCTTGAGGTTCTTCGCGGCCGCACGGCCACCGACGACGTCGGCGGGCTGGACGACCACGGTGAGGTGGCTGCTGCGCTTGAGGATGCGGTTGGCCGCGCCCTTGGCGCGCGGACGCCAACGCTTCATGGTCGGGCCCTCGTCGACGCGCACGGCGCTGACGACCAGGCTCGAGCGGTCCAGACCCTCGGTGCTCGCGGCGTTCGCCGCGGCACTGTCGACCAGCTTGTAGAAGTTCTCGGCCGCGGCCTGCGGCGCGAACTTCAGCAGGGCGAGGGCGGACTCGACGTCGACGCCGCGGACGAGGTCGCCCACGCGTCGTGCCTTCTGGGGGGTGACCCGCACGTAGCGGGCGACCGCGAACGAGCCGGGCTCGTCGCCGAGCAGGCTCTCGCGACGGGCGCTGACGCCCTTGCGCTCCATGGTGCTCATCGCCTCCGTGCCTTTCGGTCGTCCTTCTCGTGCCCGCGGAAGGTGCGGGTCGGCGCGAACTCGCCGAGCTTGTGCCCGACCATCGCGTCGGTGACGAAGACCGGGACGTGCTTGCGACCGTCGTGCACCGCGATCGTGTGACCGATCATGGTCGGCACGATCATCGAGCGACGCGACCAGGTCTTGATCACGTGCTTGGTGCCGGCGTCGTTCTGCGCGTCGACCTTCTTGGTCAGGTGCCCGTCGACGAACGGGCCCTTCTTCAGACTGCGTGGCATCTCTTACCTATCCTCAGCGGCCGGTCTTGCGACGACGGACGATCAGCTGGTCACTGGCCTTGCGCTTGCGCGTACGACCCTCGGGCTTGCCCCACGGCGAGACCGGGTGGCGACCACCGGAGGTCTTGCCCTCTCCACCACCGTGCGGGTGGTCGACGGGGTTCATGACGACACCGCGGACGGTCGGGCGCTTGCCCTTCCAGCGGTTGCGGCCGGCCTTGCCCCAGTTGATGTTGCCCTGCTCGGAGTTGCCGACCTCGCCGATGCTGGCGCGGCAGCGGACGTCCACGTAGCGCATCTCGCCCGAGGGCAGACGCAGCTGGGCGCGGGTGCCCTCCTTGGCGACGAGCTGGACCTTGGCACCGGCCGAGCGGCCCATCTTGGCGCCGCCGCCCGGACGCAGCTCGATCGCGTGGATCGTGGTGCCGACCGGGATGTTGCGCAGCGGCAGGTTGTTGCCGGGCTTGATGTCGGCCTGGGCGCCGGCCTCGACGGCCGTGCCCTGCTTCAGGCCCTCGGGCGCGATGATGTAGCGCTTCTCGCCGTCGGCGTAGTGGAGCAGTGCGATCCGAGCCGTGCGGTTCGGGTCGTACTCGATGTGGGCGACCTTCGCGGGGACGCCGTCCTTGTCGTAGCGACGGAAGTCGATGATGCGGTAGGCACGCTTGTGCCCGCCGCCCTGGTGACGCGTCGTGATCCGGCCCTGGTTGTTGCGGCCGCCCTTCTTGGGGAGCGGACGCACCAGGGACTTCTCCGGCGTCGTGCGCGTGATCTCGGCGAAGTCGGCGACGGACGAGCCGCGACGGCCCGGCGTGGTCGGCTTGTACTTGCGGATAGCCATGTGTCAGATCCTCGGTCTCTCTGCCTCAGGCGCCCGGAGCGGAGAAGATGTCGATGCTCTGGCCCTCGACGACGCTGACGATCGCGCGCTTGGTGTCGGGGCGCTTGCCCAGACCGTTCTTCGTGCGACGCGTCTTGCCCTTGCGGTTGATCGTGTTCACCGCGGTGACCTTGACGCCGAAGATGGTCTCCACGGCGATCTTGATCTCGGTCTTGTTGCTGTCGCGGTGCACGACGAACGTGTACTTGTTGTCGTCGAGGAGGCCGTAGCTCTTCTCCGAGACGACCGGCGCGAGGAGCACGTCGCGCGGGTCCTTGTGCAGGGTGCTCACTTGGCGTCCTCCTCGGTGTCGGTGCTGCTGTCGTCGGCGGTGTCGGCAGCGGCCTTCTTGGCCGGCGCCTTCTTGGCCGTGGCCTTCTTGGCCGGCTTCTTCGCGGGCGCGTCCTCGTCGGCGGCCTTGGCCTTCTTCGGCGCCGCGGCCACGGGGGCCTCGGAGTCGATGACGGCGGCGCTCAGCTTGACGGTCTCGCCACCGGAGGTGGCGCGCGTCTCGACGAACAGGTCGTAGGCGGCCTTGGTGAACACCACGTCGTCGCTCTTGAGGACGTCGTAGGTGTTCAGCTGGTCGACGGGCAGCAGGTGCAGGCCCGGGACGTTGCGCAGGCTCTTCAGCGTCACGGCGTCGTCGCGGTCGAGGACCACGAGGACGCGCTGGCGCGTGGTGAGGCTCTGCAGCGCGGCGACGGCGGCCCGGGTGGAGGGCGCCCCGTCGATGCCGAACGTCTCGACGACGTGCAGGCGGCCGGTGCGGGCCCGGTCCGAGAGGGCACCGCGCAGGGCGGCGGCCTTCATCTTCTTGGGGACCTTCTGGTCGTACGAGCGCGGCGTGGGGCCGTGCACGACGCCACCACCGACGTACTGGGGCGCACGGATCGAGCCCTGACGCGCGCGGCCGGTGCCCTTCTGGCGGTAGGGCTTCTTGCCACCACCGGACACCTCCCCGCGGGACTTGGTGTCGTGCGTGCCCTGGCGGGCCGCGGCCTGCTGGGCCACGACGACCTGGTGGATCAACGGGATGTTCACCTGGACGTCGAAGATCTCCTTGGGGAGGTCGACGTCGACGGTGGAGACGGCGCTCACTGGTCAGCCCCCTTCGCGGACTTCTTCGTGCTCGAGCGGATGACGAGCAGGCCGCCCTTGGGTCCGGGCACCGCACCCTTGATCAGGATGAGGCCCTTCTCCACGTCGACCGAGTGGATCGTCAGGCTCTGCGTGGTGACGGTGTCGGCTCCCATGCGGCCGGCCATGCGCATGCCGGGGAAGACGCGACCCGGGGTGGCGCAGCCGCCGATCGAGCCGGGCTTGCGGTGGTTGCGGTGGGCACCGTGGGAGGCGCCGACGCCGTGGAAGCCGTGACGCTTCATGACACCGGCGAAGCCCTTGCCCTTGCTGGTGCCCGAGACGTCGACGATGTCGCCGCCGGCGAACACGTCGGCGGTGATCTCCTGGCCCAGCGTGAAGCCGCTGGTGGCGTCGGTGCGGATCTCGACCACGTGCCGGCGGGGCGTGGTGCCCGCCTTGGCGAAGTGGCCGGCGCGAGGCTTGGTGACCTTGCGCCCGTCGATCTCGCCGAAGCCGATCTGGACGGCGTCGTAGCCGTCGACGGGCTGGGTACGGATCTGGGTGACGACGTTGGTGTCGGCGGCGACGACGGTCACCGGCACGACGCGGTTGTCCTCGGTCCAGGCCTGGGTCATGCCCAGCTTGCGACCGAGCAGTCCGCGGACGTCTGCCTTCTGGTGGCTCAGCTTGTTGCTCATCAGCGCATCAATCCTCAGAGCTTGATCTCGATGTCGACGCCGGCAGGAAGGTCGAGACGCATGAGCGAGTCGACGGTCTTCGGCGTCGGGTCGATGATGTCGATGAGCCGCTTGTGGGTGCGCATCTCGAAGTGCTCGCGGCTGTCCTTGTACTTGTGCGGCGAACGAATGACGCAGAAGACGTTCTTCTCCGTGGGCAGAGGCACCGGACCCGCGACCTTGGCACCAGTGCGCGTGACCGTGTCGACGATCTTGCGCGCCGAGGTGTCGATCACCTCGTGGTCGTAGGCCTTGAGCCGGATGCGGATCTTTTGTCCCGCCATGGGCTTCCTTCGTCCTTCTCTTCGTCCTGCCTGTCCTCGATCGGCCCCGGGTCGGGGACGATCGGCTGCTCTCCGCACGACCCCCGAGGTCGGGCGTGTCGCACGGACCGCAGGGCGGTGAGTGACACGCATTCTCGAGTTGGATCGTCGGACCCGACATCTTCTCGGGTCGAGCGGGACCGTGGTGCCATCAGGGCGACCTCCGCACCAGCACTTCCGTGAAGAAGTTCGATGCCGGCCGACCGACCAACAGCGACCCCGGCAGTCCCGCCGGAGCAACCGCACTAGTCTGACAGAGGTCTGCCGCGGAACACAAATCAGGGCCGGACCGGGTCAGTGGTGCACGTGCGTCTCGGTGCCGAGGTGGCCCGCCGGCTCGATCTGGAAGGTCGAGTGAGCGACGTCGAAGTGGTCGGCCAGGCAGCCGCGGAGGCGGTCCAGCACGGCGTGCGCCGCGTCGAGGTCGTGGACGTCGTCCTCGACCACCACGTGCGCCGACATCACCGGCATGCCCGACGTGATCGTCCAGACGTGGAGGTCGTGCACGTCGGCGACGCCCGGGGTCGTGACGATGTGGTCGCGCAGCTCGGCCAGGTCGACGTGGCGCGGGGTCGACTCCAGCAGCACCTCCCCCACGTCACGCAGGAGCGAGATCGCCCGCGGCACGATGAGCACCGCGATCGCCAGGGAGGCGAGCGGGTCGGCGAGGGCCCAGCCGGTCAGCGAGATGACCACGGCGGCCACGATCACCGCGACCGAGCCCAGCGCGTCCCCGAGCACCTCGAGGTAGGCGCCACGCACGTTCAGGCTCTCCCCCGCCCCCGGGCTCAGCAACCACAGGCCCATCAGGTTGGCCACGAGGCCGAGCACGCCGGCGGCCAGCATCAGCGGTCCGTCGACGTCTGGCGCGTCATCGAGACGGCGCACGGCGCTGACCACCACCCAGACCGCGATGCCGAGCAGCACCGCGCCGTTCACGGCGGCCGCGAGGATCTCGGTCCGGTGGTTGCCGAACGAGCGGCGGGACCCCGGTCCCCCGCCCCGGCGTCCCACGGCGATGGCGGCCAGCGCGAGCGCGATGCCGCCCGCGTCGCTGGCCATGTGCCCGGCGTCGGCGAGCAGCGCCAGGCTGCCCGTCACCGCCGCGGCGACGACCTCCACCACCAGCACCACCAGCGTCAGCGCCAGGACCAGCGCCAGCCGTCCCCGGTGCGCGCTCGAGGCGCCGTGCGCGTGGTCGTGTCCCATGCGCTCCATATTAGGGAACGCGCATATGTCTGCCGATCCGCCCGCCAGCATCTGGGACGGGAACGGTGCCCGTCGTCGGGTGGACCGGCCGGGGCTGCCCGCCCAGCTCGCCCGGGAACGACGAAGCCCCCTCCCGCCTGGGGCGGGAGGGGGCTTCGTGCGTGCTGCAGACCTAGGTCCGCATCACTGATTGAGCAGCGTCACTTGTTGATCTTGGTGACACGGCCGGCGCCGACGGTACGGCCGCCCTCGCGGATGGCGAAGCGCAGGCCCTCCTCCATGGCGATCGGCTGGATCAGCGCGACCGACATCTCGGTGTTGTCGCCGGGCATGACCATCTCGGTGCCCTCGGGGAGGTCCACCACACCAGTCACGTCCGTCGTGCGGAAGTAGAACTGCGGACGGTAGTTGTTGAAGAACGGCGTGTGACGGCCGCCCTCGTCCTTCGACAGGATGTAGACCTGGCCCTCGAACTCGGTGTGCGGCGTCGTCGTCCCGGGGGCGATGATCACCATGCCGCGCTCGACGTCCTCACGCTTCGTGCCACGGAGCAGCAGTCCGACGTTCTCGCCGGCCTCGCCCGTGTCGAGCAGCTTGCGGAACATCTCGATGCCGGTGACGGTCGTCGTCTGCTTGGTCTCACGGATGCCGACGATGTCGACGGTCTCGTTGACCTTGACGACGCCGCGCTCGATACGACCGGTGACGACGGTTCCACGACCGGTGATCGTGAAGACGTCCTCGACGGGCATGAGGAAGGGCTTCTCGGTCTCACGGACGGGCTGCGGGATGTACTCGTCCACCGCGGCCATGAGCTCGAGGATCGACTCACCCCACTTCTCGTCGCCGGTGAGCGCGGGGTGCGCCGCGACCTTGACGACGGGGACGTTGTCCCCGTCGAAGTCCTGGTCGCTGAGCAGCTCGCGGACCTCGAGCTCGACGAGCTCCAGGATCTCCTCGTCGTCGACCATGTCGCACTTGTTGAGCGCCACGACCATGGCCGGCACGCCGACCTGGCGGGCGAGCAGCACGTGCTCACGCGTCTGGGGCATGGGGCCGTCGGTGGCGGCGACCACGAGGATCGCGCCGTCCATCTGAGCCGCACCGGTGATCATGTTCTTCACGTAGTCGGCGTGCCCGGGGCAGTCGACGTGCGCGTAGTGACGCGACTCGGTCTGGTACTCGACGTGCGCGATCGAGATCGTGATGCCGCGCTGACGCTCCTCGGGAGCCTTGTCGATCTGGTCGAACGCCGACGCCTGGTTCAGGTCGGGGTACTTGTCGTGCAGCACCTTCGTGATCGCCGCGGTCAAGGTGGTCTTGCCGTGGTCGATGTGACCGATGGTGCCGATGTTCATGTGCGGCTTGGTCCGCTCGAACTTCGCCTTAGCCACTGGGGCTCCTCCTGGATGTATGAAATGTGAACGGGTCGTACCCCTGGGGCCACCCTAGGTGCAGGGTGGCCGGCAGGGTCACTCGCCCCGGGCCTTCTTGATGATCTCCTCCGCGACGGCCTTGGGGACCTCGGCGTAGGAGTCGAACTGCATCGAGTACGACGCGCGGCCGGAGGTCTTGGACCTCAGGTCGCCCACGTAGCCGAACATCTCGGACAGCGGGACCAGTGCCTTGACGAGTCGCGCACCGCCCATGCCCTCCTCCATCGCGTGGACCTGGCCACGGCGGGAGTTGAGGTCACCGATGACGTCGCCCATGTAGTCCTCGGGCGTGGTGACGTCGACGGCGAAGACAGGCTCGAGGATCACGGGGTCCGCCTTGCGGCTCGCCTCCTTGAACGCCTGCGAGCCGGCCAGCTTGAACGCCAGCTCCGAGGAGTCGACGTCGTGGTAGGCACCGTCGGTCAGCGTCACCTTGACGTCGACCATCGGGTAGCCGGCGAGTACGCCGAACTGCATGGCGTCCTGCGCCCCCTCGTCGACCGAGGGGATGTACTCGCGCGGGATGCGGCCACCGGTGACCTCGTTCGAGAACTCGTAGCCACCCTCGCCCTCGGGGACGAACGCGGGGCTCGTCGGCTCGATGTTGATGATGACCTTGGCGAACTGGCCGGACCCACCGGTCTGCTTCTTGTGGGTGTAGCTGACCTTCTCGACCTTGCGCTTGATCGTCTCGCGGTAGGCCACCTGGGGCTTGCCCACGTTGGCCTCAACGCTGAACTCGCGCTTCATGCGGTCGACCAGGATGTCGAGGTGGAGCTCGCCCATGCCGCCGATGATGGTCTGGCCCGTCTCGTCGTCCGTGTGGACGGTGAAGGTCGGGTCCTCCTCGGCGAGGCGCTGGATCGCGGTGCCCAGCTTCTGCTGGTCGCTGCGGGTCTTGGGCTCGATCGCGACCTCGATGACCGGGGCCGGGAACGTCATCGACTCCAGCGTGACCGGCTTGGCCGGGTCGCACAGGGTCTCGCCGGTGGTGGTGTCCTTCAGACCCATCACGGCGACGATCTGGCCGGCGCCGACCGACGCGATCTCCTCACGCTTGTTGGCGTGCATCTGGTAGATCTTGCCGATCCGCTCCTTGCGGCCCTTGGTCGGGTTCTGCACCGACGAGCCGGCCTCCAGACGTCCGGAGTACACGCGGACGTAGGTGAGCTTGCCGAGGTGCGGGTCCGAGGCGACCTTGAAGGCGAGGCCCGCGAAGGGCTCGTCCTCACGGGGCTCGCGGTCGACCTGGATCGTCTCGTCCTTGACGTCCTTGCCGTGGACGGCGCCGACGTCGATGGGCGAGGGCAGGTAGGCCACGACCGCGTCGAGCAGGGGCTGGACGCCCTTGTTCTTGAACGCGGTGCCGCACAGGACGGGGACGGCCTTGGCGGCCAGCGTCACGCGACGGATCGCGGCGGCGAGCAGCTCGGTGGGGACGTCCTCACCGCTGAGGAAGACCTCCATGACCTCGTCGTCGTGGTCCGAGACGGCCTCGAGGAGCTTCTCGCGGTACTCCGCGGCCTGGTCGACGAGGTCGGCCGGGATCTCCTCGACGTCGTAGTCCTCACCGATCGCGGTCTCGCCGCGCCAGGTCAGGGCCCGCATGCCGACGAGGTCGACGACACCGAGGAAGTCGCCCTCGGCGCCGATCGGGAGCTGCAGCACGAGCGGCGTCGCGCCGAGGCGCTCGACGATGGTGCGGACGCAGTAGAAGAAGTCCGCTCCGGTGCGGTCCAGCTTGTTGACGAAGCACATGCGCGGGACGCCGTACTTGTCTGCCTGGCGCCAGACGGTCTCGGACTGGGGCTCGACACCGGCGACACCGTCGAACACGGCGACGGCGCCGTCGAGGACGCGCAGCGAGCGCTCGACCTCGACGGTGAAGTCGACGTGACCGGGCGTGTCGATGATGTTGATCTGGTGGTTCTTCCACCAGCAGGTCGTCGCGGCGGACGTGATCGTGATGCCGCGCTCCTGCTCCTGCTCCATCCAGTCCATCGTGGCGCCGCCGTCGTGGACCTCGCCGATCTTGTAGTTGATCCCGGTGTAGAACAGGATCCGCTCGGTCGTCGTGGTCTTGCCGGCGTCGATGTGAGCCATGATGCCGATGTTGCGCACCGTGGTCAGGTCGGTGGTGATGTCAACGGCCACCTTGAGTGACTTCCCTTGCTGTCGAGAGTGGTGTGCTGGAACCGGCCGGAGCCGGGGTTCCCGCCCGGTCCGGGCGGGGAGGTGTCACCAGCGGTAGTGGGCGAACGCCTTGTTGGCTTCGGCCATCTTGTGCGTGTCCTCGCGCTTCTTGACGCTGCCGCCGAGACCGTTGGAGGCGTCGAGCAGCTCGTTCATGAGGCGCTCGGCCATGGTCTTCTCGCGGCGCTCCGAGGAGTACTTGACGAGCCAGCGCAGGGCGAGGGTGTTCGCGCGGGTGGCGCGCACCTCGATCGGCACCTGGTAGGTCGCACCGCCGACGCGGCGGCTCTTGACCTCGAGGGTCGGCTTGACGTTGTCGAGCGCCCGCTTGAGCGTGACGACCGGGTCGGTGCCGCTCTTGTCCTGCGCGCCCTTCATCGCCGTGTAGACGATGCGCTGGGCGACGGCCTTCTTGCCGTCCTCGAGCACCTTGTTGATCAGCTGCGTGACCAGGGTGCTGGAGTAGACCGGGTCGATCTCGATGGGTCGACGCGGGGCGGGTCCCTTGCGCGGCATCAGCTCTTCTCCTTCTTCGCGCCGTAACGGCTGCGAGCCTGCTTGCGGTTCTTGACGCCCTGGGTGTCGAGCGAGCCGCGGATGATCTGGTAGCGGACACCCGGGAGGTCCTTCACGCGGCCACCGCGCACCAGGACGATCGAGTGCTCCTGCAGGTTGTGACCCACGCCGGGGATGTAGGCCGTGACCTCGATGCCGCTGCTCAGCTTGACGCGGGCCACCTTGCGCAGCGCCGAGTTGGGCTTGCGCGGCGTCGTGGTGTAGACGCGGGTGCAGACGCCACGGCGCTGCGGCGAACCCTTGAGCGCAGGCGTCTTGGGCTTGGCCAGCTTGTCCTGACGGCCCTTGCGGACCAGCTGCTGGATCGTGGGCACGAGCACTTCTTTCTATCGTCCGGCGTGGTGGTGGCAGCGCTGTTCGTCACGGAGGCGACGGGCATCTGCCGGGTCTTGAAAGCTCGGGACGCATGGTTCCGATACACGACCGGGCACGCGCGAAGCAGTGCGAGGGCCGATGCGGCCCGGGCACAAGGATCAAGACTACCCGCGTGGCCAGGAAGGGTCAAAACGCGGGGGCTCGGTGCTTGCCTCGCGGCCCCGGACGTGGTGCGCGGCGGGTCACCAGAGCTCGACCGAGGCGGTCAGGATCGCCGCCGCGGCGTCGGCGTCGACCTCGCGCGGGGCGGTCGCGAGCAGGCGCTGCTGCTTGAGCGCGCCCTCCACCAGCGCCGGGACGTCGGACTCCCCGAAGCCCACGGCGCCGATGCCCGACGGCAGGCCGACGTCGCGCATCAGGCGGGTGAGCACCGCGGGCAGGACGTCGGCGGGGTCGGACGGGCGCTCGCCGCCCGGCTCGAGCAGGTCGGCCGCGCGCAGGTGCCGCTCCGGCGAGGCCTCGAAGGTGAACCGGAAGGCCTCGGGCGCCGTCAGCGACACCGCCATGCCGTGCGGCACCATCGCCTCGTCGCCCGGGTAGTCCGCGGGGTGGAAGTCCCGGACCTGGCCGGCGATCGGGTAGGCGTTCGCGTGCGGGATGTGGACGCCGGCGTTGCCGAACCCCATGCCCGCGACCGTGGCCGCGAGCGACATGTCGGTCCGCGCCTGCAGGTCGTCCCCGTGGGTGACCGAGCGGCGGAACGCGGTCGAGAGCAGCGCGAGGGCCTTCTCGGCCCACAGGTCCGAGACGGGGTTGGCGCCGCAGTACGGCACCCGGTCCTGCGCCTGCTTGCGGGGGTAGGACGTGAACGGACGCGCGGTGTAGCTCTCGAGGGCGTGGCACAGGATGTCCATCCCTGCGGCCGCCGTGACGCCTGCCGGCTGGGTGAGCGTGAGCAGCGGGTCGACGACCGCGAGCGTCGGACGCAGCCGCGGGTGGCTGATGCCGGTCTTGACGTGCTGGGCCAGCACGTCGAGCACGCAGATGGTGGTGCTCTCGCTGCCGGTGCCCGTGGTGGTGGGGACGGCGACGAACGGCAGCAGCGCCGAGGACGGGGCCCGTCCCCCGCCTACCGGGGCGTTGACGTAGTCCATCAGCTCGCCCTCGTTGGTGCAGAGCAGGTTGACGGCCTTGGCGGTGTCGATCGAGGACCCGCCGCCGACGGCCAGGACGGCGTCGTACGGACCGTTCGCCCGGCCGAAGTCGACCGCGTCGGCGAGGCTCTCGTCGGTCGGCTCGACGCGTGAGCGCGCGTAGACGACGCTCTCGAGACCCGCGGCCGCCACCGCGTCCAGCACCTGCTGCAGCGTCCCCGACGCCTCGATGGACGGGTCGGAGACGACGAGCACCCGGCGGGCGCCCAGCGTGGCGAGGTCGTGACCGACCTCCTGGCTCGCCCCGACGCCGAACTTGAGCTGGGGGGCGCCGTAGGTGAACACGGTCTCGGTGCCTGCGGCGGTGTCGGTCGAGCCGGCGGTGATGGTCACGGGGCCTCCTGGGTGGTGGTGACGCAGGCCACGGTACCGCCGGGCACGCGCGCACGTTTCCCGCACGTTGCTCTAGGGTGAGGCCGCCGGTCGCGGTGCGCCCACGCCCGCACGCCGTGCCCGTCGGACCGGGCTCCGCACGGTCACGCACCCCCTAGTCTTTGGGGTGCAGCCGTCGAACGACACCCCCGGAGGGACCATGCGCCAGTCTCGGACGCCCCTGCGGCGTGTCCTGGGCCGACGTGCCGGCACGCTCGCCCTGGTGGTCGCCCTCGCGGGCGGCCTCGCCGCCTGCAGCAGCGGGGCCGACCCCGCTCCCGGGCCCACCGGCCCCACGAGCGAGGCCACGGACGGCACCGTCGCCCAGCACGAGACCGCGACCGAGAGCCCCCTCGGCTACGGGCTGTCGGTGCCGGACGGCACCACGCAGCTCGGGCCGCTGGTGCGCAAGCGCAGCCCGCGCCTCATCGCGGCCTACCAGGGCCAGCTGGAGGAGGCGCGCCAGGAGCGCGAGGCCGAGGAGGCCCGGCAGCGGGCCGAGAACGGCGAGACCGAGCCCACCGAGACGCCGAGCCCGTCACCCAGCCCGAGCCAGGACAGCTTCTCCGAGCTGGAGGAGCCGCCGCCGGCCGACATCACCACGGCGCTGCTGCGCATCGACGGCGAGCCGGGCGAGGTCCTGCAGGAGGTGCTGGCGCAGCTCGCGTCGGTGCTGCCCGACAACGGCATCGACCCGGCCACGTGGTCGTCGTACTGCCGGGCCGAGAACGAGGTCTACACCGGTTGCTCCCTGACCCAGGAGGGCGTCACCAGCGACGACCAGCAGCTGCGGGTCGTCCTCTCGGTCGACCCCGGCCAGGTCGCCACCGGCACCGCTCCCCCGGGCGCCCAGGGCCGTCCGGTGATGACCGTGACCCTCCAGAACACCGCCGACCCGACGCAGATCGAGTCCGACGACCCGACCCCCAGCGTGACGCCGTCCCCCGCGGTCACCCCGAGCCCCGCGCCGGCGGTGGAGGGCGCGTTCGTCGAGCCGTCCACCACGGCCCCCGCGACGCCCGGCTCGCCGCTGCTGAACGACCAGTGGACGGTGCGGCCCGACACCACGCTGCTGCTCAGCGGTTACGTCCCCGGGTTCGCGATCATGGTCGCCGACCGCGACATCAACGCCGACGCCATCGCGCGCTCGTACGTGCTGCCCTTCAGCGACGCCGGCGCGCCGACGCAGGACATCGTCGAGGACCGCAACGAGATCAGCACGACCTACACCGCGCAGACCCAGACGCGCGGTCTGCAGGTGACGGCGACCTACATCCAGTCGGGCCGCGGCAACTACGTGGCGCTCTTCTACTCCCCGCCGTCGAGCTGACACCGGGCCCGCCCCGCGCGATCGTCCGATGACCACCGCCCTGCCCGTCGTCCCGGTGACGCCACCCGTCCGGTCCCGCGACCCGTTCCTCGACAACGCGCGCTACTGGGTGATGCTGCTCGTGGTGGTCGGCCACTTCCTCACCCACCTGCAGGACGTGCCGGGGGTGCGGGCGGCGTACACGTTCCTCTACCTGTTCCACATGCCGGTGTTCGTCCTGGTGTCGGGCTACACCGCGCGGCGCCACACGGGCGACGCCCGCCAGGTCCGCCGGATGGTCAGCACGCTGGTGGTGCCGTACCTGCTGGTCGAGACCGGGCTCGAGGTGACCGAAGCACTGCTCGCTGGCGAGCCCGTGCGCCTGCACGTGCTCGAGCCCGAGTGGCTGACCTGGTTCATCGCCGCGCTGTTCATCTGGCGGCTGACGACGCCGATCTGGCTGGCGGTGCGCTGGCCGGTCGCCGTCGCCGTGGCCGTCTCCCTGCTGGGCGGCATGGTCCCGGTCGGCGACGTCCTGGGCATCCCCCAGGTCATCGGCTTCCTGCCGTTCTACGTCGCGGGGCTGTACCTGACCAAGCAGCACTTCGACCGGCTCGTCCAGCCGGCCGTCCGCGCCGGCGCCGTCGTGTCGCTCGTCGTCGCGTTCGTGGTGTGCCAGGTGTTCTCCGACGGGTGGACGATCAGCTGGCTGTACTTCCGCGACGGGTACTCCGAGGCACCGCTCTCGACCGGGCCGCTCGAGGGCGCCGCGATCCGGGCGCTGCTGCTCGCGGTGGGCCTGGTGCTCGCCGTGTCCGCGCTCGCCCTGGTGCCGCAGCGGCGGGCGTGGTTCAGCAGCGCGGGCGAGCGCACGCTCTACCCGTACCTCCTGCACGGCTTCGTGGTGCTCGTCCTCGTGTACACCGGCACCTTCGACGCGGTGGCCCGGCTCGGGCTGCCCGGCGTCGTCGGGGCCGCCGTGGTCGCCGCGGCGCTGGCGCACGTCCTGATGACCCGCACGGTCGCCGTCGCGTTCCGACCGGTGTTCGAGCCGTCGCTGTCGTGGCTGTTCAAGCGTGACGCCCAGCGGATCGAGCGCTGACGTGACCGACACCGCCGCCCGCGAGACCGCTCCCCGCGCCCGGGTGCGCGACCCGTTCCTCGACAACGCCCGCTTCGGGGTGATGCTGCTCGTCGTCGTCAGCCACTTCATGACCGACCTGCAGGACGTGCCGCTCGGCCGGGCGGTGTACGCCTGGGCGTTCCTGTTCCACATGCCCGTATTCGTGCTCGTCTCGGGCTACACGGCGCGCCGGTACCGCGGCGACGCCCGCCAGGTGCAGCGGATGCTCGGCACGCTGGTCGTCCCCTACCTGCTCGTCAACGTTGCCCTGAACTACGCCGACCACCTCGAGTCGGGCGATCCCGTCAGCTGGAACCTGCTCGACCCGAACTGGCTGTCGTGGTTCCTCGCCGCGCTGTTCGTGTGGCGCCTGACCACGCCGCTCTGGCTGGCCCTGCGCCACCCCGTGGTGGTGGCGCTCGTCGTCTCGCTGGCAGCCGGGCTGGCCGCGCCAGACAACGTGCTGGAGATCAAGCGCGTCCTGGGGTTCTTGCCGTTCTACGTGGCCGGGATGTACCTCCAGCGCCGGCACTTCGAGGCGCTGGCGCGTCCGGTGGTCCGGGTCGCGTCGGTCGTGGTGCTCGGCGCGACGTTCGTCGCCAGCCTGCTGTGGTCGCCGGGGTGGACCGTCAGCTGGCTGTACTTCAACGACGGCTACGCCGAGTCGCCCCTGGACGCCGGCCCGGTCGAGGGCGTCGCCGTGCGCGCCGGGCTCCTGGCGCTGGGCTTCGTGCTCTCGTTCGCGACGCTGTCGCTCGTCCCCCGCCGCACCGCCTGGTACTCCTCCCTGGGCGAGCGCACCCTGTACGCCTACCTGCTGCACGGGTTCGTCGTCATCGCGCTGCGCCAGGCCGGGGTCTTCACCGACCTCCAGGCCCACGGCGTGCTCGCCGTCGTCGGCGTCGCACTGGCCGCCGCCGCCTTCGCGACGGCCCTGATGACCCGCCCGGTGTCGGTCCTGTTCGCCCCCGTCCTCGCCCCCCAGCTGCACTGGCTCATGCGCCCCACCTCCCGCCGCACCCGCTAGCCCCCTCCCCCGCTGCTTCCTGTCGCCGAGTGGCGCAAATCCGGGGTCGACACGCAGGTCCGGGCCCCGTTTTGCGCCACTCGGCCACGAGCTTGCGCCACTCGCGACCTGGCGCACCCAGGGAGGCACCTGCGGGCGCCACGATGCGCACCCGGACGGCGTCCGCGCGCCCGTGCGTCCGCCGTCGCACCGTCTCGTCGAGTGGCGCAAATCTGTGCACGAGTGGCGCAAGATCGGGCTGAAGAGCGCGTGTCGACCCCGGATTTGCGCCACTCGGCACACCGGCGCCGGAGGGGGTGGGGACGCAGCAGGGCCCCCGAGGACGGTGTCCTCGGGGGCCCTGCTGGTGGTGCGGGTGACGACTAGTTCGAGAAGGTCCCGAAGTCGAAGTCGTCGAGTGCGACGGACTGACCGCTGGGGGCGCCGAAGTCGTAGTCGTACGACTCGTAGCCACTGACGGTGTACGCCGCGGCGCGCGCCTCCTCGGTCGGCTCGACCCGGATGTTGCGGTAACGCTCCAGACCGGTACCGGCGGGGATCAGCTTGCCGATGATGATGTTCTCCTTGAGACCGCGGAGCTGGTCGGACTTGCCGTGGATGGCGGCGTCCGTCAGCACCCGGGTGGTCTCCTGGAACGACGCGGCCGACAGCCACGACTCGACGGCGAGCGAGGCCTTGGTGATGCCCATCAGCACCGGACGGCCGGCAGCGGGAGTGCCGCTCTCGGACACGACCCGACGGTTCTCCTCCTCGAACTTCGCGCGGTCCGCGAGGTCACCGGGGATGAGGGTCGAGTCGCCCTGCTCGATGATCGTCACCCGGCGCAGCATCTGCCGGACGATGATCTCGATGTGCTTGTCGTGGATCGCCACGCCCTGGCTGCGGTAGACCTCCTGGACCTCGTCCACGAGGTGCTCCTGCGCCCGGCGCACCCCGAGGATCCGCAGGACGTCCTGCGGGTCGGGCGTTCCGTGCGTCAGCTGGTCGCCGACCTCGACGTGGTCGCCGTCGGCGATGCGCAGGCGCGACCGCTTGGAGACCGGGTACTCCTGGTGCTCCGAGCCGTCGTCCGGGACGACGATCAGCTTGCGCGACTTGTCGCTGTCGTCGATCTGGACGCGACCGGCGGACTCGGTGATCGGGGCGCGACCCTTGGGCTGACGCGCCTCGAACAGCTCGACCACACGCGGCAGACCGTGCGTGATGTCGTCACCGGCCACACCACCGGTGTGGAAGGTACGCATCGTCAGCTGCGTGCCGGGCTCACCGATGGACTGCGCCGCGATGGTGCCGACGGCCTCACCGATGTCGACGAGCTGGCCCGTCGCGAGCGAGCGGCCGTAGCACTTGGCGCAGGTACCGGTCCGTGCCTCGCAGGTCAGGACCGTGCGGACCTTGACCGACTCGACACCGGCGTGCACCAGGGCGTCGATCTCGACGTCGCCGAGGTCGCCACCGGCCACCACCATCTCGTCACCGGTCTCGGGGTGCGTGATCGCGGTCGCCGCGCAGCGCGAGTACGCCGAGGTCTCGACGTTCTCGGCGACGACCAGACGGCCGTCCTCGAGACGCGTCGCGATCTGCTTGGGCAGGCCGCGCTCGGTGCCGCAGTCCTCCTCGCGGATGATGACGTCCTGGCTGACGTCGACGAGTCGACGCGTCAGGTAGCCCGAGTCCGCGGTGCGGAGCGCGGTGTCGGCGAGGCCCTTGCGAGCACCGTGGGTGGCGATGAAGTACTCGACCACCGACAGGCCCTCGCGGTAGCTGGCCTTGATCGGGCGCGGGATGATCTCGCCCTTGGGGTTGGCCACCAGACCACGCATGGCCGCGATCTGCCGGACCTGCATGGTGTTACCGCGGGCACCGGAGTTGACCATCATGTAGATCGGGTTGTCCTCGTGGAACGTCCCGTCCATCTCCGCGGCGACCTCGTTCGTCGCCTGCGTCCAGATCTCGATGAGCTCCTGGCGACGCTCGTCGTCGGTGATCAGGCCGCGCGAGAACTGGGTCTGCACCTTGGCGGCCTGGTCCTCGTAGCCGGCCAGGATCTCCTGCTTGCGGACGGGCGTGACGACGTCCTCGATCGAGATCGTGACGCCGGAGCGCGTGCCCCAGTGGAAGCCGGTGTCCTTGAGCGCGTCGAGCGCCGTGGCGACGTCGACCTTGGAGTAGCGCTCGGCGAGGTCGTTGACGATGACGCCCAGCTGCTTCTTGCCGACCTGGTACTCGACGTACGGGTAGTCGACCGGCAGCGCCTCGTTGAACAGGGCGCGACCGAGGGTCGTGTCCATGATCAGCGGCTTGCCGGCCTCCCAGCCCTCGGGCGTCTCGAGCGTGAGGCCCGGGACGACCTCGTCGAAGCGGATCTTGACCTTCGACTGGAGGGTGATCTCCTTGCGGTCGAACGCCATGATCGCCTCGGCGACGGAGCCGAACGCACGGCCCTCGCCGACGTGGCCGGCGCGGTCGAGCGTCAGGAAGTACAGCCCGATGATCATGTCCTGGGTGGGCATGGTGACCGGACGGCCGTCGGCGGGCTTGAGGATGTTGTTCGTCGAGAGCATCAGGATCCGCGCCTCGGCCTGGGCCTCGGCCGACAGCGGCAGGTGCACCGCCATCTGGTCACCGTCGAAGTCGGCGTTGAAGGCCGAGCAGACGAGCGGGTGGATCTGGATGGCCTTGCCCTCGATCAGCTGGGGCTCGAACGCCTGGATGCCGAGACGGTGCAGCGTGGGTGCACGGTTCAGCAGCACCGGGTGCTCGGCGATGACCTCCTCGAGGACGTCCCAGACGACCGGGCGCGCGCGCTCGACCATGCGCTTGGCGCTCTTGATGTTCTGCGCGTGGTTCAGGTCGACCAGACGCTTCATCACGAACGGCTTGAACAGCTCGAGCGCCATCTGCTTGGGCAGGCCGCACTGGTGGAGCTTGAGCTGCGGGCCGACGACGATGACCGAGCGGCCGGAGTAGTCGACGCGCTTGCCGAGCAGGTTCTGACGGAAGCGACCCTGCTTGCCCTTGAGCATGTCGGAGATCGACTTCAGCGGACGGTTGCCCGGCCCGGTGACCGGACGACCGCGACGGCCGTTGTCGAACAGCGAGTCGACGGCCTCCTGCAGCATCCGCTTCTCGTTGTTGACGATGATCTCGGGCGCGCCGAGGTCGAGCAGGCGCTTGAGGCGGTTGTTGCGGTTGATCACGCGGCGGTACAGGTCGTTCAGGTCGCTGGTGGCGAAGCGGCCACCGTCGAGCTGGACCATGGGACGCAGCTCCGGCGGGATCACCGGGACGGCGTCGAGCACCATGCCCGAGGGCTTGGAGTCGTTGGCCATGAACGCCGACACGACCTTGAGGCGCTTGATGGCGCGCGTCTTGCGCTGGCCCTTGCCGGTGGCGATCGTCTCGCGCAGCGAGTCGGCCTCGGCCGCGAGGTCGAAGTCCTGGAGGCGCTTCTGGATCGCCGCGGCGCCCATGTAGCCCTCGAAGTACTTGCCGAAGCGGTAGGTCATGTCGCGGTAGAGCATCTCGTCGCCCTCGAGGTCCTGGACCTTGAGGTTCTTGAAGCGGCTCCACACCTCGTCGAGGCGGTCGATCTCGCGCTGCGAGCGGTCACGCAGCTGCTTGACCTCGCGCTCGGCGCCCTCCTTGACCTTGCGACGCACGTCGGCCTTGGCGCCCTCGGCCTCGAGGGCCGCGAGGTCCTCCTCGAGCTTGGTCATGCGCTGCTCGATGGTGCTGTCGCGACGGGTCTCGAGGTTCTTGCGCTCGACGTCGATCTTGGACTCGAGCGAGGACAGGTCGCGGTGGCGCGAGTCCTCGTCGACCTTGGTGATCATGTAGGCCGCGAAGTAGATGACCTTCTCGAGGTCCTTCGGGGCGAGGTCGAGCAGGTAGCCCAGACGGCTCGGGACACCCTTGAAGTACCAGATGTGCGTCACGGGGGCGGCGAGCTCGATGTGGCCCATCCGCTCGCGACGGACCTTGGAGCGGGTCACCTCGACGCCGCAGCGCTCGCAGATGATGCCCTTGAAGCGCACGCGCTTGTACTTGCCGCAGTAGCACTCCCAGTCCCGGGTGGGACCGAAGATCTTCTCGCAGAAGAGTCCGTCGCGCTCGGGCTTGAGCGTGCGGTAGTTGATGGTCTCGGGCTTCTTCACCTCGCCGTGTGACCAGGTGCGGATGTCATCTGCAGTCGCCAGGCCGATCTGCAGCTGATCGAAGAAGTTCACGTCGAGCACGGTTTGTCGCACTTCCCTTTGCTTGTCTTACTCAGTGGGTGAGGGGCGAGGGCCGGCGGCCCCGGGTCTTCCGGGGCCGCCGTCTGCTCACACCTCTTCGACGCTGCTGGGCTCGCGGCGGGACAGGTCGATGCCCAGCTCCTCCGCGGCTCGGAAGACGTCTTCCTCGGCGTCACGCATCTCGACCGCGGTGCCGTCGCTCGAGAGGACCTCGACGTTCAGGCACAGCGACTGCATCTCCTTGACGAGCACCTTGAAGGACTCGGGGATGCCGGGCTCGGGCACGTTCTCGCCCTTGACGATCGCCTCGTAGACCTTGACGCGTCCGAGGATGTCGTCGGACTTGATCGTCAGGAGCTCCTGCAGCGCGTACGCGGCGCCGTAGGCCTCCAGGGCCCAGACCTCCATCTCGCCGAAGCGCTGACCACCGAACTGCGCCTTACCACCCAGCGGCTGCTGAGTGATCATCGAGTACGGACCGGTCGAGCGGGCGTGGATCTTGTCGTCGACCAGGTGGTGCAGCTTCAGCAGGTACATGTACCCGACCGAGACCGCCTGCGGGAACGGCTCGCCGCTGCGACCGTCGAACAGCATCGCCTTGCCGTCGCGGCCGACCATGCGCTGGCCGTCGCGGTTGGGCAGGGTCGAGGCCAGCAGGCCTTGGATCTCGTCCTCGCGCGCACCGTCGAAGACGGGGGTCGCGATGTTCGAGTTGGCCGGGGCCTCGTCGGCGCCGATCAGCTTGAGGCGCTTCTCCCAGTCCTCGGTGTCGCCGTCGACCTTCCAGCCGGTCTTGGCCACCCACCCGAGGTGGGTCTCCAGGACCTGGCCGACGTTCATCCGGCCGGGCACGCCCAGCGGGTTGAGCACGATGTCGACGGGGGTGCCGTCCTCGAGGAACGGCATGTCCTCGACGGGGAGGATCTTCGAGATGACGCCCTTGTTGCCGTGACGGCCGGCGAGCTTGTCACCGTCGGAGATCTTGCGCTTCTGGGCCACGTAGACGCGGACCAGCTGGTTGACGCCCGGGGGCAGCTCGTCGCCGTCCTCACGGTCGAAGACGCGGACACCGATGACGGTGCCGGACTCGCCGTGGGGGACCTTGAGCGAGGTGTCGCGGACCTCGCGCGCCTTCTCTCCGAAGATCGCGCGGAGCAGCCGCTCCTCGGGGGTCAGCTCGGTCTCGCCCTTGGGCGTGACCTTGCCGACCAGGACGTCGCCGTTGCCGACCTCGGCACCGATCCGGATGATGCCGCGCTCGTCGAGGTCGGCGAGCATCTCGTCGCTGACGTTCGGGATGTCGCGGGTGATCTCCTCGGGACCGAGCTTGGTGTCGCGGGCGTCGACCTCGTGCTCCTCGATGTGGATCGAGGTCAGCAGGTCGTCCTGGACGACGCGCTGGCTGAGGATGATGGCGTCCTCGTAGTTGTGGCCCTGCCACGGCATGAACGCCACGAGCAGGTTGGTGCCGAGCGCCATCTCACCCTCGTCGGTGCAGGGGCCGTCGGCGAGCGGGGTGCCCACCTCGACGCGCTGACCCTCGACGACCAGCGGGCGCTGGTTGATGCAGGTGCCCTGGTTGGAGCGACGGAACTTGGCCAGACGGTAGGTCTGGTAGGTGCCGTCGTCCTGCATGATCTCGACGAGGTCGGCCGAGACCTCGGCGACGACGCCGGGCTTCTTGGCGACCGTGACGTCACCGGCGTCGACGGCGGCACGGAACTCCATGCCGGTGCCGACGAGCGGGGCGTCGTTGCGGATCAGCGGGACGGCCTGACGCTGCATGTTCGAGCCCATCAGGGCGCGGTTGGCGTCGTCGTGCTCCAGGAACGGGATCAGCGCGGTCGCGACCGACACCATCTGGCGCGGCGAGACGTCCATGTAGTCGACCTCGTCACGGGGAAGCAGGTCGGCCTCACCGTCACGCTGACGGACCAGGACGCGCTCCTCGGCGAAGGACCCGTCCTCGTTCAGGATCGAGTTCGCCTGGGCGACGATGTAGCGGTCCTCGTCGCTCGCGGTGAGGTAGTCGATCTGCGCGCTCACCTTGCCGTCGATCACCTTGCGGTACGGGGTCTCGACGAAGCCGAAGGAGTTGATCCGGCCGTAGGAGGCGAGCGAGCCGATCAGGCCGATGTTCGGGCCCTCGGGCGTCTCGATCGGGCACATGCGGCCGTAGTGCGACGGGTGGACGTCGCGGACCTCGTAGCCGGCGCGCTCGCGCGACAGACCACCCGGGCCGAGCGCCGACAGACGACGCTTGTGGGTCAGACCGGCCAGCGGGTTGTTCTGGTCCATGAACTGGCTGAGCTGCGAGGTGCCGAAGAACTCCTTCAGCGCCGCGGTGACCGGACGGATGTTGATCAGGGTCTGCGGCGTGATGGCCTCGACGTCCTGGGTCGTCATCCGCTCGCGGACCACGCGCTCCATCCGGGCCAGGCCCGTGCGGAGCTGGTTCTGGATGAGCTCGCCGACGGTGCGCATGCGGCGGTTGCCGAAGTGGTCGATGTCGTCGGCCTCGACGAACGTGGACCCGGCGGGCGCCTCGAGCTCGGTCTCGCCGGCGTGGAGCGCGACGAGGTAGCGGATCGCGGCGACGATGTCGTCGATGGTCAACGTCTGCTGGTCGAACGCCTGCGTCTGACCGAGCTTCTTGTTGATCTTGTAGCGGCCGACCTTCGCGAGGTCGTAGCGCTTGGTGTTGAAGTAGTAGTTGTCGAGCAGCGTCTGCGCCGCCTCGCGCGTCGGGGGCTCACCCGGGCGCAGCTTGCGGTAGATGTCGAGCAGCGCGTCGTCCTGGCCGGCGGTGTGGTCCTTCTCCAGCGTGAGACGGATCGACTCGTACTGGCCGAACTCCTCGAGGATCTGCGCCTCGGTCCAGCCGAGCGCCTTGAGCAGCACGGTGACGCTCTGCTTGCGCTTGCGGTCGAGGCGGACGCCGACGGTGTCGCGCTTGTCGACCTCGAACTCCAGCCACGCACCGCGCGACGGGATGACCTTGGCGGTGTAGATGTCCTTGTCGGACGTCTTGTCGGCGCTGCGCTCGAAGTAGACGCCGGGCGAGCGGACGAGCTGGCTGACGACGACACGCTCGGTGCCGTTGATGATGAAGGTGCCCTTGTCGGTCATCAGCGGGAAGTCACCGATGAAGACCGTCTGGCTCTTGATCTCGCCGGTCTCGTTGTTCATGAACTCGGCGGTGACGAACAGCGGCGCGGCGTACGTGACGTCGCGGTCCTTGCACTCCTCGACCGAGTTCTTGGGAGGCTCGAACCGGTGGTCGCGGAACGACAGGCTCATCGTCCCGGAGAAGTCCTCGATCGGGGAGATCTCCTCGAAGATCTCCTCCAGACCGGACTTGGTGGAGACGTCGGTACGACCGGCGTCCAGTGCCTCCTGCACTCGAGCCTGCCAGGTCTCGTCTCCCGACAGCCAGGCGAAGGCGTCGGTCTGCAGCGCCAAGAGCTCGGGAACCTCGAGAGGCTCGGAGATCTTGGCGAACGAGATGCGGCGGGGGTGGATCGTGGAGGTGGCGGCGTTGCGCGAGGCGGCCAAGAGGGGTCCTTCCGAAGGCTCTCAGTTCCCGGGTACGGCTGGCGGTGCCCAGACATGGCGAATGACCCCGGTCAAGGGGTCGTGCGAGAGAAAAGGCAGCGCAAATGAACAGACTAGTCCGGACACGCCTGAAAACACAAGCCCGCTGCCCGACCGGGGCCCGGGACCACCCGACGACTGCCGGGGATTCACCTCTGGGCCGCCGGCAACAGGCCGGTCATGCGTGGCTAGAGCATGGCGCGTGCGACCCGGCAGGTCAAGCACATCGGCCCGAACGGTGTGGACCGATGCCCGCCGCGCCACCGCGGAGCGGCCGCCGCCTCGTCGTCGCACGGTGCCGACTCGCCAGCGTCCACGGACCTCTGGCGGCCGGCGCCGTCCTGGCAAGGCCGACGAGCGAAGACGAACTGGGTTCGTCCGTCGAGCGGAGGAAAACGCCGCCAGGCCGGATGCCAGGCGTCAGAGGCTCTGGTGGCTGGCGCCGCGCCGGCAAGGCGGACGGGGCGAAGGCGAACTGGTCTCGTTCGTCGAGCCCCGACCAACGCCGCCGGCGTGGATGCCAACCGCCAGAGGATGCCAGGCGTCAGAGGACTTCGACACTGTTGACGAGCCAGCGCCCGTCGCGATCGACCATGGTGAGGGCGACGCGGTTGCCGAAGACGTCGGGCACGGTGCCCTCGCCGGTGCTGCGCGACAGGTCGAAGAAGACCATGACGCGCTGGACGGTGGGGCTGCACTCCTCGCCGCAGGGCATCGCGGCGGTGTCGCGTGCGGTGGACCGCAGGGACACCTGGCGCTGGTCGCCGAGCTCGCCGAGGGTGTCGACGATCTTGGCGTACTCGGTGCGGAACCGCGGGGTCATCAGCTTCTCGGCCTGGGCCGAGTCGGCCTCGAGGGTGCGGGAGTCGTAGGTGTACATCGTCTCGACGGCGGTGCCGGCGCTGCTGGCGGCCGCGGCCTGGGCGCCGACGAGCGCACGGTCCTGCAGCACCTGCATCCCGCCACGGACGCCGAGGACGGCCCCCGCGAGCAGGCAGACCGCCGCCACGAGGGCGAGCGGGACGAACCAGCGCCGCTCGGAGCGGGGCGGGCGCAGCAGGGCGACCAGGGGACGGTCGCGCCTCTCACGCTTCTCGCGCGGCGTCCGCTGGCGCGGCGTGCGCGACGGGCGGGCGGGCGGGGGCGTCTCGTCGGGGGTGGTGCCACGGGCAGCCGTGGGCCGGACCGGACGGGTCGGACGGCGCGGCGCCCCGGTCGAGGGCGCGACGGGCGGCGCGGC
>JAURVT010000046.1 GCA_030655315.1 Nocardioidaceae bacterium | reverse complement strand
CGAAATTCCTTGTCGGGTAAGTTCCGACCTGCACGAATGGAGTAACGACTTGGGCGCTGTCTCAACCATGGACTCGGCGAAATTGCACTACGAGTAAAGATGCTCGTTACGCGCGGCAGGACGGAAAGACCCCGGGACCTTCACTATAGTTTGGTATTGGTGTTTGGTTCAGTTTGTGTAGGATAGGTGGGAGACTGTGAAGCAGGGACGCCAGTTCTTGTGGAGTCAACGTTGAAATACCACTCTGACTGTACTAGATATCTAACCTAGGTCCGTGATCCGGATCAGGGACAGTGCCTGATGGGTAGTTTAACTGGGGCGGTTGCCTCCTAAAATGTAACGGAGGCGCCCAAAGGTTCCCTCAGCCTGGTTGGCAATCAGGTTTTGAGTGTAAGTGCACAAGGGAGCTTGACTGTGAGAGAGACATCTCGAGCAGGGACGAAAGTCGGGACTAGTGACCCGGCGCTGGCATGTGGAAGCGGCGTCGCTCAACGGATAAAAGGTACCCCGGGGATAACAGGCTGATCTTCCCCAAGAGTCCATATCGACGGGATGGTTTGGCACCTCGATGTCGGCTCGTCGCATCCTGGGGCCGTAGCAGGTCCCAAGGGTTGGGCTGTTCGCCCATTAAAGCGGCACGCGAGCTGGGTTTAGAACGTCGTGAGACAGTTCGGTCCCTATCCGCCGCGCGCGTAGGAAACTTGAGAAAGGCTGTCCCTAGTACGAGAGGACCGGGATGGACGAACCTCTGGTGTGCCAGTTGTTTTGCCAAGAGCACGGCTGGTTGGCTACGTTCGGAAGTGATAACCGCTGAAAGCATCTAAGCGGGAAGCACGTTTCAAGATGAGGTTTCCCACTGGTTTACCAGGTAAGGCCCCCAGCAGATTACTGGGTTGATAGGCCGGAAGTAGAAGTGCGGCAACGCATGGAGCTGACCGGTACTAATAGGCCGAGGGCTTGTCTTTCAACACTCAAGGCTGCACGCGTCCACTGTGAGGTTCCCGAGATACGGTCGGGAGCCAGAACGTCTGGCATCATCGATATCTCAATAGAGTTTCGGCGACCATGGCGAAAGGGAAACACCCGGTAACATTCCGAACCCGGAAGTTAAGCCTTTCAGCGCCGATGGTACTGCATGGGAGACTGTGTGGGAGAGTAGGACGTCGCCGGACATACTTTTCGAAACGGGCCGCCCTGGCCTTCAAGGCCGGGGCGGCCCGTTTTCGCATTTCTGGGCTCTGCGGAGCTCGAGGAGAGGAACACTCGTGGCACAGGACGAGGGACGAGGCGGCCGGCAGGGCCGTTCCGGCGGCCAGGGTCGCCCCAGTAGCTCGAGGTCGGGCACCGGGCAGGGATCGGGCGGCCAGGGCCGCGCCGGTTCGGGACGACCGAGCAGCGGTGGACGCTCAGGCGCCCCTGCTCGTCGCGGCGGCAGCTCCGGTGGATCGGGTGAGCGCCGTCGTCAGGGCGACACCTACACCGGTCGCGGTCGTGACACGCGCGACGAGCGTGCGCCCCGGACCGAGGACCAACAGCGGTACGACGGTCCCGAGCTGCCCGACGACGTGGTGGCCAAGGACCTGGACCCGCAGGTGCGTCGCTCGTTGTCGTCACTACCGGACAAGCTGGCCGATCGGGTCGCGCGCCACCTGGTGATGGCCGGCAACCTGCTCGAGGAGGACCCCGAGCTCGCCTACCAGCACGCGCTCGCGGCCCGCGCCCGTGCACAGCGGGTCGCGATCGTGCGTGAGGCCTGTGGCGAGACTGCCTACGCCGCCGGCAAGTTCGCCGCGGCGCTCTCGGACCTGCGCGCCGCGAAGCGGATGAACGGCGCGTGGGACTACCTGCCGATGATGGCCGATTGCGAGCGGGCCCTGAAGCGCCCGGAGCGCGCCATCGCCATGGCCAATGAGCAGGCGCGTGAGCACCTGGACCAGGGCATGTGGGCCGAGCTGACGATCGTCGTCGCCGGTGCACGTCGCGATCTCGGCCAGACCGAGGCCGCGATCCGCCTGCTGGAGGGCGAGCGCCTGCACTCCCCGAGCCGCGAGGCCTGGGTGTCCCGGCTCCGCTACGCCTATGCCGATGCGCTCGAGAGTGCCGGCCGCAAGGCCGAGGCGCTCGAGTGGTTCCACCGCACCGTCGCCGTCGACGGCAACGAGGACACCGATGCGGTCCTGCGGGTGCAGGCGCTGGACGGTACCGACGGTCGCTGACCGCTCGTCATCCACCACCACGCCCGGCTGAGGACCTCGTCCACAGCCGGGCGTCGTGCGTGGTCCGGTGCGTCCGGGAGCACCCATCCTGATGGCAGGAGGTGGTCGCGATGACGCAGACCCAGACGGTCCGGTCACGGAAGGCGCAGTCAGAGAAGGCGCGATCAGAGAAGGCGCGATCAGAGAAGGCGCAGTCACAGAAGGCGCAGTCACAGGAGGCGCGGGGAGGGCAAGCGGCGACGGGGAACCAGGTCGACGAGCCGGAGCAGGTCCCCTACGCCAACGAGGTGCGTCTCTGCGGGCGGGTGGCAGCGGTCCCCGTGGTGCGGGTGATGCCGAGCGGTGACGAGATGACCACCTTCCGGGTGATCGTCCGTCGACCTCCGGCCGCCCTGCGCAAGAGCAAGGTCACCGTCGACTCGGTGGAGTGCGTCGCGTGGACGGCGGCGACACGACGCTCGGCGTCACGTCTGGAGCCCGGTGACGTCGTCGAGGTCACCGGGGCGCTGCGGCGACGGTTCCAGCGGTCCGGCGACGGTCCGGTCAGTCGCGTGGACGTCGAGGTCGACCGGTGCCGGCGGGTGCCGGAGCCAGGACGTCGTCGCCGGGCGAGCCCCAGTGACGCATGACGAGCCCCATCCGCGGCTTGGGCACGAACGAGGTCGCCTTGGCCGGCAGCACGAGCCCGGCCTCGGCGGCGGCTCGCACGTCGGCGATCGGTGCCGGTGGAAGCAGCAGGGCGCTGGCGCCCAGGTCGTCGGCGCGGTGGACGGCGGCGTCGATGCCGTGCACGTGCTGCACGCCGGACGGGTCGACACCCCACGGCGCGAGCCAGCCGTCGTGGAGCCAGCAGACGGCATGGTCCGGTAGCGCGCACCCGGGCGCGGTGGCACCCGCGGCCGGGGTCAGCCCGAGCCACCGACTGTCGCGGTACGCCACGCAGACGGGGCCGTCGGCCGCGGCGAGCAGGGCTCGAGCGGCGTCTGGGTCCAGCGGTGTCGACACCACCAGCGGGGAGGCCTCGATCGTCGCCAGGCTCAGGCCGGGGCAGACGCGGTGCACGGCGCGCAGCTGCAGCGGCTCGACGGCCTCGTCGACCACCCAGACTAGGCCCCACGGGCGGACACCCCCTGACTGGGCGCTCCACGCACGGAGCCGGTGGTGCCCGTCGGCCACCAGCACCGGTCCGACGGCCACGTCGGCCACCAGGCGGTGGGCATGATCGGACTCGTGCACCCACAGCTGGTGCAGGTCGTCACCCTCGCCCAGCTCCAGCGTGGGCGCCTGCTCGGTGAGGTGGTCGAGCGCGGCCGCCAGCGACGACCGGCCGTCCCGGTCCGACCCGGCCACCGCGACGACGGGGTCCACCTGGGCGTGCGTGTGGTCGAGAAAACGCTCCTGCACCACGACCAGGTCGGGTCGGACGTCCTCGTGCGGCACGAGCGGCGCGCTCGTGCGCCCGGACAGGTCCATCGCCCCGAGCAGGCCCCGGGTGGCTCCGTCCGGACCGGTGCGACGGTAGGCGTACACCGCCGGCCGATCACGCGACACGGCTCCGTCGCGCTCCCAGACGTCGAGCCGCGGCCCGCCCCCGGTGCCCGCGAACGTCGGCTCGAGCAGGCGGGCGACGTGGTGCGCGTCGTCGGGGCGCAGCGGCGCGGCGCCGACCCAGGTGTCGGGAGGGGTCATGGTCCGCTCGCGCACGACGTCGGCGTCGCCGGTGTACCGCAGACCGGCGAACGGCCGCAGCCCGAGCGCGACGGACACGTCCCGCAGCCCCCCGTCTCGCACGTCCGCATCCTAGGGCGCACGTGGGACGGCCCGGGCCCACCTACCCTGGACCCGTGCTCGTCGCCGTGGCCGTGGTGCCTCACCCGCCCGTGCTCCTGCCCGAGGTGGCCGGTGACGGCGCGCCGGAGCTTGCGGAGCTGCGTCGTGCCTGTGACCGCGTCGTGGCCGATCTGGTCCGCAGCGGCCCTGACGTCGTCGTCGTGCTCTGCTCCGGTGAGGTCGGGCGCACGCAGGACCACCGGGTGCCGGCGTCCGCGGCGCCCTACGGGCTGCCGGGACCGACCGGGTCGATCCTCGGGCTGGGGCACACCGTCGGCTCCCGGCTGCTGGACCGGGCGGGCTGGGACGCCGAGCGGCGCGTGTACCGCACGGTGACCGGCGACCCGGTCGACCTGCCGCCCGGCCGGGTCGCCCTGCTGGTCGCGGCCGACGGGTCGGCCCGGCGCTCCGAGTCCGCGCCGGGGCCGTACGACCCCCGTGCCGTCCGCTTCGACGCCGCGGTGGCACGAGCACTCGCCGGCGGCGACGTCGAGGCTCTCGGCGACCTCGACCTGGTGCTCGCCGACGAGCTCTGGGCCCGCGGTGCGCCGGCGCTGCGCAGCCTCGCCCGCACCCTGCGGACGCAGCAGGGCGCCGCGGTCGAGGCCCGGGTGGACCTCGACGCGGCGCCCTACGGCGTGGGCTACCTCTGTGCGTCCTGGACGGTCAGGGGCGCGGGGGAGTAGTCCCGGTCGTGCCGGTGCCCGGCCCGTTGCGGTCGTCGGCGATCTTGTCGACGCCCTCCTTGGCCTTGCGGGTGGCGGAGTCGATCTTGTCGTCGTACTTGCCCTTGGTGGCGCGGCTGACGGCATCGCTCGCCTTGTCGAGGCCCTGGTCGATCTTGTCCCCGTGCTGGCGGGCGAGCTCGGCGGCCTTGGCCTTGAGCTCGTCGCCGCGGCCCTTGTACTTGTCGAGGAAACCCATCGTCTGCTCCTTGAGCGGTGTGCTGGTGGCGGTCGGCGGGAGCCGCGCCGCATCTGCCCCAAAAGTACCCTGGCATGATCGGCACGTGGAGACCTCCGCGCCGGTGCGGGCCGTCGTCGGCCCGACGGCCGCGGGCAAGTCCGACCTCGCCGTCGCCGTCGCCCTCGTCCTGGCCGGTGCCGGCCGTCCGGTCGAGGTGGTCAACGCCGACTCGATGCAGCTGTACCGGGGGATGGACGTCGGCACCGCCAAGCTGAGCCCGGCCGAACGGTCCGGCGTCCCCCACCACCTGCTCGACGTGCTCGACGTCACCGATGCCGCCACCGTCGCGGAGTTCCAGGCCTGGGCCCGCGCCGCGGTCGCGGACTGCCACGCGCGGGGCGTCGTGCCGCTGCTGGTGGGCGGGTCCGCCCTGTACGTCCGTGCGGTGCTCGACGCGTTCGAGTTCCCGGGCACGGACCCGGACCTCCGGGCGTCCCTCGAGGCTGAGCTGGCCGACCTGGGGCCCGCGGCGCTGCACGCCCGGCTCGCGGCGGCCGACCCGGCGGCTGCGGCGGCCATCCTGCCCACCAACGGTCGACGTGTGGTGCGCGCGCTCGAGGTGGGAGCCCTCACGGGGCAGCCCTATGCGGCGGGCCTCCCCGAGCTGCGCCACGTCTACGACGACGTGCGCGTGGTGGGGGTCGACGTCCCCCGTGAGGTGCTCGACGCCCGGATCGAGGCCCGTGTCGACCGCATGTGGGCCGCCGGGCTGGTCGCCGAGGTGGAGACGCTGACCGGCCTCGGGCTGGCCGGCAGCCGCACCGCCAGCCGTGCGCTCGGCTACGCCCAGGTGCTCGACGCACTCGCCGGCCGGTGCAGCCTCGACGAGGCCCGCGACGCGACCGTGCGGCGCACCCGCAAGTTCGCTCGGCGCCAGGACTCGTGGTTCCGCAAGGACCCGCGCATCACCTGGCTGCCGCACGACGCGCCCGACCTCCTCGAGCGGGCCGTCGCCGTCCTCGCACCCTGATCGGGGTCGCCGGGCGTTTGGGCCCACCCGTGCGCGGGTAAGGCTCGGGCATGGAACGCCGCACCCTCGCCGCCGGTCTCGGAACCGCCCTCGTCACGGCCTGCCTGCTGGCGGTGTCGGGCGCGCCGCCGAGCACGGCGGACCCCGCGACGACCGCGCCGGCGTCGGGGGCGACCGCCCGCGGCAGCGGCGGGGCCGTGACCTCGGTGGACGCCGAGGCGTCGCGGGTGGGTATCGAGGTCCTGCGCCGGGGTGGCAACGCCGCGGACGCGGCGGTCGCGACGGCGTCGGCCCTCGGCGTCACCGAGCCCTACAGCGCCGGCATCGGCGGTGGCGGCTACTTCGTCCACTACGACGCGCGGACGCGGAAGGTGCAGACGATCGACGGCCGCGAGACGGCGCCGCGTCGGGTCCGGCCCGACGCCTTCGTCGACCCCACGACGGGTGAGCCCTACCCCTTCACGCCCGACCTCGTCTCCTCCGGCGTCGCGGTGGGCGTGCCGGGCACGGTCGCCACCTGGGACGCCGCCCTGCGCCGGTTCGGCACGACCTCGCTGAAGCAGGCCCTGAGGCCCTCGATCCGCCTCGCCGACCGCGGCTTCCGGGTCGATCGGACCTTCCGCGACCAGACCCTCGACAACGCCGAGCGGTTCGCCGCGTTCCCCGACACCGCCGAGCTCTTCCTGCCCGGTGGAGACGCGCCCGCGGTGGGTACCCGCTTCCGCAACCCCGACCTCGCGCGGACGCTGTCGTCGATCGCCGACCGTGGCCCGCGGGCGTTCTACCGCGGGGGTCTCGCGCGGCAGATCGCCCGCACCGTGCAGGCGCCGCCCAAGGACCCCACCTCGGACCTCCCCGCCGAGCCCGGATCGATGACGACGCGCGACCTCGCCGACTACCGGGTGGTCTCGCAGAAGCCCACCCGGACCTCCTACCGGGGCCTGGACGTGTACGGCATGGCGCCGTCGTCGTCCGGCGGCACGTCGGTGGGCGAGGCGCTGAACATCCTCGAGGGCTACCGGCTGGGGCAGGGCGACCGGCTGGCCCGCACCCTCCACCTCTACCTCGAGGCCTCGGCCCGGGCGTTCGCGGACCGCGCGGCCTACGTCGGCGACCCCGCCTTCGTCGACGTGCCCACCCGACGCCTGCTCAGCCAGGACTTCGCCGACTCCCGTGCCTGCACCATCGATCCCGACCGGGCGTCCACCCGTCCGGTCGCCGCGGGCGCGCTCGACGGTCACGGCTGCGCGACCGAGGCGCACGAGGAGAGGCCCGACACCGAGAACGTCTCCACGACGCACCTGAGCGTGGTCGACCGCTGGGGCGACGCGGTCGCCTACACCCTGACGATCGAGCAGACGGGCGGCTCGGGCATCACGGTGCCGGGGCGCGGCTTCCTGCTCAACAACGAGCTCACGGACTTCACCACCGTCTACGACGAGGGGGACCCCAACCGCGTCCAGCCCGGCAAGCGTCCACGCTCGTCGATGGCCCCCACGATCGTGCTCGAGGACGGCCGGCCGCGCTACGTGCTCGGGTCGCCCGGCGGCGCCACGATCATCACGACCGTGCTGCAGGTGCTGCTCAACCGCGTCGACCTCGGCATGACCCTGCCGGAGGCAGTGGCCGCCCCGCGGGCCTCGCAGCGCAACACCGCGTCGACGTCCGCCGAGCCCGCGTTCATCGACGCCTACGACGACCTGCTCGCGCCCTACGGGCAGAGGCTCACGCCGTCGGGCGACACCTTCACGTCGGCCGCGGAGATCGGCGCGGCCGCGGCGATCGAGGTCCGTCCGCGCGGGCAGCTCGTGGCGGCGGCGGAGCCGGTGCGGCGCGGTGGCGGGAGCGCCATGGTGGTGCGCCCCCGCAGGTAGCCTGGGGCGATGAGCACGCGGACGTTCCCCTGGCTGAAGGGCCACGGCACGCAGAACGACTTCGTGCTGCTCCCGGACCACGACGGCAGCCTCCACGGCGACCTCGACCCCACCTTCGTCGCGGCCCTGTGCGACCGGCGCCGCGGGCTCGGCGCCGACGGCGTGCTGCGCGTCATCCGCTCCGAGCACGTCGACGCCGCGCAGGCCGGCGAGGCCACCTGGTTCATGGACTACCGCAACGCCGACGGCTCGACCAGCGAGATGTGCGGCAACGGGGTGCGCGTGTTCGCCCGCCACCTGCTCGACGAGGGCCTCGTCCGCGCCGGTGAGCCCGTCGCGGTGGGCACCCGTGCCGGGGTCAGGACCGTCTCGGTCGACGACGCCGGCGCCTACGTGGTCGACATGGGCGTGCCGCGCCTGATGGGGGAGTCCACGGTGAGCCCCTCGGGGCGGACGTTCGCCGCCACCGGCGTCGACATGGGCAACCCGCACGCGGTGGCGTTCGTGGACGACCTCGCCGACGCCGGGCCCCTCACCGAGGAGCCCGGGTACGACACCGGCCTGTACCCCGACGGCGTCAACGTCGAGCTCGTCGTGCGGCGGGGCGACCACCACGTCGCGATGAGGGTGCACGAGCGCGGCTCGGGCGAGACGCTGTCGTGCGGCACCGGCGCCTGCGCCGTCGCGGTCGCCACGGCGCTCGCCGACGGAGCCGCCCGTCCGACCACCTACCGCGTCGACCTGCCCGGCGGCACGCTGGTGATCACGTGGCGCGAGGACGACCACCTGCTGATGGCCGGACCGGCCGAGATCGTCGCGTCGGGCGAAATGCGCTGGCACGGCGAGGAATCCCGGGCCTAACGTGGGTGTTGTACCCCACACACGCACCACGACCAGAGACGAGAGCACATGACCGAACAGCGACACGAGTGGCTTCCCGCGGACGTCGACGAGACGCCCGAGGAGGGGACCGAGGGCCTGGAGCTCGAGGAGCGCCATGCGCTGCGCCGCGTCGCTGGACTGTCCACCGAGCTCCAGGACATCACCGAGGTCGAGTACCGCCAGCTGCGCCTCGAGCGGGTCGTGCTGGTGGGTGTCTGGACCGACGGCACCGCCGAGGACGCCGACAACTCGCTGGCCGAGCTCAAGCTGCTCGCCGAGACCGCCGGCTCGGAGGTCCTCGACGCGATGATCCAGCGTCGGCCCAAGCCCGATCCCGCCACGTACATCGGCAGCGGCAAGGTCGCCGAGCTCAAGGAGGTCGTGCGCGAGACCGGTGCCGACACCGTCATCTGCGACGGCGAGCTCGCGCCGTCGCAGCTGCGCAACCTCGAGGACAAGACCGGCGTCAAGGTCGTCGACCGCACCGCCCTGATCCTCGACATCTTCGCCCAGCACGCCAAGAGCCGCGAGGGCAAGGCGCAGGTGGAGCTCGCGCAGCTGCAGTACATGACGCAGCGACTCCGCGGCTGGGGTGGCAACCTGTCCCGCCAGGCCGGTGGACGTGCCGCAGGCGGCGAGGGCATCGGTGGCCGTGGCCCCGGTGAGACCAAGATCGAGACCGACCGCCGGCGGATCAACGACCGGGTCGCCAAGCTGCGCCGCGAGCTCAAGCAGATGGGCCGCACCCGCGAGACCAAGAAGGCCCAGCGACGTCGTCACGAGGTCCCGGCGGTCGCGATCGCCGGCTACACCAACGCCGGCAAGTCCAGCATCCTGAACCGCCTCACCGATGCCGGTGCGCTCGTCGAGGACGCGCTGTTCGCCACGCTGGACCCCACCGTGCGCCGCACCGAGACCCAGGACGGCCGGGTCTACACCCTGGCCGACACCGTCGGGTTCGTCCGGCACCTGCCCCACCAGCTGATCGAGGCCTTCCGCTCGACGCTGGAGGAGGTGGCCGAGTCCGACCTCGTGCTCCACGTGGTCGACGGGTCTCACCCGGACCCCGAGGGACAGATCGCCGCGGTCCGCGAGGTGTTCGCCGACGTCGACGCGCACGACGTGCCCGAGATCATCGTGGTCAACAAGGCCGACGCCGCCGACCCGCTGGTGCTGGCGCGGCTGCGCAGCCGCGAGCCGCACGTCGTGGTCTGCTCGGCCCGCACGGGCGAGGGGATCGACGACCTCGTCCGGGCTCTCGAGTCCGAGCTGCCCGAGCCACGGGTCAGCATCGACGTGGTCCTGCCCTACGAGCGGGGCGACCTGCTGAACCAGATCCACTCCTTCGGCGACATCGACCTCGTCGACCACACCGCCGAGGGCACCCACGTCGTCGCGCGGGTCAACGAGGACCTCGCCGGCGCCGTCGAGGGCTTCGGCACCACGGTCACTGCACCAGGCTGACGGCTGCGGGTCGTCCGTCTGGAGGGTCATCGTCCCGACAGGTGTGAGAGGCAACCGCTCTGGGTAGCCTGACCGCGATGACGCTCTCGGACGCCGGCACGCTCCTGGTCGCCCACCGCGGCGAGGTGGCGGTCCGAGTGGTGCGCGCCGCCGCCGCCCGCGGGCTGCGCACCGTGGTCGTGCACCGGCGCGAAGACCTCGCCGCGCCGCACCTCGCCCTGGCCGACGTCGTCGCCGAAGTGCCCAGTGACGGCCCCGTCGGGTCCTGGGACCAGCAGGAGGTGCTCGACGTCGGGGTGGCGCACGGCGCGACCCTCGTGCACCCCGGTCACGGCCCGCTCAGCGAGGACCCCGGCTTCGCGCGGGCCTGTGGCGCACGCGGGATGATGCTCGTCGGGCCGAGCGCCGACGTCCTCGACCGGTTCGGCGACAAGACGGCCGCGCGCGAGGCCGCACGCGCCGTGGGCATCCGCACCCTTCCCGGCACCGCGTCGCCGACCAACCCCGACCAGGTCCGTCGCTTCCTCGAGCGGCACCCCGACGGCCTGATGCTCAAGGCCGTCCGCGGTCGCGGTGGTCTCGGTCTGGCCGAGGTCCGCGACCCGTCCGAGATCGACGCCGCCTTCGCCCGCTGCACCGCCGAGGCCGAGGCGACCACCGGCTCGGGCGACCTGTACGCCGAGCGCCTGGTGGACTGGGCCCGCCACGTCGAGGTCCAGCTGGTCGCGGCCCCCGACGACGACGGCGGCACCGTGGTGCTGGCGCTCGGCGACCGCGACTGCAGCGTCCAGCTCGGCCACCGCAAGCTCGTGGGGATCGCCCCCGCGCCGTCGCTGCCCGACGGGGTGCGCCGGCGGATGCACGCCGCGGCGGCGCGGCTCGGCGCCGAGGCAGGGCTGAGGGGGCTGGCCACCGTCGAGATGCTGGTGGCCGGCGACGACTTCGTCTTCTGCGAGGTGGCCCCGGGCCTGCAGGTGGAGCACACGGTCACCGAGGCCGTCACCGGCGTCGACCTCGTGGCCACCCAGATCGAGATCGCCCGCGGCGCCCGCTTCGCCGAGCTCGGCCTGCCCGGTGGGGTGCTGGTCTCCGGCGCCGGGGGCGCGGACGTCACCGGCGTCCCTCCGAGCCCCGAGGGCATCGCCGTCGCGGCACGGCTCAGCACCGGGACCGTGCTGCCCGACGGCTCCGTCCGCGCCGGCGCGGGTACGCTCCGGTCGTTCGAGCCGCCTACCGGCGCCGGGGTGCGCGTCGACACCCACGCGCGGGTCGGTCTCGAGGTCACCGGTCGCGACGACCCGCTGCTGGCCGTGGTGGTCACCGCGGTCCGGGGCGACTCGGTGGCAGGGACTGCCGAGCGCTGCGCCCGGGCCCTCGACGACTTCGCGCTCGACGGCGTGCGCACCGATCGATCCCTCCTACAGGCGATCCTGCGCGACGACGAGCTCGGCCGCGGCGCGGTCGGCACCGACTACCTCGGCCGCCGGCTCCCCGACCTCCTCGAGGCCGCGGACGTCCACGAACCCGGTGCCGTGCCGGTCCAGCAGGCCCAGCAGTCGCAGCCCGTGCACGCCCACCGGGCCGACACCGTCGGTGGTGCGGGGCTGGTGCTGGTGCGAGGCGACGGGCTGACGGCCACCGTGCTCCGTGCCGAGGTCGCGGGCACGGTCGTCGAGCTCGCGCCGCCGGGCACCGTCCTCGGGGCGGGCGAGCCGGTGGCGATCATCGACTCGACGAGCGGCCGTCAGGTGCTCCCTGCGCCGGTGGACCTCGTCGTGGGGGAGGCGCTGGTGCCGCGTGGTGCCCCGCTGGTCCTGGGTGACCCGGTCCTCGGCTACGACCCGCGGACGCCCTCGGGACGGCAGGTCCCCACCGAACCCGTCGACCTCGACGCCGTTCGCGACGACCTCGCCCGGGTCCGCCGCCGGCACGAGACCGGTCAGGACGCGGGACGCGGCCGACACGTCGCCGACCTCCGGGCCCGTGGCCGGCGCACGGCGCGCGAGAACGTCGCGGACCTCGTCGACTCCGGCAGCCTCGTCGAGCTCGGCCCCCTGGCCGCGGGCGCCCGACCCTCCGGCGACGACTCCGTGGAGCACGCTCCCGGCGACGGTCTCGTCTGCGGCCTCGCCACCGTCAACGCCGCGCACGTGGGCACCGGGGCCGCCCGGGTCGCGGTGATGTCCTACGACCAGACGGTGGTGGTCGGCACCCGGGGGCCGCGCCACCACGCCAAGATCGACCGGCTCCTGCAGGCGGCCGCCGAGCGCGAGATCCCCGTCGTGATCTTCCCCGAGGGAGGCGGCCGACGCGCCGACGACGTCGACCCGCACGGGTCGTCGGGGCTCCAGGTCGGCACCCTCGCCGCCCTCGGGCGCCTGAGCGGCCGTGTGCCGCTCGTGGCCGTGGTCTCGGGCCGCTGCTTCGCGGACCACGCCGTCCTGCTCGGGATGTGCGACGTCGTCATCGCGACGCCCGACGCCACCCTCGGCATGGGCGGCCCGGCTGTGGTCGAGGCCGGCGGTCTCGGCAGCCTCACGCCCGAGCAGATCGGTCCGCTCGACGTCCACCTGCGCACCGGGGTCGTCCACGTCCGGGCCCCCGACGAGGCCGCGGCCGTGGCGGTCGCCCGCGACGTCGTCGGCTGGTTCCAGGGGCCCCGCACGTCGCCCGCACCACCGGACCGACGGGTCGCCCGCCACGTCGTGCCGGCCGACCGGGCGCAGGCCTACGACGTCCGCGCCGCGGTCGACGCGCTCGTCGACCCCGGGTCCGTCATCGAGCTCGGGGCCCGGCACGCGCCCTCCCTCGTGACCGCGCTGGCGAGGGTCGACGGGCGACCGCTCGGCGTCCTGGTCAACGACCCGGTTCACCTCGACGGTGCGATCGACGTCGAGGCGGCCCGCAAGATGGCGGGGTTCTGGCGCACGTGCAACGCCCACGGTGTTCCCGTGCTCGCGCTGTGCGACACCCCCGGGTTCCCGGTGGGGCCGGCCGCCGAGCGCGACGGCGGCGTGCGCCACCTCAGCAGCCTGTTCGTCGAGGGAGCCCGGCTGAGCGTGCCCTACGGCATGGTCGTGCTGCGTCGCGCCCACGGGCTGGGGGCGATGGCCATGGCGACCGGGTCGTTCCGGGCGCCGTCGTTCGTGGTCGCCTGGCCGACGGGTGAGATCGGCGCGATGGGGCTCGAGGACGCCGTCCGCATCGGGTCGGGTCGCGAGCTCGACGCCGAGCCCGACCCCGTCGCCCGCGAGGCGCTGCTCGCCAAGCTCGTCGCCGAGGCCCACGCGCAGGGCACGGCCCTGTCCGCCGCCGCCGGCTTCGAGATCGACGACGTGATCGATCCCGCCGACACCCGCAGGTGGATCCGGACGCTGTTCTCCTGATGCCTGCGTCCCGGGGTGGCCGGGTCCGCCGTGGGCGGCAGCCGGCTGCCTGGGTCGCTGCGACGGGTCGGGCCGGCGGGACCCACCTCGGCACCCAGCGGGACCCGAGTACCGGGTAGGCGGCCGACCGTGGCCGCCACCCCGTCCTGCGTCGACGACGCTCCCGCCGGTGGTTCCCGCTGCCTGTGGGCAGCCGCGTCCGGCGTCGGCCGCGACCGGGTAGCCTCGCGTGGTGCCCGTGACCACCCAGCCCGACGTCCGCGAGGTCCTCGCCGCCGCGGTGGGTGCCGTGGAGGGGCAGGAGCGCCCCGGCCAGGTGCAGATGGCCGAGGCCGTCCGTGACGCGTTCCGCGACGGCGAGCACCTGCTCGTGCAGGCCGGCACCGGCACCGGCAAGTCGCTGGGCTACCTGGTTCCCAGCATCCTGCACCCCAAGCGCGTCGTGGTGGCCACGGCGACGCTCGCCCTGCAGCATCAGCTGCTCGAGCGCGACATCCCGGCCCTCCTCGCGGCCGCGAAGGCCACCCTGCCGCGCGTGCCCAGGGCCGCCGTCGTCAAGGGCCGCGGCAACTACGCCTGCCTGCACCGGGTGCGCGAGGGCGCCCCGGACGACCAGGGCACGCTCGACGTGGAGGTGCCCACCGGCACCATGGGGGCCGAGGTGCTCGCCCTGCGCGACTGGGCCGAGCAGGCCACGGAGGCCGGTGAGGTGGGCGACCGCGACTCCGCCCCCACCCACACCGAGCGCGCCTGGCGCCAGGTCAGCGTCCACGCCCGGGAGTGCCTGGGTGCCACCCGTTGCCCCTACGCCACCGAGTGCTTCGCCGAGCGCGCCCGCGAGCGCGCCCTCGAGGCCGACGTCGTCGTCACCAACCACGCGCTGCTCGCGATCGACGCGATCGACGGCGTCCCGATGCTGCCCGAGTACGACGCCGTCGTCATCGACGAGGCGCACGAGCTCGCCGCCCGCGTCACCCAGGCCGCGACCCGCGAGCTGTTCCCCGTGATGGTCGAGCGCGCGGCGCGGCGTGCGCGTCCGCTGGTGCGGGGCAGCGAGGCCGACGACCTCGAGGACGCGTCCGACGCTCTGCGCGACGCGATCGCCGCCCAGCAGCCCGGACGTCTCGACGTCGTCCCCGACGACCTCGCCGACGCGCTCCGCCTGGTCGCCTCCGCGGCCCGGGCCTGCTTCTCCGCGATGCCGAAGGAGCAGGGCAAGCCCGGGGGCGACGACGCCGACGACGCGGTCCGCCAGCAGGCGCGCGGCATGGTCGACGAGGTGCGCAAGGTCGCCGAGCAGATGCTGTCGGGCTCCGACGCCGACGTCGTGTGGGTCAACGGGCGGGACGCGGCCGGGGGCGACGACCTGCGGGTCGCGCCCATCGACGTCGCGTGGTCCCTGCGCGACAACCTGTTCAAGGAGAAGACGGTGGTGCTCACGAGCGCCACGCTGCAGCTCGGCGGGGGCTTCGACTCCGTCGCGGCCGGACTCGGCCTGTGGAAGGACGACGAGGAGGTGCCGTGGCGCAGCCTCGACGTCGGCTCGCCGTTCGACTACGCGCGCCAGGGGATCCTCTACGTCGCCAAGCACCTGCCCCCGCCCGGGCGCGAGGGACCGGGGGAGGCCCAGATCGACGAGGTGGCCGCCCTCGTCGAGGCCGCGGGGGGCCGTACCCTCGCGCTGTTCAGCTCGCGCCGCGCGGCCGAGGCCGTCACCGAGGCGATCCGCGAGCGGCTGCCCGACCTCCCGATCTTCTGCCAGGGCGAGGCCCAGCTGCCCACCCTCGCGCGCTGGTTCGTCGAGGACCCGCGGGCGTGCCTGTTCGGCACGCTGAGCCTGTGGCAGGGCGTCGACCTGCCCGGCGACACCTGCCAGCTGGTGATCATCGACCGGATCCCCTTCCCCCGCCCCGACGACCCCCTGATGAGCTCGCGCCAGAAGCTCGTCGAGAAGCGCGGCGGCAACGGCTTCATGCAGGTGGCCGCCACCCATGCGGCGCTGCTGCTCGCCCAGGGCACGGGTCGGCTGATCCGTCGCGACACCGACAAGGGCGTGGTCGCCATCCTCGACGCCCGGCTCGCGACCGCGCGCTACGGCTCGTTCCTCGCCTCGTCGCTGCCTCCGATGTGGCGCACCACCGACCGCGAGCGGGTGCTCGGCGCGCTGCGCCGGCTCGACGAGGCGGCCACCGCCCGTCGGTGAGGCGGTGCGGGCGCGCCCGCCGGGGTCACGGGACGAACCGGTGCCCGATCCCGGGCTCGGTGAGGAAGTGCCGGGGGCGCGAGGGGTCGTCCTCGAGCTTGCGGCGCAGCGTGCCGAGGTAGACGCGCAGGTAGTTGGTCTCGCGCTCGTACGACGGGCCCCAGACGGCACGCAGCAGGTCGGTCTGCTTCACCAGGCGCCCCTGACGGCTGACGAGCGCGTCCACCAGTCGCCACTCGGTGGGCGTCAGGTGCACCTCCTCGCCGGCCCGGACCAGGCGCCGGTCGTCGAGATCGATGGTGAGCTCTCCCGCGACGACCGGGGGGCGGCCGGCGTCGGCGGGCGCCGCCCGGCGGACCGCGGCGCGCACCCGGGCCAGCAGCTCGTCCATCCCGAAGGGCTTGGTGACGTAGTCGTCGGCTCCCGCGTCCAGCGCCTCGACCTTGTCGTCGGACTCGTGCCGGGCCGAGAGCACCACGATCGGCACGGTGCTCGTGGACCGCACCTGCCGGATCACGTCGATGCCGGCGACGTCGGGCAGCCCGAGGTCGAGCAGGATGACGTCGGGCACCTCCTCGGCCACCACCTGCAGGGCGGACCGTCCGTCGCCGGCGGTCTGGACGCGGTAGTCCCGGGCGCGCAGGTTGATCGCCAGCGTGCGCAGGATCGCGGGGTCGTCGTCGACCGCGAGCACGTAGGTCATGCGTCGGTCTCGTGCACGGGCAGCTCGAGCACCATGGTCAGGCCGCCGCCGGGGGTGTCCTCGGCGACGAGCGTGCCGCCCATCGCCTCGCTGAGGCCCCGCGCGACCGCGAGGCCCAGGCCGACACCGTCACCGTCCGGGACGTCACCGAGGCGCTGGAACGGCGCGAAGATCGTCTCGGTGGCACCGGGCGGCACCCCGGGGCCGTGGTCGACCACGCGCAGGGTGACCAGGTGCCGTCCGTCGTCGTCGCGGTAGTCCGAGGTCAGCACCTCGACGGGCGTGCCCGACGGTGTGTGCCCGAGCGCGTTCTCGCAGACGTTCGCCACCACGCGGTCGAGCAGGCCGGCGTCGGCGACGGCCGGGGGCGCGGTGCCGGGGACCACGTCGATCCGTCCGGGGTCGGAGAGCGAGGACACGGTGAGCCGGGCAGCCTCGGTGAGGTCGACCTCGCCGAGGTGCGGGCGCACGACACCGGTCTCCAGCCGGCTGAGGTCGAGCAGGTTCCCCACGAGCGAGTCGAGCCGGTCGGTGGACTCCTCGATGGTGCGGAGCAGCTCGGCCTCGTCCTCGGCCGACCACACGACGTCGGTACCTCTCAACGACGTGACGGCGGCCTTGGTGGCGGCCAGCGGGTTGCGCAGGTCGTGCGAGACGGCCGCGAGCAGGGCGGTCCGCACCCGGTTGCCCTCGGCGGCCTCGTGGCTGCGCGCCGACTCGGCCAGCGCGGCACGTCGCTCGATCACGACCGCGGCATGGGCGGCGTAGGCGGTCACGAGACGCCGGTCCTCGGCGGGCAGCGGCCGGCCGCGGAGCACCAGGGACAGCAGGTCGTCGATCGGCACGTCCACGTCGGCGTCCGCGACCGAGGTCGGCGCGTCACCGTGCGACTCGACCACATCGGCCGATACGCCGCTGGTCCGGACCACTGCCGCGCCGTCCATCCCGAAGACCTCCGTGGCCTGGGCGAGCAGCTCGGGCACGTCGTCGCCCGCGTGGAGCAGGCTGTGCGAGAGCACCGCGAGCGCGTCGGCCTCGGTGCGTGCGGCGACCGCCTGGGTCGAGCGGCGCGCGGCGAGGTCGACGACCGACGCCACCGCGACGCCCACGACCAGGAAGACGACGATCGCGAACGCGTTCTCCGGGCTGGACACGGTGAGCGAGCCGAGGGGTGGCGTGAACACCAGGTTGAGCAGGACGCCGCTGAGCACCGCCGCCACCAGCGCAGGCAACAGCCCACCGACCAGGGCCGTGGCCACCACGAGCGCCATCATCATGAGTGCCTCGGACGGCAGGCCGTGCAGGTCCGACGTGGCCCGGAGCACGGCAGTGAGCAGCAGCGGCCCCACCAGCCCGAGCAGGTACCCGGCCACGGTGCGCCGGCGCCCGAGCGTCAGCCGGGTGCGGGGTCGGGACGCGGCCGAGGTCCGGGCGTAGTCGTGCCCGACGATGTGCACGTCGGCATCGCCGGCCTGTGCGATCACCGTCTCGCCCACGCCCGGACGCAGCACGGTCGACAGCCGCCCCCGACTCGACGCCCCGATGAGCACCTGGGTGGCGTTCTCCGCGCGCGCGAACGCCAGGATGCCGGCGGCGACGTCGTCGCTGACCACGGTGTGGAAGGTGCCGCCCATGTCGCCGATGATCCGGTGCTGACGCGCGAGGCGGTCCGGCGAGGCCCCGACCAGCCCGTCGCGGCGGGCCACGTAGACCGCGAGCCACTCCCCGCCGGCGGTGCGGCTCGCGATGCGCGCGGCACGGCGGACCAGCGTCTCCGACTCCGGCCCGCCGGTGACGGCGACGACGATGCGCTCCCGGGTGGCCCACGTCGCCGCGATGTCGTGGGTGTCGCGGTACTGGTCCAGGCCCTCGTCGACCCGGTCGGCCAACCAGAGCAGCGCCAGCTCGCGCAGGGCCGCGAGGTTGCCCTCGCGGAAGTACTTGGACAGCGCGGCGTCGATGCGCTCGGCGGGATAGACGTTGCCGTGCGCCATCCGGCGGCGCAGCGCCTGCGGACTCATGTCGACCAGCTGGACGTCGTCGGCGGCGCGCACCACCGCGTCCGGCACGGTCTCGCGCTGCCGGATGCCGGTGATCGACTCCACCACGTCGTTGAGCGACTCGAGGTGCTGGACGTTCATCGTGGTGATCACGTCGATGCCCGCGTCGAGGATGGTCTCGACGTCCTGCCAGCGCTTCTCGTGTCCCGATCCCGGCACGTTGGTGTGAGCGAGCTCGTCCACCAGCACCACCCGGGGCGCGCGGAGGAGCACCGCGTCGAGGTCCATCTCGCTCTGGGCGGTCCCTCGGTGGTCGATGAGGCGGCGGGCGAGCACCTCGAGGTCGCCCAGTGCCTCGGCCGTGCGGGTGCGCCGATGCGTCTCGACGACGCCCACGACGACGTCGGTGCCTCGCGCAGCCCGACGCTGGGCCTCCTCGAGCATCGCGACGGTCTTGCCGACGCCCGGGGCGGCTCCGAGGTAGACCCGGAGCCGCCCCCGCCCGTGCCGCGTGGTCATGGCTACAGTCTCCACCCGCGGCGGACGACGACGGCGCAGGCTGCCGGCGTCAGGAGGTCTGCAGCGCCTCGAGCAGCTGCGCCTTGGTCAGACGGGTGCGGTTCGGCACACCTCGCTCGCCGGCCAGCACGATCAGCTGCGCCCGCGTGAGACCCACGTGGGCGTCGCTCACCGGTGCCGCGCCGATCGGGTCGCCGGCCACCTTGGCCGATCCCTCCGTGAGGGTGGCGTCCTGGGCGACGTTCTGCAGCGGTGCCGCCTCGGGGACGACCGACTCGGTCGACTCGGCGGGGTCGACCGAGGCCGCGGGGGTCTCGGCCTCGAGGCGCGGCTGCTCGTCCCGGACGTCGACGGTCTCGTGGTCGTCGGACGCGGAGGTGCGGGAGGCGGCCTTCTTCGACGCCTTTGTGGCGGCCTTCTTCGCCTTCTTCGCGGACTTGGCCCGTCCGGTGGCCTGGGCCGCCGCCTTCTCCGCGCGCTCGGCGGCGTCCTCGGCGGCCTGCACCGCCTTGGTGAGCTTCTTGCGCTCGGACTTCACCGCCGCCTTGACCGCGTCCTTGGTCACGGACCGCAGCTGCTTGTCGTCGATCTTGTCGGTCTTCTCGCTCTTCTTGGCCATGCCCCGATCCTGCCGTCTCGCTGGTGACGGCGCCACAGGGGCCGCCCCGACGTGCGTCAGACGCGGCGCAGGACGGCGGTGACCTTGCCCAGGATCGTGGCGTGCGTGCCGTCGATCGGGTCGTAGTCGGCGTTGTGGGGCAGCAGCCAGACCTTGCCGTCCTTGCGCTGGAACGTCTTCACGGTGGCCTCGCCGTCGAGCATCGCCGCGACGATCTCGCCGTTCTCGGCGTTGGGCTGCTGGCGCACGACGACGTAGTCGCCCGGGCAGATCGCCGCGTCGAGCATCGACTCGCCCTGTACCTCGAGCAGGAACAGGGTGCCGTCGCCGACGAGGGAGCGGGGGAGCGGGAACACGTCCTCGACGCGCTCCTCGGCCAGGATCGGACCGCCGGCCGCGATGCGACCGACCATCGGCACGTAGGTCGGGACGGGGCGGTCGTTGCCCAGATCGGTCTCGTCGTACTCGGCCTCGGAGGCGCTGCCCACGGCGCGACGGCTCAGGCCGTCGGGGAGGAAGACCTCGAGGGCGCGCGGGCGGTTGGGGTCGCGTCGGACGAACCCCATCTTCTCCAGGCTGCGGAGCTGGTGCGCGACCGAGGACGTGCTCGTGAGGCCGACGGCCGCACCGATCTCGCGCATGCTGGGCGGGTAGCCGCGCGTCTCGAGCGCCTCGCGGAGGAACTCCAGCACCCGACGCTGGCGCGGGCTCAGCCCGCTGGCGTCGGGCGGGCCGTCGGGAAGCTCGGTGACGTCGGCGGTGTCGTCGGTGGTGGGGCCCGGGGCGGTCGGCTTGCTCATGTCGAGCACCCTAGACCCGGGCGAGAGCACGTTCAAACATGTGTTCGACTGGCGTGTCGCGGCCAGGATGCGCCGTGGGTGCTCCCGCGTGCGGCCTTCCGGCCGGCGTCAAGCAGCTTGGTGGACGACCTCGTCGGTGCGGTGCAGACGAGCGGTGACGAGAGCCCGCTCGAGCTCGGGGTAGCGGGCGAGGCACGCGACCTTGCGACGGTCCACCTCGAACATCATCGCCACCTGGAGGGTGTCGGTCGGACGACCGTCCGTGTCGTGCCAGGTGGCCTCGCACAGGGCCACGACCGTGCTGCCCGCGCCCGAGAACCACCGGAGCGGGACGGCTGTCATGCGGGCCCGCTCGGCCCACTGGCGCACGAGGGGGCGACCGAAGCCGCTGCTGCGGGGACCGACGATCTCGATGTCGGCACTGGACAGCGACGCCAGCGTCGCGACGTCACCGTCGTTGAGTGCCTCGAGCCACCGTTCGACCACGGCGATCTTGTCGGTCATGCGCTCAACATAGACACGCGGTTCCCTCCACGTCAGTGGTGCAGTTCACCTTCTGGCAATCTTCTCGTCTCATCTCCTGCACCTGGTCGAGAACCACCCGAATCGGACGATGTCGACGGCGCTCCCCGACACGCCGATCGAACAGATATTCGAGGGTGCTCGGTTTTGTCGGAGGTCGGCTCTATCGTCGTACACGTGTTCGATCGAACACAGGTTCTATCGAACACCCGGTCGATCACCCGACCTGAACCGACCGCAGCCGACTTCCCCCGGAGGCCCCAGATGAGCACCCTCGCCGTCCCCCGCACCAGCATCGCCCGCACCGCAGCGACCCGCACCGCAGCGACCGGCACCGTCCGGACCCGAGCGCGCCGTCCGGTCGTGCAGCCGTCGGCTCCGGTGCGGCTCACGCGGCGTGGGCGACTGGTCGTCCTGCTGGCCGCGCTGGCGCTGGTCGCATTGGCGTCCGTGGTCCTGGGCTCCTCGGTGGTCGCGACCGACGAGGGCTCGGCCCCCGCCGTGGCCCGCACCGTCACGATCCAGCCGGAGCAGACGTTGTGGGACCTCGCCCGCGAGGCGGCCCCCGGGGCCGACCCGCGCACGGTCGTCAACGACATCGTCGAGCTGAACGCGCTCACCGGCGGCGGCGACGTCCAGCCCGGCCAGCGCGTCGCGCTGCCGGCCTACTGAGGTCGGCACCGGTCGAGACTGACCCGTGGCGCTCGACGTCGATGGCCTAGGTTCGTTGCCCATGGACCGCACCATCGACGTGCTGCACGGAGTCAACCTCGACCAGCTGGGTCGTCGGGACCCGGCGCACTACGGCACCCAGACCCTCGCCGACCTGGAGGACGCGGTCGTGGGCTTCGGCCGCGACCTGGGGGTCGGCACCCGCTTCTTCCAGAGCAACCACGAGGGTGCGCTGGTCGAGCACCTCCACGGTCTGCGCGGCACCAGCGGCGGCATCCTGATCAACCCGGGGGCGTGGACCCACTACGCGTGGGCCCTGCACGACGCGCTGGAGATCACGGGGGTGCCGGCTGTCGAGGTCCACCTCTCCGACGTGACGCACCGCGACGCCTGGCGACAGGTGTCCGTCGTGCGCGACGTCTGCATCGGCACCGTGTCGGGGCAGGGTGTCGAGGGCTACCGGGCCGCGCTCGAGCTGCTGCTCGCGCATCCGGCCTGAGGTGGCCGCGGCCTCACCCGTCACCGTCCGGTGCACGGGGCGCCCCGGGACAGAGCACGGCCGCCGCCACCAGGGGTGACGACGGCCGTACTGCGGGGCCGGAACCTAGGAAGGCGCCGGTACGGGGGCCGTCAGCTCTCGCTGGCGGCGGTGGAGGCGGCGCCGGCCGCGTCGGTCTCGCTGGTCGCACGCGCCGTCGACAGCGATCCGTCGGTGCCCTCGAGGTGGGCGCGGACGAACCACTGGAACAGCTCCATGCCCCGGATGTGGGCGATGAGCATGTCCTCGGTGATCGCGTCGATGTCGGAGATCTGCTCCTGGGCGCGACGGTGGTCGGCGAGGACCCCGTCGTAGACCAGGTCGAGCGCGCCGAGGTGCTCGTTGGTGGTGGCGCGGTTGAGGGAGTAGTCGTCCCACGTCCGGCTCTTCACGATCTCGCCCGGGGTGCCGAGCGGGGACGAGCCGAGGGTCGCGATGCGCTCCGCGGTCTCGTCGATCGCGGCGCGGACCTCGTCGACCTGCGGGTCGATCATCTCGTGGACCGCGATGAAGTGCGGTCCGACGACGTTCCAGTGCACGTGCTTCAGCGTGAGTGCCAGGTCGTTCAGGGCGTTCAGACGGTCCTGCAGGATGCTGGCGACCTTCTGGCCGTCCTCGACGGCCAGGCCGGGCACGGTGTAGGAGCCCACGTCGGGGCGCTTGCTGGTGGGAGTAGGCATGTCTCGACCGTACGACCCACGCCAGGGCGTCGCACGTCGTGAGGTTCGCCTGCCCTGGGTCGCCGCCGCGGGCACGGCGGGCGGCGCGTCAGGAGCGCAGCTCGTCCAGGGCGGAGCGGACCTCCTCGGCGATCCAGTCCAGGGCCTCGGTGCTGCCGGGCAGCACGCCGACCAGCGGGAAGAAGCCGTGCATCTGTCCGGCGAAGGTGCGGAGCTCGACGGCGACACCGGCACGGCGCAGTCCGTCGGCGTAGGCGTCGCCCTCGTTGCGGAGCACGTCGTGCTCGGCGAGCAGGACGATCGCCGGCGGCAGCCCGCGGCGATCGGGCACCTGGAGGGGGGAGACGTCGGGGTGGTCGCGCTTGTCGGGGTTGGGCACGTAGTTGTCCCAGTACCAGGCGACGGTCTCGCGCCGCAGCATCAGCTGGTTGGACTGCTCGTGGTAGCTGCGCGTCTCGAGGTTGGCGTTCGTCAGGGGGTAGACGAGCACCTGGAACGCGACCGCGGGCTCGCCGGCGTCGCGCGCCCGGATCGCCATGACGGCGGCGAGGTTGCCGCCCGCGCTGTCGCCGGCGACCAGGAGCGGCACGGTGGACCCGGCGATGTCCTCGACGTGGTCGGAGATCCAGCGCAGTGCCTGCCAGCTGTCGTCGACCGCCGCGGGGAAGGGGTGCTCGGGAGCCTTGCGGTACTCGACCACGACGACGGCGCACCCGCTGCGCGAGGCGATCTCGCGCGCCACGGTGTCGTAGCGCTCGAGCGTGCCCATGACCCAGCCGCCTCCGCCGAAGTAGGCGATGACGGCGCCGACCTCGCCCTCGGGGACGAAGGTGCGGGTCCGGAAGGCGTGGCCACCCTGGGCGATCAGCTCGCCGTCCTCGACGCGGGCCATGGCCGGGCCGGCGGCGATCAGCGCGGTCGTCTCGGCCTCGTTGGCGCGGGCCTGCTCGGGCGTGAGCTCGTGCGTGGGCACCGGCTGCTTCTCGGCCATGGTGTCCAGGTACTGCTGCGTGGCGGCGTCGACGGCCATCGGGGTCCTTTCCAGGCGTGGGGCGCGGACCAACCTAGGCCATCGCGCGGCGGGGTCGCGGGGCGCGGTTCGTCAGCGGCGTCAGGTGCGACGGATGCGGATCGGGCCACGCGCGGTCGACGGGTCGACGACGTGGCCCTTCTGGGTGATCTCGACCTCGCCGCGCTCGACCAGGCGGCGTGCGGCGGCCCGGGCCGGTTCCATCAGCTCGCGCCACTCGTCGCCGCCGACCGCCCGGGCGGCCTCGCTCGGGCAGGTGGTGGCGTCGCGCGCGCGTTGCGCGAGCAGCGACGTGATGGTGCGCTCGAGCTCGGAGTCCTGGTCGGTGACGCCGCGACGCCGGCAGCCGTCGGAGCAGTAGCGGACCTGGTCCCAGTCGCGCTCCCACTTCTTGCGCCACTCGATGGTGCGTCCGCAGGACATGCACGTCTTCGGAGCGTGCTCGGACGGGCCGTCGGTGCGGCCGCGTCGCCCTCGGGTGCCGCTCAGCTGCCGGGCCACTCGCCGGTCCAGCGCTCGAACAGCCGGGCGCCGCCGCGGTCGATGGACGCCTTGACGACGGAGTAGATGGCGCCCTGGATGAGGGCCGCGACCATCAGCTCCTTGATCGGGTACTCGGACTCGAGCGGCTTGGGCGGGTCGCTCTTGTCGCCCGGCGAGGCGCGCTTCCAGACCTGCTTGAAGATCGTGCTGGCCAGCAGTCCACCGAGGATCGAGGACACGATCCCGAACGGGCGGTACAGGATCTTGGCGGAGGTGCTGCCCTTTTTCTCGACTCGTGTGCTCATCCCGCGACGCTATCGGCTGCGGCGGCCCACCGCAGTGGCGAGCGGCTCAGCTGGTGAGGACGGGCGCGGCCTCGCGCACCGCGAGGGTTGCGGACTGCCCGGTGGCCGTGAGGAGCTGGTCGATCGTCTCCCAGTCGCCGCCGTCGACCCGGAACCGCACCTGGTAGGTGACGTCGACCCGTGGGTCGACGTCGGTGGAGGTGCGCGTGTAGCGGTGCACGACGTCCTTGCTCGGGTACGGCCTGCCGGGCTCCCGGGTGCGCATGGACGTGCCGTCGCCCGCGTGCCAGGTGTAGGTGGTCGCCTCGGCCACGATGTCGACGTCGTAGCCGAGGAGACCGACGCTGCGCTCGAACTGCGGCTCCTCGGTGTGGAAGATCGTGTCGAAGTTGACCAGGGTCTGGCCCTCCGGCTGGATCTGGATGTCGAGGCTCGGCAGCCCGATCCGGCGCACCTCGGTCAGCACGATTCCCGGTGTCACCTGCGGCCGCACCGCGACCGGCACGTCGCCGGGGGTGGTCGGCGTGGGTGGGGGCGTCGCGGCGCACGAGGTGCTCAGCAGAGTCAAGGGCTGGCCGACCGGACCGCCGTAGAGACTCCACTGCGTCTGTCCCGGCTCCGGGCACACGCGTGCGGCGGCGCAAGACACCTCCACTGACCCTCCGGGGCAAGGAGTCCGCCATTGATAGTTCCATGGTGTTGCATCGACATTCGCGCTCGTGTTGGCACCGTCGGCGTCGCCGGAGGGCTCTTGTGAAGACTGACCGGCTTGGTCTCTGGCGGCCTGCTCCCGCGATCCTCGGAGATCGAAAGTGCTTGGAGAATTGGGGTTGGGGGAACCATCCACATCGCTCTCTGCGTTGGCCGCTCCCATGTTCGAAGCGATTACACCCAGCAGTAGCAGCATTACTAGGACTCTCCGGAGAAGGACGTGACGACCCACGACTCACTCCCTTCGGAAAGCACAAACCGGAGTGAGTAGGTCTGATTCGAGCCTCTCGTCGGTTGGGCGCCGGGGGACGGTACGTACGTCACGGCTGGCGCAGTAACTTCACTGACAACTACAACGTCCAATCCTTCGCGATCAGCGAACGGGGCAACCAGACTCCAGCCCGGATCCTCGAAATAGCCGCCACGCTGGTAGGTCTCCTTATAGTTGTCGATGTATTTGGTGCACCCGTCGCAATCCCTCGAGGCCGACTGGAGGAGTGCCACGTCTCCCGTATTGGCGGCGTAGTTCAAGAGATCGATGTAGTGCTCGACGAACGCGATCGCACCCTCCGTCGTCTCCTCTTTCGCCGCCTCGGGGAGAGGGGGAGGGGTGGGGGCGGTGGGGGGCGGCGACACGGTGGCCGTGGGGGTCGTGACGTCGCCGTCGACGGGGCCGACCGGGTCGTCCGTGCAGCCGACGAGCAGCAGGCAGGCCAGGGCGGTGGTCGTCACGAAGGCGGGGTGGCGCATCCGTCGCTCCCGGGGTCTCGGCTGGTCCGCACACGCTAGCGCCGGCGCCGCGTGCCCGACAGCCCTCGTCGGTGATCTGTGGATGACGGGGTTCCCCAGAACGGCGGGCCCCAAACCCTGGCCGTGTTTGGGTTCGTCAGCATCGGGTAGAGCACACCTCATGCGTACGACCCGCCCCTCCTTCCTCCTGACCGTCGCCACCGTCGCGGTCGCCACCCTCGCGACGGCCGTCCCCGCCTCTGCCGCCATCACCACCCCCGCCACCACCACCCCCGGCCCGCGCTGCTTCGACGGCGACGCGGCCCTCACCGTCGAGCAGGACCGGCTCACCCGGCCCGCCCCGCAGGAGATCCTGCGGCGCAGCACCGCTGACGCCCGCGTCCGCGACTTCCGCACCGACCTGTGCCGGGCCCGCGACGCCCGCGCCGCCGAGCGCGTCGTCGTCCGGCACGGTCACGCCCTGTGGGAGTGGGCCACCGCCCGCGCCCAGGGCCGCACGAAGGTGGCCGGGTCCCTGCCCGGCGGCGACGACCGTCCCCTCTACTGGGCGCGCGTCTCGATGACCGCCTCGCTCGCCCAGTGGTCGCCGTCCCGCCCCGTGGGCGCCACCGGGCTCGCCCGCCTGCAGGACCGCCTCGAGACCACGTCTCGAGGCCAGGACACGCTGCACGTCCCGCGCGGGAAGAAGGCCGAGCGGGTGGTCGTCACCGGCTTCGACCCGTTCACGCTCGACGTGGACGCGCGGATCGGCAACCCGTCGGGTGCCAACGCGCTCGCGCTGGACGGCCGACGCATCCGGACCGACGACGGCTGGGTCCGCGTCGAGACCGCGATGTTCCCGGTGCGCTGGGACGACTTCGCAGCAGGTGAGGTCGAGCGGACCCTCCTCCCGTTCGTGAAGCGCGGCAGGGCGGGCCTCGACGTGCTCGCCACGGTCAGTCAGGGGAGCCCCGGGGAGTTCGACCTCGAGGTCTGGAACGGCGCCAACCGTGGCGGCTTCGGCGACAACGAGAACCTCGAGCGCACCGGTCTCGTCCCCATCCCGACGGGCGTGCCGACGGTGAGGCCGCAGCCGCAGTTCACGCGCACCAACCTGCCCGTCGAGGCCATGGCGGCCCGCGACACCGGCGGGTACCCGGTCGTCGTCAACCACGAGATCGTCGAGCGCGACCCCGCCACCGGGGTCGAGACCACCACGACGGCCGGCCCCACCCCGGGCTTCGAGGCCGTCTCCGGTGGCGGGGGCGACTACCTGTCCAACGAGATCGCCTACCGCGCGACGCTGCTGCGCGATGCCCGTCGGGCGGGCAACGCCGGCGGACACATCCACACGCCCGTCCTCGGTCTCCCCGGCGCGGGCGTCGTGACCGACGCCGACTACGAGGCGCGTCGTGCCGCGATCGTGGCCCAGACCACGGCGCTCGTCCGCGCCGCGGTCGACCTCGGCTAGCCCGTTGGGCCGCGGGCCCTCCGGTGGCGCACGTCAGCGCCGCCAGAGGTCCTTGCGGAACAGGGCACCGACGTCGTCGAGCGATCGGACCCGGATCGCGTCGTCGGGTGACGAGGCCAGCTCGTGCACCTCGACCGCTCGGATCCGGTCGTCGCCGGGATTGCCTCGGACGCCGTCCAGGAAGTGCCGCACCTCGGGCACGAGCTGACGGTCGAGCACGCGCACCTCGACTACGACGGGAACCCGGTCCGGGTGCTCGACGACGCCGTGCAGCCGGGTGGGCTCGATCGCCTGCAGCAGGGTGCGCCACATGTCGTCCAGCTCGTCCCAGAGGGCACGTGGCGCGAGGAGGTCGGGTCGCAGCACCAGGGTCGCGCGCACGGCGCCGGCCCGGCCGTCCCAGACCAGCGCCATCCCGCGGCCGTCCTCGTCGACCGGCACGGCCGATGCCAGGACCGGGTCGGTGGCGGCGGGCGGGGGGACGGACTGCCACGAGCCGCGGTCCTGGGCGCGTGGAGCTGCGCGTGCCGGCGGCGCGTCGTCGTCGTCGCTGCGCGAGAGGAGCCAGGCCCAGAGGCTGGCACTGCCCGGATCCTCGAACCCCTGGGGCGTCCCGTCGTCCATCGGCCGATCGTAGGACCGGCGGGGGTCCGGACGCCCCGCCGCGCCGGAATCGGGTGCTCGGGACCGGCGTTGAACAGGGGTGGACGTGCGACGGGACACGCCGGGTCCGGGACGCCCGCACCACCTCTGACCTGCGGCGATGGCGGGAAGGCCGTTTTTGTCGGTCGGTGAGTCCATTCTGCTTGCAACCCCTGGGGCCGCGGGGGTAGCGTCACCCCTACATCTAGTACTTACACGGATGTAGTTATCCACATCTAGGTCCACACGATCGGGTCGGTCGCCCACAGGTGATCGGGCTCCGTCAACACCGAGTCCACAGGTTCGTCCCCAGGGACGGGTCGCGCGAACCGCCGGAAGGAGGCGCACCGTGCACTGTCCATACTGCCGCCACACCGACACCCGCGTGCTCGACAGCCGGGTCAGCGACGACGGCGCCGCCATCCGTCGTCGCCGCGTTTGCCAGGAGTGCGAGAAGCGCTTCACCACGGTCGAGGCGATGCAGCTGACGGTCGTCAAGCGGTCCGGGGCCACCGAGCCCTTCGTGCGCGACAAGGCCGTCGCCGGCGTCGCCAAGGCGTGCAAGGGACGTCCGGTCTCCGCCGACGACCTCGCCCGGCTCGGCCAGCGGGTCGAGTCCGCGCTGCGCGAGGCGGGGTGCGCCGAGGTCCCTGCCCACGAGGTGGGCCTCGCCGTGCTCGAGCCGCTCAAGGAGCTCGACGAGGTCGCGTACCTGCGGTTCGCGAGCGTCTACAAGCAGTTCGAGTCCGTCGACGACTTCGCCACCGAGATCGCCGCGCTGATGGCCGCCGGCGCCGACGGCGAGATCGCCGAGGAGCAGGCCGCGCGACGGACCTGACTCCGCACCACCGACAGCACCGACAGCACCGACAGCACCGAGCACCGACCACACGCACTGACGAGCACCACACACCTACGGGGAAACCGGGAGCAGCAATGACAGAGACCGTCAACGGCACCAGCGGCGACACGAAGTCGGGCGCGGGCAAGGGCCTGACCATCGACCGCATCTACACCACCGAGGGCGTCCACCCCTACGACGCGGTCACCTGGGAGCGCCGCGACGTGGTGCAGACCAACTGGAAGACCGGCGAGACCGTCTTCGAGCAGCGCGGCGTGGAGTTCCCCGACTCGTGGAGCGTCAACGCGTCCACCATCGTCACCACCAAGTACTTCCGCGGCGCCGTCGGTGCGGCCGACCGCGAGCAGAGCCTCAAGCAGCTCCTCGACCGCGTCGTCCTCACCTACACCAAGGCCGGACGCGACCACGGCTACTTCGCCACCCCCGCCGACGCCGAGGTGTTCGAGCACGAGCTGACGCACATGCTGCTCCACCAGGTGTTCAGCTTCAACAGCCCCGTCTGGTTCAACGTGGGCACCTCGAGCCCGCAGCAGGTCTCGGCGTGCTTCATCCTCGCCGTCGACGACTCGATGGACTCGATCCTCAACTGGTACCGCGAGGAGGGCCTGATCTTCAAGGGCGGCTCCGGTGCCGGCCTCAACCTCTCGCGCATCCGCTCGTCCAAGGAGCTGCTGCGCAGCTCGGGTGGCACCGCGTCCGGTCCGGTCTCCTTCATGCGCGGCGCCGACGCGTCCGCGGGCACCATCAAGTCCGGCGGCGCTACGCGTCGCGCGGCCAAGATGGTCGTCCTCGACGTCGACCACCCCGACATCGAGGAGTTCGTCGCCACCAAGGCGCGCGAGGAGGACAAGATCCGTGTCCTCCGCGACGCCGGGTTCGACATGGACCTCGGTGGCAACGACATCACGTCGGTCCAGTACCAGAACGCCAACAACTCGGTCCGGGTCAACGACGAGTTCATGCGCGCCGTCGAGGAGGGCTCGGACTTCGGCCTGCGCGCCCGCACCGACAACGCGGTGATCGACACCGTCGACGCGAAGAAGCTCTTCAACGACATCGCCCAGGCCGCGTGGGCCTGCGCCGACCCCGGCATCCAGTACGACGGCACCATCAACGACTGGCACACCACCCCCGAGACCGGCCGCATCACCGCGTCCAACCCGTGCTCGGAGTACATGCACCTCGACAACTCCTCGTGCAACCTGGCCAGCCTGAACCTGCTCAAGTTCCTGGGTGCCGACGGCTCCTTCGACGTGCAGACGTTCGTCAAGGCCACCGAGCTGATCATCACCGCGATGGACATCTCGATCTGCTTCGCGGACTTCCCGACCGAGGCCATCGGCGACACCACCCGCGCCTACCGCCAGCTCGGCATCGGCTTCGCCAACCTCGGCGCGCTGCTCATGGCGTCCGGCCTGGCCTACGACTCCGACGGCGGCCGCGCGTTCGCCGGCGCCATCACCTCGCTGATGACGGGCACCTCGTACCGTCGCTCGGCCGAGCTTGCCGGCGTCGTCGGCGCCTACGACGGCTTCGCCCAGAACGAGGCCGGCCACACCCGCGTGATGCGCAAGCACCAGGCCGCCAACGACACCATCCGCACCATGCACACGATGGACATCGCCGTGCATCGTGAGGCCACCAAGCAGTGGGCCAAGAACCTCGAGATCGGTACCGCCAACGGCTGGCGCAACTCGCAGGCCTCGGTGCTCGCGCCCACCGGCACCATCGGCTTCATGATGGATTGCGACACCACCGGCATCGAGCCGGACTTCTCGCTCGTCAAGTTCAAGAAGCTCGTCGGCGGCGGCTCCATGCAGATCGTCAACCAGACGATCCCGGTGGCGCTGCGCAAGCTCGGCTACGCCGAGGAGACCGTCGAGGCGATCGTCGAGTACATCGGCGAGCACGGCCACGTCATCGACGCGCCCGGCCTCAAGACCGAGCACTACGAGATCTTCGACTGCGCCATGGGTCAGCGCTCGATCCGCCCCATGGGCCACGTGCGCATGATGGCGGCGGCCCAGCCGTTCCTGTCCGGCGCCATCTCCAAGACGGTCAACCTCCCCGAGGACGCCACCGTCGAGGAGATCCAGGACGTCTACTTCCAGGGCTGGAAGCTCGGCCTGAAGGCCCTCGCGGTCTACCGCGACAACTGCAAGGTCGGTCAGCCCCTGGCCGACGCGAAGGCCAAGAAGGCCGAGAAGACGGTCGACGAGGTCAAGACGGTCGTCATCGAGAAGCCGATCCGCAAGCGTCTGCCCAAGTCGCGCCCCTCCATCACCACGTCGTTCACCGTGGGCGGTGCCGAGGGGTACATGACCTCCGGCTCCTACACCGACGGTGAGCTCGGCGAGGTCTTCCTCAAGCTCGGCAAGCAGGGGTCCACCCTGGCCGGCGTGATGGACGCCTTCTCGATCGCGGTCTCGATCGGCCTGCAGTACGGCGTGCCCCTGGAGACGTTCGTCGGCAAGTTCACCAACCTGCGCTTCGAGCCCGCCGGCCTGACCGACGACGCCGACGTGCGGATGAGCCAGTCGATCATGGACTACATCTTCCGCCGCCTCGCGCTGGACTACCTGCCCTTCGACAACCGCTCGGCCATGGGCATCCACACCGCCGAGGAGCGTCAGCGCCAGCTCGAGACGGGGTCCTACGAGCCCGTCGAGTCCTTCTCCGACGTCGAGGCCCTCACCTCGGGTGACGACGTGCCGGCCCCCTCGGCCGCGGTCAAGGACGAGCTCCAGGCCGAGGCACAGGTCCCCGCGGCCGACGCCAAGGTGGTCGCCGACACCGCGCGTCCCGCCCCGGCCACGGCCCACACGTCGGCCGAGCTGCTGGAGTCCATCACCGGCTCCGCGGTCGACAGCCCGCTCTGCTTCACCTGCGGCACCAAGATGCGCCCCGCCGGCTCCTGCCACGTCTGCGAGGGCTGCGGCAGCACCTCCGGCTGCAGCTGACCGGTAGCACCGGCCGAGGGCCCGGATCGACTGACGTCGGTCCGGGCCCTCGTGCGTCCGGCACCGGTCGATCGCGTGCATCGAAAGTGTCGGTGGACGGTGGGAGATTGGTGTCTCCACCGGGGGAGAGGGCAGGCCGTGGCCGAGCAGCAGCAGGACGCGTTCGCGTGGTTCCACGGGTACGTCGGGACGTGCGTCGCCGAGCACGACGTCGACCGACGGATGCCGCCGGTCGATCCGGACGGCGACTACGTCGTCACCTGGGGCGGGTCCCCGCTCTACGTGACCGCGGTCGACGCCGCCGTCCGCACCGCACGCGTGTGGGCCGTCGCGGCGAGCGGCCTGCAGTCCCGCGTGGCGCTGCTCCGCGAGATCAACGACCTCAACCTCGAGATGCCCCTGGTCACCGTCGTGCTCAGCCGGTGGGGCTCGGTCCTGGTGTCGTCCTTCCTCGTCGCCGAGGCCGTCAACCCCGCGGCGATGGCGCACGCCGTCGACGCCGTGGGGTCCTGCGCCGAGCACGTCGGGGTCCTGCTGGCCGGCGTCCACGGCGGCCAGGACGCCTTCGCCACCACCCGCAGCGCCTGACCCTCGCCCGTCCCGCCCGGGTGATCTCGCGGCCTGACCCGCCGGTGTCCCGTCCTGGTCCACAGCCGACGTGTTCCGGCCCGATGGTCCACAGATCGTCGCGGGGCACTCGTGCCCGTGGCCCTCGGCGGCGAGCCTGGATCGATGTCCAGCCCACGCGCACACCGCACCCGCCGTCGTTCCAGCCCCGACCGCCTCCGCGCCCGTCGTCGTCGTGAGCGCGCCGACCGCATCGTCCGGGCGATGTGGGAGCTGCCGCCCGAGCAGCAGGCGATGATCGACGAGCTGGACGGCTACGAGCGGTCCGGTGACGCGAGCGCGGCACGCGCGATGTTCGACCGCGTCGGCGGGCTTCCGAGCTCGCCCGCAGCGGTCCTCGACCTGCTCGAGGTGGCACGCCTCGAGGACGTCGGGTGTGCGCCGTCCTGGGTGCACGACCGCTGGGTCGCCCGTCAGGCCCAGCGGTGGCTCCCACGCGACCCGGCCGGTCGGCTCGAGCCCGCGCTCGACCAGACGTCGTTCGCGGTGCACCCCACCGACCCGCCGGGGCCGGGGGAGGAGCTCACGGACTTCGCCCGCCGGTCCGTCGACGACTACCTCGACAACTGGCTCGCCCACCAGGTCGGCGTCTACGAGCTGGGCGGGCTGGCGGCGTTCGTCGCGGCGCGGTCGACGCCGGCGCTCACCGACAAGGCGCGCTCCGTCCGGCAGTGGGCCGAGGCGCCGTGGGGCGTCTACGTCTCAGGTCACCTGACGGCGGGCACGCTCGACGTCCACGACCTGCGGTCCCACGAGACCATCCGGGTGCTGCATCTCGGGGCCCAGTCCGAGCAACCCGCCGGCCAGTGCTGGCTCGGACGCGTCGTGCCCACCGACGACGATCCGGGCCACCTCTTCGAGTCCCCTCCGCTGCCCCTGGCCGAGACGACGGCACGCGCGCTGGCCGACGGAGACCTCACGGTGCCCCGGGTGATGGCCGCCCTGCGCGACGCCGTCCACCTCGGTGCCCTCCCGCGCGGCTTCGCGTCGCGGGTGCAGACCGACCTGGTGTCGGACCTCCCCGGACGTCGTCCGCCGTTCGGGTGCCAGCACGACCCGCTCGACCAGGACCACCTGGGACTTCGCCCCGAGGAGGTCGCGGCCGCCGCCCGGCTGGACGCCCTCGGTCTGGACCACGAGCAGATCGACGCGGTCCTCACGCTCGATGCGATCCGCGAGGCCGTCGCCGCCGGTGACGACGGGCCGGCCCGGCTGACCCCCATGCTCGTCCCGTCCCTGCTGGAGGACGGTCCGAGATCCGCGCTGCTCCGGCACCGCGCCGGCGCCGGGCAGGCCGAGGTGTGGCGCCACGTGAGGCACCACCTGCCGCCGTTCGTCCGCGAGCGGTGCCGCGCGATGGTCGAGGCGAGCGCTGCCGCGCTCAGGGACGCAGGTAGATCCGACGCCAGTGCAGCAGGCCGCTGATCGTGAGCCAGACGACGAGCATCAGCCCCACGAGGCCGAGCCGGGGATCCCCCAGGACGTCGACGCGGTCAGCGAGCTGGACGGCCCAGCTCGGGTCGCCGCCGTTGACCGAGAGGACGTCCATCACCACGTGGCTCCCGAAGTACACCAGCAGGCTGTTGCGACCGAGCGCGACGAGCGGCCAGACCCACCGGTCGCGGACCGCGTGGTCGCCCGAGGAGGACGGTCGGTCGAGGAGGGCCATCGACACCGCCATCAGCAGGACGCCCAGCGCGGCCACCCCGAGGCCGAACGGCGTGGTCCACAGCCTCTTCATGGCGGGCAGCACCTCGGCGGTCGCGAGCGCCGCGCCGGCGACGACCCCGGCCCACACGACGAGCCGCAGCCACCCCAGGCGCGAGCCCCGGGCCGCCAGGGCCAGGTGGCCCGCGGTCACGCCGACGCTCGCGGTGACGAACGCGCCGAGCATCGACGGGATGCCCTCGGGGTCGTGCCCCAGCTCACCGCTGACGTAGACGTGGGAGGTGCCGAACACCGCGAAGTCGATCGAGCGCGACGGGTTGCACGCCGGCGTGAGGACGTCACCGGGACACCCCGCCTGCGACCACGTGAGGAGCAGCACCTGGGCCCCTGCCGCGACGACGGTCACGACCAACCAGGCCGCCGGGCCGCGCGCCACCCGGTGCAGCAGGCCGATGACGAGCACGAGCACCGCATAGACCTGGAGGGGCCCGGTCACCTTGAACCGTGACGGGTCGACGGTCTGGGTGACCACCGCCATGTAGGCCAGGCCGACGACGAGGAGCACCAGGCTGCGTCGCAGGGTGGCCCACCACCCCACCTGGTTGCGGTAGGCGAACGCGAGCCCGCACCCCGAGAGCGTCACGAACAGCGGGAAGACGAGGTCGACGGCGCGGACGCCGATCCACGGTGCGTGCACCAGCTGCTCGGGCTTGGGGGCGATCAGGCTGGCCACGGCGACGCTCACGACGAGGAGAACGCCCCGCACGACGTCGAGCGAGACGATCCGGCCCGGTCGCGCGGGTCGATCGTCGGTGTCGGGCCCACGGCCCGCGACGATGTCCTGCACCCGTGCACCCTAGGACGGAATGAGGCGCCGGGTGCCGTGGTTGCGCAGGTGTGAGCCTTGATCGAGACGCCCTGAGCCCCGCGGACGCCCCCCTGAAGATCGACGTCTGGTCCGACGTCGCCTGCCCCTGGTGCTTCATCGGCAAGCGCAAGCTGGAGCAGGGCGTGAGCCGCTACGCCGAGACCGAGGGCAGCGTGCCCGTCGAGGTCGAGTACCACTCCTTCGAGCTCGCGCCGGACACCCCGGTGGACTTCGAGGGCTCCGAGGTCGACTTCCTCGCCCACCACAAGGGGATGGACGCCGACCAGGTGACGCAGATCCTCGGCCAGGTCACCGAGATCGCCGCCGCCGTCGGCCTGGAGTACGACTTCGACGCGCTGCGCCACACCAAGACCCTCACCGCGCACCAGCTCCTGCACCACGCCAAGGCACACGGGCTCCAGGGCCCGATGAAGGAGCGTCTGTTCCAGGCGTACTTCGAGCAGGGACGTCACGTCGGACGCGTCGACGACCTCGTCGACCTCGCCACGGACGTCGGCCTCGACGCCGACCAGACCCGCGCCGCGCTGGAGGACGGTCGCTACGCGGCCGACGTGCAGGCCGACATCGACCAGGCCCGCGCCTACGGGATCAACGGCGTCCCGTTCTTCGTGCTCGACGGCCGGCTCGGTGTCTCGGGCGCCCAGAACGCCACGACCTTCGTCGAGGCCATCACGAACGCGGTGGCCACCCGCGGCGTGGCCTCGTCGTGACCGGCCCGACGCCGCTGACCATGGTCGGCGACGACGACGCGGGCGTCTGCGTCGACGGGGTCTGCCTCGTCCCCCAGGACACAACCTCCCAGGACACGAGCCCCGGGGCCTGAGCTCGGACGGACGAGGCCGCTCGCGACCTCACCGGAGGTCGGCCAGGAGGTCGAAGGTCCGGTCGGGAGCCTCCAGGTGCATGTCGTGGTGCACGCCGGGCAGTCGTCGCACGTCCCAGCCCAGCTGCGCGAGGCGGGCCGCGAGGTCGTCCGGCAGCACCGCGGACGAGTCGTCGGACAGCACGATCGTCGACGGGACCACCGGCGGGGCCGCAGCGACCGGGTGGAAGGTGACGTCCCGGAACACGTCCGTCGCCATGCGCGAGTCGAACCGTCCGCGTGCCTGGTCGAGCAGGGCGCGGACGTCCGGACCGTAGGCCGCGCGGGTCCGTGCACCCCGCAGGGCCTGCAGGGCGCCGGCCACCCCCATCGTCAGCCGCGGGACCGCCCAGAACAGCCGGCCGGCGACGCCCGTCGAGGGCAGTCCGAGGGCGAAGCCGGGATCGAGGTAGACGGCCCGTCGCGGCCGCAGACGGTCCACGGCCCGGACGAGGACGGATCCGCCGAGCGAGTGGCCGACCACCACGTCGAGCCCGGCCGGCAGGGCCGTCACCACGTCGTCCGCGAAGTCCGCGAGCCGGTAGGAGTCGGCACGGTCGCTCTGGCCGTGGCCCCGGAGGTCGATCGTGGTCACCGTGCAGCGACGGGTGGCCAGGAGGCGGTCGACGAGGGGCTGCCACGTGCGCCCGTCCGCGCCGAGGCCGTGGACGAGGCCGACGTGCCGCTCGCCGGTGCCGACGGTGGTGACGTGGAGGTCCATCGCGTCAGTCTGCGTGGCGGAGCCGACGCCGGGCTAGTCGCCCTCGGGCTCGGGTGCGCGTCGCTCCACGCCCGGCGGCCGGTCGCGCCACCGTGCTGCCGGGTGCTCGGCCACGGCCTGCAGGACGTGGACCCACTCCCGGCGGGTCTCGGGATCAAAGGTCAGCGCGTCGTTGTGGTGGTCGGTGCGCTGCAGGAAGAAGGCCCACCCGCGCAGCAGGTCGAGCCCGCACCAGTCGGGCACCCACCCGAGCTCGGCGTACTGCTCGCGTGCAGGCCGGAGCACCTCGGCCAGCTCGGCCGGCCCCTTGGCCAGGCGGGTGTAGGCGTCGTAGTGGATGGCCCACTCGAGCTGGGCCGCGTGGTGCGGCAGCGGTGGCAGGGCCTGGTCGGACATGGCTCCACGATGCCAGAGACGCCCGGTCCGCGTGGTGCGCTCGGCCGTGCGACGTCCTGCAACCCTCGCCGTCGTCGGTGGTTCGTGATGTGATCCGAACCACACCCCAGCACGAGAGGCGGACGCCATGACCGAGACCCTGCAACGACCTTCCGACACCGCGAGCCCGGCCCAGGCGAGGGTAGAGGCGTGGCTCGCCGAGTTCGAGGCGGCCCTCGCCGCCCGCGACGTCGAGAAGGTGGCCGGCCTGTTCGCCGTCGACAGCTACTGGCGCGACCTGGTGGCGTTCACCTGGAACCTCAAGACGGTCGAGGGCCGCGACGAGATCAGCCACATGCTCCGCGAGCGGCTCGACGACACCGACCCGTCGGGCTTCCACACCCTCGAGCCGGCCGACGAGGCCGACGGCGTGACGACGGCCTGGATCGCGTTCGAGACCTCGGTGGGCCGGTGCAAGGGGCTGCTGCGCCTGAACGACGAGGGCGCATGGACCCTGCTCACCACGATGTACGAGCTGAAGGGCCACGAGGAGCCGCAGCGCACCGGACGCCGGATGGGCGCCGAGCACGGTGCCAACCGCGACCGCGAGACCTGGTCGGAGATGCGGGAGCGCGAGGCCGCCGAGCTGGGCCACCAGACCCAGCCGTTCGTGCTGGTCGTCGGCGGCGGCCAGGGAGGGATCGCGCTGGGGGCGCGGCTGCGCCAGCTCGACGTGCCCGCCATCGTCATCGACAAGCGACCGCGGCCGGGCGACCAGTGGCGCAGCCGCTACAAGTCGCTGTGCCTGCACGACCCGGTCTGGTACGACCACCTGCCGTACCTGAAGTTCCCCGACAACTGGCCGGTGTTCGCACCCAAGGACAAGATCGCCGACTGGCTCGAGTCCTACACCAAGATCATGGAGCTCAACTACTGGACGGGCACCGAGGCCAGGAGCGCCACCTACGACGAGGCGCTGGGGGAGTGGAAGGTCGAGGTCGAGCGCGACGGCCAGCCGGTCGTCCTCCGGCCGAAGCACCTCGTGCTCGCCACCGGCATGTCCGGCAAGCCCAACGTCCCCGACTACCCCGGCATGGACGCGTTCCGCGGCGACCAGCACCACTCGTCCGCGCACCCGGGTCCTGACGCGTACGCGGGCCAGAAGGCCGTCGTCATCGGCTCCAACAACTCCGCCTTCGACATCTGCGGCGCGCTGTGGGAGAAGGGCGCCGACGTGACGATGGTGCAGCGGACGCCCACCCACATCGTCAAGTCCGAGTCGCTGATGGACCTCGGCCTCGGCGACCTGTACTCCGAGCGGGCCCTCGACGCCGGCATGACCACCGAGAAGGCCGACCTGACGTTCGCGTCGCTGCCCTACCGGATCATGCACCAGTTCCAGATCCCGGTGTACGACGCGATCCGCGAGCGCGACCAGGACTTCTACGACCGCCTGGAGAAGGCCGGCTTCCGCCACGACTGGGGCGACGACGGCTCGGGCCTGTTCATGAAGTACCTGCGACGCGGGTCGGGCTACTACATCGACGTCGGGTCGGCCGAGCTCGTGGCCGACGGTGAGGTGGCGCTCGCGCACGGCCAGGTCGACCACCTCACCGAGACGGGCGTCGTCCTGGAGGACGGCACGGAGCTGGCGGCCGACCTCGTCGTCTACGCCACCGGCTACGGGTCGATGAACGGCTGGGCCGCCGACCTGATCAGCCAGGAGGTCGCCGACACCGTCGGCAAGGTGTGGGGCCTGGGGTCGGAGACCACCAAGGACCCGGGCCCGTGGGAGGGGGAGCAGCGCAACATGTGGAAGCCCACCCAGCAGGACCACCTGTGGTTCCACGGGGGCAACCTGCACCAGTCACGCCACTACTCGCTGTACCTCGCGCTCCAGCTCAAGGCCCGGGCCGAGGACATCCCGACACCGGTCTACGGCCTCCAGGAGGTGCACCACCTCGGCTGAGGTCACCCGCCGAGGTGACCCCGCAGCCGGTCGCGGCGCTCGGTGCTGTCGTCGTTGAGTCCTCGGATCTCGACGACGGTGCCGCGCGCCGCGTACTTGGTCTCGATCGCGTCGAGCGTGGCCACGGTGGAGGCGTCCCAGATGTGCGACTCGCTCATGTCGATGACCACGCGTGGCCCACCGGACGCGTAGTCGAACTGGTCGACGAGCTCGTTGCTGGAGGCGAAGAAGAGCTCGCCGACGACGCGGTAGACGCGGGCGTCGCCCTCGGGCTCGGCCTCGACGACCTGCGTGAAGTGGGCAACCCGGCGGGCGAACATCACCATGGCCACGACGACGCCGACCACGACGCCGATCGCGAGGTTGTGGGTCCACACGACGACCGCGACGGTCACGACCATCACGGTCAGCTCGGACCGGGGCATCCGGCGCAGCGTGGCGGGCCGGATGCTGTGCCAGTCGAAGGTCGCCACCGAGACCATCACCATGACGGCCACGAGCGCCGCCATCGGGATGAGCGCGACGACGTCACCGAGCACCACGACCAGGACGAGCAGGAAGGTGCCGGCCAGGAAGGTCGACAGCCGCGTGCGCGCGCCGGACACCTTCACGTTGATCATCGTCTGACCGATCATGGCGCAGCCGCCCATGCCGCCGAAGAACCCGGTGATCACGTTGGCGGCGCCCTGGCCCCAGGCCTCACGGGTCTTGTCCGAGCCGGTGTCGGTGACGTCGTCGACCAGCTTGGCCGTCATCAGCGACTCCATCAGGCCCACGAGCGCCATCGCCAGCGCGTAGGGCGCGATGATCTGCAGCGTCTCGAGCGTGAGGGGGACGTCGGGGACCAGGAAGCCCGGCAGGCTGTCGGGGAGGGCGCCCTCGCCGCCGACGTCGGGCACGTTGATCGACGCGAGGAGCGTGACGGCGGTCAGCAGCACGATCGCCACGAGCGGCGACGGCACCGCGGTGGTGACACGGGGCAGCAGCACGATGACGAGCAGCCCCACGGCGACCATCGGGTAGACGGCCCAGGGGACGTCGATCAGCTGGGGGAGCTGGGCCATGAAGATCAGGATGGCCAGGGAGTTGACGAACCCGACCATCACGCTGCGCGGCACGAACCGCATCAGCCTGGCCACGCCCAGCAGGCCCATCGCGACCTGCATCAGGCCGCCGAGGACGACCGTGGCGAGCAGGTAGTCCAGACCGTGGTCGCGGACGACCGGCGCGATGACGAGGGCGACCGCGCCGGTCGCCGCCGAGATCATCGCGGGGCGACCGCCGAGGAACGCGATCGAGACCGCCATCGTGAACGACGCGAACAGCCCGACGCGCGGGTCGACGCCGGCGATGATCGAGAAGGAGATGGCCTCGGGGATCAGGGCCAGCGCGACGACCAGACCCGCCAGCACCTCCGTCTTCAGCACGCGCGGCGAGCGGAGCGCCGCGCGGACCGACGTCACGTCGGTGGGGGTGACGGCAGGGGTGGTCGATGGCACACGGGCTCCACGAGATGCTCGAGACGGGCGCGCGGGCACGTCGCGCCCTCCTATTGGAACGCAGGTCGCGACCCCGCGCGAAATCGACGGGGCCCGCCCGTCCGCACGCGGCGGACGAGCGGGCAGTCCCGCGCCTGCTCACCGCACGAACGGCCCTCCCCAGCGGGAGGCGACGGTGGCGTCGACGAGGCTGATCGCCCCGCCGGAGCCCTCGACCGGGTGGTCCTTGTCGGGGTAGCAGACCGTGAAGCGGCCGTCCTCGCAGACCTCGCACCCGAGCGTGGACAGCAGCAGGTCGCGGTGGATCTGCCAGTCGGCCGCAGCCTGGATCGCCCGGCGCCCGAACGGACCGCCGTACTGACGGCAGAGCTGCCCGGCACGGCTCTCGGCCAGCAGCGGGCAGCGTGGGGGAGCGCCGAGCCTGACGGTCGAGACCGAGGTCAGACGCTCGCCGGAGGGGACGAGCACCACCGTCCCCAGGTCGGAGCAGCGGACCACGGCCGGGGCGCCGTGCTCGCGGGCGAGCAGCAGCGCGTCGTCGCGGTGGCGCACCATCACGGCCTGCTCGGCCCACGAGCGGTCGGGCGCGTGGACGACGGTCGTGAGCGCGTGCTCGTCCAGCTGCTCGGCGTGCGTGAGCAGGGCCTCGTGCCGACGGAGGTTGGCCGCCAGGCTCGCCGGCTCGGCCCCGGGATTCCAGGCCGAGACGAACCAGACCCCGAGGTCCAGCTCGGTGGGGACGGGCCCGGTGACCGACCGCGACCCGGCGGGCGCCTGCGCGGCGACCTCGTCGGGCCACCAGGACTCCGGGCCTCGCGCCAGGGTGCGCGGGTCGAGGACCACCTGGCTCCGGTAGCTCGTCAGGTCGTCGGGATCGACGCGGGGCGCGGGCGCGTGGAACGTCGCGTAGGGCACGCGGGGCTCGATGGTGGGTGGGACGTCGGCGTCGTACATGTGTCTCCTCGGTGAGGCAGACCCCGGTGCGCTGCTCGTCGCGCGTACCGGTGATCCCGTCGTGACCGCGCGGCACTGGGCCTGCGGTCCGGGTCTTCTCCGGAGGGCACCGTGTCGGGTGACGCGGTTGCCGGTCGGCCACGTCCGGAGGCGTGCGGCCGACGATCCACCTGCCTGGGCAGGTGCTCTGGACCCGCCGGCCTCGATCTGCGAGGCCGGTAGAGAGGACCTTAGCGGCGGCCGCCGACAGGAACGGCCTCCGGCGGGGGACGGGGCCCGCTGCTTGGATGAGTCGATGATGCCGACGCTCTACGCCGAGACGCCCGCGCGCCGCACCCGGCAGGTGGTCGCCGACCTCGCCGTCGTCGTCTGGCTCGTGCTGTGGGTGCGACTCGCCGTGGAGATCCACCAGCGGGTGTCCGCGCTCGGTGCACCCGGCCTGCGGGTGGAGTCCGCCGGCGACGACCTCGCGCGGCAGATGTCCGATGCCGGTCGCAGGATCGACCGGATCCCCCTGGTGGGGGACGACGTCCGCGGACCCTTCGACAAGGCGAGCGACGCCGCCAGGTCGATCGCGGGTGCGGGACGCGGTGCGCAGGAGGCCGCCCAGAGCCTGGCCACGATCCTCACCGTGGTCGTCATCGTGTTGGCCGTCCTGGTGGTGCTGGTCAAGTGGCTGCCGTGGCGGGTGCGGTTCGTGCGCGAGGCGACCGCCGCCCGCCAGGTCCTGCGGACGTCGGGCGACCTCGACCTCTTCGCGCTGCGAGCCCTCGCGAACCAGCCGCTCACGGTCCTCGCACGGCTGCATCCCGACGCCGCGGACGCCTGGCGTCGCCGCGACCCCGAGGCCGTCCGAGCACTGGCCGACCTCGAGCTGCGGGCGTGCGGGCTGCGGGGGACGGACGAGCGCCGGCGCACCACGCCCTGAGCGGCATCGCCGGGCGGTGACCCCCTCGCGGCACACGGGCCTGGATCCAAATCGAAACCCGGCCCGCACGGGTCGGGGCACAGCCCAGCTCGCTGATCCAGCGGTTCGCCGAGCCGTCGGAGGTGGCCGCGATGGTCACCTACGTCTGCTCGCCCCAGGCGTCTGCGACCACGGGCGCGTCGCTGCGCGTCGACGGTGGAGTGGTGCGCGCGATCGGCTGAGGCTCAGGCGAGTAGCCCCAGGAACGCGCCGAGCTCGGCGAGCCGGGCGGGTGAGGTCGGGAGATGGTCGGTGAGCGCCGGTGACCGCACCACGTAGGCGCACCACTGCCCGCGCGAGACCGCGACGTTGAGGCGGTTGCGCGAGAGCAGGAAGTCGAGCCGTCGGGGCACGTCGTCGGCGCTGGAGGCCGTCATCGAGAGCACGACGACCGCGGCCTCGCGTCCCTGGAAGCGGTCGACGGTGCCCACCTGCACGTCGCCCAGGCCGGCGGACGCGAGCCGGTCGGCGAGCAGGCGGACCTGGGCGTTGTAGGGCGCGACGACGAGCACGTCCCGCTGGCCGAGGGCTCCGGTGGTGCCGTCGGTCCAGCGGGCGCCGAGGTGGCGACGGACGAGGTCGACGACGGCGTCGGCTTCCTCCGGCGAGCTGCTCGACCGGCCGGCGTGCTCGACGAGCACCTCGTGGACGCCGGGCCGCACGCCCTCGAGGTGGCGGGCGTCGGTCACCTCCACCTGGGCGTGCAGACGGCCCTCGTAGGACAGGCGCGAGACCTTCTCGCACAGCGCTGAGTGCAGGCGCCAGGACCGCTCCAGGAAGTACCCCAGGTGAGCCGGCAGCGTCTCGTGGTCGCCGGCCACCCAGGCGAGCGCGGACGTGTCGACGGGCACCGGGTGCGTGCCCTGGGTGACCTGCGGCAGCTGCTGGGGGTCGCCGAGCAGGAGCAGCCGGGGGGCGGCGAGCGAGTCGCCGATCGTGTTGGCCAGGGAGAACTGTCCGGCCTCCTCGACCACGAGCAGGTCGAGCGAGCCGCGTGGCACCTGGTCGGCGTTGGCGAACGTCCACGCGGTGCCGCCGACGACGCACCCGGCTCCGGCGTGGTCCGCGATGAAGCGTGCGTACTGGGTGGTGGCGGTGGGCGCCCAGGACGTGGGTGCGACGCCCGAGGCCACCTTGGCGACGAGGTCCGGGTCGACACCGGCGGCCACGACGCGCTCGAGCAGGTTCTCCACCACCGCGTGCGACTGCGCCACCACGCCCACCGACCAGCCCTCGGCGACGAGCCGGGCGACGACGTGCGACCCCACGTGCGTCTTGCCCGACCCGGGAGGTCCCTGCACCGCGAGGTAGGAGCGGTCGAGCGCGCGGACCGCGTCGGTGACGGCGTCGACGTAGCCGTCCGGGCGGTCGGCGACCTCGGGGAGGCCGCGTCCGCCCAGCAGCCTCGGGGGACGACGGCGTGCGACGTCGACCGCCGGGCCCGCAGGCAGCGTCGGCAGGCTGCTCAGGACCTCCGCGGCGAGGTCGGCGGCCGCCTCGGCGATCTTGTCGGCACCCGGCGGGGCGTCGTCGGGCACGAACGCGACCGGGCGGGCGTCGTAGGGTTCGGCGTCGAGCATCTCCTCGACGCGGACGACGGCGCGTCCGTCGACGTCGACCTGGAGGTCGACGACCCGCGCGCTCCCGCCGACGGCACGACCGTCGATGCTGGGCCGCTTCATCGCGGGCTCGGCGGAGTCGTACAGGCCCCGGACCTTGGCTCCCACGCGGACGCCGCTGCCCTCGGCGAGGCGGGTGGTCAGCTCGACGACGCGTCGCTGCTTCTTCTGCTTGGCCGAGGTGAGGCCCCACGGCTCGGCGGTGCGGGCGTCGAGGGCCACGAGCACGTCGGCGTCGGCCGCGAGCTCCTCGACCGGCTCGCGCAGCCGCTCGAACCACGACCACCAGTAGGGCTTGGCCTCGCGGCGGTGATAGCCGATCGCCGCCGAGAGCGCGGCCAGCGCGAGCTGGTCGGCCGAGCGCTCGCCCGCCGTCCCGGTGTGCATCGCCAGCCAGGTGACCACACCCTCGTGGGGGTCGGGTCGGGGGTCACGCGGGTCGACCGGTGCGGAGGCCCCGGGCTCGTCGACGGTGCGGTCGACGAGACCCAGCAGCCAGTCACGGAGCCGCCAGGTGGAGAGGCAGTCGTACGCGTTGTAGTCGGCGATCGAGCGCTGCAGGGCGTCGGCGGACGCGTCGTCGCCGGCGGCCCGGGCGTCCAGCAGCATGGGGTGCGCGACCATCGAGTCGGCGGCCGTGGTGACGTCGCCGCTGCGGAGGTCGTCGCCCATGTAGAGCGGCTCGAGCGACTTGATGGAGTAGGAGCGCTGCGAGACGCGGACGGACGCGCGGACGGTGGCGTAGAGGTCGACCAGGACGCCGGCGCGCAGGAGGTCGTCGACCTCCTCCTCGCCGGTGGCGTGACGGGCCGCCAGGCGCAGCAGGGCGGAGCGCTCGTAGTCGGCGTAGTGGTAGACGTGCAGGTCGGGGTGGACACGACGACGTTCGGCCAGCCAGTCCAGGAACCCGCGCAGCGCGGCGCGCTCGCCCGGTCGGTCGTGGGCCCACCATGGCGTGAAGGTGCCGCGCTCGCCGTCGGGCACGAGAGCGCCGAACAGGTACTCCAGACCCCAGTCGTCACCCTCGCCGCCGCTCCAGAGCGGGTCGCCCTCGAAGTCGAAGAACACGTCGCCGGGACTGGGAGCGGGCAGGGCCCGCAGGGCCTCCTCGTCGACGACCTCGGCGAGCGGCGGACCGTCCGGCCCGCCCGGCGGGTGCTGGGCGACCTGCAGGCGCGCCTGGGTGCGCAACCCGTCGAGCGCCGTGCCGGTGAGCCCGGCGACGGGCCGCTCGAGGACCGCGAGGTCGTCGATCGTGGCGACGCCGGCGTCGAGCAGCCGCCTGCGCTGGCTCCCGCGGAGCCGGGCCACGAGGAGGAGGTCGCGACGGCGCTCGACCTCGGCGTCGCAGTCGGCGCAGCGTCCGCACACCCGCAGACCCGCCTCGTCCCACGCGACCGGAGCCGTGGCCGACCGGTGCTCCTCGAGCAGCCGCTCGAGGCGTCGCCGTCGGTCGCGGTAGACGGGGAGCAGGTCGACGAGCCGGTGCCGGGCGGTGCTGCGGTCACCGAGCCGCAGCACCGCCTCGGGGGCGACCTCGAAGCCGGCGAGCTCGAGCTGGTCGGCGTAGGCAGCGACCTGCAGGAGCGCGTCGACCGTGGAGTGCCGGGCGAGCTTGGTGTCCCAGACCTCCCACCGTCCCTGGTCGTCGCGGACCAGGAAGTCCGCGTGCCCGCGGAGCCGTCCGTCGAAGAACGTGGCCTGGTGGACGGCGTCGGCGCCGGACCGCAGCGCGTCGATCGTGGCGTCCCGCGCCGCGACGAGCGCCTCCACGGTGCCGGCGGGCCACCCCAGTCGTGCCACCCCGCGCCCGGCCTCGCGGTCGAACGGCCCGTACCGCTGCAGCAGGAGGTCGAGCTCGTGCCGCTCGTGCGCGTCGCCCAGCGCCGCCGTCCGCTCGAGCACGGGGTCGACCTGCCGCTCCCGCGCGGCGACCCGGCCCAGCTGCTCGTCGAGGCGCCGCAGCGTCGCGAACTCGCACGTGGCCACCGCGGACAGGTCGGACGGGCTGTGGACGATCACGTCGCCGAGCACCTGCACGTCGCCTCCCGAGGGTCGGCCGTCACGGTAGCAACGCCCACCGATCGTCCCTCAAGATGTGCTGGTTCCGCGGACACCTCCACGACCCGGCTGGGACGCTGTCCGCTCCGGTGGCGGGACGACGGGGGTGGTCGAGGTGGGCACGGACGTCAAAGTGATGACGCTGCGCCGGGACGGCGCGTGCGGCTGCGGTTCGGCGGTCCGAGCCGGCGAGCGGGGTGGCTGGGACCGCGCGACGCGGACCGTCCTGTGCATGCCTTGTGCGGGCGCAACCACGCTGGCGACCGGTCGGTCCATGGTCCGCGAGGTCGGGCCCACCGCTGCGCCGGCGCCCGGCGAGTCCCTCATGGTCGAGCACGCGCGCCGGGTGAAGCGACGCAGGCAGGCGGCGCGGTCGCGATCGTGGTGGGCCCGGGTCCGCTACCGCCTGAGCACCGAACCGGCGTCGACGCGAGCGTTCGCCCTCGGAGCCGAGGGCGAACGCATCGCTGCCGCCCGGATGGCTCGCGAGGGCGACCCCGTCATCGTCCTCCACAGCCGTGGCCTGGGCCCAGGTGGCCGACGCGGCGACATCGATCATCTCGCCGTCTGTCCCTCCGGCGTCGTGGTCGTCGACGCCAAGCACTATCGCGGCGCGCGGGTGCAGGTGCGGGCGACCGGTGGGCTGATGACGCCGAGACGTCAGCAGCTGATGGTCCGTGGTCGTGACCGGACCAGCCTCCTCGTCGGCACGAGGACCCAGCGGGACGTCGTCGCGCAGGCGCTCGCGGGGCCGTTCCCCGACGTGCCGGTCTCGTCCGTCCTGTGCTTCGTCGACGGCGAGGTCGTGCGATCGGGGCAGAGCATCGACGGCACCGACGTGGTCGCGTCGCGGCGCGTGCGGCGACGACTGCTGCGGGACGGCCCGCTGGACGCTGCCGCGCGGGCCGAGATCGCCGCCTACCTGGACCGGACGTTCCCGGCGGCGCGCTCGTGAGGTCGTCCGAGCTGGTGGAGCGGTACCCGCGCTGCTTCCACATGGCGTTGGGGGAGGCCTGGCCGAGCATCCGCTCCCACGGTCTGCTCAGTGCGGCCGAGCTGGCCCGGCGGTTCGACGCCACGCCCGGACAGGCACGCCGGATCGCTGCCTTGCGACCGGACGTGGTAGCGCTGCGAGGCGCGAACGGCGAGTCGGCGCTGGTGCGGGACCAGAAGCCGATGAACGAGGCGAAGCTGCGCTCGTCTCTCACGGACATGACGGTGGAGCAGTGGCTGGACCGGCTGAACTCGCTCGTGTTCTTCGCCGCCACGGCGAAGCGCCTGGAGTCGTTGTGGTCGGCCTACCGTGACCGGACCTGCACCGTCATGACGGTCGACACGGCCGCACTGCTCGCGTCCCACGGGCCGGACGTGCTGCTGTCCCACCTCAACACGGGCGCGGTCCGCATGCCGTTCCACTACCGGGGGAGCGACACCTTCCAGCCGGTGGCGGCGTTCGAGCACCGGGGCAAGGACTGGGTGGCCGAGATCGTGGTGCCGAACGCCGTCCCGGACATCGAGTCCCTGGTCGTGGACGTCGAGGTGCGACGCCCGTCGACCTGAGCCCGTCCACAGATGTTCGCCGCGACGGGGGAGTGTCGGCGGGGTCGCCTAGCCTGAGGGCATGGTGTCGCTGGCGGACCTCGCGGACGACGCGACGCTGGCGGTGCTGGTCGGCCACGACACGTTCGCGCGGGGGGCGGAGTACGCCAGGTCCGACCGCGTGCGCGAGGTCGAGGTGGCCACCAACCTCTCGGGCACGGTCGTGCAGGCGACCGTCCTCGGCAGCGGCACGGCGGTCTACCAGACCGTGGTGTCGGTACGTGGCGGCTCCCGGGTGGGCGAGGAGATCGAGCTCTACGCCGCCTGCTCGTGTCCCGTCGGCCGCGGGTGCAAGCACGCCGTCGCCTCGGTCCTGGTCGCGCGCGACCGCGAGGGGCGGGTGCCGGCCAAGGCGTCCGGACCCGGCTGGGAGAGCACGCTGGCCGAGCTCCTCGACGACCTCGACCACGACGTCCCCGACACCGTCGACGACCCCGCCGTCACCCTCCTCGGCCTGCAGGTCGAGCTCGCCACCGGCACGCCCGCCGCCGCGCGGCACGCCCGCTGGACCGGCGCCGTCGCGGAGACTCGTGGGCGCCTGCGGGTGCGACCGGTCAGCATGGGCACCCGCGGCCGGTGGGTCAGGTCGGCCGTCACCTGGTCCTCGGTGGCCCACGCCGACCACGCCTACGGCCGCTTCCACCAGCCCCAGCTCGACCTCCTGCGCGAGCTCCTCGTCAGCCTGCGCGCCGGGTCCCGCTTCGCCTACGGCACCGAGACCGCCGATCGCGACCTCCTCACCTTCGGCCCGTCCCTGTGGAGGCTCCTCGACCGCGCACGCGAGGTGGGTCTGCCCCTCGTCACGGCGGGCGCGCTCGCGTCGGTCACGGCGGCCACCGGCCGCGCGTCGCTGCAGCTCGACCTCACCGGCACCGCCGACGGCGGCACCCTGCTGCGGGCGGGAGCCGTGCTCGACGGCACCTGGGTGCACGCCGACGACGTCGACCTGATGGGTGATCCCGCGCACGGCGTCGTCCTGTGGCGACGCGACGACGACGGCCCGCGCCTCACCTGGAGCCTGGTGCTCGCCGAGCTCGACCAGCGCCCCAGCAGCGCGGTGCAGCGGTTCGTCAGCCGCCGGTCGACGCTCGAGGTGCCGCCGGACGAGCGCGGCGAGCTGCTCGGGGAGTACGTCCCTCGGATGCGCCGGCTGATGCCGGTCGCGTCCGCCGACGGCACCGTGCCGGTCCCCGTGCCCGTCGTCCCGCGGCTCAGCCTCGCGGTGGGCTGGAAGTCCGCCCACGAGGTCGACCTCGCCTGGCAGTGGCGGTACGGCCATGCCGACTCCGAGCGCGTCCACGAGCTCGACTCCGACCCCGGGCGCGGGTCGCGCGACACCCGCGCCGAGCGCGTCCTGCTCGCCGACCTCCGGCTCGAGGACGCCGCCGTGGCCCTGCTCTGCACCGAGACGGCCGGTCCGCCCCGCATCCTCGCCCAGCAGTGGCTCCACGGGGAGGACGCGCTGCTTCTCGGGCGCGACGTGCTGCCGGCACTGCGTGCGTCGGGCCAGGTCGAGGTCCACGTCACCGGCGACGAGCCCGACTACCGTGAGGCGCGCGGCGTGCCCGAGGTCAAGTTCACCGCGATGGACGCCGACGAGGACCGCCCCACCGACTGGTTCGACCTCCAGGTCGTGGTGAGCGTCGAGGGCCGCGCGATCGGTCTCGGCACCCTGCTGGAGGCGCTCACCAAGGGGCAGCGACGCATCGTCCTGCACGACGGCGTCTACGTCGACGTCGACCGTCCCGAGCTGGCCCGTCTCGCGCGCCTGATCGAGGAGGCCGGTGAGCTGCAGGACCAGCCCGACGGTGGTGTCCGGGTCGCGCGCCACGCCACCACGCTGTGGGACGAGCTCGCCGAGCTCGGCGTCGTCGACGAGCAGGCCCAGGAGTGGGTCCGCGCGGCAGCGGCGCTCCGCGACCTGCAGTCGCTGCCGGCCGTCGCCGAGCCCGAGGGCCTGCACGCGACCCTGCGGCCCTACCAGCACGAGGGGTTCCGCTGGCTCGCCTTCCTGTGGGAGACGGGTCTCGGCGGGATCCTGGCCGACGACATGGGCCTGGGCAAGACCGTCCAGACGCTCGCGCTCTTCGCGCACTCCCGGGCCACCAGCGACCGGCCGTTCCTGGTGGTCGCCCCCACCAGCGTCGTGGCCACCTGGGCGGGCGAGGCCGCCAAGTTCACCCCCGGGCTGACGGTGCGCACCGTCACCGAGTCCCACGCCCGACGCGGCTCGTCGATCCGCGACGTCGCCGAGGGGGCCGACGTGGTGGTCACGTCCTACACGCTGTTCCGGATCGAGGCCGAGGCCTACCAGGACCTCGACTGGGCCGGGCTCGTCCTCGACGAGGCCCAGGCGGTCAAGAACCACCAGGGCAAGACGTACCAGGCGGTCCGGCGGCTCGGGGCCCGGTTCACGCTGGCCATCACGGGCACCCCGATGGAGAACAACCTGATGGAGCTGTGGTCGCTGCTGTCGATCGCCGCGCCCGGCCTCTACCCCCACCCCGGACGCTTCGCCGACCACGTCGCCAAGCCCATCGAGCGCGGCCACGACCTCGAGGCGCTCGCCCGACTGCGGCGACGCGTCCGCCCGCTGATGCTGCGCCGCACCAAGGACCTCGTCGCCGCCGACCTCCCGCCCAAGCAGGAGCAGGTGCTCGACGTCGTCCTGTCGCCCCGGCACCGGCGCCTCTACGACACCCACCTGCAGCGCGAGCGCCAGAAGGTGCTCGGTCTGGTCGAGGACCTCGACCAGCACCGGATGGCGATCTTCCGCTCGCTCACGCGCCTGCGTCAGCTGAGCCTCGACCCGGCCCTGCTCGACGAGGCGCACGACGCGATCGGGTCGGCCAAGATCGACGTCCTGGTCGACCACCTCCGCGAGGTCGCCGACGGCGGCCACCGGGCCCTGGTGTTCAGCCAGTTCACCGGCTTCCTCGCCCGCGTGCGGGCCCGTCTCGACGCCGAGGGCATCGACCACGCCTACCTCGACGGCTCCACCCGCGACCGTCCCGCGGTCGTCCAGGGGTTCAAGGACGGCGACATGCCGGCGTTCCTGATCAGCCTCAAGGCCGGCGGCGTCGGGCTGACGCTCACCGAGGCCGACTACGTCTTCATCCTCGACCCGTGGTGGAACCCCGCGGTCGAGGCGCAGGCCGTCGACCGCACCCACCGCATCGGCCAGACCCGGCACGTCATGGTCTACCGCCTCGTCGCCACCGCGACGATCGAGGAGAAGGTGATGGAGCTCAAGGAGCGCAAGGCGAACTTGTTCACCAGCGTCCTCGACGACGAGGCGATGCTGTCCACGCCGCTGAGCGCCGCCGACATCGCCGGGCTCTTCTCGGACTGACCCGTCAGGGTGCCACCGCACGCAGCCCGGCGAGCACGGCCTCGAGGCCGAACGCGAAGGCGGCGTCCGCCCGCTCCACCCCGCTCGGCGCCGCGGCGACGGCCGCGCGGAGGACGGGGTCGGCGGTCGAGGCGTCCCAGACGTCCTCGGGTGCCGCGAGGTCGAGGGCCGACCCGATCGTGAAGCTGTCGACCAGGGTGACGGCGTGCAGGAGCTCGGCCCCCTCGAACCCGGCCCGTCGCAGGAGCGAGGCGAGCGACGCGTACATCGCGAGCACCTGGGGGTCGGTCACGGTGTGCCCGGTCAGCATCGGGATCAGGCGGGGGTGGCGGGCGAAGGCGTCGCGGTAGCGGCGCACGAGCCGACGCGTGGCGGCGTCCCACGACTCCCCGGGCTCGGGCTCGGGGACGACGCCCGCGAAGACCTGCGCGCGCATGGCCTCGACGACGCCGGCCTTGCCCCGCACGTGGTGGTACAGCGACGACGCCGACACCCCGAGGCGGTCGGCCAGCCCCGGCATGGTGAGCGCGCCGCCCTCGTCGACGACGGCCAGCGCCGCCACGGCGATCTTCTCGACCGAGAGCACGGGGACGGACGGACGGGCCACGGTCTCCTCCAGGTGTGGGTTGCGCTCGCAACCCCGTGCGTCCCACAATAAACCGAATGACATTCGTTTGACGAGCAGGAGAAGTGACATGAGGGTGATCGAGTCCGGACCGGCGCCGGAGTCACCGGCACGGGTGCAGGCCGAGGGACGACGGCCGCTGCGCGTCGGGGTCGTCCAGCACCGCTGGCGCGAGGACGCCGACGAGCTGGTGCAGGTGCTCACCGACGCCGCCGGCCAGGCCGCGGACGCGGGGGCGCAGGTCGTGCTGCTGCCCGAGCTGACGCTGTCGCGCTACCCGGCCGACACCCTCCCCGAGGGCGACGCCACGGCCCCCGCCGAGGACCTCGCGACCGGCCCGACGGTCGCCTTCGCGACCGAGGCGGCCCGTCGTCACGGCGTCCACGTGCACGCCTCGCTGTTCGAGCGGGCGCCCGCCGGCGACGGGCTCGGGCTGAACACCGCCGTGCTCGTGGGGCCCGACGGGTCGCTCGTCGCCCGCACCCGCAAGCTGCACATCCCCGTCACCTCCGGCTACCACGAGGACCGCTACTTCCGGCCAGGCCCGGCCGACGACCCCTACCCGGTCGTCGACCTCCCCGGCCACGAGGCCAGGCTCGGCCTGCCGACGTGCTGGGACGAGTGGTTCCCCGAGGTGGCCCGGGCGTACGCGCTCGCCGGCGCCGACGTGCTCGTCTACCCGACGGCGATCGGCTCCGAGCCCGACCACCCCGACTTCGACACCGCACCGCTGTGGCGACAGGTGGTCGTCGGCCACGCGATCGCCAACGGGCTGTTCGCCGTGGTGCCCAACCGCACCGGCAGCGAGGGGCTGATCGACTTCTACGGCTCGTCGTTCGTCGTCGACCCCTACGGACGCGTGCTCGTCGAGGCTCCCCGCGACGAGGAGGTGGTCCTGGTGGCCGACCTCGACCTCGACCAGCGCCGGGACTGGCTGACCCTCTTCCCGTTCCTGGCCACCCGCCGTCCCGACACCTACGGGGCGCTGACCCGGTGACCGGCTGGACGATGCCCGCCGAGACCTCGGCGCACACCCGGACCTGGATGGCGTGGCCGAGTGCCGGCTACACCCTCGGCGACACCGCGGCCGACGCCGAGGAGGCCCGCGCCACCTGGGCTGCGGTCGCCCACGCGGTCCTCGAGCTCGAGCCCGTGTCGATGGTCGTGGACCCGTCCGCGGTCGACGTCGCACGCGCCCGGCTGTCGGCGGAGGTCGAGCTGCACGTGGCCCCGCTGGACGACGCCTGGATGCGCGACATCGGCCCGACGTTCGTCGTCGGCGACGACGGCAGGCTCGGGGCGGTCGACTGGGTGTTCAACGGCTGGGGCCGGCAGGACTGGGCCCGCTGGGAGCACGACGCGGCGATCGGCCGCCAGGTGGCCCAGTGGGCGGGCGCCGAGCTCGTCACCAGCCCGATGGTCAACGAGGGCGGGGCGATCCACGTCGACGGGCGCGGCACCGTGCTGGTCACGCAGACCGTGCAGCTCGACGAGCGGCGCAACCCGGGGTGGTCGCGCGAGGACGTCGAGGCCGAGCTCGCCCGGACGCTCGGTGCGTCGGACGTGATCTGGGTGCCACGGGGGCTCACGCGCGACTACGACACGTTCGGCACCCGCGGGCACGTCGACATCGTCGCCTGCCTGCCGTCGCCCGGCGTCGCGCTCGTGCACGACCAGGAGGACGCCTCGCACCCCGACCACGCCGTGAGCGCCGAGGTGCGGGCCGTGCTCGCCGAGCACGTCGACGTCGTGGCCCTGCCGGCGCCCGCGGTGCTGCGGGACGAGGAGGGTCCGGTGGACTACAGCTACGTGAACCACCTGGTCGCCGACGGCGGCGTGGTGGCCTGCACCTTCGACGACCCGCACGACGACCGAGCGCTCGGGATCCTGGCCGACGCCTACCCCGGTCGCCGCGTCATCGGCGTCGACGCCCGTCCACTGTTCGCCCGCGGCGGCGGCATCCACTGCATCACCCAGCAGCAGCCGGCGGTCTGAGGCCCGGGACCCCATGATGGGCCGATGAGCGAGTCACCCACCGGCGCCCAGCACGAGATCGTCCACGGCGAGCACCGCGCCGTCGTCACCGAGCTGGGGGCGGGCCTGCGCTCCTACGAGGTCGCGGGCCGGGCGGTCGTCGACGGCTACGGGCCTGACGAGACGCCGGCGTCCGGTCGCGGGCAGGTGCTCGTCCCGTGGCCCAACCGCGTCGACGGCGGGCGCTACTCCTTCGGGGGCCGGGACCAGCAGCTGGCGATCACCGAGGTCGGCAAGGGCAACGCGAGCCACGGCCTGCTGCGCTGGGTGGGCTGGGAGGTCACGTCCGCCGGCGGTTCGGCGACGGCGAGGACCGTCATCCGTCCCCAGCCGGGGTACCCGCACACGGTGGAGGCGTCGCTCGCCTACGCGCTGGGCGACGACGGGCTGAGCGTCACGGCCTCGCTGCGCAACCTCGGCTCCGGGCCGGCGCCGGTGGGGATGGGCTTCCACCCGTACGTGTCGATCGGCGCGCCCGTCGTCGATGACGTCGAGCTGACGCTGCCGGCCGGTCGGTACAGCGACGTGGACGACCGGGGCATCCCGGGCGCGTCGCACGACGTCGGCGGCACGTCCTACGACTTCCGCAGCCCCCGCCCGGTGGGCGACACCGTCCTCGACACGCCCTTCACCGACCTCGCCCGCGACGCCGACGGCCGCTGGCGGGTCCACGTCGGCCGCCCGGACGGCTCGACCGTCACCCTGTGGGGCGACGAGACCTTCGGCCACCTGCAGGTGTTCACCGCGGACGGCTGGTCGGGCGGGGCGCCCCGCGCGGCGATCGCGGTCGAGCCGATGACCTGCCCGCCCAACGCCTTCGTCACCGGCGAGGGCCGCGTCGACCTCGAGCCCGGCGAGGCGCTCACCGGCACCTGGGGCCTCACCGTCACCTGACGTCTCCCGACCTGTCGGTGCGTGGTGATGCCGGAGCATCATGACGCACCGACAGGTCGGCGGACGCGGCGGCAGCCGTGGGCCGGTCGGGGGTCAGTCGCAGACGCCGCAGGTGCCGGTGAGCGACATCTCGGTGAAGCAGGTGGGGCAGAGGCGGCCGGTGCGGACGGGCTCCTCGGTCCGACGCGGCTTCGGTGCGACGGCGGTCGCGCCGGCGCGGGGCTTGGGCGCGCGGGTCGACGACTTGCGACCGGCGCCGCGGTGGACGTCGGGTGTGCCGCCGTCGGACGGGAGCGACGCGCCGTGCCGGACGTAGCACTCGAGCCGCTGCTCGGCCGCGTGCTGCTCGACGTCGCCGACGAGCGCGGAGCCGTCGGGGCGCGCGGTCATCGCGTAGACGCCGAGCGCGAGCCCGTCGGTGCGGGTGCACAGCGACGTGAGCAGGGGCTCGCCGCGCTGGTGGCACTCGTGCGCGAGCAGCGCGAGGACGCGCTCGAGCCACATCGAGGCGGGCACGCGGGTGCGCACGCCGGACCGGGTCTGCACCTGCTTGGCGAGCTCGCCCTCGTCGATCGCGGCGTGGTAGCGGCCGGCCGTCTCGTGCAGGACGTCGCGCGCGGCGCGGACCCACAGGTCGGCGGCGGTGGCGAACGGCACGGGTGCACCGTCGCCGATCCGGAACGTCCCGGGCGTGCTCATGGGCCTCCTTCGGCAGGGCGTCCCGCTCGGGGCGCCCGCGCGAACCTACCCGACGTCCGCGACGGTCCGGGGTGGGGGAGGGGGCCCCGGGGGAGCCGTTGAGAACCGGGCCACACCGGACGGCTGGAGACGCGAAAAAGCCCCGCTCACCAGGGGTGAGCGGGGCCTCCTCGGTGGATCAGATGGGGCGAACGTTCTCCGCCTGCAGGCCCTTCTGGCCGCGGGTGACGTCGAACTCGACGCGCTGGTTGTCCTCGAGCGTACGGAAGCCCTCAGCGGCGATGCCGGTGAAGTGGACGAAGACGTCCTCGCCCTCGTCCTGGTTGATGAAGCCGAAGCCCTTCTCGGCGTTGAAGAACTTCACGGTGCCTTGTGCCATGGAAATAAAGTCTCTCACTGGTTATCGGTTCGTGGCGGCCATCGTCGACCACCCACGGAACTGCTGCTCTGACATCCCGGTGGACCCTTGCGAGCCCGGTGGAGTGTCGTCGCGGTCTGACGACCGCGGAGGTTGAGGCGAGATGGTGTATCTGCCCTGCAGCCCACGGAAAGACTAGCACCCTGCCGGGGGGCTGGACCAACAGCGGACACCGGGACGATGACGACTCGGTGACGCGGACGAACCGGACACCTCGCCCACGCGGTCCGGAGCCCCCCGATCAGCCCGGTCCGGCGGCGTCGAGCTCGGCGATCCGGCGGGCCGGGGCGACGGTGCGGAAGGCGTCCTCGAGCACCTCCGCGACCAGTCGCCAGTCGGGCGTGTCGCGCCCGGCGACGACGAGCCGCACGCCGATCCAGCCTCGCCCGCCCACGTACGGCGGGACGAAGAACGTCGTCGGGTCGGTGGCGACGAGCTCGGCCTGGTCGCCCGGCGGCGCCGCGCACCACAGGCCGACCACGCCGTCGCCGTGGTGGTCGTCGACCCAGGAGGCGAACATCCTGCCGACGAAGAAGCCGGGGGACCCGTGGCTCTGCCGCTCGGTGGCGCCGGGGAGCGCGAGACAGAGCCGGCGCACCCGGGGGAGGAGTGCGCCGGCTCTGCCGTCTGGTGCCATCCGTCGACGGTAGGACCGCCGGCGGGGTGGGGGGAAGCCCTCAGGCGGCGGGGCCCTCGGTGAGCGTCACGGTGCTGGACTGCTCCGCGCCGTCGGCGTCGCGCCAGGCGACGCGCACGCGGTCGCCGGGCTGGTGCGTGGCGATCGCCGACGAGAGCGACGCGGCGTCGGTGACGTCGCGGCCTCCCACGCCGGTGACGGTGTCGCCCGCGACGAGGCCGGCGTCCGCGGCGGCCCCGCCGTCGACGACGCCCGCGATCGTGGCGCCGTCGACGGTGGTCGTGGTGGCGTCGGACAGCTCGACGCCGAGGAAGGCCGGGTAGCCGATGGTGGTGCCGTCGCTCGTGTCCCCGGCGTCGACCTGGTCGACGACCCGCAGCGCCGCGCCGATCGGGACGGCGTAGCCGGTGGTGCTGCCGGTGCCGACCGAGGCCGCGGTGTCGATGCCGACGACCTCGCCGTCCGCGTCGTACAGCGGGCCGCCGGAGTCACCGGACTGGATGTCGGCGTCCACCTCGATCAGGCCGGTCAGGGCCTCGCCCTCGGTCGAGCCCTCGGACTGCGTGGTGATCGACTGGTCGAGCGCGGTGACCGTGCCGGCCGCGGCGCTGGACGAGCCGCCGTCGCCCCCGGCGTTGCCGACGCCCGTGACGTCGTCACCGATGGCGAGGTCGCCCGAGGTGTCGAGGTCGACGGTGTCGAGACCGGACGCGTCCTCGAGCTGGAGGACGGCGATGTCCGCGTCGCTGTTGGAGCCGACGAGCTCGGCGGTGTACTCCTGCTGGGTCGAGACCACCACCACCTTGATGGCGGTCGCGCCCTCGATGACGTGGTGGTTGGTGAGGATCTTGCCTCCCGAGGTGAGCACCATCCCGGTGCCCGCCGCCTGCGACCCGCTCGAGAGCGTCGTGTAGACGTCGACGACGCCCACCTCCTGCTCGTCGGTGGCGTCCTCGGTGGTCGCGGTCGACGTGTCGTCGCCGGAGAAGAAGCGGCCACCGGGGTCGCCCGGCGCCGCGCCGGCGCCCGGCCCGGTGCCCGGGCCGGTGACGCCGTCCTGACGGGTGGTGCCCCCGTACGTCCCGTCCTGGACCTGCGAGGTGCTGCCCGACCGGGCTGCGGTGGTGGACCCGTCGGTGAGGGCGGTGACGCCGAAGGCGGCGGCTCCGGTCGCGAGGGCGCCGACGAGGGCACCGGCGACGACGAGGCTGACGGCCTGGCCGCGGCCCCTGCGGCGTGGCGGGGGCGGGGCGGGCTGGAAGTAGGGGTTCGGCTGCTCGTCGGTCAGCATCTGTGCAGGTCTCCTCGGGTCGGTCTCACCGTCTCCGAGGAGTCTGCGCAGCGAGTCCGGGAACGGCCTGAGGTGAGACTGCGAACCTGCTGAGAACCCTGGACGTGCCTCCGGGCCCCGGTCCCCGTGAGGGGCGCCGAGACCCGGAGGGACCCAGGGGCGGACGAGGCTCAGTAGCGCTCGCCGGTCTTGGCCGAGAACACGTGCAGACGCTCGGGGGCGGCGGTGACGTGGAACTTCTCGCCCTTCAGCGGGGGCTTGCGGCCGTCGACGCGCACGACGATGTCGGCGCCGTCGTCGATGCCGCCCACGCGACCGAACACGAACGCGTCGGCGCCGAGCTCCTCGACCACGACGACCTCGACGGGCAGGCCGTGGTCGGAGATCTCGAGGTCCTCCGGACGCATGCCGATGGTGAGGTCCTTGGCGCCCTCGGTGTCGGCGGCGCTGCGGTGGCGACGCTCGATCTCGAACGGCTGGCCGCCGATCGTGACGCGGTCGCCGTCGAGCTTGGCCTCGAAGAGGTTCATCTGGGGCGACCCGATGAATCCCGCGACGAACGCGTTGGCGGGGTGGTCGTACATGGTGCGCGGGGTGTCGCACTGCTGGAGCACGCCGTCCTTGAGCACGGCGACGCGGTCACCCATCGTGAGGGCCTCGGTCTGGTCGTGCGTCACGTAGACCGTGGTGGTGCCGAGCCGACGCTGCAGCGCGGCGATCTGGGTGCGGGTCTGCACGCGCAGCTTGGCGTCGAGGTTCGTCAGCGGCTCGTCCATCAGGAAGACCTGCGGGCTGCGGACGATCGCGCGCCCCATCGCGACGCGCTGGCGCTGACCACCCGAGAGCGCCTTGGGCTTGCGGTCGAGGTAGTCGGTGAGGTCGAGCATCTTCGCGGCCTCGGAGACGCGCTCGCGGATCTCGGACTTGGACTTGCCGGCGATCTTGAGGGCGAAGCCCATGTTGTCGGCGACGCTCATGTGCGGGTACAGCGCGTAGTTCTGGAACACCATCGCGATGTCGCGGTCCTTGGCGGGGACGTCGGTGACGTTGCGGTCGCCGATCCGGATCGCCCCGCCGTCGATCTCCTCCAGGCCCGCGAGCATCCGCAGCGAGGTGGACTTGCCGCAGCCCGAGGGGCCGACCAGGACGACGAACTCGCCGTCCTCGATGTCGAGCTCGAGACCGTCGACCGCGGGCTTGGTGCTGCCGGGGTAGACGCGGGTGGCCTTGTCGAAGGTGACAGAAGACATGTCGGAACCTTCCCTTCACCGGCAGGCACGTGCCGGACGATCCGTCGTAAAGGAGTGCCCACGAGCGTGAGCGGGGTCATCGTCGCACGGTGGCGTGACGTGTGTCACGGGGCGGGGCTGTGGGCGGGTGCGGGCGGGCCTTGTGCGTCGTCCACAGACGGGCGCAATGCCCTTCCCTGGACCTTTCTACCTCGGTAGAATCGAGCACACGTTCGACTCACGGAGGACCTGTCATGACCGTCTCTGCTCTCCCGCTCTCCGAGCACCCCGCGTTCGCGGTGCTGGTCGCGGTCGAGGGCGCGCTCGCCGCGGGTGGTGACCTGTCGGTCTACGACGGTCTGTCGGCCGAGGACTCGGTGACGCTCGCGGGGCGGTGGAGCCGGGTGAACTCCCGCGTGGCCGCGCATGCGATGGCCGCGACGCGCTCGGTGGACCGGTCGGGGGCTGCGAGGAAGTCCGGGTCCTCCTCGACGGAGTCGTTGCTGGCGAGCCAGTTCGGTGGCGACCGCCACGCCGCAGCACGGGACGTGCACCTGGGTCGGGCGCTGGAGAGGGCGACGCTCACCGAGCAGGCCCTCGCCGACGGGCGGATCTCCAAGGAGCAGGCGCGCCTCATCGCCCGGACCATCGGGGGCCTGCCCGACGACGTGTCGGTCGAGACCCGGGTCAAGTGTGAGCGGGAGCTGATCGAGGACGCGAAGACGCTCATGATGCGCGACCTGCAGTACCGGGCCGACCGGATCA
>JAURVT010000043.1 GCA_030655315.1 Nocardioidaceae bacterium | reverse complement strand
CCCGCGGCACCACCGCCGTCGTCACGCTCGAGCCCTGCGCCCACACCGGCCGAACCCCGCCGTGCGCCGATGCCCTGCTGGCCGCGGGCGTCGCCCGCGTGGTCCTCGCGCAGGGCGACCCCAACCCGGAGGCCGCCGGGGGAGCGGACCGGTTGCGCCGCGCCGGCGTCGACGTCGAGGTCGGCGTGCTCGCCGACGAGGCCACCACCCTGAACCGCGCCTGGACGCACGCCGTCACCACCGGTCGCCCCCTCGTCACGTGGAAGCTCGCGGCCAGCCTCGACGGTCGCAGCGCCGCCGCCGACGGCACCAGCCGCTGGATCACGGGGCCCGCGGCCCGGCGTGACGTCCACCGCCTGCGCGCCGCGTGCGACGCGATCCTCGTCGGGACGGGCACGGTGGCCCGGGACGACCCCCGCCTGACCGTCCGAGACGAGGCCGACGAGGCGCTGGCCGCCGACCTGCAGCCGCTGCGCGTCGTGATGGGGGAGTCCGACCTGCCCCCGAGCAGCGCGGTGCTCGACGGCTCCGCCCCGACCGCCCTGCTGCGCACCCGCGACCCGCACGCCGCCCTGGCCGACCTCGCCGCCCGTGAGGTGCGGCACGTCTGGCTCGAGGGCGGGCCCCGGCTGGCGGGGGCGTTCCTCGCCGCGGGCCTCGTCGACGAGGTCGTCGCCTACGTCGCCCCGCTCGTGATCGGCCGCGGCACCGCCGCGCTCGAGAGCGACGCGTTCGGCACCCTCGCGGACGCCGTCCGCCTCCGCACCACCGACGTCACGCAGCTCGGCGACGACGTCCGGATCACCGCACTCACCACGGGAGACCACTGATGTTCACCGGCATCGTCGAGGAGCTCGGCACCGTCGCCGCCATCGAGGACCAGGGTGATGCGGTGCGGCTCACCGTCCGCGGCCCGCTCGTCGTCTCCGACGCCCACCACGGCGACTCCATCGCGGTCAACGGCTGCTGCCTGACCGTCACCGAGCAGACCGACGAGACGTTCGCCGTCGACGTCATGCGCGAGTCGCTCGACCGCACGTCGATCGGCGCGCTCGCGGTCGGCGACCGGGTCAACCTGGAGCGCGCGATGCAGGCCGGCGGACGGATGGGCGGGCACGTCGTCCAGGGCCACGTCGACGGCACCGGCACGATCCTGTCCCGCACCCCCAGCGAGCACTGGGAGGTGGTGCGGATCGCGCTGCCCGCCGACCTCGCCCGCTACGTCGCCGAGAAGGGCTCGATCACCGTCGACGGCACCTCGCTGACCGTCGTCGAGGTCGTCGACGGCGACGAGCCGAGCTTCAGCGTGTCCCTCATCCCGACCACGCTGGACGCCACCACGCTCGGATCGCGGCAGCCCGGCGACCTGGTCAACCTCGAGGTGGACGTCCTGGCCAAGTACGTCGAGCGGCTGATGCGGTGAACCCGCTCGACTGGCTCCTCGAGGGCACCTTCGTCGTCGCCGGGGCGCCCATCCTGGTGCGCGAGGTCGTGGGCAACGCCTTCGGTCTCGGCAGCGCCTGGTTCGGGCTGCGTCGCTCGGTTCTCGCCTGGCCCGTCGGGGTGGTGGGCAACCTGCTGCTCCTGACGGTGTTCCTCGGCGGGATCCTCGACAAGCCGCAGGCCGAGGACCTCTGGGGCCAGGCCGGCCGCCAGGTGTTCTTCGTGGCGCTCAGCGCCTACGGCTGGGTCCGCTGGCGTCGATCGAGCCGCGACGGCGCCGCGCCCGACGGCGGGGCGATCCAGCCGGGCTGGGCGAGCGGGCGCGAGCGGCTCCTGATGCTCGGCCTCGCGGTGCTCGGCATGGTCGTGCTGACGCCGACGCTGCGCGCGCTCGACTCCTACGGCCCGCTGAGCGACGCCTGGATCCTCACCGGCAGCATGCTCGCCACCTACGCCATGGCGCGCGGCTGGAGCGAGTTCTGGCTGGTGTGGATCGCGGTCGACGCCGTCGGCGTCCCGCTGCTCGTCCAGGCCGGCTACTACCCGTCCGCCGTGATGTACGGCGGCTACGGACTGTTCTGCGTGGTCGGGTTCGTCACCTGGCTGCGCGTGTCACGCACGACCGGCGGACCGTCCGCCGGGCACCGACCCCAGGAGGTGCTGCGATGAGCGGGCCCGACCACGCCCTGCGGCTCGACACCATCGAGCGGGCGCTCGCCGACATCGCCGCCGGCAAGGCGGTCGTCGTCGTGGACGACGAGGACCGCGAGAACGAGGGCGACCTGATCTTCGCCGCGAGCAAGGCCACGCCCGAGCTGATGGGCCTGCTCGTGCGCTACAGCAGCGGGTACGTCTGCGCGCCCGTCACCGGCGACCTCCTCGACCGCCTGGGCATCTCGCTGATGACTCCGCACAACCGCGAGATGATGCGCACCGCCTACACGATCTCGGTCGACGCGCGCGACGGCATCAGCACCGGGATCTCGGCGACCGACCGCGCGCGCACCGTCCGCGTGCTCGCCGACTCGGCCACCGAGCCCTTCGAGCTGGTGCAGCCCGGGCACGTCCTGCCGCTGCGTGCCGACCCCGGCGGCGTCCTCGCACGCGCCGGGCACACCGAGGCCGCGGTCGACCTGACCCGCCTGGCCGGCCTGACGCCCGCCGGCGTCATCGGCGAGATGGTCGACGACGCCGGCGAGCTGATGCGGGGCCCGCAGCTGCGGGCGTTCGCCGACGAGCACGACCTCGCGCTGGTCTCGATCGAGGACCTCGCCACCTACCGGCGGCGCCACGAGATGCAGGTCGAGCGGCTCGCCGAGGCGCGTCTGCCCACCGAGTTCGGCACCTTCACGTCCTACGCCTACCGCGACACCGTCAGCGGAGCCGAGCACGTCGCGCTGGTCCACGGCGACCTCGGCGACGGCACCGACGTGCTCGTGCGCGTGCACTCCGAGTGCCTGACGGGCGACGTCCTCGGCTCGCAGCGCTGCGACTGCGGGCCCCAGCTGCAGGCGTCGATGTCGGCCATCACCGAGCACGGCTCGGGCATCGTGGTCTACCTGCGCGGGCACGAGGGACGCGGCATCGGCCTGGTCGGCAAGATCCAGGCCTACTCGCTCCAGGACGGGGGCCGCGACACCGTCGACGCCAACCTCGACCTCGGGTTCGCCATCGACGCCCGCGACTACGCCGCCGGCGCCCAGGTGCTGCGCGACCTCGGCGTCTCCTCGGTGCGTCTGCTCACCAACAACCCCGACAAGGAGCAGGCCCTGGAGACCTACGGCGTGCACGTGAGCGAGCGGCTGCCGCTCGCCATCCGTCCGACGCCCGACAACCTGCGCTACCTGCAGACCAAGGCGGCCCGCATGGGCCACGACCTCCCCGACCTCTCGACGCTCGACGTCGTGAGCGACACCTCGAACCAAGGAGCAGCCCGATGAGCGGGTCCGGATCGCCCACCTCGCAGACCCTCGACGGCAGCGGCCTCGCGGTCGTCGTCCTCGCCTCGTCGTGGCACGAGGTGGTGATGGACGGCCTGATCGCCGGTGCCGTCGCCGCGCTCGGCGAGGCGAAGGTCGAGCCCGAGGTCGTCCGGGTGCCCGGCTCGTTCGAGCTGCCCGTCGTCGCCTCGGCCTACGCCGCGGCCGGCTACGACGCGGTGGTCGCGCTCGGCGTCGTCATCCGGGGCGGCACGCCGCACTTCGAGTACGTCTGCGACGCGGCGACGCGGGGCCTGTCCGACGTCGCCCTTCGTACCGGCGTCCCCGTCGGCTTCGGGCTGCTCACGTGCGACGACGAGGCGCAGGCGCTCGACCGGGCCGGTCTGCCGGACAGCCACGAGGACAAGGGTCGCGAGGCCGCCGAGGCGGCGGTCGCGACCGCGCTCCTGCTGGCCGCGGTGCCCGGTCGGACGCCGCGGGCCGACCGGTAGGCTGGCGCCCCGTGAAGACGTTCGACCAGCTGTTCGCCGAGCTCTCGGAGAAGTCCGTCACCCGCCCGGAGGGCTCGGGCACCGTCGCCGAGCTCGACGCGGGCGTGCACGCCATCGGCAAGAAGCTCGTCGAGGAGGCCGCTGAGTCGTGGATGGCCGCCGAGCACGAGGGACCGGAGCGGGCCGCCGAGGAGATCAGCCAGCTGCTGTACCACGCCCAGGTGATGATGATCGCCAGCGGCCTCGGCCTCGACGACGTCTACGCGCACCTGTGACGACGACCGCCGCACCCACCGTCCACCCCCGACCGACGAGGGCCTGACCCGTGCTCAAGATCGCCGTGCCGAACAAGGGCGCGCTGGCCGAGGCCGCCGCCCAGATCCTCACCGAGGCGGGCTACCGCCAGCGCCGCAGCTCGCGCGACCTGGTGATGCTCGACGCCGAGAACGACGTGGAGTTCTTCTACCTGCGCCCGCGCGACATCGCCCTGTACGTCGGCGAGGGCACGCTCGACATCGGCATCACCGGCCGCGACCTGCTGATCGACTCGCACGCCAAGGCCGAGGAGGCGACGGCGCTCGGCTTCGGCAGCTCGTCGTTCCGCTTCGCCGCGCCCGTCGGCACCATGACCGACGCGAGCGACCTCGCCGGCACCCGCATCGCCACGTCCTACACCGGCATCGTCGAGGACTACCTCGCCGAGCGCGGCATCGACGCGTCCGTCGTCCGGCTCGACGGAGCGGTCGAGTCCGCCGTCCGGCTGGGCGTCGCCGACGCGATCGCCGACGTGGTCGAGACCGGCAGCACCCTGCGCCAGGCGGGGCTCGAGATCATCGGCGAGCCAATCCTGCAGTCCGAGGCGGTGCTCATCACGCGTCGAGGCGCCGGCCTGCCCGACGGGTACGACGTGTTCCACCGCCGCATCGAGGGCGTGCTGGTGGCCCGCAGCTACGTGCTGATGGACTACGACGTCGCCGCCGAGCACGTCGACGCCGCCGTGGCCCTCACGCCCGGCTTCGAGTCGCCGACGGTCTCGCCGCTGCAGCGCGAGGGGTGGTTCGCCGTCCGCTCGATGGTGCCCCGCGACCGCGCGCACAAGGTGATGGACGACCTCTACGCCCTCGGCGCGCGCGCCACGCTCGTCACCGACATCGCCGCCTGCCGGCTCTGAGGTGGCGACCACGATGAGCGCGCGGCCCGTCGGCGCCCGGATGGTGGCCTACGTCGCCGGCGCGTGCCTGGTCGCGATGTTCGTCGCGATCACCGTCTTCCTGCCCGCCGACATCCGCGCCACGGTGACGATCAGCCAGTCCGGCACGCTGTTCCTGTGCCTGGTCGCGGCCCTGGTGGTGCTGCACGGCATCGCGCGCAGCACCGTCCACACCGAGGCCGATGGCGTGCACGTGCGCAACGGCTACCGCACGCGCGTCGTCGCGTGGGACGACGTCGAGGGCGTCTCGTACCGCGAGGGCGCGCCGTGGGCGACGCTCGCCCGCCACGACGGCGACACCCACATGCTGATCGCGATCCAGGGCACCGACGGCGCGCGGGCCGCGCAGGCCGTCCGCGACCTGCGCCGCGAGATCGCCGCCCACCAGCGCTGACGTCCCCCACCTGTCGGTGGCTGGTGATGCCGGGGCAACACCAGCCACCGACAAGTCCGGGGACGAGGCGGCTAGTTGATGCCGTGCTTGCGCAGGATGGCCTCGATGTCGTCCATGTCCTCGTCGGCGACGGCGGGCTTGCCCGCCTTGGCCCTGCGGGACGCGGCGGGGGCCGACGCGGGGGCGTCGGACCGCTCACGGCGCAGGCCGCGACGCGGTGCGCCGTCGGCCCGGGCCGGACGTCGCCAGGAGCCGAGGAGCACGAGCAGCACCGCGACCGCGCCCACCGCCAGGCCGATGTAGGACGACGGACGGAACACGAACCCGCCGGCCCAGTCGCCCACGGCCGCCCCCACGCGGACCAGCACCCGCATCAGGCCCACGAGCCAGAGCGCCCACGGGACGAGCGCCCAGCCCGCACGGGCGAGCGCCGTCCACCGGTCGCCGGCCCGCCACGACCTCCACGCGAAGAAGGCGATCACCGCCGACAGGAGCACGGCCCACGGCAGGGAGGAGTACGTGGCGTCGCTGTTCATGCCCCCAGTCTGCCGCACACCCGCACGCCCGGGCGGCGCCGCGCGCCTCTACCGTGGAGACGTGCCCTCGGTCGCCCAGCCAGCCTTCCCCGACGACGACGGGTCGGCCGACGCCACGCTGGTCGAGGCCCTGCGACAGCGCGCCGAGACGCGCGAGCTGGCGCCCGTGCTCGTCGCCCTCGCCGACGCGCGGCTGATCGTCCCCGTCGTCGCGCTGCTCGGCGAGACGCCCGCACCCGGGCAGGGCGACAAGGACGCCGAGATGGCGGCCGTGCTGATGACCGGCGCCGACGGGCGTCGTGCGCTGCTCGCCTTCAGCGGGTTGGAGACCATGCGGCGCTGGGACCCCCAGGCCCGTCCGGTCCCCGTGCCCGCACGCCAGGCCTGCGCCGCCGCCCGCCAGGAGGGTGCGGCCGCCGTGGTGGTCGACGTCGCCGGCCCGCACATGGCCGTCGTGGAGGGCGACGACCTCGCCCACCTCGCCGACGGCTCCAGCCTCGTGCCCACCGCGCACGGCCACGGCTGGGTCCAGCGCTGACCCTCCGTCCGGACCCCCGGCCAGGTCAGTCGGCGGCCTCGACGTCCCAGCGCAGCCGTCCCTCGTCGTCGAGGACGCGGACCGCCAGGGCCCCCGACGACCTGTCGGCGAGCGTCATCGTGCAGCGCACCTCGGTGCCGGGCTCGGGGTCGATCGCGTCGGGGCAGCGGACGGACGTCACCTCGGCGCCGTCGACCTGCGCCTCGTAGTCGGCCGCGATCGAGCGCTCGGCCCTGCGGGGGTCGATGGTGGTGCCGCCGCACCCCGCGGTCAGCACGCAGCACGTCACGGCGGCCGTCACCAGCTGGGATCTCGTCCGCACCGTGCCCCCTCCGCGTCGGGGTGCACGATACCGGCGGGCGGCGACCTCAGGCCGTGGGCGCGAGCACCGTGGCGTCGGGGGAGGCGTGCCGGGCCCGCACGTCGCGCAGCGAGGTGACGATCTCCACGACGTCGTCCCGGCGGCGGATGCGGGCGGTGAAGCCCGCGCGGCCGACCGTGCGCAGGAACGCGTCGTTGCTCGCCTGGGTCACGAAGGTCAGCTCCTGGGCGCCCTCGGCCTTGGCGTGCCGCGCGGCGTGCTTGAGCAGCGCCACGCCGAGACCGCGGCGCTGCCAGCTGTCCTCCACAAGCAGCGCGAGCTCCCACCGGTCGTAGGCGCCCTGGTCGACGGCGACCAGCAGACCGTGCGCCACGACCCGGTCCCCCGCCTCGACGACCAGCGCTGTGCCGTCCTCCGGCGAGGCCAGCCGCCGGGCCAGGCGCGTGGTGATGACGCGGTTCATCGGTGCGTGGTAGCGGCGCAGCAGGGTCTCCTCGCTGCACCGCGCGTGCAGCTCGACCAGGGCCTGCGCGTCCGCCGGCCCGCCGATCCGCAGGGACGTGGCACCCGTCGGGGCCGTCCCGACGGGCGTCGGCGGGGGAGCGGACTCGTCGTCGGCGGCCGGGGGCAGCAGCGTGGTCACCAGGGACGCCAGAGCCGAGGCCCGCGCCTGCTCGGCCGGGGTGAACCCGACCGCGCGGCGCACCACGACGTCGCCCGACGGTCCCGGCACGCTGATCTGGTCGTGGCCGGCGTACTCGGCGACGTCGGGCGGGTCGGTCTCGAGCAGGTCCTCCAGGACGTGGGCCAGGTCCGGGCCACCCGAGGCGACCTGCCGGGCGGCCTCGAGCCACCGGGTGGGGGCGTCGCGCAGCGACCGCGCGTCGCACCGGGTGATGCTGGTCGACGACGGGTCGTCCGCCGCGAGCACCCGGGCGACGTCGGCGTCGTCCGTGCCGTCAGGGCCGGCGATCACCAGCTCGTCGGTCACCCCGACGTCACCGGGGAAGACCTGGAGGCCGAGGATGTTCAGGCCGGCCTCACCGCACCGGGCGGCCAGGTCGGCCAGCGCACCGGGATGGTCGCCGAGGGTCGTGCGCACGCGCCACATCATCGGGCCAGGATGGTGGAGCGGTGTTTCGGGACCGTCTGCCCGGCGTTGCGGGACTGTTGCGGTCGTCACGGGGCGGCAGAGGTGCGCCCGGGACGCACGGGCTGCTATCGTGGGCAGAGAAGTGGAGGCCCACCTCCCACCCAGTCGTCCCTCGGTCGGCGGGTCAACGCTCCACCCCGAGGTCTCCTCGGGTCGGATCGACGTCGTGCCCCCGGGCCCGACGTGGTGGCTTTCGCTTCGGCGGAGGCCATTTCTGCGTTACCGGCTCCTCCGCCTGCGTCGCCCCCACATTCTCGACCCCAGGAGGACCCATCAGCAACGAGCTGCGCGTCAACGACCGGATTCGCGTGAGCGAGGTCCGACTCGTCGGACCCAACGGTGAGCAGGTCGGCATCGTCCGGATCGAAGACGCCCTGCGGCTGGCCACGGAGTCGGACCTCGACCTCGTCGAGGTCGCCCCGACCGCTCGTCCGCCCGTCTGCCGTCTCATGGACTACGGCAAGTTCAAGTACGAGGCGGCGCAGAAGGCCCGGGAGTCCCGGCGCAACCAGTCGAACACGGTGATCAAGGAGATGAAGCTCCGGCCGAAGATCGACCAGCACGACTACGACACCAAGAAGGGTCACGTCGTGCGCTTCCTGCGCTCGGGCGACAAGGTCAAGATCACGATCATGTTCCGAGGCCGCGAGCAGCACCGCCCCGAGCTGGGGTTCCGCCTGCTGCAGCGCCTCGCCGCCGACGTGGAGGACCTCGGCTTCATCGAGTCCACGCCGCGCCAGGACGGCCGCAACATGACCATGGTCCTCGGTCCGCACAAGAAGAAGTCCGAGGCCCGCGCCGAGGTCAAGGCCGAGAAGCAGGTCGCCGCCGCCGAGCTCGAGGCCGAGCGCGAGGCCGACCGCGAGTACGAGAAGGCTCAGCGCGACGCGCACCACGCGTCCGCGCCCGAGGAGAAGAAGCCCCGTCGACGTTCCGAGAACATCGACCCAGACATGGAGGCCTAGGAATGCCGAAGTTCAAGCCCAAGTCGGGCATGAAGAAGCGCGTCAAGCTCACCAGCACCGGCAAGATCATGCACGCTGCCGGCAGCCGTCGCACCCACCTGCTGCAGAAGAAGTCGAGCGGCGCGTCCCGCCTCGACGGTGGATGGGTCGAGCTGTCCAAGGCCGACACCAAGCGCGTCAAGAAGCTTCTCGGCAAGTGAGTCCCGGGGCCCACGGCCCCCTCACCTGACCGAGCACCCCGCAACGATCAAGGAGTACCGAAGTGGCACGCGTCAAGCGGTCCGTCAACGCAACGAAGAAGCGCCGGGTCATCCTGGAGCGCGCATCTGGCTATCGCGGCCAGCGCTCGCGCCTCTACCGCAAGGCCAAGGAGCAGGTCACCCACTCGCTGGTCTACTCCTACCGCGACCGCCGGGCCAAGAAGGGCGACTTCCGTCGCCTCTGGATCCAGCGCATCAACGCGGCGGTCCGTCAGCACGGCCTGACCTACAACCGCTTCATCCAGGGCCTGCGCCTCGCCGAGATCGAGGTCGACCGCAAGATCCTGGCCGAGCTCGCCGTGAGCGACCCGACCGCGTTCGCCGCGATCGTGCAGTCCGCGAAGGCCGCGCTGCCGGCCGACGTCAACGCCCCCAAGGTCAGCGCTGCCTGATCCCGAGGACCTGACGCCCCGCTCCGGGCGCGTCAGGCGTGCTCGTCGACTCGCCGACACCGCCGTCCGCCGGCGGGTCGGCGAGTTCCTCGTGGAGGGACCGCAGGCGGTCCGGGAGGCGCTGCGGCGCGCCGGCACCGTCGTCGAGGTGTTCGCGACCCGCGACGCCGCGGCGGCCCACCCCGAGATGGCGGCCGCGGCCCGCGATGCCGAGGTCGCCTGGACCGAGGTGGACGACGAGGTCGTCCGCTCGCTGACCGACACCGTCAACCCGCAGGGCCTGGTGGCCCGGTGCGGGCTCGTGACGGTCGGGCTCGAGGCGGTCCTCGCGGCGCGCCCGCGACTCGTCGTGGTCTGCGCCGACGTGCGCGACCCCGGCAACGCCGGCACGGTCCTGCGCTGCGCCGACGCGGCGGGGGCCGACGCCGTCGTCCTCGCCGGGCACAGCGTCGACCCGCACAACCCCAAGGCGGTGCGGGCGAGCGCCGGCAGCCTGTTCCACCTGCCCGTCGTGGTCGAGCCCGACGTCGCCCGGTGCCTGGACGCCCTGCGCGCGGCCGGCCTCGGCGTGCTCGCGGCCGACGGCTCGGGCGTCGACCTCTACGGCCCCGGCGTCGACGACCTGCTGGCCCGACCCACCGCGTGGCTGCTCGGCAACGAGGCCTGGGGGCTGCCGGACGAGGTGCGCGCGCTCGCCGACCACGTCGTCGCCGTGCCGATCTACGGCCGGGCCGAGAGCCTCAACCTCGCGACCGCCGCAGCGGTCTGCCTGTACGCCTCGGCGCGCGCCCACCGCACCACGACGTGACCGGGTCCGTGACTCGCGGTCATCCTGCTGTGACGGATCGCCCGGGCAGAACTATCGTGACGCCATGCCGTTCCTCGACCAGCTCCCGGACGGCGTGCTCGTCGCCGGCCCCGACGGCCTGGTGACCGAGGTCAACACCATGGCGTGCCGCATGCTGGCGGCCCCGCGCGAGGAGCTCGTCGGCCGGCACCTGCGCGACGCCGTCCCGCTGGACGACCTCCAGGGGCACCACTGGTTCGACTGCGCGCGGCCCTACGACGGCTTCGCGGCCCGCACCGCGCTGGCCGAGCAGAGCTGGTACACCCCGACGGGCACCGAGCTGCTGATGACGGGCTCGCTGCTGCGTGCCGCGCCGCGCTCGCCGGTCGACGAGGTGGTGATCAGCCTGCGCTCGGCCAAGGCCCGGGCCCGCCGCGACCGCGACCGCTCCGACCTCGTCGCCACCGTCGCGCACGAGCTGCGCTCGCCGCTCACGGGCGTCAAGGGGTTCACCTCGACCCTGCTCAAGAAGTGGTCGCGGTTCTCCGACGAGCAGCGCCAGCTGATGCTCGAGACCGTCGACAGCGACGCCGACCGCCTGAGCCGCCTCATCACCGAGCTGCTCGACGCCGCCCGCATCGACTCGGGCCGCCTCACCCTGCGTCCGGCGCTGGTCGACCTCCCGGCGCTCGTGCAGCGCGTGCTCGACAACCTCGCCGCCGGCGGGTCGACGAGCGGCACCGTCGCGGCCGACGACGGCGTCCCCGGCCTCTGGGCCGACGCCGACCGGCTGATCCAGGTGGTCACCAACCTGCTCGAGAACGCGCTGCGCCACGGCCACGGCATCGGGGAGGTGTCCGTCCGGCACGCCGGCGAGGGACGCGACGGCGCCATCCTCACCGTCACCGACCGCGGCCCCGGCATCGGGCCCGAGATCCGCAGCCGCGTCTTCACCCGGTTCTGGAAGTACGGCGAGCGCGGCGGCAGCGGGCTCGGGCTGTTCATCGTCAAGGGCATCGTCGACGGCCACCAGGGCGAGGTCTCGATCGGCGACGCCGACGGCGGCGGCGCCCGGATCGACGTCTGGATCCCGGTCAACGAGCCCGCGTCGATGCGCGACTGAGCCACCCGTCGACCCGGGGTCGGGGGACCGTGCGGGCGATACCGGTTCGCCCCGAGGGGCCGCCGGTTCCTAGACTTGGCCAGTCGCCGTCGCGGTGGCACCCGCGAGCCGAGGAAGGCGTGCATGTCCGGCCCCAACACCGAGTACGACCCCGTCGAGGTCACCCCGCTGAAGGCCGACGAGGTCGAGTCGATGCGCGACGACGCGCTCGCCGCCGTCGCCGCCGCCTCGGACCTCGAGGAGCTCAAGGCCGCCCGGACCGCCCACGCCGGCGACCGCTCGCCCCTGGCCCTGGCCAACCGTGAGATCGGCGCGCTGCCCCCACAGGCCCGCAAGGACGCCGGCAAGCGCGTCGGGCAGGCCCGCGGCGCCGTCAGCAAGGCCCTCGCCGAGCGCACGCTGGTGCTGGAGGCCGAGCACGAGCAGCGGATCCTCGTCGACGAGGCCGTCGACGTCACGCTGACGCTCGACCGACGCCCGCGCGGTGCGCGCCACCCGCTGCGCACCGTCGAGGAGCGCGTCGCCGACATCTTCGTGGCGATGGGCTGGGAGGTCGCCGAGGGCCCCGAGGTCGAGGCCGAGTGGCTGAACTTCGACGCCCTCAACCTCGGTCCGGACCACCCGGCCCGCACCATGCTGGACACCTTCTGGCTGTCGCCGGCCAGCGCCGCCCGGGTGCTGCGCACCCACACCTCGCCCGTCCAGGCCCGCACCCTGCTCGACCGTGAGCCGCCCGTGTTCGTGGTCTGCCCGGGCCGGGTGTTCCGCACCGACGAGCTCGACGCCACCCACACCCCGGTCTTCCGCCAGGTCGAGGGCCTCGCCGTCGGCCCCGGCCTGTCGATGGCCCACCTCAAGGGCACCCTCGACCACTTCGCCCGGGAGCTCTTCGGCCCCGGCGTGGTCACGCGGTTCCGCCCGTCGTACTTCCCGTTCACCGAGCCCAGTGCCGAGGTGGACTTCCTCTGCCCGGTCTGCGGTGGGGACGAGCCGGCGCTGTCGACGTGCCGCACCTGCCGCGGCGAGGCCTGGATCGAGTGGGGCGGCTGCGGGGTGGTCAACCCGCGCGTGCTCGTCGCCTGCGGCGTCGACCCCGAGCGGAACTCCGGCTTCGCGTTCGGGATGGGTCTCGACCGCAGCCTCATGCTCATGAGCGGGGTGGCCGACATCCGCACGATGGTCGACGGCGACGCCCGCTTCCCGATGCCCTTCGGATGGGAGATCTGATGCGCGTCCCCGTCAGCTGGCTACGCGAGCACGTCGCGCTGCCCGACAGCCTCGGCGTCGACGAGCTCGCCGACCGCCTCACCATGCTCGACCTCAAGCTCGAGGAAGTCGACCGCGTGGGCGGCGACGTCACCGGGCCGCTCGTCGTCGGACGGGTGCTGTCGGCCGAGCCCGAGGAGCACTCCAACGGCAAGACCGTCAACTGGTGCCGCGTCGACGTCGGTCCCGAGCACAACGAGGACCAGCCCGACGGCGGCGAGCCGAGCCGCGGCATCGTCTGCGGTGCCCACAACTTCGGTCCGGGCGACCTCGTCGTGGTCAGCCTGCCCGGCACCGTCCTGCCCGGCGGCTTCGCGATCGCCGCGCGCAAGACCTACGGTCACGTGTCGGACGGGATGATCTGCTCGACCCGCGAGCTCGACCTCGGCGACGACCACGACGGCATCCTGGTGCTCGCGCCGGGCTCGGCCGAGCCCGGCGACGACGTCCCGACGCTGCTGGGCCTGCGCGAGGACGTGCTGGACCTCGAGGTCAACCCCGACCGCGCCTACGCGCTGTCCATCCGGGGCGTCGCGCGTGACGCCGCGCTCGGCTTCGACGCCGCGTTCACCGACCCCGCCGACCTGCCCGTGCCGGACGCCGCGGGCCCGTCGTGGGGCGTCACCGTCGAGGCGCCCGAGGCCTGCCCCGTCTTCGTCGCCCGGACGGTCACCGGCCTGGACCCGTCGCGCGCGACGCCGTCGTGGATGTCACGTCGTCTCCAGCTGGCCGGCATGCGGCCGATCTCGCTGGCCGTCGACGTCACCAACTACGTGATGCTCGAGCTGGGCCAGCCCATCCACGGCTACGACCGCGACCACCTCCAGGGCGGCATCGTCGTGCGTCACGCCGCGGAGGGCGAGAAGCTCACCACCCTCGACGGCCAGGTGCGCACTCTCTCGGCCGGTGACCTGCTGATCTGCGACGACTCCGGACCCATCGGCCTGGCCGGGGTGATGGGCGGCGAGCACACCGAGCTCGGCACGTCGACCACGTCGGTCGTGGTCGAGGCAGCGCACTTCGCGCCCGCCGGCATCGCCCGCACGGCGCGCCGTCACCGGCTGCCGTCGGAGGCGTCCAAGCGTTTCGAGCGCGGTGTCGACCCGGCCCTGCCGCGGTACGCCGCGCAGCGCGTCGTCGACCTGCTCGTCGAGCTGGGCGGTGCCACCGCCGAGCCCGGCGAGACCGTCGTCGGGACCGTCCCCGCGATGCCCGGGATCGAGCTGGACCCGGTGCTCCCCGCCGCCGTCACCGGCATCGCCGTCAAGGGCGAGGACGCCGCCGACGCCCTGCGCGCCGTCGGCTGCCAGGTGGAGGGCTCGGGCACCGACGGTCTGCTCGGCGTCGTGCCGCCGACCTGGCGCCCCGACCTCACCGACCCCTACGACCTCGTCGAGGAGGTGCTCAGGGTCGTCGGGTACGACCGGGTGCCCTCCGTGCTGCCCACGGCGCCGTCGGGTCGCGGCCTGACCCGCACCCAGCGGCTGCGACGCCTCGCGGGCAAGGCCCTGGCCGGCGACGGCCTGGTCGAGACCATGAGCTTCCCGTTCCTCGGCCCGGCCGACCTCGACCTCCTCGGCCTGCCCGCCGACGACGAGCGCCGCCGCCTGGTGCTGCTCGAGAACCCGCTGTCCGCGCAGGAGCCGGGCCTGGTCTCCACCCTGCTGCCCGGCCTGCTGCACGCGGCGGCCCGCAACGTCAGCCGCGGCCTGGAGCAGGTCGCGCTCTACGAGACGTCGCCGGTGTTCCTCGGCGGCCAGGACGCGGTCGCGCCCGTGTACGGCGTCGACCGTCGTCCGACGCCGGAGGAGGTCGCCGCCCTCGACGCCGCGCTGCCCGCGCAGCCGCTGCACCTCGGGGTCGTCCTCGCCGGAGAGCGCGAGCCCGCCGGGTGGTGGGGTCCGGCCCGTCCGGTCTCGTGGGCCGACGCGGTCGAGACCGTCCGCGAGGTCGGCCGCCTGGTGGGCGTCGACGTCGTGGCGCGCACCGGCGCTCTCGCCCCGTGGCACCCCGGTCGCTGCGCCGAGCTGCTGGTCGACGGCGTCGTCGTCGGCCACGCCGGTGAGCTGCACCCGCGGGTGTGCCGGGCGTTCGACCTCCCGGCCCGCTCGGCCGCGGCCGAGGTCGACCTCGACGCGATCCTCGCGGCCGCGCCCGCCGGCGCCCGTCCCGACCCGTACTCGGTGTTCCCCGTCGCCAAGGAGGACGTCGCGCTCGTGGTCGACGCCTCGGTCGCGGCGGTCGACGTCGCCGCCGCCCTGCAGGCCGGGGGAGGCGAGCTGCTCGAGTCGGTCCGGCTGTTCGACGTCTACACCGGCGCCCCGGTGCCCGAGGGCCAGAAGTCGCTCGCGTTCGCGCTGCGCCTGCGCGCCCCCGACCGCACGCTCTCCGACGACGAGATCACCGCGTCCCGCGAGGCCGCGGTGGCCGAGGCCGTCCGCGTCACCGGCGCCGTCCAGCGCACCTGACCCGCGCCTCCCGACACGCCGGGTGGAGACGAGTTTGCATAGTCATTCATCACAATGAAATACTATGCAGATGACGGACACGAAGAAGGTCACGGTCGCGGTGGCCGGTGCCAGCGGATACGCGGGCGGTGAGGTGCTGCGGCTGCTGCTGGGGCACCCCGGCGTCGAGATCGGCACACTCACCGCGGGCTCCAACGCCGGCAGCACGGTGGGTGAGCACCACCCGCACCTGGTGCCACTCACCGAGCGCGTGCTCGCCGAGACCAGCACCGAGACGTTGTCGGGCCATGACGTCGTCTTCCTGGGCCTGCCGCACGGGGCGTCCGCGGAGGTCGCGGCCGACCTCGGTCCCGACGTGCTCGTGATCGACTGCGGTGCCGACTTCCGGCTCAGGAGCGCCGAGGACTGGACCACGTTCTACGGCGGCGAGCACGCCGGGACGTGGCCGTACGGCCTGCCCGAGCTGCCCGGGGGCCGCGAGGCCCTGGTCGGCGCCCGCCGCATCGCGGTGCCGGGCTGCTTCCCCACCGTCTCGACCCTCGCCCTGCTGCCGGCGGTGCGGGACGACCTCGTGACGGGCGACGTCACCGTCGTCGCCGCGACGGGCGTCTCCGGCGCGGGTCGCGCGCCCAAGGCGAACTTGATGGGTGCCGAGACGATGGGCCAGCTCAGCGCGTACGGCGTCGGCGGCGTCCACCGCCACACCCCCGAGATCGAGCAGAACCTGCGGGCCGCGGGCGCCGCCGACCCGCGGGTCGGCTTCACCCCCGTCCTCGCCCCCACCGCGCGGGGCATCCTCGCGACCTGCTCGGTGCCGCTGAACCCGGGCGTCTCGGCCGCCGACGTGCGCGCCTCGTACGAGAAGGCCTACGCCGACGAGCCCTTCGTCCACCTGCTGCCCGAGGGTCGCTGGCCGCAGACGCAGTCCACCGTCGGCGCCAACACGGTCCACGTGCAGGCCGTCGTCGACCCGCGCACCGACCGCCTGGTCGCCGTCGGCGCGATCGACAACCTCACCAAGGGCACCGCGGGCGGCGCCATCCAGTCGATGAACATCGCGCTGGGCATCCCCGAGGTCACCGGCCTCCCGGTCGCGGGGGTCGCACCGTGAGCGTCACCGCCCCGCAGGGGTTCACCGCCGCCGGCGTCACCGCGGGCCTGAAGGCGTCGGGGAGCCCCGACGTCGCGGTCGTCGTCAACACCGGTCCGCTGGCCTCGGCCGCGGCCGTGTTCACCTCCAACCGGTGCAAGGCCAACCCCGTCCTGTGGAGCGAGCAGGCCATGGCCGCCGGCAGCGCCCGGGCCGTCGTCCTCAACTCCGGCGGCGCCAACTGCTACACCGGCGCCGAGGGCTTCGCGACGACGCACCGCACCGCCGAGCTCGCCGCCGAGCGCCTCGGTGTCGGCGCGGTGGAGATCCAGGTCTGCTCCACCGGCCTGATCGGCCTGCTGAACGACCGCGACGCGCTGCTGTCCGGCGTGGGCGAGGCGCTCGACGCCGCGTCGTCCGACGGTGGCGACGACGCCGCCCGCGCGATCATGACCACCGACACGGTGCCCAAGACGGCGGTCCACGTCGGCGACGGCTGGACGATCGGGGCCATGGCGAAGGGTGCCGGCATGCTCGCCCCCGCGCTCGCCACGATGCTCGTCGTGGTCACCACCGACGCCGAGCTCTCCTCGGGCCGGCTCGACCAGTCCCTGCGCGCCGCCACCGCCCGCACCTTCGACCGGCTCGACTCCGACGGCTGCCAGTCGACCAACGACACCGTGCTGCTGATGGCGTCCGGGTCGTCGGGCACCGCGCCGGACCACGCCGCGTTCACCGAGGCGCTGACGGCGGTCTGCCACGACCTGTCGATGCAGCTGCTCGCCGACGCCGAGGGCGCCGACCACGAGATCGCCATCGAGGTGGTGAACGCCGCGGACGAGGCCGACGCCGTCGAGGTGGCCCGCTCGGTGGCCCGCAGCAACCTGTTCAAGTGCGCGATCTTCGGCAAGGACCCCAACTGGGGACGCATCCTCGCCTCCGTCGGCACGACGGGGGCGGCGTTCGACCCCGCCGACCTCGACGTCGCGCTCAACGGCGTCTGGGTGTGCCGCGAGAGCGGTCCGGGGGAGTCGCCCGACGGCGTCGACCTCGAGTCCCGCGACGTCACCGTGACCATCGACCTGAAGTCCGGGGACGCGAGCGCGACGGTCTGGACCAACGACCTGACCCACGCCTACGTCCACGAGAACTCCGCGTACTCGAGCTGAGGAACCAGCCATGACCGACCACTCAGCCGGGCTCGCCGACTGGAAGAAGGCGACGGCCAAGGCCGTCACCCTCGCCGAGGCGCTGCCCTGGATGAAGCGCTACCACGGCCGCACGATCGTGGTGAAGTACGGCGGCAACGCGATGACCGACGACACCCTGAAGCGGGCGTTCGCCGAGGACATCGTCTTCCTGCGCTACGCCGGCTTCAAGCCCGTCGTGGTGCACGGCGGCGGCCCACAGATCTCGAAGATGCTCGACCGCGTCGGCATCGCGTCGGAGTTCAAGGGTGGCCTGCGTGTCACGACCCCCGAGGCGATGGAGATCGTGCGGATGGTGCTGGTGGGTCAGGTCGGGCGCGAGCTCGTCGGGCTGCTCAACGAGCACGGTCCGCTCGCGGTCGGCCTGTCGGGCGAGGACGCCGGGCTGTTCACCGCCGAGCGCACCAACTCCATCGTCGACGGCGAGGAGGTCGACCTCGGCCTCGTCGGCGAGGTCAAGAGCGTGCGGCCCGAGGCGGTCCGCGACCTGATCGACGCCGGACGCATCCCTGTGGTGTCCTCGGTCGCCCCCGACGACGACGGCCTGGTGCACAACGTCAACGCCGACACCGCCGCCGCGGCGCTCGCGGTGGCGCTCGGCGCCGAGAAGCTGTTGGTGCTCACCGACGTCGAGGGGCTGTACCGCGACTGGCCCGACAGCGACGACGTGATCAAGGAGATCAGCCCCGAGGCGCTGGCCGAGATCATGCCGACGCTGGCCTCGGGCATGGTGCCCAAGATGGGTGCCTGCCTGAGCGCCGTGCAGCAGGGCGTGCCGCGCGCCACCGTCGTCGACGGACGCGAGCCGCACGCCGTCCTGCTCGAGATCTTCACCGACGAGGGCGTCGGCACGCAGGTGCTGCCCGGCGTGGAGACCCTCGTCCGCACCGCGCTGAGGGGAAACGCATGACCGAGCAGACCACCGGCCAGGAGTGGTCCGGCCGCTACGAGCACGCCGTGATGAACACCTTCGGGCCGCCCGCCCGGGTGCTCGTGCGCGGCGAGGGCGCCCGCGTGTGGGACGCCGACGGCCGCGAGTACCTCGACCTCCTCGGCGGCATCGCCGTCAACGCGCTGGGCCACGCGCACCCCGCGCTGGTCGAGGCCGTCACCACCCAGCTCTCGACGCTGGGGCACGTGTCGAACTTCTTCGCCACCGAGCCGCAGGTCCGGCTCGCCGAGCGCCTGCTGGGCCTGCTCGGCCAGCAGGGCACCGCGAGTCGGGTCTTCTTCGCCAACTCCGGTGCCGAGGCCAACGAAGCCGCCTTCAAGGTGAGCCGTCGCACCGGGCGCACCAGGATCGTCGCTGCCGAGGGCGCGTTCCACGGACGCACCCTGGGCGCGCTCGCCCTGACGTCCAAGGCCGCGTACCGCGAGCCGTTCGAGCCGCTGCCCGGCGACGTGGTCTGGGTGCCGTACGGCGACGCCGACGCCCTGCGCGCGGCCGTCGACACCGACACCGCGGCCGTCGTCCTGGAGCCGATCCAGGGCGAGGCCGGCGCCGTCGTCCCGCCCGAGGGCTACCTGCGGGCGGCCCGGGAGGCCTGCACGGCCGCCGGCGCGCTGCTCTGGATCGACGAGGTGCAGTCCGGGATGGGCCGCACCGGTACCTGGTTCGCGCACACCGAGGAGGGCGTCGTGCCCGACCTGGTCACGCTGGCCAAGGGCCTGGGCGGGGGCATCCCGATCGGCGCGTGCGTGGCGATCGGCGAGGCCGGCTCCCTGCTCGGCCCCGGCAACCACGGCACCACCTTCGGGGGCAATCCCGTCGCGGCCGCGGCGGCGCTGGCCGTCATCGACGTGATCGAGGCGGACGGCCTGCTCGACCACGCCGCCAAGATCGGCGAGCGCCTGCGCGACGGGCTGTCCGACCACCCGCTCGTCACCGACGTCAGCGGCCGCGGCCTCCTGATCGGCGTCGGCCTCGCGGCCGAGGTGGGTCCGAAGGTCTACGCCGCCGCGCTCGAGGCCGGGCTGATCACCAACGCGACCGGCCCGTCGCGCCTGCGGCTCGTGCCGCCGCTCGTCCTCACCGAGGACGACGCCGACCACGCCGTCCGCGTGCTGCGCGACGTCCTGACCCAGGTGGGGGAGTCCGCGTGATGAGGCACCTGCTGCGCGACGACGACCTGACCCCCGCCGAGCAGGCGGAGGTGCTCGACCTCGCGATCGCGCTCAAGGCGTCCCCGTACGCCGAGCGTCCCCTCGAGGGCCCCCGCTCGGTGGCGGTGATGTTCGACAAGCCCTCCACCCGCACGCGGGTGTCGTTCGCGGTCGGCATCGCCGACCTCGGCGGGCAGGCCGTGATCCTCGACGCCGCGGGCACCCAGCGGGGTCGCGGCGAGCCGGTGTACGACACCACCCGGGTGCTGGAGCGCCAGGTCGCCGCGATCGTGTGGCGCACGTTCGCCCAGTCCGACCTCGCCGAGATGGCCTCGGAGAGCCGGGTGCCCGTCGTCAACGCGCTCACCGACGACTTCCACCCGTGCCAGCTGCTGGCCGACCTGCAGGCGCTCCGCGAGCACCTGGGCGACCTGTCGGGCGTGACCGTCGCCTACGTCGGCGACGGCGGCAACAACATGGCGCACTCGTGGCTGCTGGCCGGGGCCACCGCCGGGATGCACGTGCGGATCGGGTGCCCCGCCGCCTACGCCCCCCGTGCCGACGTCGTCGCCGACGCCGAGCGCGTCGCCGCCACGACCGGCGGCTCGGTGATGGTGGTGCACGACGCCGTCGAGGCCGTGACCGGCGCGGCGGCGGTCGCGACCGACACCTGGATCTCGATGGGCCAGGAGTCCGAGCGGGAGGCCCGCGTCGCGACGTTCGGGCCGTTCGCGGTGACAGCCGAGCTGATGGCGCACGCGGCGCCCGAGGCCGCCGTCATGCACGACCTGCCCGCCTACCGCGGCTACGAGATCGAGGCCGAGCTGCTCGACGGCCCCCGGAGCCTGGCCTGGGACGAGGCGGAGAACCGGCTGCACGCCCAGAAGGCGCTGCTCGTCTGGCTCCTGCGCCAGGGCGGTGCCCGATGACCGTGCCCGCGACCAAGACGGCCCGGCAGCAGCTGATCGTCGACCTGCTCGGCCACCACCCGGTGCGCTCGCAGGGCGAGCTCGCCGCGCTGCTCGCCGTCCAGGGCCTCCAGGTCACGCAGACAACGCTGTCGCGCGACCTCGTCGAGCTGGACGCGGTCCGCGTGCGGCACCCCGCCGGGGGTCTGGTCTACGCCGTCCCCGCCGAGGGCGGCGACCGCACGCCGCGTCCGGCGGGGGAGTCCGCGAGTGCGAGCGCGCGCCTGGCCCGGCTCTGCAACGAGCTGCTCGTGTCGGCGAAGGGCTCGGCCAACCTCGCCGTCCTGCGCACGCCGCCCGGCGCCGCGCAGTTCTTCGCCTCGGCCATCGACCACGCCGGGCTCGGCCACCTGCTGGGCACCATCGCGGGCGACGACACCGTCCTCGTGATCTGCACCGAGCCCGAGGGCGGCCCCGAGGTCGCCCGCCTGTTCACCGAGCTCGCCACCACCGACGCACCCAAGGAGACCGCATGACCGCCCCGGAGTCGACGCGCCTGTGGGGTGGACGCTTCGCCAGCGGTCCCTCCCCGGAGCTGGTGGAGCTGTCGCGCTCGACCCACTTCGACTGGCGGCTCGCGCCGTACGATCTGCAGGGCTCGCGGGCGCACGCCCGCGTGCTCGCCGCGGCCGGTCTGCTCGGCGACGACGACCTGGCGGCGCTCCTCGCGGGCATCGACGACCTCGACGCGGCCGTCGCGTCGCGGGAGTTCGTCGCGCAGCCCGACGACGAGGACGTCCACACCGCGCTGGAGCGGGGCCTGCTCGAGCTGCTCGGACCCGAGCTCGGCGGTCGGCTCCGCGCCGGCCGCTCGCGCAACGACCAGGTCGCCACCCTGTTCAAGATGTACCTGCGCGACCACGGGCGCGCGATCGCGTCGCTCGTCGCCGAGCTGGTGTCGGCGCTCGCCGCACAGGCCCGGGAGCACCTGGGTGTCGCGATGCCCGGGCGGACGCACCTGCAGCACGCGCAGCCCGTCCTGCTGTCGCACCACCTGCTGGCGCACGCCTGGCCGCTCGTGCGCGACCTGCAGCGCCTGCGCGACTGGGACGCCCGCGTCGCCGCCGAGTCGCCGTACGGCTCCGGCGCGCTCGCGGGGTCCTCGCTCGGGCTCGACCCCGAGCAGGTCGCCGCCGACCTCGGCTTCACCGGCTCGGTGGCCAACTCCATCGACGGCACCGCCGCCCGCGACTTCGTCGCCGAGTTCGCGTTCGTCACCGCGATGATCGGCGTGGACGTCTCGCGGTTCGCCGAGGAGGTCATCGTGTGGGCGACCAAGGAGTTCGGCTTCGTGCGCCTGCACGACGGCTACTCCACCGGGTCGAGCATCATGCCGCAGAAGAAGAACCCCGACATCGCCGAGCTGGCCCGCGGCAAGGCCGGGCGGGTCGTGGGCAACCTCGCGGGCCTGATGACGACGCTCAAGGCGCTCCCGCTCGCGTACAACCGCGACCTGCAGGAGGACAAGGAGCCGGTGTTCGACTCGATCGACACCCTCGAGGTGCTCCTGCCCGCCTTCACCGGGATGGTCGCGACGCTCGAGTTCGACACCGCGCGCCTGGAGTCCCTCGCCCCGCAGGGCTTCTCGCTCGCCACCGACGTCGCCGAGTGGCTCGTCCGCCAGGGCGTCCCGTTCCGCGTGGCGCACGAGCTCGCCGGCGCGTGCGTCCAGCGCTGCGAGGACACCGGCAAGGAGCTCGACGAGCTCACCGACGACGAGCTCGCCACCATCTCGCCCTCCCTCACCCCGGCGGTGCGCGACGTCCTCACCGTCGAGGGCTCGGTCTCGTCCCGCGACTCCCGCGGCGGCACCGCACTCGTCCGCGTCACCGAGCAGCTCGGCGAGCTCGAGGCCGCCCTCACCTCCCTCCGCCCCTGACCCACCGCCCCCGCTCCGTCCGTTCCCGCCGAGCGGCGCAAAGTGGTCGGTTACCCGGGAGTAGACCGACGAGCTTGCGCCGCTCGGCGGACGGTTTGCGCCGCTCGGCGTGGTGGGTGCGGTGAGGACGGGTCGGTGCGTGCCTGCACGACGTGGTGGGGCACCCGATCGGAAGGGCGCGGCGGGGACGGGACGGTAGCCGGTGCCGTCACCGGCCGGCTTCGCTGTCCTCCCGCTCGCCTGCTCACCCGCGCCGGTCCACCACGTCGAGTGGCGCAAAACCGGGCGCGACACGCGTCGGTCACCCCGAACTTGCGCCACTCGGCGAAAGGGGTTGCCCCGATGGGAGCGGGGGCACGCGCGGGGCGGGACGGACAGCCGGCCGGACGCCGACGTCCCGCCTACCCGGTCCCCGCCGCGCCCTGACGTCCCGAGTGGCGCAAACGTGTGCCCGGGTGGCGCAAAACCGGGCGCGACACGCGTCGGCCACCCCGATTTTGCGCCACTCGGCGAAAGGAGCGGCGGCGGGGAGCAGGTGCACGCGCGGAACGGCCGGCCGGCCGGGAGGGGACGGTGGACGCACCGCAGACCCGTCCGCGCCGAGCCCCGACCCCCGAGCGGCGCAAACCCGCCGCCGAGCGGCGCAGAACAGTCGCCCTACCACCCGGTAACCGACGAACTTGCGCCGCTCGGCGGGAGGGGGAGGAGAGAGGGGAGGTCAGAGGGGGGAGTAGCGGCGCTCGGGGCGGCCGGTGCGGCCGTAGCGCAGACGGACCTGCGCGCGGCCGGAGGTGACGAGGTGCTCGAGGTAGCGGCGGGCGCTGACGCGCGACAGGCCGACGTGCTCGCCGCACTCGGCGGCCGAGAGCTCGCCGTGCTCGCGCAGGGCGGCGACCACGAGGTCCTGCGTCGGGGCGCTGAGGCCCTTGGGCGGCTCGGCCCCCGCGGGACGGCCGACGGGGCCGGCGCCGAACAGCGCGTCGACGGCGCCCTGGTCGGTCGGGCCCGACGCGAGCGCCTCGCGGCGGCGGGCGAGCTCGCCCAGCCGGGTCGCGAGGTCCTCGAACTCGAACGGCTTGATCAGGTAGGCCGCGGCCCCGCCGTGGAGCGCGGCGCGCACCGTGTCGGCCTCGCGGGCGGCGGTCACCACGACGACCTCCGCGGTGCTCCCGGTGGCCCGGAGCCGGCGCAGCACCTCGATGCCGGTCATGTCCGGCAGGTGCACGTCGAGCAGCACCACGTCGGGCTCCAGCGACGCGACCGCCTCCAACGCCTCGGCGCCGGTGCGCACGCTCGCCACCACCTCGTGGTCCGGCACCCGCGCGACGAACTTCGCGTGGATCGCGGCCACCATGAAGTCGTCCTCGACCACCACGACGTCAGCCACGGCGCACCTCCCCGTGGGGCACCAGCGCGGTGAACACCGCGCCGTGGTCGTTCTCGGCGACGACGCTGCCGCCGCGCCGCTCGCACACCATCTGCACGAGCGACAGCCCGATCCCGCGCCCGGCCACCTCAGCGTCCTTGGTGGACCACCCGCGCTGGAACAGCGCCGACGGGTCGTCGGGGAGCCCGGCGCCCTCGTCGCGGACGACGACGCGCACCACCCGTCCGTCGTCGTCCAGGCGCACCTCCACGCGCGTGCCGCCCGCCGCGCGGGTGGCGTCCACCGCGTTGTCGACGAGGTTGCCCACCACCGTCGTCACGTCGGACGCGAGCCCGCTGCCGAGCCGGCCGAGGTGCGAGCCGGGCGCCACGGCCAGCTCGAGCCCGGCCTCCAGCACGGCGCTGGTCTTGGCGACGATCAGCGCGGCGACGGTCGGGTCGAGGATCATCTGCGTGACCGCGTCGTTGATCTCCGCGCGCTGGCGGCTCAGCGCGCCGATGAAGCGTCCCACCTCGTCGTACTCCTCGAGCTGCACCAGCCCGTGGATGGTGTGCAGCCGGTTGGCGAACTCGTGCGTCTGCGACCGCAGGGCGTCGGTCACGCTGCGGGTCGCGTCGAGCTGGCTCTGCAGGGCCAGCAGCTCGGTGCGGTCGCGCAACGTGGTGACCGTACCGACCTCGGCGCCGGTCGGGCTGCTCGCCCGCTGCCGGTTGAGCACCACCGCGCGCCCGCCCACCACGACCACCCGGTCGGGGGCGTCGGTCTCCTCGGTGAGCGCCTCGCGCACCGCCACCGGCAGGTCCAGGTCCGCGAGCGGACGTCCGACGGCGTCGGGGGGCAGGTCGAGCAGCTCGCGGGCGCTGTCGTTGAGCACGCTGACCACGCCCTCGGGGTTCACCGCGACGACGCCCTCGCGGATGCTGTGCAGGAGCGCCTCCCGGTGCTCGGCCAGCGTCGCGATCTCCGACGGCTCCAGCCCGCGCGTGCGCCGACGGATCAGCGCCGACAGCGCGATCGACCCGGCCAGGCCGAGCAGGGCACCGAGGCCGAGGAAGACGAGCAGGTCGCCCGCGGACGCCCGGACCTGCTGGCCGAGCGACGGGTAGTCCTCGGCGACGACCGCGAGGCCGAGCAACGAGCCGTCCTGCGCGCTGAGCACCGGGGCGTGCGCGGCGACGGCCCGCTCGCCCGCGTACTGCACGTCGCCGCTCCACCCGCGTCCCTCGAGCGCGTCGCTGTCACCGAGGTCCGGACGGGTGTCGACGAGCGTGGGGTCGGACGCCGCCAGGACGCGCCCCCGCACGTCGACGACGTAGCTGACGCTCGCGGTCGAGAGGTCGACGGCGTTCACCAGGCTGGGCGCGAGCGTCAGGGCCGCGTCCGAGGCACCGATCCGGTCACGGACGACGGCGCTGGTGGCCAGCCGCTCGGCGCTCGCCCGCATGGCCTGGCCCCGGACGTCGCGGAAGTCGACCTGCGCGGTGCGGATCGAGTAGGCGAACACGGCGAGCAGGACGAGCGCCAGGACGCCCACCTGGAGGAGCAGGAACTGGCGCGCGAGCGTCGGCCGCAACCAGCGACGGGACGACGTACGCAACGACCACAACCTCCACTGCGTGCACAAGCGTGACGCGGACCACGTCACCAGGGCATCGTCGCACCTGCCGACCTTGGAGGAACGCATGCCTTTGCCCTGGACACCCACCCGGGTGCTCACCCGACTCGTCGTGGTCGCCGTCGCGGCCACGACCCTCGCCGCGTGCGGCGTGACCCGCGGCGACCCGACCCGTGACCTCGAGATGCTGATCCCGAACAGCCCCGGCGGTGGCTACGACCTCACCGGCCGCACCGCGGTCCGGATCATGGAGGAGGACGACATCACCGGCGGCAGCTTCGAGGTGCGCAACCTCATCGGCGCCGGCGGCTCGGTCGCCATGGCCCGCCTGATGAACGAGGAGGGCAACACCAGCACGATCATGACCGTCGGGCTCGGCGTCGTCGGCTCCCTGTACTCCTTCGGCGCCGACTACCGGCTCCAGGACGCGACGCCCGTCGCGCAGCTGATCGAGGAGCAGGAGGGCATCTTCGTCCCGGCCGACTCCCCGTTCGAGGACGTGCAGGACTTCGTCGAGGCCTGGAAGGCCGACCCGTCGTCGGTCAAGGTCGGCGGCGGATCCTCCCCGGGCGGTCCGGACCACCTGTTCCCGATGCAGCTGGCCAGCACCCTCGACATCGACCCGCGCGACGTCTCGTACACGACGTACGACGGCGGCGGCCCCCTCACGTCGGGACTGCTCGGCGAGAAGATCGACGTCGGGTTCTCCGGCCCCGGCGAGCTCGCGGGCCAGGTCGCCTCGGGCGAGCTGCGCGTGCTCGCGATGTCGGGCGGGGAGCGCTCGCCCGTCGACGAGCTCGCGGACGTGCCCACCCTCCAGGAGTCCGACATCGACCTGGTCTTCACCAACTGGCGCGGCGTGCTCGCCCCTCCGGGGATCACCGACGAGCGCCGCGACCAGTACATCGACTACCTCTCGGAGATGCGCGACACCCCCGAGTGGCGCGAGGCCCTCGAGCGCAACGGCTGGACCGACCGGTTCCGCACGGGCGACGAGTACGAGACCTTCCTGACCGAGCAGGACGAACGGGTGTCCTCCACCCTCGAGGAGCTGGGACTGCTGTGAGCACCGAGACCACACCACCGCGCACCGACGCGCCGCCGGACAAGGGCCTGGACCGCGGCCAGCTGGCCGTGTCTGGCGGGCTCGTCGTGATGGGCGCCTACGTCCTGTTCGACGCCGCCCGCCTCAACGTGGGCTTCGCCGACCCGGTCGGCCCGAAGTTCTTCCCCTACTGCATCGGCGCCGTGCTGATCGTGCTCGGCGTGCTGCTGGCCGTCGCGACGGTCCGCGGCGACGAGCCCGAGGCCGAGGGCGGCGAGGACGTCGACCTCAGCCAGAAGACCGACTGGCAGACGGTGCTCCGCCTGCTCGGCGTCTTCGTGGCCAACATCGTCCTCGTCGACCTGCTCGGCTGGGCCATCACCGGCGGGCTGCTGTTCGCCGGCGCCGCCTGGGCGCTCGGCAGCCGGACGATCCTGCGCGACCTCGTCGTCGGCGCGGTCCTCTCGGTCGGCAGCTGGTACTTCTTCTACGTCGTGCTGGGCATCCCGCTCACGCCCGGCATCCTGGACGGGGTGCTCTGATGGAGACCCTCTCCCTGCTCGGCGGAGGCTTCGCCGAGGCACTGACCCCGATGAACCTGCTGTTCGCCGCGATCGGCGTCTTCCTCGGCACCTTCGTCGGCGTCCTCCCGGGCATCGGCCCGGCCATGGCGGTGGCGCTGCTGCTGCCCGTCACCTACGGCCTCGGGCCCACCCAGGCCTTCATCATGTTCGCCGGCATCTACTACGGCGGCATGTACGGCGGCTCGACCACGTCGATCCTGCTGAACACTCCGGGGGAGTCCTCCTCGGTGATGACGGCCATCGAGGGCAACAAGATGGCCAAGGCCGGACGTGCCTCGCAGGCGCTGGCCACGGCGGCCATCGGCTCCTTCATCGCCGGCACCATCGGCACGCTCCTCGTGGCGTTCGCCGCTCCCGCGCTGGCGGGCATCGCGGTCAAGCTCGGCGCACCGTCGTACTTCGCCGTGATGGTGATGGCGATGGTCCTGGTGACGGCGGTCCTCGGCACCTCCAAGCTGCGCGGCTTCATCGCCCTGTTCGTGGGCCTGGCCATCGGCATCGTCGGCATCGACCTGTCGACGGCCCAGCCGCGGCTGACGTTCGGCCTGCCGCTGCTCGCCGACGGCCTCGACATCGTCGTCGTCGCGGTGGGGATCTTCGCCCTCGGCGAGACCCTCTGGGTCGCGGCGCACCTGCGGCGCGTGCCGGCCGAGATCATCCCGGTCGGGCAGCCCTTCATGGGCAAGGCCGACTGGAAGCGCTCCTGGGGCCCGTGGATGCGCGGCACCGCGCTCGGCTTTCCGTTCGGCGCCATCCCCGCCGGTGGCGCCGAGACGCCGACGTTCCTGTCGTACGTGCTCGAGCGCAAGCTGTCCAAGAACTCCGGCGAGTTCGGCAAGGGCGCGATCGAGGGTGTCGCCGGACCCGAAGCGGCCAACAACGCCTCGGCCGCGGGCACCTTCGTGCCGCTTCTCGCGCTCGGCCTGCCCGTCACGGCCACCGCGACGATCATGCTGGCCGCGATGCAGGGCTACGGCATCCAGCCCGGGCCCCAGCTGCTCTCGACCAACGGCGACCTCGTCTGGACGCTGCTGGCCAGCCTGCTGATCGGCAACTTCCTGCTGCTGGTGCTGAACCTCCCGCTCGCCCCGGTCTGGGCCAAGCTGCTGCAGGTGCCGCGCCCGTACCTCTACGCCGGCATCCTGTTCTTCGCCTCGCTGGGCGCCTACTCGGTGAACCAGCAGGCCTTCGACATCGGGCTGCTCCTGGTCTTCGGCCTCCTCGGGTTCGCGATGCGCCGCTTCGCGATCCCGGTGCTGCCGCTGATCCTGGGGGTCATCCTCGGCCCGCTCATGGAGGTCAAGCTGCGCGAGGCGCTGCAGCTCTCCGGCGGCGACGCCACCGCGCTGGTCAGCGAGCCCCTCGCGATCGCGGTGTACGTCATCCTGGCCCTGGTGCTGCTCGTCCCGCTGCTGATGCGGGGCCGCAGCGGCGCGTCCGACGACCCGTCGGACGCGGAACGAGAGAAGATCGACGCATGAGCACCGAGAGGCAGTCCAGATGAGCATCGTGGTGGGCTACACGCCCGACGAGTACGGCAAGGCAGCACTGAGCTACGGGGTGGCCGAGGCCGGCCTGCGTGGCGAGAAGCTGATCGTGGTCAACGGCACGCGCGGCGACTCGTTCGTCGACACCGCGTTCGCGACCTCGGAGCACATGGTGGCCCTCGAGTCGCAGATGGCCGAGCTGGGCGTGGAGCACGAGGTGCGTCAGGTGGTGGGTGCCGACGTCGCCGACGGCATCCTCGACGTCGCCACGGAGGTGAGCGCGTCGCTGCTGGTCATCGGGCTGCGTCGCCGCAGCCCCGTCGGCAAGCTCTTCATGGGCAGCGTCGCCCAGCGCCTCATCCTCGACGCCACCTGCCCCGTCTTCGCCGTCAAGGCCGACGGAGCCGAGTCCGTCTGAGCGGTGCTCCGTGGCCGTGCGCGGCCGACCTGAGAATCGACGTATGACCTGCCCTGGCGGTCATACGTCGATTCTTCTGTCCACGGGGTGCGGGTGTGCGTGCGGCGCGGACCAGGTGCCGACCCCGCCGAGGAATCGACACCAGCCCGGTATCCGCGTCAGAACGTTGATTCCCCCAGCAGGGACGGACTGAAGAATCGGCGCATGACCGGCCCACGCGGTCATACGCCGATTCGTCCGTCCGCAGGACCGGCCGTCGGTGCCGATCCCTAGGGTGGTGACCGACGGACCGTCCACCACCTAAGGAGTCGCAGTGCAGCAGCCGGGGTCGCCCCGCGAGGTCCACGCGCTCGAGAGCTCGGCCGGGCCGCTCGCGCGGGCCTACGACGTCACGATGCTCGACCTCGACGGCGTGGTCTACCGCGGCGACGGCGCCGTGGCCGGCGCGGCCGAGGCGCTCGCGGAGGCGCGCGGCACCACCACGCTCGCGTTCGTCACCAACAACGCCTCCCGCCCGCCGGCCGCCGTCGCGCAGAAGCTGACCGGCATGGGTGTGCCGGCGGACGACGGTGACGTCGTCACGTCCGCCCAGGCCGCCGCCCGGATGGTCAGCGAGGTCGTGCCCGCGGGCTCCACCGTGCTCGTCGTCGGCGGCGAGGGCCTCGAGGTGGCGCTGGCCGAGCTCGGCCTCCGCAGCACCCGCACGCTCGACGACGACCCGAAGGCGGTCGTCCAGGGCTTCCACCCGAGCCTCGGCTGGGAGCTGCTCGCCGAGGGCGCCTACGGCGTCGCCGCCGGGCTGCCGTGGATCGCGAGCAACACCGACCTCACGGTGCCCACCGCACGCGGTGTCGCACCGGGCAACGGCACCCTCGTCGCCGCGATCGGCGCCGCCACCGGCCGCACCCCCGACGTCGCCGGCAAGCCGCGCGCGCCGCTGTTCGAGGAGACGGTGCTGCGGGTCGGCGGCCGGCACCCGCTGATGGTCGGCGACCGCCTCGACACCGACATCGAGGGCGCCAACGTCGTGGGCGCCGACAGCCTGTTCGTCCTCACCGGGGTCAACACGCTCGACGACGCCGTCGCCGCCGACCCGCTCCGACGTCCCACCTACGTCTCCACCGACCTCGCCGGGCTGCTGCACCCGCACCCCGAGGTCGTCACCGACGGCGGCTCGGTCACCTGCGGGGGAGTCCGCATCGACGACGACGGCTCGGTCGACGTCGGCGACGCCACGGGCGCGGCCGGCGCCACCTGCCTGCTGCGCGCCGCCCTCACCCGGGGCTGGGCGAGGGCCGACGCCGGCTCGTCCCCAGACCTCGGCCCGGTGCACGACGCGCTCACCGCGATGCTGGGATGATCGAGCCATGAGCGACGAGGTGCCCCCCACCGGCGACGCCCGGGTCGACGCCGTCCTGGAGAGCCTGCAGCAGCTGGCCGACCTGCCGGTCGACGCCCACGCGGAGGTGTACGACCAGATCCACGGTCAGCTCCGCGCCGTGCTGACCCAGGCCGGCGACCAGGGCCCGCCGCGTCCCTCCGCACCGTGACGCGCCGCCTGCGCCTCGACGCCGAGCTGGTGCGCCGCGGGCTCGCCCGGTCCCGCGACCACGCCGCCGAGCTGATCGCGGCCGGACGCGTGAGCGTCGGCGGCACGCCCGCCCGCAAGCCCGCCACCGGCGTCTCCACCGACCAGGCCGTGCTGGTCCGCGACGACGTCGACGACCCCCGCTGGGCGTCGCGCGGCGCGCACAAGCTGCTCGGGGCGCTCGAGGTGCTCGAGCCACTGGGCCTCGCCCCGGTCGAGGGCCGCCGCTGCCTCGACGCCGGCGCGTCCACCGGCGGGTTCACCGACGTGCTCCTGCGCCGCGGCGCGGCCCAGGTGGTCGCCGTCGACGTCGGCTACGGCCAGCTGGTCTGGTCGCTGCAGCAGGACCCCCGCGTCGTCGTGCACGACCGCACCAACGTCCGCGAGATCGACCCCGAGAGGGTCGGCGGGCAGGTCGACCTCGTGGTCAGCGACCTGTCCTTCATCTCCCTGCGCGTGGTGCTGCCCGCGCTCGCGTCGGTGGCCCGACCCGGCGGCGACATGGTGCTGATGGTCAAGCCGCAGTTCGAGGTGGGACGCGAGCGCCTGGGCAAGAAGGGCGTCGTCCGCGATCCCGAGCTGCGGGCCGAGGCCGTGGAGCGCGTGTGCGCGGCGGCGGGCCTGCTGGGCTGGGGCACCGCCGGGCTGGCACCGAGCCCGCTGCCCGGGCCCACCGGCAACGTCGAGTACTTTTGCTGGCTCAGGACCGACGCGGCGACCGCCGGACCCGACGAGGCACGTGCCGTCGTCGCCGCCGGCCCCGACACCGGAAGGACTCCCGCGTGAGCGAAGCCCGCCGATCGATCCTGATGCTCGTGCACACCGGCCGCGAGGCCGCCGCCCGCATCGCCGCCGACTTCGCCCGCCAGGTGGGCGAGGCCGGCATCGAGGTCCGCATCCTGGCCGACTCCGCCGAGGGCCTGAGCCACCACGACGCGGGCGACCTGCGCGTCGTCGAGGCCGACGACACCGCGTCCGCCGGCTGCGAGCTGGCCGTGGTCTTCGGAGGCGACGGCAGCATCCTGCGCGGTGCCGAGCTCGCCCGCCCCAACGACACCCCGCTGCTCGGGGTCAACCTCGGCCACGTCGGGTTCCTGGCCGAGGCCGACGTGGAGCACCTGAGCTTCACCGTCGAGCGCGTGGTGTCCGGTGGCTACGACGTCGAGGAGCGGCTCGCGATCGACGTCTGCGTCAACGTCGACGGCCACACCATCGAGCGCAGCTGGGCGCTCAACGAGGCCTCGGTGGAGAAGAGCGCCCGCGAGCGGATGCTCGAGCTCGTCGTCGAGATCGACGACCGCCCGCTGTCGCGCTGGGGCTGCGACGGCGTCGTCTGCGCCACGCCCACCGGCTCCACCGCCTACAACTTCAGCGCCGGCGGCCCCGTGGTCTGGCCCGAGGTCGAGGCCCTGCTCATGGTGCCGATCAGCGCCCACGCGCTGTTCGCCCGGCCCCTGGTCGTCTCGCCCACCTCGGTGCTCGCCGTCGAGGTGCTGCCCGGCACGTCCACCGGCGTGCTGTGGTGCGACGGACGCCGCACGCTCGACCTGCCGCCCGGGGCGCGCGTCGAGGTCCGTCGGTCGCAGCAGCCCGTCCGGCTGGCCCGTCTGCACCAGGCCCCGTTCACCGACCGCCTCGTGGCCAAGTTCGCCCTGCCGGTGGGCGGCTGGCGCGGCGCCGCCGAGCGGCGCGAGGCCTCCCTCGACGCCGCCGTCGCCGCGATCCACGAGGAGCGCTAGGCCCATGTGGCAGGAGATCCGGCTCAGCTCGCTGGGCGTCATCGCGGAGGCCGAGCTGGAGCTCGGTCCCGGCCTGACGGTGATCACCGGCGAGACCGGCGCGGGCAAGACCATGGTCGTCACCGCGCTGGCACTGCTGCGCGGGGGCCGCGCCGACGCGGGGCTCGTCCGGCACGGCGACGCCCGCAGCCGGGTCGAGGCCCGGGTGGGCGTCGACGACGTCCCGGGGGTCGCGCAGCTGGTCGAGGACGCCGCCGGCGAGCTCGACGACGGAGCCGTCATCCTCGGGCGCACCGTCTCGCGCGAGGGGCGCTCACGCGCCTACGTCGGCGGCGCCACCGTGCCGGCCGGGGTGCTGGGACGGATCAGCGACGAGCTCGTCGCCGTCCACGGCCAGTCCGACCAGCACCGGCTGCTCAAGCCCGCCGCCCAGCGCGCCGCGCTCGACGCCTTCGCCGGCGACGAGGTCGTCCCGCTGCTCGGGCTCTACCGGCCCGCCCACGCGCGCTGGACCGAGGTCACGCGCACCCATGCCGAGCTGGTCACCCAGGCCCGCGAGCGCGCCCAGGAGCTCGACCGCCTCACCTTCGGGCTGGAGGAGGTCGCGGCCGTCGACCCGCAGCCGGGGGAGGACGCCGACCTCCGCGCCGAGGAGGACCGTCTCGCGCACGGCGAGGGCCTGGCACTGGCCGCCGACGGCGCCCACGGACTGCTGTCGGGCGACGATGCCACCGGCGACGCCGGGGTCGACGTCACGACCATGCTCGCCCAGGCCCAGGGCCAGCTCGACGCCGTCCGCCAGCACGACCCCGACCTCGACGCCCTGGCGGCGAGGCTGGGCGAGGCCGGGTTCCTGGTGGCCGACGTCGCCACCGAGCTCGCCTCGTACGCCCGCTCGGTCGACGTCGACCCGTCGCGGCTCGCCTCCGTGCAGGACCGCCGGGCCGCCCTGGCCGGGCTGCAGCGCAAGTACGGCCCGGGTCTGGAAGAGGTGCTCGAGTGGGCGCGCACCGCCGCCGGCCGGGTGGGCGAGCTGCAGGGCGACGACGACACGATCGCGGCGCTCGAGGCCGAGCGGGACGAGCTCTTCGCCCGGCTCGTCGACCTCGCCGGGCAGCTCACGCGGGCCCGACGTCGGGGCGCGGCGAGCCTGTCCACCCGGGTGTCCGACGAGCTCGACGCGCTCGCCATGCCCCACGCACGGGTCGAGGTCTCGGTGGAGGCGCCGGAGGTACCCGTCGCCGACGACCTCGGCCCCGACGGCGCCGACCGGGTCGAGCTGCTGCTCGCGGCCAACGCGGGCTCCGACGCGCGGTCGCTGGCCCGCAGCGCCAGCGGCGGCGAGCTGTCGCGCGTGATGCTGGCGCTCGAGGTCGTGGTCGCCGACCGCACCAGCGTCCCCACCTTCGTGTTCGACGAGGTCGACGCCGGCATCGGCGGAAAGGCCGCCGTCGAGGTCGGCCGGCGCCTGGCCCGCCTCGCCCGCCACGCCCAGGTGATCGCGGTGACCCACCTGCCCCAGGTCGCGGCGTTCGCCGACCGGCACTACCTCGTCGTCAAGTCCGACGACGGCACCGTCACCACCAGCGGCGTCGCGTCGCTCGACGACGGTGGCCGCGTGGCCGAGCTGTCCCGGATGCTCGCCGGTCTGGAGGGCTCGGCCACGGCCGAGGCCCACGCCGCCGAGCTGCTCGAGATGGCCTCCACCGACCGCGCGGGAGCGACCTGACGCGCAGGTGCGCCCCGCGTCGGACCCCCGGGTGGGCACGGACTGGCGACAGGACCACGGCGAGCTCTCCGTGGTCCCGTCGGTGGCCCGTGCCCGGTGGTGCCGGTGGGACGAGCGACACCTGGTCGCGGCCCGTCGCGCCTCCCGCGTCACGCCTGCCCCAGGTGGCACAGTGACGACGGTGAAGCTTCCGAACCTGCGTCGTCCCGCCGCGCCGGCCGCGGGTGGCACCAGCGGGACCGTGCGCATGGACCGGCGGACCAAGAACCTCACCAAGCGACTCAAGCCCGGTGACGTCGCGGTCATCGACCACGTCGACCTCGACCGCGAGAGCGCCGAGACGCTGGTGCGCTGCCGCGTGGCCGCCGTCGTCAACGCGTCGTCGTCGACGTCGGGCCGCTACCCCAACCTCGGACCCGAGGTCATCGCGGCCGCGGGCATCCCGCTGGTCGACCGCGTGGGCAGTGGCGTCTTCGGCACGCTGTCCGAGGGCGACCGGGTCACGATCGACGCCGACGGCGTGGTGTCCCGCTCCGACGGGAGCAAGGTGAGCGGCGACGTGCTCGACGTCCACCGGGCCGCCGCGCTCAAGTCCGAGGCCCGCGCCGGCATGACCACGCAGCTCGAGTCGTTCACCGTCAACGCCACCGAGCACCTCCGCCGCGAGCAGGAGCTGCTGCTCGACGGCGTCGGCGTGCCCGAGCTGCACACCCGCATCGAGGGCCGTCCGGTCGTGCTGGTCACCGCCGGCCACGGGCACGCCCGCGACCTGCACGCGCTGCGGCACTACCTCTCCGAGCACCGGCCCGTGCTGATCGGCGTCGAGGGCGGCGCCGACGTGCTGCTCGAGGCCGATCTGAAGCCCGACGTCGTCGTCGGTCACCTGGACGCCCTGTCCGACCGCGCGCTGCGCTGCGGTGCCGAGGTCGTCGAGCAGACCGGCCGCACCGGTCGCACCACCGACGCCGAGCGGCTCGAGCGCCTCGGCGTCGACGTCCTGCGCTTCGGCGCCGGCGGTGCGGCGGAGGACCTCGCGATGATCCTCGCCGACGACCGTGGCGCCCGGATCATCGTCACGGTCGGCATCCACGCCAACCTCGTCGAGTACCTCGACGGCGGACGGTCGTCGTCGGCGAGCACCTTCCTCGCCCGGCTCCGCGTCGGGTCCAAGCTGATCGACGCCCAGGCCGTCGCCGCCGTGCACCGTCCCCGCGTCGGCCTGCCGATGCTGCTGCTCCTGCTGCTCGCGGCGGCCGTCGCGCTCGTCCTCGCCCTGTCCACGACCCCCGTCGGCAGCGACTGGCTGGAGCCCGTGACCTCGGGCCTCGGCGCGCTCGTCGACCGGATCCAGGAGCTCCTCCCGTGATCGACTTCCGCTACCACATCGTCTCCCTCGTCGCGGTGTTCCTCGCGCTCGCCGTCGGCGTCACGCTCGGCGCCGGCCTGCTCGGCGGCGCGCTGTCGACCGACCTCGCGTCGTCCGACACCGGCTCGTCGCGCGCGCAGAGCACCACCGACCGTCAGGTCGAGCAGTTCCAGGCCGGGTTCGCCGACGGCGTGGCCCCGGCGCTCCTCGAGGACCGCCTCGCGGGCCAGGGCGTGGCGGTCTTCGTCCTGCCCGGCGCCGACGGCGCCACCGTGCGCGGCGTGTCCGAGGACGTCGTCGCCGCGGGCGGCAAGGTCACCGCGCAGGTCTCGGTCACCAGCAAGCTCGTCGACCCCTCGGGCCGTCAGTTCGCCGAGGGCGTGGCCGACCAGTCCCTGAGCGGCGTCGAGGGCGTCAGCGCCGACGGTGAGAGCTACGACCGCGTCGGCACCGCGCTGGCACGGGCGTACCTCGTCGACGCCGACGCCCCGGTGGCCGTCGACGAGTCGGCCACCACCATCGCCTCGGCCTTCACCGAGTCCGGTCTGGCCACCGCCGAGAAGGCCCCCGCCCAGCGAGGCACGCTCGCCGTGGTCGTCGCGGGCGACCCCGACGGCTCCGGCACTGGCGACGTCGTCGCCGCCGTGGCCGGCGGGCTCGACGCCGCCAGCAAGGGCGTCGTCGTGGCCGGGACCCCGGCCTCGGCCCGTGGTGACGGCGCCGTCGCCGGTATCCGAGGCGGCGACGACGCCGCGGCGGTCTCGACCGTCGACACCGCCGAGACCGCAGCAGGTGCGGCGGTCACCGTCCTCGCGCTGCGCGAGCAGTCCGACGGGTCGGCCGGCCAGTACGGCGCGGTCGACGCCACCGACGGCGCCATGCCGGGAGCGACCGGGTCCTGAGGTCCGCGGCCACCTGTTGGTAGGCTGGAATCCCGTGGAGGGCACTCGCCCTCAGCAGGGCTGGAACACCGGTCGTGCCGTTGCCGTGCGAGTGCTCCAAGCCCTTCGACCGCGGGAGCTCTCCTTGGCCGCTTCGGTGCAGACCAAGCACCTGTTCGTCACCGGCGGCGTCGCGTCGTCCCTCGGCAAGGGGCTCACCGCCTCCAGCCTGGGACGGCTGCTGAAGTCGCGCGGGCTGCGCGTGACGATGCAGAAGCTCGACCCCTACCTCAACGTCGACCCCGGGACGATGAACCCGTTCCAGCACGGCGAGGTGTTCGTCACCGACGACGGCGCCGAGACCGACCTCGACATCGGTCACTACGAGCGCTTCCTCGACGTCGACCTCGTCGGTCGCGCCAACGTCACGACCGGCCAGGTCTACTCCGAGGTGATCGCGCGCGAGCGCCGCGGGGACTACCTGGGCGACACCGTCCAGGTGATCCCGCACATCACCAACGAGATCAAGGAGCGGATGCTCGCGATGGGCGGCGACGACGTCGACGTCGTCCTGCACGAGATCGGCGGCACGGTCGGCGACATCGAGTCCCAGCCCTTCCTCGAGGCCGCGCGCCAGGTGCGTCACGACGTCGGCCGCGACAACGTCTTCTTCCTGCACGTCTCGCTCGTGCCCTACATCGGCCCGTCGGGGGAGCTGAAGACCAAGCCCACCCAGCACTCGGTGGCCGCCCTGCGCTCGATCGGCATCCAGCCCGACGCGATCGTCTGCCGGTCGGACCGCGAGATCTCCGCGAGCATCAAGAACAAGATCTCGCTGATGTGCGACGTCGACACCGAGGCCGTCGTCACCGCGCTCGACGCGCCCTCGATCTACGACATCCCCAAGGTGCTGCACTCCGAGGGCCTCGACGCGTACGTCGTCCGGCGCCTCAACCTGCCCTTCCGCGACGTCGACTGGACGCAGTGGGACGAGCTGCTCCAGCGCGTCCACGACCCCGACGAGGCCGTCACGATCGCCCTGGTCGGCAAGTACGTCGACCTGCCCGACGCGTACCTCTCGGTCGGCGAGGCGCTGCGGGCCGGCGGGTTCGCGCACAGCTCGCGGGTCCACCTGCGCTGGGTCCCGTCCGACGAGTGCGCCACGCCGGCGGGCGCCCAGAAGCTGCTCGGCGACGTCGACGGGATCTGCGTGCCCGGCGGGTTCGGCATCCGCGGCATCGAGGGCAAGCTCGGCGCGCTCACCTTCGCCCGGGAGAACGGGATCCCCACCCTCGGCCTGTGCCTCGGCCTGCAGTGCATGGTGATCGAGTACGCCCGGGTGGTCGCCGGCATCGCCGACGCCAGCTCGACCGAGTTCGACGCCGCCACCACGCACCCCGTCATCGCGACGATGGCCGAGCAGAAGGCCTTCGTGGAGGGCGCCGGCGACCTCGGCGGCACCATGCGGCTCGGCACCTACCCCGCGCACCTCGACGAGGGCTCGCTCGTGGCCGAGGCCTACGGCAGCACCGACGTGGACGAGCGCCACCGGCACCGCTACGAGGTGAACAACGCCTACCGCGACCAGATCGCCGAGGCCGGCCTCGTCTTCAGCGGCACCTCACCCGACGGCACGCTCGTGGAGTACGTCGAGCTGCCGCGCGACGTGCACCCGTACTACGTCGCGACCCAGGCGCACCCCGAGCTCAAGTCGCGTCCGACCCGGCCGCACCCGCTGTTCGCCGGCCTGGTCGGCGCCGCGCTGGACCGTCAGCGCGAGCTGCGGCTCCCCGTCGGCGACGAGAGCGGCTTCCGCCGTCACGCCACGGCCGACGCGGACGTGACCGCATGAGTCCAGACCGCGTCGCGCACCCGTCCCTCACCGGCGTGGTCGCGGCACCGGGGGAGCAGGTCGCCGACCGCGAGCAGCACTGGCCGGTCGCCGGCACCAGCCGGCTCTACGACGGCCACTACATGTCGCTGCGCCAGGACCTGGTGAGCGCGCCCGACGGTGCCGAGCTCAGCCGCCAGGTGGTCGAGCACCGCGGCGCCGTCGGCGTCGTCGTGCTCGACGACGACGACCGCGTGCTGCTGCTCGAGCAGTACCGCCACCCCGTCGGCCACCGCCTGCTGGAGCTCCCGGCCGGCGTCCTCGACGTCGAGGGCGAGTCGCCGCTCGACGCGGCCCGGCGCGAGCTGGGGGAGGAGACCGACCTCGTCGCGGAGCACTGGGAGACCCTCGTGCACCGTGCGCACGCCTCGCCCGGCTACACCGAGGAGAGGTGGCAGGTCTTCCTGGCCCGCGGCCTGTCCCTGGTGCCCGACGACGCCCGCACCGTCCGCGAGGGCGAGGAGGCCGACATGGGCATCGTCTGGCTGCCCTTCGACGAGGCCGTCCAGGGCGCCCTGCAGGGTCGCATCGGGGACTGCATGACGATGATCGGGCTCCTCGCGGCCCACGCGCACCGCCGAGCCTGACGACGGGCCCTCGGGGACACCGAAGCTTCTCACCGGACAAGGTGTCGAACGGCGCGGCCACCGCTTGACAGGCTGTCAGGCGACAGACGTGTCGACGCGGCCTACGGTGGACGGACAGCCGCCACCGAGCACAGGAGTCCCCATGCGCGTCGCCGTCCCCCGCGAGGTCAAGAACCACGAGTACCGGGTGGCCATCACCCCGGCCGGCGTGCACGAGCTGGTCCGGGGCGGTCACGAGGTCACCGTCGAGACGGGGGCCGGTCTCGGGTCGTCCATCACCGACGACGAGCTGAGCGCGGCGGGCGCCAAGATCGCCGACGACGCCGACGCCACCTGGGCCGCGGGCGACCTCGTGCTCAAGGTCAAGGAGCCGGTCGCCGAGGAGTTCCACCGGATGCGCGCCGACCAGGTGCTCTTCACCTACCTGCACCTCGCCGCGTCCCGCGCGTGCACCGACGCGCTCGCGGACGCGAGGGTCACCGGCATCGCCTACGAGACGGTGCAGACCGCGTCCGGCGCGCTCCCGCTGCTCGCGCCGATGAGCGAGGTCGCCGGACGGCTGGCCCCGCAGGCCGGGGCGTACCACCTGATGCGCTCGCAGGGCGGCCGCGGCGTGCTGATGGGCGGCGTGCCCGGCGTCCTCGCGGCCGACGTCGTCGTCATCGGCGGGGGAGTGTCCGGCGTCAACGCCGCCACGGTCGCCCTCGGCATGGGCGCCCGCGTCACCCTGCTCGACCTCGACGTCGACAAGCTGCGCCACGTCGACCAGGTCTTCGGCGGCCGCATCCAGACCATCACGTCCAACGCGTTCCAGCTCGAGCAGGCCGTGCTCGCGGCCGACCTGGTGATCGGCGCCGTGCTCGTGCCGGGCGCCAAGGCGCCGACGCTGGTGAGCAACGACCTGGTGCGGCGGATGAAGGCGGGCAGCGTGCTCGTCGACATCTCGATCGACCAGGGCGGCTGCTTCGAGGACTCGCGCGCGACCACGCACGCCGACCCGACCTACCGCGTGCACGAGTCGGTCTTCTACTGCGTGGCCAACATGCCCGGCGCGGTGCCGCACACCTCGACGCACGCGCTGGCCAACGTGACGCTGCCCTACGCCGTGAAGCTCGCGAACCAGGGCTGGCGCGCGGCGCTCCGGGGCGATGAGAGCCTCCGCAGGGGTCTGAGCACCTATGGTGGCCAGGTCACCAGCAAGCCGGTCGCCGACGCCCTCGGGCTGGCGTGGACCAGTCCCGAAGAGGTCATCGCCTGACAACCACGAGCACGTCCCCCGTCGCGCCGCCGACCGCGTCCTCGCCGGACGCGGTGGGGCGGGCCGTCGAGGACTACCTCGGGCACCTCGGCGTCGAGCGCGGGCTCGCCGCCAACACGCTGAGCTCGTACCGCCGCGACCTGCGTCGCTACCGCTCCTTCCTGGGCTCGCGCGGCATCCGTGCCGTCGACCAGGTGACCGAGTCCGACGTCACCGACTTCCTGGTGCACCTGCGCGAGGGCGACGAGGAGCACCCGCCGCTCGGGGCCAGCAGCGCCGCCCGCACCGTCGTCGCCGCGCGCGGCTTCCACCGCTTCGTCCTCCGCGAGGGACTGACGGCCACCGACCCGTCCGCCGCGGTCCGGCCGCCCGCACCGGCCAAGCGGCTCCCCAAGGCCATCACCGTCGAGCAGGTCGAGGCGCTGCTCGCGGCCGCGGCCGCCCCCGGCACCGCGCTCGCCTCCCGCGACCACACGCTGCTCGAGGTGCTCTACGGCACCGGCGCCCGGATCTCCGAGGCCGTCGGGCTCGACGTCGACGACGTCGACCTCGAGTCCGGATCGGTGCTGCTGCGCGGCAAGGGGAGCAAGCAGCGGGTCGTCCCGCTCGGGTCCTACGCGGCCGACGCGCTCGGGCGCTACCTCGGCGGCGCGCGCGGCGACCTCGCGCAGCCCGGGCGCGAGCGGGCCGCGGTCTTCCTCAACGCCCGCGGGGGCCGGTTGTCGCGCCAGAGCGCATGGGCGGTGCTCGTCCAGGCCGCCGACCGCGCCGAGCTCGGTGTCGACGTCTCGCCCCACACCCTGCGGCACTCCTTCGCCACCCACCTGCTCGACGGCGGCGCCGACGTCCGCGTGGTCCAAGAGCTGCTCGGCCACGCGTCGGTGACGACCACGCAGGTCTACACCCTCGTCACCATCGATCGTCTCCGCGAGGTCTACGCCACCAGCCACCCCCGAGCCCTGGGCTGAGGCCCGGGCGCCAGATCCTCAGCTCGTGAGGGGCAGGGGATCTTCGGCGAGCCGCCCGCGGGCGTCAGGGGGCCGAGGTCTAGAGTCGGCGGTGCCGGGCCGAGGAGTCGACAAATCGACAGCGCAGACCGTCCCGGCGGCACCCCGTCCGACCCGCGCGAGAGACACGAGAACACCATGGACCAGCTCCCCGACGAGACGTCCGACGGGACGCTCCCCCTCGGCCAGGTGCCCACGATGGGCCCCACCGGTCGTCCGATGCCGGTGCTCCCCGAGCCCGGCGCCCCCACCCGCGACCGCGCCCTCGTGCTCGCCCTGTGCAACCAGAAGGGTGGCGTCGGCAAGACCACGACCACCATCAACCTGGGTGCCGCGCTCGCCGAGACCGGACGACGGGTGCTGCTCGTCGACTTCGACCCGCAGGGCTCGCTCACCGTCGGGCTCGGGTTCCATGCCCACGAGCTCGAGATGAGCGTCTACCACCTGCTGATGGAGCCCGACGTCGCGCTCGGCGACGTGCTGCTCAAGACGCGCACCGACGGCGTCGACCTGCTGCCGTCCAACATCGACCTCTCGGCCGCCGAGATGCGCCTGGTCACCGAGGTCGGCCGCGAGCAGACGCTCGCCCGCGTGCTCCGCCAGGCGCGCAGCGAGTACGACATCATCCTGATCGACTGCCAGCCCTCGCTCGGCCTGCTCGCCGTCAACGCGCTCACCGCCGCCGACGGCGTGATCATCCCGCTCGAGTGCGAGTACTTCGCGCTGCGCGGCGTCGCGCTGCTCAAGGAGACCATCGAGAAGGTCCGCGACCGCACCAACCTCGACCTCCAGATCGTCGGGCTGCTCGGCACCATGTACGACGGCCGCACGCTCCACGGCCGTGAGGTGCTCCAGACGCTGGTCGACGGCTGGGGCGACGCGGTCTTCCACACCGTCATCCGCCGGACCGTCAAGTTCTCCGACGCCACGGTGGCGGGCGAGCCGATCCTGTCGTACGCCACCACGTCGCCGGGCTCCGAGGCCTACCGCCAGCTGGCCAGGGAGGTGCTGGCCCGGTGCCCCGGCGCGTGAGCCTGCCGGGGGCGGACGAGCTGTTCCGCCCCACGGCCGTCCCCGACCCGCCCGCGCCGGCACCGGCCGCCACCGAGGAGCCGCGCGTCGGGTCCGGACGGGTCAAGCACGACGAGAAGATGACGGTCTACGTCACCGCCGACGAGCTGCTCGAGATCGAGCAGGCCCGCCTCGTGCTGCGCCGCGCGCTCGGCCAGGGCGTCGACCGCGGACGGCTGGTGCGCGCCGCGATCGCCATGGCCCTCGCCGACTACGAGGAGCGCGGGCTCGACGGCGAGCTCGCCCGCCGTCTGCAGAAGCCGTGACCGCCGTGAGCGACGTCGACGGCGTGGCGATCACGCCGCGCGGCTCGTTCGACGTGCACCTCGACGTCTACGAGGGCCCGTTCGACCTGCTGCTCGGCCTGATCTCCAAGCACAAGCTCGACGTCACCGAGGTCGCGCTGTCGAAGGTGACCGACGAGTTCATCGCCCACATCCGGGCGATGGGCGACGACGGCGACCTCGAGCAGACCACCGAGTTCCTGCTCGTCGCCGCGACGCTGCTCGACCTCAAGGCGGCCCGGCTGCTGCCGCAGGCCGAGGTGGAGGACGAGGAGGACCTCGCGCTGCTGGAGGCCCGCGACCTGCTGTTCGCCCGGCTGCTGCAGTACCGCGCGTTCAAGCAGGTGGCCGCGGCCGTCGCCGAGCGTCTCGCGGGCGAGCAGCGCCGCTACCCGCGGTCGGTCGGGCTGGACGAGCGCTTCGCCCGGCTGCTGCCCGAGGTGCTCATCACGATCGGCCCCGAGGACCTCGCCGCCCTCGCGGCCCGGGCGATGACGCCGCGCCCGGTGCCGGTGCTGTCGCTCGCCCACCTGCACGCACCGCAGGTGAGCGTCCGCGAGCAGGCCGTCGTCGTCGTCGAACGGCTCCGCGCCGCCGGCACCGTCACCTTCCGCACCCTGACCGCCGACGCGCCCGACACCCTCACCCGGGTGGCCCGCTTCCTGGCCCTGCTCGAGCTGTTCCGCGAGGGCGTGGTGGGCTTCGAGCAGGTGACCCCGCTGGGCGAGCTGACCATCCGCTGGACGGGCAGCGAGGACGTCGGCGAGCTCGAGGTGGGCGCCGAGTTCGACGAGGACCCGCCCGCCGTCGACGCCGAGGCCCTGACCGACCCTGCCGGGAGCAGCGATGACTGAGACCACCGACCGCACCGACGAGCTCGAGCTGGAGCTGCTCCCGCTCGCGCCGGCCCTCGAGGCCGTCCTGATGGTCGCGGACCAGCCGCTGGACCACCTCGTCCTCGCCCAGGCCGTCGGCCACCCGCCGGCCGAGGTGCAGCAGGCCCTGGCCGGTCTCGCGGCGTCCTACGACGAGCAGGGGCGCGGGTTCGAGCTGCGGCACGTCGCCGGCGGCTGGCGGTTCTACACCCGCGAGCTCTTCGCGCCCGCGGTCGAGCGCTTCGTGCTGGACGGCCAGCAGGCCCGCCTGACCCAGGCCGCGCTCGAGACCGTCGCGGTGGTGGCCTACCGTCAGCCCATCAGCCGGGCACGCGTGTCGGCCATCCGCGGCGTCAACGTGGACGGCGTGATGCGCACGCTCGTCACCCGTGGCCTCGTGCACGAGGTCGGCCACGACGCCGAGAGCGGGGCCACGCTCTACGGCACCACCGCGTACTTCTGCGAGCGGATGGGCCTGTCGAGCCTCGACGAGCTGCCCGAGATCGCCCACTTCCTGCCCACCACGGACGACGTCGACGAGGAGCCCGAGGTGCTGGCCGAGCCCGCCCCCGCCGACGAGCTCGCCCACGACGACGACCCCGCACCCGAGACCCCCCAGGAGCACCAGCCGTGACCGAGATCGAGGGTGGCATCCGTCTGCAGAAGCTGCTGGCCCGGGCGGGCGTCGCGAGCCGCCGGGGCAGCGAGCAGCTGATGGCCGACGGGCGCGTCGAGGTCGACGGCGAGGTCGTCACCACGATGGGTGCCCGCGTCCACCCCGAGAGCGCCGTGGTACGCGTCGACGGCAAGCGGCTGCCGCCGCCGGGGGACCACGTGCACGTGGTGCTCCACAAGCCGGTGGGCATGGTCACCACGATGTCGGACCCGCAGGGTCGGCCCACCGTCGGCGACGCCGTCAAGGACGCCGGGACCGGTCTGTTCCACGTCGGACGGCTCGACACCGACACGTCGGGCCTGCTGCTGCTCACCAACCACGGCGAGCTGGGGCACCGGCTGTCGCACCCGTCGTTCGAGATCACCAAGACCTACGTCGCCCTCGTCGACGGCGAGGTGACGCCCGAGACCGTCCGCCGCGTGAGCGACGGCGTCGAGCTGGAGGACGGCCTCGTGCCCGTCGACCGGTTCCGGGTCAAGGCCCAGCACGGCGCGCAGACCCTGGTCGAGATCGACCTCCACGTGGGCCGCAACCGCGTGGTCCGGCGGCTGCTCGAGGAGGTCGGCCACCCGGTCCTCGAGCTCAGCCGTACCGCCTTCGGCCCCCTGCGGATGCGGGGGCTCCCGCCCGGCCGCACCCGTGCGCTCGACAACGACGAGCTCGGCGTGCTGCTCGACGCCGTCGACCTGTGAGCCGGGCGACCGTCCTCCGGGGTCCCGTGCTGGTGGTGGGGTGCGGCCTGCTCGGCACCTCGGTGGCGCTCGCGCTGGTCCGGGCGGGCGTCGACGTGCACCTGCGCGACCGGTCCGACGAGCACGCGCGCATCGCCGCGAGCCTGGGCGCCGGGACGACCGACCGGCCCACCGAGGTCGAGCTCGTGGTCGTGGCGGTCCCGCCCGACGCCGTCGGCGACGTGGTGGTCGACGCCCTCGCGGAGTGGCCGGACGCCGTCGTCACCGACGTCGCGAGCGTCAAGGCCGCGCCGCTCGGGCGGGCCGAGGCCTCCGGTGCCGACCTGTCGCGCTACGTGGGCGGGCACCCGATGGCCGGCAGCGAGCGGTCCGGGCCCGGCGCCGGCACCGCCGACCTGTTCCTCGGACGGGTCTGGGCCGTCACGCCCCACCCCGCGTCGCGCCACCGCGCCACCGAGACCGTCTTCGAGCTCGCCGTCACCTGCGGTGCCAGCGCGGTGCTGATGGACCCCGCCGACCACGACGCCGCGGTGGCGCGCGTCTCGCACCTGCCGCACCTGCTGTCGGTCGTCACCGCGGCGCAGCTCGGCGACGCCCCGGCCGAGCACCTCGCCCTCGCCGGCCAGGGCCTGCGCGACGTCACCCGGATCGCCGAGAGCGACCCCGCGCTGTGGACGCAGATCGTGCGGGGCAACGCCGGGCCCATCGCGAGCCTCCTCACGGCGGTGCGCGACGACATCGACCGGCTGATCGACGGGCTGTCCGCCCCCGGCGACGCGCTGACGCAGGTGCTCGACCGGGGGCGCGCGGGCACGTCCCGGCTGCCCGGCAAGCACGGGGCGCCCGAGCGCGTCGACGCCACCGTCTACGTCCAGGTGCCCGACCGGCCGGGCGAGCTGGCCCGGCTGTTCGTCGATGCGGAAGAATCAGGCGTCAACATCGAGGACCTGCGCATCGACCACGACGTCGCCCGCCCCGTGGGCGTCGTCGAGGTGGGTGTGCGACCCGACAGCGCCGACGTCCTGGTGGCGTCGCTGTCGGCCAAGGGCTGGTCGGCCCACCGGTGAACGAGGGAGAGCAGCAGCACGTGGAGACGATCGTGGTCGCCGTCGACGGACCTTCGGGTTCGGGCAAGTCCAGCACCGCCCGGGGGGTCGCGGACCGGCTGGGCTGGCCGTACCTCGACACCGGGGCGATGTACCGGGCCCTGACCTGGGCGGTGCTCGAGGCGGGTGCCGACCTCGACGACGCCGAGGCGGTGGCCGAGGCCGCGTCCGGCGTGCAGGTCGTGGTGGGCACCGACCCGGCCGCTCCCGCCGTGCACGCCGACGGCACCGACGTGTCCGTCCCGATCCGCGGACCCGAGGTCACCGGGGCCGTGAGCGCCGTCAGCGCCGTGGCCGAGGTGCGCGAGCGCCTGGTCGCGCAGCAGCGGGCGCTCATCGCCGAGGCGTCGGACGGCATCGTGGTGGAGGGCCGCGACATCGCGTCGGTCGTGGCGCCGGAGGCGCCCGTCAAGGTCTACCTCGTCGCCGACGCGGCGGCCCGCGCCGCCCGTCGCACCGCCGAGCAGGGCGGCGACAGCGGCCAGGTCGCGGCCACCGAGGCCGACCTCCGTCGCCGCGACGCCCTCGACTCCGGCCGCGCGGCCTCGCCACTGGCGCAGGCCGACGGTGCCACCGTCGTCGACACCACCCACCTGACCCTCGACGAGGTCGTCGCGGAGATCGTGCGGATGGTCGACGCCGTCCGTTGAGGCAGCACGGACCCGTGGTGAGGCTGACGCTGCGGCTCGTCGTCTCCTGCACGGTCCTCGGCGTCGGGGTCGCGCTCCTGCTGACCGCGGGTCTGGGCTCCGACGGCTACTCCACGATGATCAACGGGCTCTCGATCGGCCTCGAGGTCCCCTTCTGGGTGGTCAACCTCGTGGTCGGCGTGGTGCTGGTGGGGCTGGCCTGGGCGCGGGGCCTGCGCCCCGGGCTCGGCACGGTGCTGCAGCCGCTCGTCGTCGGGTTCGTCGTGTCGGGGCTCCTCGGGGTCCTCGACCAGCCCGGCTCGTGGTGGCTGCGGGCGGTGCTCCTGGTCGCCGCGTTCCCGGTGGTCGCGGCCGGCGTCGCGGGCTACCTCGCCGCGGACGCCGGTGCCGGTCCCACCGAGGCTGCCGCGATCGCCATGGATCCGCCGGTGCCGTTCGCCTGGAGCTACAGCCTCGTGCAGGGCGGGGGAGCGCTCGTCGGCTGGCTCGGCGGCGCGGCCGTCGGCCCGGGCACGCTGCTGGTGATCGCGCTGCTCGGACCGCTCGTCGACCTGCTCGCGCGACGGTTCGCGATGCTGCGTGCGCCGGGGGCGACGCCGAGGCCGTAGGATGGGGGTTTGGTCCCCGGTGACGACTCCCGGGGCGTCTCCCCGCCGAGAGCGTGCCGTGGCCGCTGCGTGCGCGGGGGACCCACCGCCGTCCAGCGCAGCAGGGAGCACAGCATGACCACCGACGAGCCGACCCAGGTCGGTCCCCAGGCCCAGGGCCGGGTCCCCGTCCTGGCCGTCGTCGGGCGGCCCAACGTCGGCAAGTCGACGCTGGTCAACCGGATGATCGGTCGCCGCGAGGCCGTCGTGCAGGACGTCCCGGGCGTCACCCGCGACCGCGTGTCCTACGACGCGATCTGGAACGGGCGCGCGTTCACCGTGGTCGACACCGGTGGCTGGAACCCCGGTGCCAAGGGTCTGGCCCAGTCCATCGCCGCCCAGGCCGAGATCGCCGTCACGGTGGCCGACGCGGTGCTGTTCGTGGTCGACGCCACCGTCGGCATCACCGACTCCGACGAGGCCGTCGTCAAGGTGCTCCGCCGCGCGCAGAAGCCCGTCGTCCTCGCGGCCAACAAGGTCGACGACGCCCGCGGCGAGGCGCTGGCCGCCACCTTGTGGAACCTCGGGCTCGGCGAGCCCATCGCCGTCTCGGCGCTGCACGGCCGAGGCAGCGGCGACATGCTCGACTCCATCCTCGAGGCGCTGCCCGAGCCGCCACCGGAGGACTGGGACGCCCCCGAGGGCCCGCGCCGCATCGCCCTGGTCGGCAAGCCCAACGTCGGCAAGTCCAGCCTGCTGAACAAGTTGGCCGGCTCCGAGCGCGTCGTGGTCGACAGCGTCGCGGGCACCACCGTCGACCCGGTCGACGAGATCATCATGATGGGCGGCGAGCCCTGGACCTTCATCGACACCGCGGGCATCCGCAAGCGCGTCAAGGAGGCCTCGGGCCACGAGTACTACGCCAGCCTGCGCACCGCCGGCGCCATCGAGCGCGCCGAGGTGGCCGTGATGGTGATCGACTCGAGCGACTCCATCAGCGAGCAGGACCTGCGCATCATCGGCAACGTCGCCGAGGCCGGCCGCGCGCTGGTCATCGCGTTCAACAAGTGGGACCTCGTCGACGACGAGCGCCGCTACTACCTCGACCGTGAGATCGAGCGCGACCTCGTGCAGGTGCAGTGGGCGCCGCGGATCAACATCACCGCCCGCACCGGGTGGCACGTCGACCGCCTCGAGCGCGCCCTGAACGCGGCACTGGACGGCTGGGAGACCCGTGTGCCCACCGGCATGCTCAACCAGTTCCTCGGTCGGCTCGTGGCCGAGCACCCGCACCCGGTGCGCGGCGGCAAGCAGGCCCGCATCCTGTTCGGCACCCAGGCGCAGGTGGCCCCGCCCACCTTCATCCTGTTCACCACCGGCAAGCTCGAGGACCAGTACCTGCGGTTCGTCGAGCGCCGCCTGCGCGAGGAGTACGGCTTCGTCGGCACCCCCGTTCACGTGCAGCAGCGCCCGCGCGAGAAGCGCAAGCGCTGACCTGCCGCGGCGGTGGAGCCGATGTGAGTCGGCGGCACCGCCTGCGGTAGGGTTTCTCCCGGCTCGCACGACGCACCACGCGGGCCGTTCGGGCTGTGGCGCAGCTTGGTAGCGCACCTGACTGGGGGTCAGGGGGTCGCAGGTTCAAATCCTGTCAGCCCGACCGAACCGCACCGCCTCCGGACCGCGATCACGCGGACCGGGGGCGGTTCGTCGTTCCCGGCCCGACGAGCACGTCAGAGGGTCGGGGGAGGGCCGAGGGCGTCGAGGCGGGCGCGGACGTCGCGCAGCAGCCGCTCGGGCAGCTCGGAGGTCCGGCGGCAGCGGTCGACCAGCAGCACGATCTTGTTCAGGCGGGGGCCGGCGGGCTCGGCGGTGCGCGACTCCAGCGCCGGCCGCAGCAGGTTGCGGTCGAACGCACCGTCGCTGGGCACCTCGACGCCACGCCACCGGGCGTAGGCCTGCTTGAGGTCGCCGTGGGAGACGACGCCGCGCTCGGGCGAGAGGGCGACGGCCAGCGCGGCCACCAGCCACACGTCGTCGTGCTCGAGCGCGGCGACGTCGAGCTGGAGGGTCCCGGTGCCGTCGTCCTCGGCGCCGGGCGGATCGAACTCCAGGAGCACCTCGAAGGTCAGGTCGGGGTACCGCAGGGTCACCCGGCTGCCGCTCGACGTCACCGAGGTGCGCTGGCCCGGCGAGGGCGAGGCGGCGTCTCCCGACGGGGTGGTCAGCTCGACGATGGCGCCGTTCGCGCGCTGCCCGCGGTGGACGACGGGATGGTGGTCGGTCGCGGTGACGACGAGCGCCGGGTCGCTGACGTAGGGCAGCCGGACGAGGACGTAGACCGAGCCGTCGACCTGCCGGACCGCGAAGGGCTCCTGCTCGGGCAGGTTCATCCGCCGGGCCAGGACGAGGCGGGCGCCCGCGGGGAGCGAGGCCGTCCCCGACCGACCGTCGCCGACGGACCAGGCGATGCGCAGCACCCGCACCTCCGGTGTGGAACGCGTTCCGCGCCGGCTCGACCGCACGCGGACTGACGATCAGGATGATGCCATGAGCGCCCTGGTGCAGAACCTGCTGATCGTCACCTGCTTCGTCGCGGTGGTCGTGATCGCCCTCCGGATCGCGCAGAGCGTCTTCGGCACCGGCACCAAGCGCGCGGCCGCCACCGAGGTGGCCGCCAAGCTGGTGGCGTACCCCACCGGCTCCTCCGGCGTGCTGCGCCGGCGCTTCGTGCGGGCCCTCACCGGCCAGCACGTGGTGATGCCGAGCGGGGAGAAGCTGGCCTTCAGCGAGCTGACGGTCCGCGTCGCTCCCGAGGACCTCGACCGCCTGCACCCCGACGGCGACCTCGAGCGCCTCGGCGAGGACGGCGCCAAGCTGTACCTCGCGCACGCCCGTCGTGAGGGCTGGTCCGCGCCCGCCGACGTCACCGTGGTGGTGGAGGTCGACCCGGGCCTGCGCTCGGGGTGGGTGCCGCCGGCCCGGGGCACCGCCCGCTCGGCGCCCGCGGAGCCGGCCCGCCTGGAGGACCCCGACGACCACCGCGCCGCGATCGGCTGGGACGTCGTGACCGACCCGGACGCGACACGCCTGCACGCCGTCCCGTCCCCGTCCCCGACGCCGTTCCCTCCCGCACCGTCGACGGGGACCACGACCTTCGCTCCCGCGGTGCCGCACCTGGCCGACGCCGCCCCGACCGTCGACGTCGGGGGCGCGCTGCGCCTGGACCACGGCGGGGCGGTGGCGCTGGTGGCCGGCGGCAGCGCCGTCCTCGGCCGCCTCGCCGAGAGCCCGGTGCGGTTCGACGAGCCCGAGGTGTCCTACCGCCATGCCACCGTGCGGCGCCACGGCGCGGGCTGGCAGGTCAAGGACCTCGGGAGCACCAACGGCACCACCGTCGACGGTGAGTCCGTGGGGCGCGAGACCTGGAGCGACCTGCCGGGCGGGGCCGTGCTGGCCCTGGCCGGCGTCCGTCTCGTCGTCGACTGCGACACGTTCGGCACGGTGCGGATCCACGGCGCGACCGCACGCTGAGAGACACTGGAGGTGCGCGACACCGGTCGCGCCCACGACCGCCCCGGCAGGACAGGAGGATCCACGTGACGGCCGATCCTCTCGCGACCTCGCCCACGCGGCCCGGCTCGCTGCCCACCGGGCTGCGGTTCGAGCTGAAGGGACGCATCGGCGCCGGCAACCACGGTGTGGTGTTCCGCGCCCACGACCGGCAGCTCCAGCGCGACGTCGCGATCAAGCGCTTCTCGTACTTCCTGGCCGACGACCCGCGCGCGATGCGTCGCATCACCCGCGAGGTCGCGATGCTCGCCCGCGTCTCGCACCCGCACGTGGTCACCGTGCACGACCTCGTGCACATGGCCGACGGCGACGGCGAGGTGATCCCGCACCTCGTCATGGAGCTGGTCGAGGGCACCTCCCTGCGCGACCTGCTCGCGCTGCACGGGCCGAGCCCGCGGTCGGTGCTGGTCGTCCGCGGGGTGCTGGAGGGTCTTGCCGCCTGCCACCGCGCCGACATCCTGCACCTCGACATCAAGCCCGCCAACGTGCTCGTCACCGAGGCCGGCCGCGTGAAGATCGTCGACTTCGGCATCGCGCGGGCGGCGTCGGACTCGACCGCGACCGTCGCCGGGTCACCCCACTACATGGCGCCCGAGCAGTACGAGGGCCGAGCCGACGAGCGCAGCGACGTCTACTCGGTCGGCTGCCTGCTCCACGAGTGCCTCACCGGCAAGCCCCCGTTCGAGGGGACGATGGCCTCGCAGCTGATGGCCCACCGCCACCACCCCCGTCCCGACCCGCGGGCCCTCGCACCCGGGGTGAGCCCCGCCCTGGCCGCCGTCGTCATGCGCGCCATGGCCATCGATCCCGCCCACCGCTACGCGAGCGTCGACGCGATGCTCGACGCCCTCACGCACCTGGACGCGGCACCGCGCACCGCGCCGCCGACGTCCGCAGCGGTCGACACCGCGCCGGCGACGGACGCCGTCCGCGTCGTGGACGACTCCGGCCCGGCCGACGCCGGGAGCGTCCGGCCGGTCGAGGCGTGGGTGCCCACGACGCCGGTCGTCACGCGGTGGAGCAAGCTGACCACCCTCACCACCGGGCTGGTGCTCAGCGCCTTCGTCGTCGCCCTCCTGCCGGGCCTGGTCTGGCTGACCACGTCGGTGCCCCCGGGGTCGGGCTACCGTCCGGACGCGATGCAGGACGCCAACGCCGCGGGCTGGTGGTTCCTGGCCGTGACCCTGACCATGCTCCTGCTCCTGCGCCGTGGCGGGTTCCTGCGCGACCTGTCGGGGCCGCCGGTGGGGGAGCCCCGCCGGTCGGGGGTCGTCGGGCCCCACACGCGCACCGGGCTGCGGGCGGCGACCCGGGCGTCCCTGCTGGGCTCGTCGCCGATGCTGTTCCCCTGGTACGTGGTCGCGGTCGCGGCCGCCGTCGCGGCGTCCGGCGGCTCCTGGCCCTCGGACGTCTACGGCAGCGGCTGGTCCCTCGCCTGGGTGCTGCTGCCGCTCGTCGCGGTGCTGCTCGTGCTGCGGGCGGTGACCCGCATCCGTCCGCGCCTCGGCGCCCTGTTCATGGCCGTGGTCTACCTCGGCCTCGCGGCGGTCGCGGGCGCCTTGTTCGTGGCCTACCCGGCGATGGTCGGCTGAGCGTCCGCCCGACGCCGCGGACGAGGCGTGGCGACGTACCGGTCGGTGCGGTGGTTCACGGCGAGCACGAGGTTGAGCACGACGACCCCCGCCACGGACAGCAGCACCCGGTCGAGCGGGAGGACCGTCAGCGACACCGCCACGATGACGACGTCGAAGGCCATCTGGACCCGACCGGCGCTGACGCCGACCCGCTCCTGCACCAGCAGCACGACGACGTTGAGACCGCCGAGGCTGGAGCCGTGGCGGAAGAGCACGAGGATGCCGACGCCGATCAGCAGGTTGCCGCAGACGACGGAGAACGCCGGCACCGAGGCGCCGGCGTCGACGGCCAGCGGGTGCAGCGCGGCCAGGGCCGACACCGCGCCGACGCACAGGGCGGTGCGCACGGTGAAGGCCACGCCCTTGGTGGCGAGGGCGAGCACCAGGAACGGCAGCGTGACGGCCATCAGCACGGGGCCGAGGGAGAGGCCGGTGGCGTGCGCGACGAGCAGCGAGATGCCCGCCGTCCCGCCGGTCACCGCGTCGGCGGAGTCGAGCAGCACCAGGCCGACCGTCGCGAGCAGGACGCCGGTCGTCAGACCGAACAGGTCGTCGAGGCGGGAGTGGTGCGGCTGGGCAGTCATGACCTCAGGGTGTCCGGCGGGAGGCATCCTGCACCACCTGGGCGCACGACCCTGGTCATCCTGCACAGCCTCGACCGCTCCCACGGGTCCGGCGGTGCGCACACTGCCGCGCGAACGGTCGGGCCCGGAGGTGCCACCGCGGACGCCGGTGGTCGCTATCCTGTTCCAGCAGGACGACCTGAGCCGACGAAGGGACACGCGGTGACGCAGCTGGTGCCGGAGGACCAGCCGGTGGTCACGGGTCCGCCGCCCGTCGCACCGGCGTCGGGGGTCGACGCCCTGCTCGAGCTCGTCCGGGCGCAGCTCGGGATGGACGTCGCCTTCATCAGCGAGCGCGTCGACGACGACCGCAGGTTCCGCAACATCGCCTCGAGCATCGGCCTGCCCATCGATGCGGGGTTCACCGAGCCCTACGCCGGCACCTACTGCCAGATGATCACCGACGGCGTGATCGAGTCGGTGATCCGCAACAGCCACGAGCACCCCGTCACCCGGCACGCCCCCCACACCGACTCGCTGGGCATCGGCGCCTACGTCGGCGTCCCCATCGCGCGGGCCGACGGCACCCCGTACGGCACCGTGTGCGTCTACTCCCGCGAGCCCAACGGCGAGCTGTCCCAGCGTGACGCCGACGTGCTGCGCGCCGTCGCCGACGTCCTCGTCGAGCTGATCGCGGCCGAGGACGCCGAGACGGCGCAGCGACGTGCGACCACCGCGGCGATCGACGGCCTGGAGCGCGACGACGAGCTCGTGATCGACCTCGAGCCCGTGGTCGACCTGGAGACGATGACGGTCGTCGGCGCCGAGGCGCTGTGCCGCCTGCCCGACGGCACCGGCTACCACCGGTGGCTGGCCGCGGCGCGCGACGTCGGTCTCGCGGTGCAGCTGGAGCACCTCGTGGTCCGCAAGGTCGTGGAGGCGCTCGGCACCTGCGAGGGCTACGTCAGCGTCGACCTCACCACCGACGCGCTCTCCGACCCCGGGTTCGCCGAGCTGGTCCGCGGCGCCGACCTGTCGCGGCTGGTCGTCGAGGTCACCGAGCACGAGCACGTGCCCGACTACGGCCACGTGCTCGCCACCACCCAGCCCCTGCGGCGTGACGGGATGCGGATCGCCATCGACGACGCGGGCGCGGGCTTCGCGAGCCTGCGGCACGTCCTGATGCTCGAGCCCGACCTGATCAAGCTCGACAGCTCCCTGCTCGACTCCATCGACACCGACGAGCACCGCCAGACCTTCGTCGAGGCACTGGCCGGCTTCGCGACGCGGATGGACGCGGTGCCGCTGGCCCAGGGCATCGACACCGCCGAGAAGTTGCAGTGGGCCCGGGAGCTCGGCATCACCCTGGGTCAGGGACCTCTGCTGCGCGAGCCGCCGGCCCCGACGTCGTCCCTGCCCAGCGGTCGCCCGAGCGACTGAGCGGGAACGCCAGCTCGTAGCGGTCGGCGGGGAAGACCGCCTCGGCCACCTCGACCGGCGTGCCCGCCGACGTGGCCCGGCGCACCAGCCGCAGCACGGGACGGCTCTCCGGCATCGCCAGGAGACGCGCCTCGTCGGCGTCCGGGAGCGAGGCGGTGACCGTCTCCTCTCCCGCGTCGGGCAGCAGCGACAGCGACTCCAGGTGGTCGTAGAGGCTGCCCGCGAGCACCTCGGCGCCGGGGTCGGGGACGAGCGACGCCGGGAACCAGGCGCGCTCGATCGCGAGCGGGACGTCGTCGCCGAGCCGGAGCCGTCGTACGTGCAGCGTGCTCGTGGCGCCGTCCAGGAACGCGGCGACGTGCGGCGGCGCGTCCTCGGTGGCGTGGTGCAGCACCGTCGTCGACGGGGCGAGGTCGTGCGAGCGGAGGGCGTCGGCGAACGAGCCCAGCCGCACCGACAGGCGCAGCGTGTCCGGCGCCCGCAGGTGACCGCGACCCTGGCGGCTGAGGACCAGGCCCTCGCGCGCGAGCGCCGCGACGGCCTGGCGCACGGTCATCCGCGCGACGCCCCACTCCTCGGCCAGCCGGCGCTCCGACGGCAGCGAGGCGCCGGCGGGGAGGTCGAGCACCACCTGACGGAGCCGGTCGCGCAGCCGGGCGTGCTTGGTGGGGTCGGGCGTCGCGGTCACCCCCGGATCATCGCCTGCACGGCCCGACGGGGCGTGTCCGGGTGCGGCGTCCTGCGGGGTGGGACGTGTCCGCCGCCCGCGGCACCGCCCGGTAAAGTCGAGTAGGTCGATCGAGAACACCCATCACCTGAAGAGGTCCCCCTCATGGCACGTCGCCCGCTGTCCCTGCTCGGAGCCGCCCTGGCCGTCGGTCTCACGCTGAGCGCGTGCGGCGGGGGAGGCGACGACGATGCCTTCTCCTCCGGCGGCGGTGACGACGACACCGTCACGCTCGGCTCGGCCAACTTCCCCGAGAGCGAGCTGCTCATGGAGATCTACGCCGGCGCGCTCGAGGCCCAGGGGATCCGGACCCGGACGCAGCCCAACATCGGCTCCCGGGAGATCTACCTCAAGGCGCTCGAGGACGGGTCCATCGACCTGATCCCCGAGTACAACGGCGCGCTGCTCGCGGCGCTGCAGACCGAGGTCCCCGAGGACCTGACCTCCACCGAGGCGGTCGACGCGGCGCTGCAGAAGGTGCTGCCCGAGGGCACCGAGACGCTCACCCCGTCCGCCGCCGAGGACAAGGACTCACTGACCGTGACCGCCGCGACGGCGCAGGAGTACGACCTGTCGACGATCTCCGACCTCGTCCCGGTGGCCCCCGAGCTGGTCGTGGGTGCCGGCCCGGAGTTCGGCGAGCGGTTCCAGGGGATCGAGGGCCTGAAGTCGGTCTACGGGATCGAGTTCAAGCAGTTCCGACCGCTCGACGTCGGCGGCCCGCTCACCGTCTCCGCGCTCAAGGACGGCTCGATCGACGTCGGCAACATCTTCACCACCGACTCGTCGATCACGACCGAGGACTTCACGGTGCTGGAGGACGACAAGAACCTCTACTCCTCGCAGAACGTCCTGCCGCTCATCCGCTCCAGCAAGGCCTCCGACGAGGTCACCGAGACGCTGGACGCCGTGTCGGCGGCCCTGACGACGGAGAACCTCACCGCGGCGCTGGCCAGGGTGCAGGTCGACAAGGACGCACCGGCTACGGTCGCCGAGCAGTTCCTGGCCGACCAGGACCTGGACTGAGGACCGTTCCCCCCGGAGAGGAAGCCATGACCGACGCGGCACCGATGTGGTTGCGCTTCCTGTCCGGACCCGACGTCGACGCGCTCGCCATCACCTCGGTCGAGGTCGTCGACGCCGTCGAGGCCGTGCTGGCGGCCCACGCGCACGGGCGGACGGTGTTCGAGCCGCGCACCCACCTGGTGCCCGACAACGGCGGACGAGGGCACTTCAACGTGCTGCGCGGGCACGTGTCGAGCCTCGGCGACCACGGGGTCAGCGGCATCAAGGTGGTGGGAGACTTCGTCCCGAACTACACGCTCGGCCTGCCCAGCGAGCTGGCGCTGCTCACCCTGTACGACCCCCACACCGGCGTGCCGCTGAGCATCATGGACGCCACGTGCGTCACCGAGGTCCGCACCGGCGCCATGACGGCCGTCGGGGCCCGTCACCTCGCGCGACCGGACGCGCGCGTGCTCGGGCACGTGGGGGCGCGGGGCACGGCCTTCGCCAACGTCACGCTGCTGGACTCGCTGTTCGACCTCGAGCAGATCCGGGTGACCAGCCGCCGACCTGAGTCCCGCGAGGCGTTCGCCGACCGGCTGCGGGAGGTGGTGTCGGCCGAGGTCGTCGTCACCGACGACGTCGCGTCGACGTTCGAGGGGGCCGACATCTGCGTGGAGGCGAGCCGGCTCGAGTCGCCGGCCCCGCTGGTACGGCGCGAGCAGCTGGCGCCGGGCTCGCTGCTGGTGCCGTACGGCACGGTGAGCGCGCTCGAGCCCGACCTGCTGCAGGGCATCGACAAGGTCGTGGTGGACGACTGGCGCGAGTCGCGGTCGGGCCGGTTCGGCGCCCTGCGGTCACAGGTCGACTCCGGCGAGCTGTCGCAGGACTCGCTGCACGCCGAGATCGGCCAGGTCGTCACGGGGGAGCGTCCCGGCCGTGAGTCCGACGACGAGCGGATCCTGTTCTGGCACCGCGGCCTGTCGATCCTCGACGTCGCCGTGGGCGAGCTGGTCCTGCGCCGTGCAGAGGCGGCCGACGTCGGGACGATGGTCCGCTACCGGTGAGCACGCACCTCGTCGTCCGCGCCGGCGACCTCGGCGCCGCGGCCGTCCTCGCGGTGTCGCGCGGCGGCTCGCTGCAGCTGGACGACGCCGCACTGGTCCCGGTCCGGGACGGGCACGAGCGGCTGCGGCACGTGCTGGAGGCGGGCCTGCCCGTCTACGGCACGACGACCGGGGCGGGCGCCCAGAGCGGCGTCGCGCTCGGTGACGACGCGCGGGCGGCGCAGTCCGCGTCGATCCTGCTGGCGCGCCAGGTCGGCGGTCCACCCTGGCTGACGACCCCCGAGGTCCGTGCGGTCCTCGCGGTCCGCCTGCGGACCCTCCTGTCGGGCGACTCCGGCGCCGGTCCGGACCTCTGCCGCTGGATCGTGTCCCTGCTCGACGCCGGCGTCGTGCCCGCGGTGCCGCGCACCGCCGCGGGATCAGCCGGCGAGATCGTCCCGCTCGCCCACCTGTTCGGCCACCTCGCCGAGGACGCGTCACCGCTGCGGCAGGCGGGGCTGGAGCCGCACCTGCTCGGGCCCAAGGAGGGCATCGCGCTGCTCGCGGGCGTCCCGGTGTCGACGGCGCTCGCGATCCTGCGGGCCGACGACGCCCGCCTCCTGCTGGCAAGGTCGCAGGTCGTGGCCGCGGCCCAGGTCGCGGTCGTCGGGGCCTCCCGCGACCCGTTCGAGCCGTGGACCGGGCGGGGCGACGACGTCCTGACCGGGTTGCTCGAGGAGCTGAGCCGGCTGTCCGGACCCGAGCCGTCCCCGCGCCACCTGCAGGCACCGGTGTCCTTCCGCGTGGTCGGACCCGTGCTGGCGCAGGTGTCGCGGGACGTCGCGAGGCTCGACGCCGCCGTCGAGCGCGCCCTGTCCGGCGTGACGGACTCGCCCGCCCTGCGGCCGGGTGACGATCGCGGCGTGGTCGGCACGGCCGGGTTCCACGGTCTCGACCTCGCCGCGTCCGCGGACGCCGTCACCGCGTCGGTGGTGCACGCGGCGTCGGCGGGAGCCGCCCGGCTGCACCGGATGCTCGACCCGCGCGTCACCGGGCTCCCGGCCCAGCTGTCCGCCGACCCCGGGCCCCAGGCGGGCCTCGTGGCGGTGCACAAGCGTGCGGCCGGCGTCGTCCGCGGCTGCCAGCCCGTCGTCTCGACCGCGGCCCTGGCCGCCGACACGTCGCTCGGCCAGGAGGACGTGCAGAGCGCGGCCGTCGACGCGACCGAGGCGACCCGCCGCGCGCTCGAGGCGTGGCGCGACGTCCTCGCGTGCGAGCTGCTGGGCGTGCACCAGGCCACGCGGCTCGACCCGTCCCGCCTGGAGTCGCTCACCGCACCGGTCCGCGCCCTGCTGGCCGACGTCGACGCGGTCCTGCCCGCGGGCACCGCCGACCGTCCGTGGGGACGGGACGTGGAGGCTCTGGTCGGACTGCTCGCCGAGCGTGAGGAGCCCGGGCGGACCTGACCCGACGGTCTCAGCCCGTCGGGCCGAACCGCTCGGTGCGGATGGCGGCAGCGGGGTGGCCGAGGGCGACGAGGTGGTCGGCCACGGTCTCGACGAAACCCGTGGGCCCGCAGACCAGGCACAGGGGTTCGTCGGCGGGCGAGAAGCCCGGGACGTCGAGGTCGGCGCGGGCGATGCGCCCCGCCGGGCGCGGGTCGTCCGGTGGGGCCGAGCGGGTGTGCACCCACGCCACGTCGACGCCCTCACCGGGCTCGGCGAGCTCGTCGGCGTAGACGGCGTCGGCGGGCGAGCGGACCGAGCAGACCAGGTGCACCGGCACGGTGCTGCCCGCGGTACGACGCGCCTGGAGCACGGCCCGCAGCGGCACCACGCCCGAGCCGCCCGCCACCAGCAGCACCGGGGCGGTGTCCCTGGGCCGCCAGACGAACCAGCGTCCGACCGGGCCGCGCAGCTCGAACCGGTCGCCCGGCTCCAGCGAACCGGTGAGGTAGGGCGAGACCTCGCCGTCCTCGACCCGCTGGACCATCAGCTCGAGGGGGACGCCCGCCGACGCGACGGAGTAGCTGCGCTGGGTGCTGTAGCCGTCGTCGGCGGTCAGGCGGACGTCGAGGTGCTGCCCGGCGAGGTGCCCCGGCCAGCCGGGCACGTCGAGGACGAGCGTGCGCGCGGTCGGCGTCTCGTCACGTGTACCGACGACGGTCGCGACGCGCCACGGGATCGCGGTGCTCAATCGCCCTGGTAGCGCTGCTCGCGCCACGGGTCGCCGTAGTCGTGGTAGCCGTTGGTCTCCCAGAAGCCAGGCTCGTCCTGCGTGAGCAGCTGCAGCTCGCGCACCCACTTGGCCGACTTCCAGAAGTACAGGTGGGGCACCAGCAGCCGCACCGGACCGCCGTGCTCCGGGGTGAGCGGCCTGCCGTCGAACTCGTGCACCACCCAGGCCCGCCCTCCGCGCAGGTCCTCCAGCGGCAGGTTGGTGGTGTAGCCGCCGTAGGAGGCGACCTTGACGAACGACGCCGCCGTCGACACGCCGTCCAGCAGCGTGTCGAGGCTGACGCCACGCCACGAGGTGCCGAACTTGGACCACTTGGTCACGCAGTGGATGTCGACGGTCGGCCGCTCCTGCGGCAGCGCGAGCAGCGCCTGGCGGTCCCACGTGCTGGTCTCGCCGGCCTCGGTGACGAGCGTCAGCGACCACCGGTCTGGGTCGACGTGCGGGCTCGGGCCCGTGGACAGCACCGGGAAGTCCGTCGTGCGGTACTGGCCGGGTGGCAGCTCGGGGTCACGACCGCCCGGACGACCCCGGAACCCCTTCGAGATGATCGGCACGGCGCGCTCCTCGGATCGGTCCGGCCAGCCTACGCCTGCTCAGCGGTCGACCGGGAGGTCCCGCGGGGCGGTCCCGAAGCCGCGGTCGGGCCGGGTCGACAGCGCGACGTCGACGGTGCCGCCGCGCAGCAGCACCGAGGCGGGCAGCCAGGACCGCGTGGAGCGACGTCCGTCGACCCGCATCGACGAGACGTAGACGTGGTCGGCGGACGCCCTGGGCGCGCGGATCGTCACGTCCCGGCCGTTGCCGCGGTGCACGGTGGCCCGGGTGAAGACCGGGCTCGACAGCAGCATCTCGGCGCGGCTGGGCTCCTGCGGGTAGATGCCGAGCGAGGCGAAGACGTACCAGGCCGACATGGTGCCGAGGTCGTCGTTGCCGGGCAGGCCCTCGGGACCGGTGCCGTAGACCAGGTCGGCCATCGCGCGGACGGTCTCCTGCGTCTTCCACGGCTGCCCGAGGGCGTTGTACAGCCAGGGCGTGTGGATGCCGGGCTCGTTGGTCGGGTCGTAGCCCAGCGGGTCGCCCCCGGTGATCCACGAGCCGTCGGGGCGCCGGAAGAACCCGTCGAGCCGGGCCGCCGCCGTCGCGCGGCCGCCCATCAGTGCGGCGAGCCCGGACACGTCCTGCGGCACCATCCAGGTGTAGGTGGCGCTCGATCCCTGGGCGAAGCCGACGTCGGACGCGGGGTCGAACGGCGTCACCCACGACCCGTCGGCGTCGAGGGGCTGCTGGTAGCCGGCGGTGGGCGTGGCACGGGGGTTGAACGTGTTGCGCCACCAGGTGGCCCGCTCGGCCATCCGCGCCGCGGTGCCGCGGCGTCCCAGGCGCTCGCCCCAGGTGGCGAGGGAGTGGTCGGCGAGCGAGTCCTCGAGCGTCTCGGCCGCGCCGCCCCAGCAGCGGCAGTCGTCCTGCGGGGCGTAGTGCAGGCGCAGGTACTCGGCGAGGTTGGGGCGCTGGCCGACGCACTGGCCGGGGCAGCCGGACTCGGAGAGACCGGCCGGGTTCGGCACCGTGGCCTGGCGCACGAGCGAGTCGTAGGCACCGTCGACGTCGAAGTTGCGCACCCCGAGCGCGTGGAACCCCGCGAGCGTCGGCGCCGACGGGTCGCCCGTCATCACGTGGGTGGGTCCGTTGACGTGCACCCAGCGGTCCCAGACACCACCGTTCTGGCGCGCGAGGTTGTACAGGGACTGGGCGAAGTCACCGGCCACCTGCGGCTCGAGCAGCGCGAGCAGCTGGGTGTGCGCGCGGTACTGGTCCCAGCCGGAGAAGTTGCCGTACTGGGCCCGCTGCCCGCGCTGCAGCCGGTGCACCCGGCGGTCGCTGCCGAGGTAGCGGCCGTCGACGTCGTTGCTGATGTTGGGCTGGAGGTAGGCGTGGTACAGCGCGGTGTAGAACGCGGTGCGACGGTCGGCTCCGCCGCCGTCGACCTCGATGCTCGACAGGGCGCGGTCCCAGGCCCGACGGGCGTCGCGCGCCACGCCGTCGACCGTGGACCTGCGGGTGGTCTCGGCCGCCAGGTTGCGACGCGCGCCGTCCAGGCTCGTGTACGAGATGCCGACGCGCATGCCGACGTCGCCGCTGCGGCGCGTGTCGAAGCCGACCCAGCCGCCGGAGCCACGACCCTTCCGGTCCGCGCCGGTCAGGTAGCCCTCGCCGCCCGAGGCGGTGGTGGCGCCGGGCATCAGCCGGTCGTCCTCCCAGGTGCCCACCGACGCGAAGGCGCGGTCGAACCGGGCCACGAAGTGCAGGCGGTAGTAGCTGACCCGGTTGCTGCCGTTGCCGGTGGCCCGGCGCCCGCAGAAGCCCCCCGTGAGCACCGAGCCGGTGACGGTCCGGGTGCGGGCGTCGATCTCGATGTCGGCGTCCTCGCTGCCGTTCAGCGAGTTGGAGGTGCGGAACAGCAGGTTGGCCGCCCGACCGCGCGGGAAGGTGAAGTCGCCGACGCCGGCGCGCGTCGTCGCCGTGAGGTCGGCGGTGGCACCGTTGGCCAGGCCCACCGTGTAGCGCCCGGCGCGGGCGGTCTCGTCGTCGTGGGAGAAGTCGCTCGCGTAGACCTCGTCGGAGGAGTCGGCCGTGGGGGAGGAAGTCACGTCGCCGACGATCGGCATGATCGGCACGTCCCCGGCGGCACCGGGTGCGCAACCGGCTCCGTTGACGTGCGTCAGGCTGAAGCCCCGCACCCGCGGGGTGTCGTAGGCGTAGCCGTTCGCCGCACCGGTGTCGGTCTGGTCGCCCTTGGTGGTGGTCGGGCTCCACGACAGCATCCCGAAGGGCCGGACCGCACCGGGATAGGTGTTGCCGCCGTTGGCCGAGCCGATCAGCGGGTCGACGTGGCGCGAGAGCCCGGTGTCACGCGACGGCGTGCGCTGCGGCTCCGCCGAGGCGGTGGTCGGTGCGCTCAGGAGCCCCCCGGCCAGGAGCGCGGCGACGGCACCGGCGCAGGTACGGGTGAGGGCGGGGGCGAGGCGCACGGGTGCTCCGGTCGTCGCGGGGGACCAGTGCGCGGCGACCTGGTGGGACGTGGGTCACTCTCGCGCTCGCGCCGACGGGAGTCAACGAACCCCGGACGAACGGCGGACGACCGGTCAGCGCGCGGCGCAGGACGCGGCGCGCCCCTGGTGCCGCAGTCCGTTGCGGTCGCCCGTGTTGGCTGCCGTGCGCTGCCGTGACAGCACCGGCGCCATGATCTGCGTGGTGTCGGTGACGTGCCCGAGACCCAGCACGTGGCCGATCTCGTGGACCATCACGCGTCCGAGCGTGACGGCCTGGCGGCGCTCGGAGCCGAGGCCCGGCGCGAGGCGCTGGCGCGAGTCGAACACGATCGATCCCTTGCCCAGCCAGCGCTGCGACCCGCGGGTGTACTGGTACGACCCGCCCATCGCGACGGCGGAGGCGCCCAGACGGGTGCCGGCGCCGCCACGCTCCCACGACAGGACCACGTCGGTGCCGTCGACGCCGCGGGTGGCGGTGGTGGTGCCGTCGTAGCGGAACGTGTAGCCGTTGACGCGTCCGACGAGGGCGAACGCGGCCCGGGCGTCGGCGACGGCCGTGGCGGGGGCACCGGAGGGGTTCACCCGGAAGGTGATCGTGGTCCGGCACGGCCAGCGCGGGGTGCTCGCGCCGCTGATGAGCGCGAAGCCGGTGCCGGGCTTGTTCCAGTAGCGGTCCAGGCCGTCGCCGTCGGGGTCGAAGGGGTTGGTGCCGCCGGAGGCGGGCGGCGTGACGACCGGCGTGGTGACGACTGGACGGGTCGCGGCGACGAGCTGGGCCTTCAGCGCGGTGCGCGTGGCGCGCAGCGAGCGCAGCGTCCTGCGCGTCCGGGTCTCGCAGACCCGCTGGGCCCGCGCGGCGCGAGCGGCGCAGCGCCGCAGGGCCCGCGTGGTCGAGGCGATCCGCTGCTCGACGCGTCGCAGCTCCTGCTCCAGCGTGGAGGCGGTCCGCACCTCGTCCACGCCGTCGGCGAGGTGCACGGCGGTGGACGTCGTCCGGGGGCCGGTGGACGCGGACGTCGCGACGGGCGCCGCCGTCGTCCCGAGCGCGAGGACCGCGGCGAGCACGGTGACGACGAGCAGGACCGGACGGCGCTCCGGCCGTCGCCGGGGGGTTCGTGACATGAGGGCTCCGAGATCGTGACTGGCCCTCATCATCTAGTCAATTCGGGGTAGGCGTCTCCCGAACGGCCGAACTCACCGGTCCTGCAGCACCGACACCACGTTGCCCGCCGGGTCGCGGAACCAGGCGATGAAGGGCCCGCCGAGCCGGAAGATCCCCCGATCGTCCTGCTGCATCCCGTCGTAGCGGAGCATCTCGACCCCGGCCGACACCAGCTCGTCGACCGCGACCTCGACGTCGGCGACGCGGAGGTTGAGCACGGTGAAGCCCGCCGGCTCGTGGCCCGGCCGGGGGTAGAGCAGGACGCGGTGGCCGTCGCCGACGGCCAGCTCGAGCATGCCGTTCTGCTCGCCCACCTCCAGGCCCACCACGTGCGTGTAGAACCGGCGCGCCGCCTCGACGTCGTCGACGCCGAAGCCGCTGAAGATCTCGAGGGTCTGCACGGTGGTGCTCCTGTCGTGAGGGGGTGTCACCTGGACCGACCGCCGGCGGCGCCGTCGCTCATCGGGGTGCGCGTCGGGCGTGGAGGGCGCGCTGCGACTCCAGCACCTGGGCCAGCCCCATCTCGCTGGGGTTGAGGGCGATCTCCCATCGGTACCCGTCGGGATCGGCGACGTACGCGCTGTAGCCGCCCCAGTCACGGTGCGCCGGCGGCTCGACCAGCACGGCGCCGGCGGCGACCGCCTGCGCGACGGCCTCGTCGACCCCGGACTCGTCCGCGACGTTGTACGCCAGGGTGACCGGCGCGAGCCCGTCCGACGGCATGCCGACCTCCTCGGCGAACGCCGCGCGCGACCACAGCGACAGCACGAGCCCGGCCCCGACCGGGATCATCAGCACCTCGCCGGGCGCCTCGAGGGCCGGCTCCCACCCCAGGCCGTCCACGTAGAAGGCCTTGGACCGGTCGACGTCGGCGACGGCCAGGGTGACGTAGTTGAGTCGCTGCTCCATGCAGGCACCGTAGACCGGCCCGGCGACGGACGTCAGGCGCGCGCGGCCCGGGCGTCGAGCGCGATCTCGCTCGCCGCGAGCACGGCGGCGCCGCCGGCCATCAGGGTGGCCATGTGCGACAGGCAGGCGACGTCGGACTCGTCGTAGCGTCGGTGCCCGCCCTCGGAGTGGGCCGACGGGCCGACGCCGTAGCGACGGTCCCAGTTGCGCAGGGTGGCGGCCGGGATCCCTGTGCGGGTCGCCACGGCACCGATGCCCCAGAGCAGGCCGGTCAGCGGGCCCGAGGGCCGGACGGCGTCACCGGCGGCGACCGACGCGCGCAGGGTGCCGCTCATCGTCTCCGCCTCCCAGGGTCGGCCGGACGCCGTGGGGCGCGCCGTGCCACCCCACGCTAGCCGCACGGGCACCGGGCCGCAGCGACGGACACGCCCGGACGAGTTGGGTGCGGGAGGCTCAGCACCAGCGCGAGACGTAGCCGGCCGTCCCGCGCGGCACGACGTCGCGGTCGCGCAGGAGGACGCTCACGCTGCCGCCACGCGCCCGGCACGCGCGCGCGAAGGCCGCCCGGCCGTTGTCGGTGTACTCGATCTCGATCAGGTGCCGCCCGTAGGCGCGGCGGTAGGCGCCGCACTCGCGGTACACCTCGCACTCCTCGGCCACGGCGAAGTCGAAGCGGGCGGTGCGACGCCCGGCCGAGACGGCCTCCGCGGCGTTCTTCTGCCCCATGGCGAGACCGGCCCGGTGGCCGGTGCGGACGAGCGAGCGGGCCAGGGCGATGTTGTCGGCGCGCGTCAGCCGGCCGCGCGAGCGCGTCCAGCTGTCGAGGTTGTCGGACTCGACGGCGTCGAACCCCCGGTCGGCGCAGCCGCCGACCCAGCGTCCGAGGACGCCCGCCAGTGCGGTGCGCCGGCGCGCGGTGGAGGTGTCGAGCAGCACCTCGTCGGGCCAGTCGGGATCGGCGACGAGCTTCCCGGCGCCGTCACGCAGCAGCAGGGTGGGGTGGTGGCGGCGCCACCACCCGAGGTCGCCGGGCTGGGTCTGGAACGCGTTGACGTAGCAGACGTTGTAGCGCCCGGCGGCCGGCCGCTCGGTGCGGTCGCGGACGACGACGCGCACGCCGCGCGCCGGGGCGTAGGCGCCGCCCAGCTGGTAGTCCACCCGCGCTCCCACCGGAGGACGGTCCGGGGCCGCGGCCCCGGCCGACGGCGTGACCAGCAGCCCCACCAGCAGGGCCAGGCCCACGACCTTCGCCATCGTCCTCAGCACGCAGGCACTCTACGGGGTGGCCACGACCTCGGGGTGGTTCTCCGGACGGGCGCCGGGCGGCAGGGTGTCGACCGACGCGGTGGGCCACTCCGAGGGTCCGGCACCGAGGGCGAACAGGGCGGTCACCTGCTCGACGCACCAGGGCGACACGTCGCGCTCGCCGGAGAGGACCCCGGCGACGACCTCGTCCCAGTCGACCCACGTCCAGTCGTCGACCTCGTCGGGCGACGGCTCGGGGTCGGCGTCGGCCCGCGCCACGAAGACCGGGCACATCTCGTTCTCGACCACGCCGTCGTCCATCACCGCGCGGTAGCGGAACGCCGGCAGCACCAGGCGGACGTCGCGCACCGCGAGGCCCAGCTCGTCCTCGGCGCGCCGCGCGACCGCCTGCTCGAGGTGCTCGCCGAGGGCCGGGTGGCCGCACACGGTGTTGGTCCAGACCGCGGGCCAGGTGACCTTCGAGGCGGCCCGCTGCGTGAGGAGCAGGCGCCGGCCGTCGAAGACGTAGCAGGAGAAGGCGAGGTGCAGCGGCGTTCGGGCGTGGTGCACGCCGGCCTTGAGCGCGGTGCCGACGACGTCGCCCGCCTCGTCGAGCAGCACCACGTGCTCGCGGCTCACGCGGGCCGCGCCAGGACGTCGACGGTGGCCCCGAACAGCCGGGGGACGGTCGCGGCGACCGGCACCAGCGCGCGTCGGACCGGGGCCAGGTGGGTGGCGGCGAGCAGGCCGTGGGTGAGCAGGGTGTACCTCCAGGTGACGCGACGCCAGCTGCGCTCGTACGCATCGGGACGGTGGGCGGTGATCGCGGCGACGGCGGCCTCGGCCTGGGCGAGCCCGAGCGAGACCCCTTCGCCGGTGAGGGCGTCGACGTAGCCGCTCGCGTCGCCGACGAGCAGGACCCGGCCGGCCACGCGGCGGCGCGAGGCCTGGCGCAGCGGGCCCGCGCCCCGGACGGCGCCGGTGCCGGTGTCGGCCACCCGCTCCGCGAGCGCGGGGAAGGCGGCGAGGTGCTCGGTGAGCGGGCCGCGGCGCTCGGTGAGCACGGCCACGCCGACCAGGTCGGGCGCGACCGGCGTGACGTACGCCTCCGCGTGGGGCGCCCAGTGCACCTCCACGTGGTCGGTCCAGGGGGCGGTGGCGAGGTGGGTGCGCTGGCCGAACCGGCGACGGCGCGTCGGCGGCGCGTCCAGGCCCAGCGACCGGCGGACGGGGGAGTGCAGCCCGTCGGCCGCGACGACGTAGCGGGCCCGGGTGCCGTCGACGTCGACCTCGTCCCCGTGCTGGCCGACGGCCCGGGCCGGGCGGTCGGTGACGGTGACGCCGGCCGCGTCGACGGCGCGGCGGAGCGCGGCGTGCAGCGTGGTGCGACGGACGCCCCGGCCCGGGCCGGAGCTGAAGTCGGCGACGGCGGTGCGGCCGCTGCCGAGGTAGCGGATGCCCCGCAGCGGGTGGCCCTCCGGGTCGACGCCGAGGTCGGCCAGGCGGCTGAGGGCGCCGGGCATCAGCCCCTCGCCGCAGGCCTTGTCGAGGACGCCGGCGTGCGGCTCCAGGACCTCGACGTCGAGACCGGCGCGGGCGGCGTAGAGCGCGGTGGCCAGGCCGGCAGGTCCGCCGCCGACGACGAGCAGGTCCCTCATCGGGCCGCCCCCGCCAGCTCGCGCAGCGCGGTGTCCTCGGTCCGGATGCGGGTGCGCAGGAGGGCCGCGTTGAGGACGGTGAAGACGATCGCCGTGATCCACGCGCCGTGCACGAGCGGGAGCGCGACGCCCTCGACCACCACGGCCACGTAGTTGGGGTGGCGGAACACCCGGTACGGCCCGCGGGCGACGAGGGACAGCCCGGGCACCACGATCACGCGGGTGTTCCACTGCTGCCCGAGCGTGGTGATGCACCACCAGCGCAGGGCCTGGGCGAGCACGACGAGCAGGAGCATCGACACGGCCAGCGCCGACGGCGTGGACGGGCGTCGCAGCCAGACCTCCACGAGCGCGCCGACCAGGAGCGCCGTGTGGAGCACCACCATGAACGGGTAGTGGCCGCGGCCCACCTCCACGCCGCCCTGGCGCAGGCTCCACGCGGCGTTGCGGTTGGAGACGACCAGCTCGACGAGGCGCTCGACCCCGACGGCCAGCACCAGCGCGGTGAACCACCACAGGCTCGCGTCCACGGCTCAGGCCCGCATCAGGACGAGCTCGGCGCAGAAGCCCGGACCCATCGCCATCGTGATGCCGTACGTGCCCGGCTCGGGCGTGCGGTCGGCGAGCGTGTCGGCGAGCACGTGCAGCACCGACGCCGACGAGAGGTTGCCGATCCGGTCGAGCGAGTCCCAGGTGACGCCGAGCGCCTCGTGGTCGACCTCGAGCGCGTCCTGCATCGCCTCGAGCACCTTCGGTCCGCCCGGGTGGCAGACCCACCAGTCGATGTCGTCGCGGGTGAGGTCGTGGTCGGCGAGGAAGCCGTCGACGTCGTCGCGGACGTAGCTGCGGACGAGGTCGGGCACCTCGGCCCCGAGCACGATCCGCAGCCCGGTGGAGCCGACGTCCCAGCCCATCGCCCGCTCGGTCTCGGGGTACAGCCGGCTGCGGCTGTCGAGCACGCGGGGCCGCCCGGCGAGCGGGCCGGCCGACGGGTGCTCGTCGCCGACGCAGACGACGGCGCCCGCACCGTCGCCGAACAGGCCGCTCGCGACGAGGTTGGCCACCGAGGTGTCGCCGCGCTGGACGGTCAGCGAGCAGAGCTCGACCGACAGCAGCACCGCGACGCCGTCACGGTGTCCCCGCAGGTAGTCGTGGACGCGCGCGATGCCGGCGGCACCGGCCACGCAGCCCAGCCCGACGATCGGCACCCGCTTGACGTCGGGCCGCAGGCCGACCACGGCGGCGATGCGGGCCTCGAGCGAGGGGACGGCGAGGCCGGTGATGGTGGTGCAGACCACCAGGTCGACGTCGTGCGGCGTGAGCCCAGCGGCCTTCAGCGCGTCGGTGAGCGCCTCGGCCCCGAGCTCGACGGCCGCGGAGATGAACAGGGTGTTGGCGTCGGTGAAGCCGTCGAGCTCGCCGTACCGCTCGATCGGGTAGGCGGTGTGGCGCGTGCTGACGCCGGCGTTGGCGTGGAAGCGGCGCAGCAGGCCGCGGTCGAGGCCGTCGCCGGTGACGATCAGGTCGGCGAACGCCTCCGTCAGCTCCTCCTGCGCGTAGCGGTGCTCGGGGAGGGCACCGCGCGCGGCGAGGATCTGGGACATGGGTGCGAGCCTATGCCGCTCGACCGGCATACGCTGCGGACGTGACCAGCCCCTCCGCGGCGCTCGTGCTGCTGCGGGCGTCGCACCCCGGCCCGACCGTGGCCGTGACCGTGCTCGCGGGGCTCCTCTGCCTGGGCACCGGGGCGGGCGCCGGCACCGCGGCGCTGGTGGTGGTGGCCGTGCTGACCGGCCAGCTGACCATCGGCTGGTCCAACGACCTGGTGGACGCCGAGCGCGACCGCGCCGTCGGACGCTCCGACAAGCCGCTGGCGTCGGGCTCCCTGTCCGAGGAGCGGGTGCGGACGGCCGTGCGCGTCGCCCTGCTCCTGTGCGTCGTCACCTCCCTCGCGCTCGGCCTCGTGGCCGGATTGGTGCACCTCGTGCTCCTCGTCGGCTCGGGGTGGGCCTACAACCTCGGCCTGAAGCGCACCGCCTGGTCCTGGGGGCCCTACGCGCTGGCCTTCGGGTCGCTGCCCGTGGTGGTGGCGCTGGCGACCGGGCGCGACCCCCAGGCCTGGGAGGCCGCCGCGGGGGCACTGCTGGGCGTCGGCGCACACGTCCTCAACGTGCTGCCCGACCTCGAGGACGACGCCGCCACGGGGGTCAGCGGCTGGCCGCACCGGATGGGCGGGCGACGCTCGCGCGTGGTCGCGCCGGTGCTGCTCGCGGCGGCGTCCGTCGTCGCGGTGCTCGGCCCCGCGGGGTCGCCGTCGACGGCGGCCTGGGCCGTGCTGGCCGCGGTGCTGGTGGCCGCGGTCGTCGGCGCGCGGGGGAGCGGACGGGTGCCGTTCGGCGTCGCGGTCGCGATCGCCCTCGTCGACGTGGTGCTGCTCGTCTCGTCCCGCGGACCCGCATGAGCGGCGTGGAGGACTGGGACCTCGTCGTCGTCGGCGCCGGACCGGCGGGGTCGGCCACCGCGCTCGGCGCGCTCGCGGCGCGCCCCGACCTTCGCGTGCTGCTCCTCGACCGTGCCGACTTCCCCCGCGACAAGCCCTGCGGCGACGGCATCGCCCCGCACGTCCAGGACGTGCTGGACGAGGTCGGGGTGCCCGGTCTCCTCGACGACCTCGTGCCGGTGCGCCGCCTGGCCCTGCGCACCGACCGAGGCGGCGTCGAGCGCGAGATGGCGCGGCCGGCGTACGTCGTCCCGCGCACGGTGCTCGACGCGCGCCTGGTGTCGGCGGCCGTGGCCCGTGGCGCCGTGCTCCGGCGCCACCGGGTGCGCGGCGTCGAGGTGCGCGACGACGGCGTGCTCGTGGACGGGGCCCTGCGGGCCGGTGTGCTGGTCGGCGCCGACGGCGCGCACTCGGTGGTCCGCGGCGCCGCGGGGCTGCCCGCCCACCGCCGGCGGGCGCTCGCGCTCCGCGGCTACGCCCCGGTGGACCCGGCGCGCGAGGGCCTGCAGGAGATCGTCTTCGGCGACGAGCGCCAGCCGTCGTACGCATGGTCGTTCGACCGCGGCGACGGGCTCGCGAACATCGGGTACGGCGAGGTGCTCACCACCCGTCGCACGGCTCCGTCGCGGGCGCTGCTGCTCGAGCAGATGGAGCGGCTGCTGCCGGGCACGGCGTCGGTCGGCGACGACTTCCGCGCGCACCACCTGCCGCTGTCGGGATGGGGCTGGCGACCGCGGCCCGGACGCGTGCTGCTGGTCGGCGACGCGGCCGGGCTCATCAACCCCCTGACCGGCGAGGGCATCTACTACGCGGTCCTGACGGGCGTCCTCGCGGGACGGGCCGCGGCCCACGGGCCGGCGGACGGCGCGGGCGGTCGTCACCGGGCCGCCGTCGTGCCCCTGCTGCGGGCGCACCTGGTGGGGACCGCGACCGCGTCCCGCCTCGCCGCCGTGCCGGGCGTCGTCACCCGCGCGGTCTCCGCCGCCCGCCGCGACCAGCGCGCCTTCGACGAGCTGGTCGAGGTCGGCCTCGGCCGTGGCCTGCTCACCCCCTACCTGCTCGGGTCGCTCGCCCGCGGCTGACGTCGCTCGGGCGTCGGATCAGGCGATGCGGCCGCCGCGGTCGAGGGTCGCGACGGTGGGGACCGAGTAGGGGACGGCGTCGGGGTAGGTCAGCCCGGTGCCGGTGTTGAGGACGAGCACCTCGTCGGTCTCGGACAGCCAGCCCGACGCACGCAGCCGGCGGGCGGCGACCAGGCAGGCGGCGCCCTCGGGGCACATGAACACGCCCTCGGCGGCGCCGACGGCCTTGACCTCGGCGACGATGTCCTCGTCGGTCACCGCGACGGCCGTGCCCTCGGTCTCGCGGATCGCGCGCAGCATCAGGCGGTCGCCGAGCGGGGCCGGCACGTTGATGCCGAACGCCACCGTGTCGGAGTCCTCCACCGGCACCACGGCGTCGAGCCCGCGCTCGACCGCGTCGACGACGGGCGCGCAGCCGGTGGACTGGACGGCCACCATCCGGGGCAGGTCGGGCCCGATCCAGCCCAGCTCCTGCATCTCGCGGATCGCCTTGTGGATGCCGATCAGGCCGACGCCGCCGCCCGCGGGGTAGAGGATCACGTCGGGCACGCGCCAGCCGAGCTGCTCGACCAGCTCGTACCCCATCGTCTTCTTGCCCTCGAGCCGGTAGGGCTCCTTGAGGGTCGAGACCTCCTGCCAGCCCGGGCGACGGGTGACGGCGTCCTTGACCAGCGCGCCCGCGTGCTGGATGAGCCCGTCCACGAGCACCAGCTCGGCCCCGGCGGCCACGCACTCGCGCCGGCAGATCTCCGGCGCGCCGACGGGCATGCCGATCAGCGACGGCAGGCCCGCACGCGCCGCGTACATCGCCCAGGCCGCGCCCGCGTTGCCGTTGGTGGGCATCGCGAATCCGGCGACGCCGAGCTCGCGCGCCCGGGACACCCCGACCGCCGCGCCGCGGGCCTTGAACGAGCCCGTCGGCAGCGCGCCCTCGTCCTTGACCAGCAGGTTCGGCACGCCCATCGCGGCCCCGTGGGCGGGCAGGGGGAGCACCGGCGTCCAGCCCTCGCCGAGCGTGGTGACGTGCGCGGGGTCTCGCACCGGCAGCAGCTCGTGGTAGCGCCACATCGACGCCGGACGGCCCGCGATCGCGTCGCGCGGCAGCTCGGCGCGCACCGTGTCGAGGTCGTAGCGGGCGAGCAGCGGGGCGCCGGCCACGCTGAGGCCCTGGACGACGTCCGCGTCGTAGGTGGTCCCGGTGACCGAGCACTCGAGATGGCTGAGATGACTGTGGCGCACGGTCGTCGACTCTGCCACGACCCCCGCTTCAGCCGCCGACGACCCACTCCCTCCTGGCCTCGCCGTCCCAGCGCCGCAGCACCGTCGCCTCGCCGACGAGGTCGTCCGCGCCGTCGAGGACGCGCAGGGCACCGGCCACCTGGTCGGCGTCCATCCGCCGCGCGAGCGTGACGTGCGGCGTCCAACGGCCGGGCGCCGAGGTGGGCGACCCGCCCGGGCCGACCGCGTCGTGGACGGCGGCGTGCAGCGCGAGCAGCGTCGCGTCGACCACCACCGAGCGGACGAGGATCAGCCCGCTGCGCGTCCCGAGCCGGCCGAAGACCGTCGGCGACCCGACCACGACCCCCACCGGCAGGACGGACGCGACGCCCGCGAGCCGGGTCTCCGCGTCGGGAACCACCTCGTCGCGCGCGTCGAGCGTCACGTGCGGACGGTTGGACGCGCCGGTGTGCGAGGCCTGGGACGGCAGCCCCGCCGCCGCGAGCGCGTCCCACTGCCCGCGCAGCGCCGCCTCGGTGACGGCGTCCAGCAGCAGCTCGACGGACTGGACCATCCCGCGAACGTACGCGGGGTCAGGCCATGAAGCCGACCCGCCGGGCGGTGCTGTAGCCCGAGCCGGGGAAGACGCTGGAGATCTTGACGCCCGGGAAGCGTCGGTCGAGCACCTCGCCGAGGACGTGCCGGTAGTCGGTGGTGACGAGCAGGTCGTCGGCCGGCCGTGCCGCCGTCCCGAGGGACGGCATCCGGCCGTAGTAGCGTCCGCCCCTGACGCCGGCGCCGAGCGCCAGCACGCAGTTGCCGTAGCCGTGGTCGAGCCCGTACGAGCCGTTCTGGGCCAGCCGTCGACCGAACTCCGACAGCGTCACCACCGTGACGAGGTCGCCGCTCGAGCCGAGGTCGGTGAAGAAGGCCGCCAGGTTGTCGGCGAGGTTCGTGATCATCGAGGTCATCCGCCAGGGGAGGCCCTCGTGGTGGTCCCAGGACCCGTGGTCGATGCTGATCGCCCGGGCGCCGATGCCGGCGCGGACGACTCCCGCGGCGCGGGCGAGGGAGCGACCGAGGTCGTCGTCGGCGTAGCGGGCGCCGTGGGCGGGCTTGGCGGTCGCGGCGGACCCGGCCGACCGTGCACGGTCGGCGACGCGGATGGCCGCGGTGCCGGCGCGTCCCACGGGCGTGCTCCGGCCGGCGTACATCTGTGCCAGCCCGGCGTGCAGCGTCCGGCGCAGGCCCGCGTCCTCGCCGAACGGCAGGTCGAGCGCCTCGAGGTCGGTCGTCGCGACGGTGGGCTGCGACCCGTACAGCGACGTGGGCGTCTGGCTGCCACCGAGGTGCATCGCCTGGAACGGGTCGGCGCCGGCCAGGGAGCCGATCATCCGGTTGATCCAGCCGACCCGGGCGCTGGACGTGGGGTCGGCGTCCTCGATCAGCTCCATCGCCTCGAAGTGGCTGCGGTTGGGCACCTTCATGCCGACGGCCTGGATCGCGGCGAACCGGCCGTTGCGCCACATGGGCTCGAGCGCCTTGAACCCGGGGTGCAGGCCGAACGTGGCGTCGGCCTGGAGCAGCGAGGAGCGCTTGACGGCGAGGTCGGGGCGGTGCCGGGCGTAGGCGGGGCTGGCGTGCGGCACGACCATCGACAAGCCGTCGGCACCGCCCCGCAGCGACAGCAGGAGCAGCACCGGCTGGCGTCCGCCCGTGGCGCCGAAGACGGTCTGGGTCACCGCGTCGCCCAGCACGCTGGTGACGGCGCCCGCCGCGCCGACGACGGCGGCCTTCTTCAGCAGCGAGCGACGGCTGCTCCCGTAGTCGCCGCAGGCGCCGCAGTCGTCGGTCTCGAGGTGGGTGGTGGTCATCGTGGGTCCTCAGCGCATCAGGTTCTCGGGGGCGTTGAGCAGGACGCCGCGGATGCGGACCATGTCCCACTCGCTGACGTCGGCGGCCCGGGCGATCCGGTCCGACGGGGCCTTGTCGAGCAGTCGACAGGCCGCCTGGACGGCCGCCGGCGACGGCCTGACGCCCACCATCTGGAGCCCGACGTGGCTGACCACCTCGTCGACGCGGCGCGGCCAGGCGGTCGGCAGGAACGACGCTCGCGGGGCGTAGCGGACGTTCTTGCTCTGCCACCAGCCGGCGGGCAGCGCGAACCGGAGCTCCCAGGTGCGGAGCATCCGTGACGCGCTGGTCCACGCGGCGGCCGTGTCGGGCGGACCGTCCGGTCGCGGCCAGGTGTAGGGCCGGTAGCCGATGTCCTCGGCCATCCAGCCGAGGTGGCTGACGAAGGTGGAGTCCTCGGCGGCGGTGGGACGCGTGGGCACGGCCCCGACGGCGCGTGCGGTCGCCACCACGTCCTCGATCGGGGTGCGGGTCTTGGCGCCGCGCGACGCGGCGAAGTCGGGGTGGGCCACGAGCGCGCGCAGGGTGGTCCGGACGTCCGACCCCGACCGCAGGTAGGCGGCCTTCACGGCGGCGACGATGCGCGCCGAGGGCTGGTCGGACACGAAGTGCACGCAGAGCTTGCGGGCGATCCGTGCGGCGGTGCGGTCGTGCATGGCCAGGAAGCGGAGGTAGGCCTGGGTGGTGGCGCGGCCGTCGGCCCCGGCGTTGGGGAACGTGCGACCGAGCACCCGCACCGCGCCGACGTGGTGCCGCCGCGGGTCGTACCCGGCCCGCCACGTCCTGAAGTCGTCGAGCGTGTACCCGGTGAGCAGCCGGGCGGACGCCTGGACACCGGCCTCGCCGTACCGGGCGCCGACCCCGACGGTGTGCAGCTCGAGCAGCTCACGGGCGAGGTTCTCGTTGAGCGCCCCGCGGTGGTTCTCGTCGTTGGCCAGGAAGCCCGTCATCGCCGGGTGCACGACGGCGGCGGCGAGCAGGTCGGAGAACCGGCCGAGCGCGTGGCGCCGGACGAGGTCCTCGTAGGCGTAGCGGTGGACGCTCGAGCGGTCCTCGCCGGAGGGGACGTAGAGGTGGTTCAACCAGAACTCCGCCATCACCTCGTGCACCTGGCGGTTGCTGACGACCTTGCGCGCGAGGCTCAGCCGGGACAGGTCCCACCCGGCCTCCCACGTCTTGCGCCGTCCGCTCAGGTGGTCCTTCCACTGCGCGCTCGGGCTCTTGTGCAGCACCGGGAACCAGCGCTGCGAGACCATCGCCGCGACGGCCGGGTCGGGGATCGAGCCGGGCGACAGCTGCTTCAGGAACCACGCCCGTCCCCCACCGGCCGCCGCCACCTGGCGGGCCAGGTCGCGGCTGTACCCGTAGCTGAACCGGTTGACGACGTGCCGGTCCAGCGACGACAGCGTCGGCGCGGCTGCGACGGCGGCTGCGACCGGGGCTGCCGGGGCGCCGGCTCGGGTGGCGAGCTGCGAGCTCATGGGGGTCCTCTTCTCCTACGACAGGAGGAGTTTGTCGTACAGATGGGGGAGGGGTGCGGGAATGCCGACATTGCTGCTCGGCTCAGTCCGGGTGGCGGTGCGGGGGCGGACCGCCTCGGCCTGGCTGCTCACCGTGGCGAACAGGTGCTCCACGTGGAGAGCTCGCCGGGTGAGGCCCCCGTCCGCCACGGTCAGTGGCACCCTCGTGCCCGTTCGTCTCGCAGACCGGGACACCGGTGACGGCGAGCCGCACCCGACCACGATCCGCAGGCGCCGCCGTCCTCGCTGCGCCCTTCACCCCGCCCGAGGCCGGGGACGATCCGGTCGGGACGACCCCCGACCACCGAGGGCGGGCGACAGCGCCGGGACCACCTACGCCATGAACCCCAACCGCCCCGAGGACGCGTACCCGGACCCCGGGAAGACCGAGGAGAGGCTGACGTCGGGGAAGCGGCGGTCGAGGACCTCGCCGAGGACGTGGCGGAAGTCGGTGGTGACGGCGAGGTCGTCGACGGGCTTGCCGCCGGAGGTGAGGGAGGGCCAGCGGCCGTAGTACTGGCCGCCCTTGACCCCGCCGCCGAGGGCGAGCACCGCGTTGCCGTAGCCGTGGTCGAGGCCGTAGGAGCCGTTCTGGGCGAGGCGGCGGCCGAACTCCGAGAGGGTGACGACGGTGACGTCGTCGCCGGCGGCGCCGAGGTCGGTGAAGAACGCCGCGAGGTTCTTGGCGAGGCCCGTGATCATCGAGCTCACGCGGTACTGGACTCCTTCATGGTGGTCCCAGCTGCCGTAGTCCACGGTGATGGCGCGGGCGCCGACCCCCGCGCGGATGACCGCCGCGGCCTGGCCGAGCGACTTGCCGAGCGCGTCGCCGGTGTAGGCGGCGCCGTTCTGGGGCCTGCTCGAGCCGAGGGCGCGGACGTTGGTGCTGCGGTCGGCGACGCTGACGGCGGTCGCGCCCGCCCGTCCGAGCACGTCGCTGCGGGCGGCGTAGGCGTCGGTGAGGCCCTGCGCCAGCACGGCGCGCTTGGCGACCTCGTTGCCGAACGGCAGGTCGAGCGAGGCGAGGTCGTTGGCCGCCACGGCCGTGTCAGGGCCGTACAGCGACGTCGGCACCTGGGTGCCGCCGAGGTACATGCCCTCGAAGGGGTCCGACCCGGCGAGCGAGCCGATCATCCGGTTCAGCCAGCCGATCCGGGCGCTCGAGGTCGGGTCGGCGTCCTCGATCAGCTCCATCGCCTCGAAGTGGCTGCGGTTGGGCGCGGGCAGCCCGACGGCCTGGATCGCGGCCATCCTCCCCGAGGTCCACATCGACTGCAGCGGCGCGAACGCCGGGTGCAGGCCGAAGCGGTCGTCCTGCGCGATCAGGCTGCTCTTCGCGACCGCGGTGTTCGGGCGGGCCGTGTAGTAGGCGGCTTCGGCATGGGGGACCACCATCGACAGCCCGTCCGCACCGCCGCGGAGCGACAGCAGCACCAGGACCTTCTGCGGGCCGGTGGTCGCGCCGAACACCGTCTGGGTGACGGCGTCGCCGAAGACGCTCGTGACGGCGCCGGCCGCGCCCGCGATGGCCGCGTTCCGCAGCAGCGAGCGCCGCGACATCGTGTAGTCGCCGCAGGCGTCGCCGCACGGGGTGAGGGTGTCGATCGTGTCCATGGGGTCTGCCTCTCAGCGCAGCAGCTGGTCGGGGAGGTTCAGGAGGGTGCCGCGCACCTGCAGCAGCCACCAGTCGCTGATGGCGCCGACGTTCGCGAAGGTGTCGGTCGCGGGGCGGCCGAGCAGCTTGAGGACGAGGGTCACCTGCGCCGCGGTCGGCGTGACGCCGGTCATCGTGGTGCCGACGTGGGTGATGAGCGCGTCGAGGCGGCACGGGTAGGTGGTGGGCAGGAACGTGGACCGGTCGTCGTAGGTGACGTCGGTCGAGCCCGCCCAGCCGGCCGGCACGGAGTACCGGTTCTGCCACGTGCGCAGCATCCGCGACGGTCCGGTCCAGGCGTCCGCCGTCTCCGGCGGGCCGTCCGGACGGGGCCAGGTGTACGGCCTGTACCCGATCCCCTCGGCCATCCAGCCCATCTGCGTCATGAAGCTCTTGGCCTCGTCGGTCGGCTTGCGCAGCGTGACGCCGGTGGCGCGCACCGTCGCGACCACGTCCTCGACCGGCGTGCGGACCTTGGTGCCGCGGCTCGCACCGAAGTCGGGGTGGGCCACCAGCGCGCCGAGGCACGCCTTGGTGTCGCTGCCCGAGGTGAGGTAGGCCGAGCGGACGGCCGAGACGATCGACGCCGACGGGTCGTCGGAGACGAACCGCACGCAGAGCTTGCGGGCGATGCGGGTGGCCGTGGACGGGTGCAGCGCGAGGTAGCGCAGGTAGCGCTCGACGGTCGCACGCCCGTCGGCGCTCGCGTTGGCGTCGCTGAACCCGAGCACCTTGACCGGGCCGACGTAGTGGTCGGCCGGGTTGTACGACGCCGCGAACGTGCCGAACACGTCGACCTTGTAGCCGGTGAGGATCTTCGCCGAGTCCTTGACGTCGTCCTCGGTGAATCCCGATGCTCGTCCGACGGTGTGCAGCTCGAGCAGCTCGCGCGCGAGATTCTCGTTGAAGCCCTTCGCGGTGTTCTGGTAGTTGGTGAGGAAGCCCGTCATCGACGGGTGCACGGTCGCCTCGACGAGCAGGTCCGAGAACCGGCCCAGCGCGTGCTTGCGGACGAGGTCCTCGTAGGACATCCGGTGCGGGCCGGAGCGGTCCTCGCCCGCGGGGATGTAGAGGTGGTTGGACCAGAAGTCGGCCATCAGCTCGAACACCTGGCGCCGGGCGACGACCTTGCGCGCCAGGGCCAGCCGGCTGAGGTCCATGCCGTTCTGCCAGGTGTAGCGGCGGCCCGCCTTGTTGTCGACGTACTGGTCCTCGGCCGACTTGTTCATCCAGGGGTACCAGCCGTCGCTGATCATCGCGTCGACGGCGGGGTCGGCGACCGAGGTGTGGGCGAGCTGCCGGTTGAACCAGCCCGCGGCGCCTCCGGCCGCCGAGACCTCGGCCGCGAGCGCGGGGGTGTAGCCCCAGCTGAAGCGGTGGATCACGTGGCGGTCCCACGAGGTCAGCGGCACCGGGCCGGCCGCCGCCTGCTTGGCCGCCTCGGCGTCGGCCTTCGCCTTGGCCGCCGCGTCCGCCTCCGCCCTGGCCTTCGCCTCGGCGTCCGCCTTGACCTTCGCCGCCGCGTCGGCCTTGGCCTGCGCGGCGTCCGCCTTCGCCTTCGCGGCCGCGTCGGCCTTGGCCTTGGCGGCGTCGGCCTTCGCCTTCGCGGCGTCCGCCTTGGCCTTGGCTGCCGCCTCCGCCTTCGCCTTGGCCTCAGCCCTGGCCTTGGCGGCCGCCTCGGCACGCGCCTTCGCCCGCGCCTCGGCCTCGGCCTTCGCCTTGGCCCGGGCCTCGGCACGCGCCTTCGCGGCCGCCTCCGCCTTGGCCTTCGCCGCGGCCTGGGCCTCGGCACGCGCCTTCGCGCGGACCTCGGCCGGGGTGGGGACGTCCGCCCCCAGTGCCCTGCCCAGCAGGCTGCTCGCCACCGTCATGATCGATCGGCCCTCTCGACCTCAGCACTTCGTCCGTCAGGTCGAGTGTGTACTACAAATTGACGAGGTGAAGGCGTTCAGGCGAAATGGCTCGACTGGGTGGTGTGACCGTGGTCATGGTGCCGTGACTGCGGCACCACGACGCCGTGGAGCTAGCCGGCGAGCACCTTGGCGAGGGCGTCAACACCGAGGTCGAGCTCGTCGCGCGAGATGGTCAGCGGCGGCGCCATCCGCAGGGTGTTGCCGTGCGTCTCCTTGCACAGGACGCCCAGCCCCGCGAGGGCCTCGGACGCCGCGCGGCCGGCAATGCCGTCGTCGTCGAGGTCGACGCCCGCCCACAGCCCGCGGCCACGGACCGTCGTGACGCCGTGGCCCACGAGCTCGCCCAGCCGGCCGTGCAGGTAGCCGCCGAGGTCGCGCGAGCGCTCCTGGAACTCCCCGGTGCGCAGCAGGCCGACCACGGCGCGGCCGACCGCGCAGGCCAGCGGGTTGCCGCCGAAGGTCGAGCCGTGCTGGCCGGGCTGCAGGACGCCGAGCACGTCGGCCCGCCCGACCACCGCCGACAGCGGCACGATGCCTCCGCCGAGCGCCTTGCCGAGGGTGTAGAGGTCGGCCCGGACGCCCTCGTGGTCGAGCGCGAGGAGGTCGCCGGTACGGGCCAGGCCGGACTGGATCTCGTCGGCGATCAGCAGCGCGCCGGCCTCCTCGGTGATGCGGCGCGCGGCGGCGAAGTAGCCCGCGGGCGGCGTGACGACCCCGGCCTCGCCCTGGATCGGCTCGAGCAGGACGGCGGCGGTGTTCTCGTTGACGGCGGCGGCGAGCGCGTCGGCGTCGCCGTAGGGCACCTGGACGAAGCCGGGCGTGAACGGGCCGTAGTCCTCGCGGGCCACCTGGTCGTCCGAGAACGACACGATCGTGGTGGTGCGGCCGTGGAAGTTGGAGGCGGCGACGACGATCTCGGCCTGGCCGGTCGGCACGCCCTTGACGCGGTACGCCCACTTGCGGGCGACCTTGATGGCCGACTCGACGGCCTCGGCGCCCGAGTTCATCGTCAGCACGAGCTCGGTGCCGGTCAGCCCGGCGAGCTCCTCGCAGAACAGGCCGAACTGGTCGTGGTGGAAGGCGCGGGACGTGAGCGTCACGCGGCCGAGCTGCTCGACCGCGGCCGCGACCAGCGCGGGGTGCCGGTGCCCGAAGTTCAGGGCGGAGTAGCCCGACAGGAAGTCGAGGTAGCGGTGGCCCTCCACGTCGGTGACCCAGGCGCCCTCGGCCTCGGCGATCACCACGGGCAGCGGGTGGTAGTTGTGCGTGCTCCACCGCTCGTCGAGGGCGACGTAGTCGTGGGAGGACACGGGCTGCTGCGTCGTCGTCGTCATGCGGGCCACGCTAGAGGTCGCGCGCGGCGCGATCAACCCGATTGTCAGACAATCTTCGGGCCCGCGGGTCCGCCGGCGTGCCGGTCCCGGGGCCGGGCCGGTCCGACCCCGCCGATATCGTGGCTGCCGTGAGCTCACCGGCCCAGGCGCACCCGTCGACGACGCCCGCGCGCGGCGCCGTCCGGCTGCTGCGAGCCGCGGTCCCCGCCGTCGCAGCGGTCCTGGTGGCCGTCGGCGGGCACGTGGCCGGCGGGGGAGCGGTGCCGTCCGTGCTCGTGCTCGGTCTCGTCTCGACCGGTGCGGCGATGCTGTCGATGCTCCTCGCGGCCCAGCGATGGACCGCGCGCACCGTGCTGGGCCTCCTCGTCGCGCTTCAGGCCGTGGTACACCTCACGTGCTCGCTGTCCTCGCAGACGATGGGCGCGGACGGGTCCACGGCGGCGATGCTCACCTGGCACGTCGTCGCCACCGCGGTCACCACGGCCGTCCTCTGCTGGGGCGAGTCGGTGCTGTGGTCGCTCGTCGACGTCCTCGGGCTGCGACGCGTCGACGTCCTGCTGTCGGCCCGGGTCCCGGTCGACCAGGCGGACCACTCGCGCGTCGTCACGGGCTCCTGGGTGCCGCTCCGGCTGCGCGGGGTCACGCGCAGGCGGTTGCGCGGGCCTCCTCTCCCGGCTCGCTGACGAAGCCCACCGACACCTCGGCGCGCCACCGGGCTGCGCCCTGCCCAGGAGACCTCCCCATGAACCGTCCCTCCCTGCCCCGACGCGCGCTCTGCGCCTGGGCCCTCGCCGTGGGCGTTCTCGCCGCGACGACCCTGCCCGCCGCCGCCCACGTCACGGTCAGCTCGCCCGACGCCGCCCCCGGCGGCTACGCCAAGCTCGTGCTGCGCGTCCCCAACGAGTCCGACACCGCCACCACGACGTCCGTCACGGTCACGCTCCCCGAGGACGCGCCCTTCGCCTCGGTGCGCACCCTCGCCACCCCCGGCTGGACCGCCAGGACCACCGAGCGGACGTTCCCCGAGCCGGTCGAGGTGGGTGACCTGCGCCTCAGCAAGGCGGTCGGGTCCATCACCTGGACCGCCGACGACGGCGGCGGGATCCCGGTCGGCGAGTTCGGCGAGCTCGCCCTCTCGGTCGGCCCGCTGCCCGACGAGGCCACCGACCTCGAGCTGCCCGTCCGCCAGACCTACTCCGACGGCGAGGTCAGCGACTGGTCGCAGCCCACGCCGGAGTCCGGCGCGGAGCCGGAGTACCCCGCCCCGGTCCTGGCGGTCACGGCCGACGGCACCGGCGGCGCGGCCCACGGCGCCCACGGCGCCTCGAGCGCCGACACCGAGCCGGTGGCCTCGGAGACGACGGGCGTCGCCCTCGGCACCCCCGCCACGATCGCCCTGTGGGCGGGACCGGTGGGTCTGCTGCTCGGACTGGTGGCCCTCGGGGTCGCCCTGGCGGGACGCCGGAACGGCACCCCCTCGGACCGGGTGTGAGACTGGAAGTCATGACGAACTCCACCCGCTCCAGGGTCGCCGCCCTCCTGGCGGCGGTGGCGCTCTGCGCGCTCACCGTCGTCGGGGGAGCGGCGCCCGCGGGCGCCCATGCGGTGCTCGTCTCGAGCGACCCCGTGGACGGAGCGACGATGGCCGCGGAGCCGTCCGAGGTCTCGCTCACGTTCAACGAGCCCGTGTCGAGCCCGGCCTACCTGGTCGTGGAGTCGCCCGACGGCACCGAGCTGACGTCCGGCGAGGCCGAGGTCGTCGACGGGACCGTGTCGCACCAGGTGCGCGCGTCGGGCCAGGCCGGGCGCTACCGGCTGGCCTACCGCGTCGTGTCGGCCGACGGCCACCCGATCAGCGGCACGCTGCACTACGCGGTGACCGCGGGTCGTCCCGTCACCCAGGCGGCCGAGGACCCCGAGCCCGCGTCGTTCGTGCACCGTCACCGTGAGCACCTGATGTGGGGCGCGGGCGGTCTCGTCGCCGCCGCCGGCCTGCTGCTCTGGCCCCTGAGGAGATCCCGTGGCTGACACCACCACCCGCGCCCGGCAGGACGAGGCCGTGCCGCCCACCCCGGTGGGCGTGAGCCAGGCGTCCGTCGTGGTCTGGGCCGCCGGCGCCGTCCTCGCGGCGGTCGCGGTGCTCGTCGTCGCGCTGACCCTCGGCGGAGGGGCGCCGGTCGCTGCTCCCGAGGGCATCCCCGATCCCGGCCGGTTCACCGGCTGGGGCCTGCCGCTCACCAAGTCGCTGGCCGACCTCGCGGGGATCGTCGCGGTCGGCATGCTGCTGTGCGCGGTGTTCCTCCTGCCCTCGACCGGCGACCGGCTCCAGGGGCTCGCCGCACGGGCCCTGGCCGTCGCGTCGCGCGCGGCGTGGGTCTGGGCCGCGGCGGCCTTCGCGCTGTTCTGGTTCACCGTGTCCGACGTCTTCGCCCGCCCGCTGCCCGGCGCCTTCTCCGGCACGCTGGCCTCGCAGCTGTTCACCGAGACCGACCTCGGCAAGGCGATCCTGGCGCAGGTCGTCATCGCTCTGCTGGTCGCGACCGGGACCCGCTGGACGGTCGGCGTGCGGCCGGCGGCGGCGCTGCTGGGCCTCGCGCTGGCCGGTTTCGCGCCGCAGGCCCTCACCGGCCACTCCGCCGGCGGCGGCTCGCACGACCTCGCGATCGCGAGCCTGCTCGTCCACGTGGTCGCCGCCGCCCTGTGGGTGGGCGGCCTGGCCGGCCTCGGGCTCGTCGCGCTCCGCGGCAGCCGCCGGCTCGTCGCCGCCGTGCCGCGGTTCTCCACCCTCGCCCTGTGGGCCGTCGTGGCGCTCGGCATCTCCGGCGTCGTCAACGCGGGCGTGCGGCTCGGCTCCATCGGCCCGGTCTTCACCAGCGGGTACGGACGGCTCGTACTCGCCAAGGTGGTCGCGATCGCGGCGCTGGCCGCGTTCGGCTGGGTGCACCGTCGCCGGACCGTGCCCGGGCTCGTCGACCTCGACCCCGACGACGGCGTCGCCCGCCGCACCGCCACCCTCGCGTTCCTGCGGGTCGCGGCCGTCGAGCTCGTCGTGATGACCGGCACCGTCGCGCTGGCCGTGGCACTGTCCCGCACGCCCACGCCGGTGCCCGACACGCTGTACCAGGACCCGATCGAGCAGCTCGTCGGCGTCAGCCTTCCGCCCGCCCCCGACCTCGGCCGCCTGCTCCTCGGCTGGTCGCCCAACGGCCTCGGTCTGCTGGTGGTGGGCCTCGCGGCCGCGCTGTACGTCAAGGGCCTGATGGTCATGCGTCGCCGCGGCGACCGCTGGGCCACCGGCCGGACCGTGTCGTGGTTCCTCGGCCTGGTCATCATCGCCTGGGCGACCTTCGGCGGGCTCGGCCTCTACGCGCACGTGCTGTTCAGCGCGCACATGGTCTCGCACATGATGCTGTCGATGGTGGCGCCCATCTTCCTGGTGCTCGGCGCGCCCGTGACCCTCGCTCTGCGCACCCTGCCCGGGCCCCGGCTGCGCGGCGAGGTGGGTCCGCGGCAGATGCTCGTCTCGGTGCTGAACTCGCGCGTCGTCTCGGTGCTCACGCACCCGCTGGTCGCGATGGCGCTGTTCATCGGCAGCCTCTACGGCCTGTACTTCACCGGTCTGTTCGACGTGCTGATGGCCAGCCACCTCGGCCACGCGGCGATGGAGATCCACTTCCTGGCCGTCGGCAGCCTCTACTACTACGTGATCATCGGCGTCGACCCGTCACCGCGACGGCTGCAGCCCCTGATCCGGTTCGGGATGCTGCTGGTGACGATCCCGTTCCACGCGTTCTTCTCGATCGCGGTGATGTCGTCGTCCACGGTGATGGGGGCGTCCTACTGGACCCTGCTCCAGCGTCCGTACCAGACCAGCCTGCTGGACGACCAGTACCTCGGCGGCGGCATCGCCTGGGCGATGGGCGAGGTGCCGCTCGTCCTCGTCATGGGTGCGCTGTTCGTGCAGTGGATCCGCACCGACCGGCGCGAGGCCCAGCGCCACGACCGCTCCGAGGCCGACGGCGACAAGGCGCTGGAGGAGTACAACGCCTACCTCGCGGGCCTCGCCCAGCACGAGGGACGGCCCAGCAACCGGGGTTGATCGCGGGCTGGTCCCGGGGCACCGAGGAATCGGCGTATGACCACCCCACCGGGTCATACGCCGATTCCTCACACCCCGGCCGAGCAACGGCAGCTGCGGGCGGGCACCCGAGAATCGGCATACGACCACCCCACCAGGGCATACGCCGATTCCTCCCACCCCAGCCCGACACCGGCAGCCGACAGCGGAAGAGAAGCAGCGACGGACGCGCCCCCACCTCGCCGCGCCTTCCGAGCGGCCAGCAGAGAGCGCGGCGAGCGCCGAAGAATCGGCCTATGACCACCCCACCAGGTCATACGCCGATTCCTCCCACCCCAGCCAGGCACCGGCAGCCGACAGCGGGGGAGAAGCAGCGACGGACACACCCCCACATCGTCGCGCCTTCCGATCGGCGAGCAGAGGGCGCGGCGGGCACGGAAGAATCGGCATATGACCACCCCACCCGGTCATACGCCGATTCCTCCCACCCCCGCCAGGCACCGGCAGCCGACAGCGGGGGAGGAGCAGCGACGGACACCCCCACCCACGACAGGACCCGCCCACCCCAAGGGGCGGACGGGTCCTGGTGTCGACGCCGGTCGTCAGAAGACGAGGTTGTTGCTCCGCGCGCGCTCGAAGCGCTCCTGGGCGTCGGCCCAGTTCACGATGTTCCACCACGCCTTGACGTAGTCGGGCTTCACGTTCTGGTAGTCCAGGTAGAACGCGTGCTCCCACATGTCGAGCACGACGACCGGCTGCAGGCTGATCGGCACGTTGGCCTGCTGGTCGAAGAGCTGGACGATGACGAGGCGCTGGCCCACCGAGTCCCAGGCGAGCATGGACCAGCCCGAGCCCTGGATGCCGGTGGCGTTCGCGGTGAAGTGCGCCTGGAAGGCGTCGAACGAGCCGAAGTGCTCGTCGATCGCGGCCGCCAGCTCACCGGTCGGCTTGTCGCCGCCGTCCGGCGAGAGGTTCTTCCAGAACACCGAGTGGTTGATGTGACCGCCGAGGTTGAACGCGAGGTTCTTCTCCAGCAGGTTCACGGTGCCGAGCGAGCCCGACGAGCGCGCCTCGGCCATCTGCTCGAGCGCGGTGTTGGCGCCACCGACGTAGGTCGCGTGGTGCTTGGAGTGGTGAAGCTCCATGATCCGGCCCGAGATGTGGGGCTCGAGGGCCCCGAAGTCGTAGGGAAGATCGGGCAAGGTGTACTCGGCCACTGAAGCTCTCCGTCCGTCGTGAGCACGCCACGGGGGCGCGCAGGATGTCGTCACCTCACACTCTCGCAGGGGTCGGGGGTGTGCAACCGCAGCAGGGGTGGCACGACCGGTAGCCTGATCGGGTCCTCGCGGCGCCGCCCCGGCCCCGTCCCACGTGCTCAGGAAGGCCTGTCGTGACCGCCGCACCCGACGACTCCCACGTCGAGCGCGTGATCACCGTGCCCAACCTGCTCAGCTTCGTGCGGCTCCTCGGCGTCCCGCTCTTCCTGTGGCTCGTGCTGGGCCCCGAGGCCGACGTCTGGGCGCTCGTCGTGCTCATGGTGTCGGGCTTCACCGACTACCTCGACGGGCTGCTGGCGCGACGGCTGAACCAGACCTCGAAGGTCGGCGCGATCCTCGACCCCGTCGCCGACCGGCTCTACATCCTGGCCGTGGTGATCGGCCTCGGGCTGCGCGACATCATCCCGTGGTGGCTGGCGATCGTGCTGCCGCTGCGCGACGTCCTGCTGTTCGGCCTGATCCCGTTCCTGCGCACCCGCGGGTACAGCTCGTTGCCGGTGCACTTCCTGGGCAAGGCCGCCACGGCGAGCCTGCTGTACGCGTTCCCGCTGCTGCTGCTCGGTGACGACACCGGCACCGTCGCCGACCTCGCCAACGTCTTCGGCTGGGCCTTCACCGTCTGGGGCGTGTCCTTGTACTGGTGGGCCGGTCTGCTGTACGCCTGGCAGGTGCGCAAGCTGCTGGCCACCGTGCCGCCCGTCACCCCGAGCGCCGCCACGCGGGCCGAGCCGTGACGTCGCCCGTGCGCGAGCACCCCGGTGCCGACGAGCGCCGCGACACCGACCAGCACCGCGACGCCCACGAGCACGACGACGTCGACGGGCATCACGGCTGGGAGTCGCTGTCGATGTACGACGAGCTGGTCGCGCACGCCGTCGACGACGACTACGCCACCGTCTCGGCCGCCGGCGGCCGCCCGCGCACCGTCCGCTCGTCGGTCGCCGCGGTGGCGGTCATCGCGGTCTTCGCAGCGCTGGTCGCGATCTCGGCCGTGCAGACCCGCGCCGAGCGTCCGGCCGCGCAGAGCGAGCGCGAGCGGCTCGTCGCCGAGATCGGCGAGCAGCAGGGCTTCCTCGACGACAAGCGCGAGCGCGGCGCCGCGCTGCAGGACCAGGTCCGCGTGCTCGCGGCCGACCAGCCCGACACCGCCGGCGTCACCCGCGTCGCGGCCCTGCGCCGCGTCACCGGCCAGGTCGCGGTCAGCGGCCCCGGGGTGCGGGTCGTCGTCGACAACGCCGAGGACGTCGAGGAGGAGCCCCGCGGCCGCGTGCTCGACCGCGACCTCCAGCTCCTCGTCAACGGGCTGTGGCTCGCCGGGGCCGAGGCGATCAGCATCAACGGCAACCGGCTGACCACGCTCACCTCCATCCGCACCGCGGGCGAGGCCATCACCGTCAACTACCGCTCGCTCAGCCCGCCCTACGTCGTGCGCGCCACCGGCGACCCGCGCACGCTCGAGTCGCGCTTCCTCGACACGCCCTCGGGCCAGGCCTGGACCTCGCTGCAGAACAACTACGGCGTCCGCTTCGACACCAGCACGTCGGACGACCTCGATCTGCCCGCGGCGCCGACCCAGCGGCTCGCGCTGCGCTACGCCACCCGTCTGGGTGACGGCGCATGATCGCGGTCGTCGGCCTGGTGGTCGGGGTCGCGCTCGGCCTCTTCCTCGAGCCCACCGTGCCGGGCGCGCTGCAGCCGTACCTGCCGATCGCCGTCGTGGCCGCCCTCGACGCCGTCTTCGGCGCGCTGCGCGCCTACCTCGACGGACGCTTCGACGACAAGGTCTTCGTGGTCTCGTTCGTGTCCAACGTGCTGATCGCCGCCCTCATCGTGTGGCTGGGCGACCAGCTCGGCGTGGGCAGCCAGCTCTCGACCGGAGTCATCGTCGTCCTCGGGATCCGGATCTTCACCAACGTCGCCGCCATCCGCAGGCACGTGTTCCATGCCTGACGCCCCCGACCGCGGTCCCCGCGACCGCCTGCGCAGCGCGCTCCTCGGCACCCCGTCGCGCTCGCAGGTGACGGTCGGCGTGCTGCTCGCCGTGCTCGGCTTCGGCGCCGTGGTGCAGGTGCGCTCGGCCAGCGACGACGACAGCTACTCGACGGCCCGGCGCGGCGACCTCGTCCAGCTGCTCGACTCGCTCGACGCCGCCAACGAGCGCACCGACGAGCAGTTGCGCGAGCTGACCGCCACCCGCAACCGGCTGCGGTCCAGCGGCGAGAGCCAGCAGGCCGCCGAGGCGGAGTCCCAGGCCGCGGCCACCACCCTCGGCATCCTCGCCGGCACCGTGCCCGTCGAGGGCCAGGGCGTGGTCGTCGAGATCGAGGACGACGACGGCGCCGTGTCGGCGTCCACCCTGCTCAACGCCGTCGAGGAGCTCCGCGACGCCGGTGCCGAGGCGATCCAGGTCAACGGCGTCAGCCGCGTCGTCGCGCAGACCTACTTCGTCGACGTCGACGGTCAGGTGCGCGTCGACGGCCGCGAGCTCACCCGGCCGTTCGTCATCGAGGCCATCGGCTCGGCCGCGACCCTGCGCGAGGCCGTGATCTTCCGCGGCGGCCTGGCCGACCAGGTCGAGACGCTCGGCGGCTCGGTGCAGGTCGACGAGCGCGACCGCATCGCGATCACCGCCCTGGCCGAGCGCCGCGACCCCCAGTACTCTCAGACGCCGTAAGACGCGTCCGAGCGACCGCCACCCCCACCTTCCCGAGGAGACACCGGTGTATCCCGACGACCTGAAGTACAGCCCCGAGCACGAGTGGGTCCGGATCGACGGCGACACCGCGACCGTGGGCATCACCGACTACGCCCAGGAGCAGCTCGGCGACATCGTCTTCGTGCAGCTGCCCGAGACCGGCGAGGATGTCGAGCCCGGCTCGGTCATCGGCGAGCTGGAGTCGACCAAGTCCGTCAGCGACCTGTTCGCCCCGGTGTCCGGCCAGGTGATCAGTCGCAACGAGGCCCTCGACTCGAGCCCCGAGGTGGTCAACTCCGACCCCTACGGCGAGGGCTGGCTGATCAAGGTCCGTGTCGACGCGGACGAGCAGCTCGACGACCTGATGGACGCCGCCGCGTACGAGGCCTCGCTCGGCGGTTGAGCGTTCTCCCGATCCGGTTGACCCGCTCTTGCGGGGCCGCGTAGGTTTCGACCCAGCAACACTCATCCCCGACTTCACGCTCGCCGTCGGCGTCCGCCCGGTCGCAGCGGCGTCCCACGGTCTCCCAGGAGGTCCCTGTCCATGGCTCCCCACCCCGAGGACGAGCAGCGTCGCGCCGCCCCCGAGACGCCGGCCGAGACCACCTCGACCATCTCCTTCGCCCCGCAGGTCGAGGAGTCCAAGGCCGGCGAGTTGAGCCAGGACGACGCGGCGGCGCTCGAGGCGCTGCCGGCGGGAAGCGCCCTGCTACTGGTGCAGCGCGGCCCCAGTGCGGGCTCGCGCTTCCTGCTCGACACCGACGAGGTGTCGGCCGGACGTCACCCCGACAGCGACATCTTCCTCGACGACGTCACCGTCAGCCGTCGTCACGCGGTCTTCCGCCGCGGTGAGGACGGGTACCACGTCACCGACGTGGGCAGCCTGAACGGCACCTACGTCAACCGCGACCGCATCGACGACGTCCGGCTCAACGGGCGCGACGAGGTGCAGATCGGCAAGTACCGCCTCGTGTACTTCCCGAGCGCGGGAGCCGCGACTTCGTGACCACCCCGGAGCCGTCGCGCGCGCGGATGTCCATCGGGGAGGTCCTGGGTCACCTGCGCGCCGAGTTCTCCGACATCACGATCTCCAAGATCCGCTACCTGGAGACCGAGGGCCTCGTGGAGCCCGAGCGCACGCCGTCGGGCTACCGCAAGTTCTCCCACGGCGACCTCGACCGGCTGCAGTACGTGCTGCGCCTGCAGCGCGACCGGTTCCTGCCGCTCAAGGTGATCCGCCAGAAGCTGGACGACCTCGACCGCGGTCTGGTGCCCGACGACGAGGTCGACGCCATCCGGGTGCCCCGGGTCGTGCTCGCCGACGACGGCTACCCGACCGCCGACTCGCTGCGCCAGAGCCGAACCGAGCTGCGCCTGACGCGGGCCGAGCTGCTCCGGGCGGCCGACGTCAGCGAGGAGATGCTCGACGAGATGGAGCAGCACGGCCTGGTGACGCGCCGCACGCCCACCAGCCCCTACGACGGCTCGGCCCTCGTGGTCGCCCGGTGCGTCGCCGAGCTGGCCGCGTTCGGGCTCGAGCCGCGCCACCTGCGCGCCTTCCGGGCGAGCGCCGACCGCGAGATCGGCATGTTCGACCAGGTCGTGTCGCCGCTGCAGCGCCAGCGTGACCCCGGTGGCGCCGAGGAGACCGTCCGCAACCTCGCGGCCCTGTCGGTGCGCCTGCACACCACGCTGGTCAAGCAGGGTCTGCGTCACCGCGACTGACGGGTACGCTGAACGCGTGCGTGAACTCGATGTGGTCGGAGTCCGGGTGGAGATGCCCTCCAACCAGCCCCTGGTGCTGCTGCGGGAGGTCGACGGCTCGCGGTACCTGCCGATCTGGATCGGGGCGGTCGAGGCCACGGCCATCGCCTTCGCCCAGCAGGGCGTCGTCCCGCCGCGGCCGCTGACGCACGACCTCATGCGTGACGTCGTCGCGGCCCTGGGCGACGAGCTCAGCGAGGTGCGCATCACCGAGGTGAAGGACCACGTGTTCTACGCCGAGCTGGTCTTCGGCTCCGGCGCGCACGTCGGCGCCCGCCCCTCGGACTCCATCGCGCTCGCGCTGCGCACCGGGACCAAGATCGTCTGCGCCGACGACGTGCTCGAGGAGTCCTCCGTCCCGGTCCCGGACCAGGAGGAGGCCGAGGTGGAGAAGTTCCGCGAGTTCCTCGACGAGATCACCCCCGAGGACTTCGAGAAGGACGGCTGACGCACGTCGTCACGGGCGGGCCCACCGACCTGCCTGCCGCGACACGCGGTCGCCTTCGGGCCCGGGTTCGTTGACCCGGCCCGGTGCCGGGCTTACCTTGAGTCGAACACCGACGGTGTAGTTCCACGTCGGTCATCATCTGCTGCGCAGCCCACCGGGGTGCGCACGAGGAAGGCGGCGACGTGGCGACAGGCGAGATCCCCGGCGAGGAGCTCGACGGTGCCGAGCGCGCCCGGGCGGCCGACGCCGCCGGCGCGCAGGGCCTGCTCTTCGACGACGACGTCGCGCCCGTCTCGGACGACACCGGCTTCCGCGGCCCGATCGCGTGCAAGGCGGCCGGGATCACCTACCGCCAGCTTGACTACTGGGCCCGCACCGGCCTGGTCGAGCCCACGGTCCGCTCGGCCACCGGCTCGGGCACCCAGCGCCTGTACGGCTTCCGCGACATGCTGCTGCTCAAGATCATCAAGCGCCTGCTCGACGCGGGCGTCTCGCTGCAGCAGATCCGCACCGCGGTGCAGCACCTGCGCGAGCGCGGCACCGAGGACCTCGCCAGCATCACGCTGATGAGCGACGGCGCCAGCGTCTACGAGTGCCGCTCGGCCGACGAGGTCATCGATCTGCTCCAGGGCGGCCAGGGCGTCTTCGGCATCGCCATCGGCGGCGTCTGGCGCGAGATCGAGGGCACGCTCTCGGACCTGCCCAGCGAGAAGGCCGTCGAGAACGAGGACCCGTCCGACGAGCTCGCCGCCCGTCGCCGCCAGCGCGAGGCCGGCTGACCGCGTCCCACCCAGCATCGACCGGGCCGTCCGCACCAGCGGGCGGCCCGTCGTCGTCCCCGGACCTACGCGGCGTCCGTACGTCGCACGGACGTGGTCGCCGGGCTCGTCTAGACTCGACCCAGCCACTGAACCACGCGGGAGAGCCCGCATCTGGTGCGGCGCCGAAGGGGCAAATCCTCCCCGGAACCTCTCAGGCACCCGGACCGCGTGACGACGGCACCTCTGGAGCGCTCGCGACAGAGGGGGAGGGTGTTCCACCCGACCCGTCTGGAGACCCGATGACCGACCATCGCCCCCTGGCCGAGCTCGACCGCGTGCTGCCCTTCGAGAGCCGGCACATCGGCCCCGACGCCGCGGCCCAGCAGCGGATGCTCGACGCCCTCGGTCATGCCGACCTCGACGCCCTGATGGCCGCGGCCGTCCCGTCCGGCATCGCCCTGGGCGAGAGCCTCGCGATGACCGAGGCCCTGAGCGAGACCGAGGCCGTCGCCCGGCTGCGCCTGCTCGCCCAGAAGAACAACCCCGGCATCTCGATGATCGGCCAGGGCTACCACCCGACCACGACGCCCGGCGTGATCCGCCGCAACGTCCTCGAGGACCCGTCCTGGTACACCGCCTACACGCCGTACCAGCCCGAGATCTCCCAGGGCCGGCTCGAGGCGCTGATCAACTTCCAGACCATGGTCGCCGACCTCGCCGGACTGCCGACGGCCAACGCGTCGCTGCTCGACGAGGGCACCGCGGCGGCCGAGGCGATGACCCTGGTCCGGCGAGCCAAGCGCTCCAAGCCCGAGCAGTCCTTCGTGGTCGACGCCGCGTGCCACCCGCAGACGATCGCCGTCGTGCGCACCCGCGCCGAGGCGATGGGCATCGAGGTGGTCGTGACCGACCTGGACGCCGGTCTGCCCGAGGGCGACGTGAGCGGCGTGCTCGTGGCCTACCCGCACAGCGACGGCCGGGTGCGCGACCCGCGCGACGTGATCGAGGCCGTGCACGAGCGCGGCGGCCTGGCCGTCGTCGTCACCGACCCGCTCGCGCTCTGCGTGCTGGAGTCCCCGGGCGCGATGGGCGCCGACGTCGTCGTCGGCTCGAGCCAGCGCTTCGGCGTCCCGATGTTCTACGGCGGCCCGCACGCCGGCTACGTCGCCGTCGCCAAGGGCCTCGAGCGGCACCTCCCCGGCCGGCTGGTCGGGGTGTCCAAGGACGCGGAGGGACGCCCGGCCTACCGCCTCGCCCTGCAGACCCGCGAGCAGCACATCCGTCGCGACAAGGCGACGTCCAACATCTGCACCGCCCAGGTGCTGCTCGCCGTCGTCGCCTCGATGTACGCGGTCTACCACGGCCCGGCCGGCCTGCGGGACATCGCGACCCGCGTCCACCGCTACGCCGCCGTGCTCGCCACCGGGCTGCGCGACGGCGGGGTCGAGCTGCTCCACGACGAGCTGTTCGACACCGTCACCGCCCGGGTGCCCGGGCGCGCCGAGGACGTCGTGCGCGCCGCCCGCGAGGACGGCATCCACCTGCGTCTCGTCGACGCCGACCACGTGGGCGTGTCCACCTCCGAGACCACCACGGCCGCCCACCTGCACGCGGTCTGGGCCGCGTTCGGCGTCACCGACGTCGACCTCGAGGCCGTCGACACCCGCACCGCCGACGCGCTGCCGGCCGGCCTGCGCCGCGACACCGAGCTGCTGACCCACCCGGTGTTCGACGAGCACCACAGCGAGACGCAGATGCTGCGCTACCTGCGACGCCTCAGCGACCGCGACTACGCGCTCGACCGCGGCATGATCCCGCTCGGCTCGTGCACCATGAAGCTCAACGCCACCGCCGAGATGGAGCCCATCTCGTGGCCCGAGTTCGCCGACCTGCACCCCTTCGTGCCGGCCGAGGACGCTCAGGGCTCGATCGCGCTCGTCGAGCAGCTCGAGTCGTGGCTGGCCGAGGTCACCGGCTACGCGGCCGTCTCGGTGCAGCCCAACGCCGGCTCGCAGGGTGAGCTCGCCGGCCTGCTCGCGATCCGCGGCTACCACCGCAGCCGGGGCGACGAGCGTCGCGACGTCTGCCTGATCCCCAGCTCGGCCCACGGCACCAACGCGGCGTCCGCGGTGATGGCGGGCATGCGCGTCGTCGTCGTGAAGGCCGACGAGGGCGGCAGCGTCGACCTCGTCGACCTGCGCGCCCAGTGCGACGCCCACGCCGACGACCTCGCTGCCATCATGGTCACCTACCCGTCCACGCACGGCGTCTACGAGCACGGCATCACCGAGCTGTGCGAGGTCGTGCACGCCGCGGGCGGCCAGGTGTACGTCGACGGCGCCAACCTGAACGCGCTGCTCGGCCACGCCAAGCCCGGCCTGTTCGGCGGCGACGTGTCGCACCTGAACCTGCACAAGACGTTCTGCATCCCGCACGGCGGTGGCGGTCCGGGCGTCGGCCCGGTCGGCGTCGCCGAGCACCTGGTGCCGTTCCTGCCCAGCCACCCGCAGCACCCGCTGCCGCGTGGGCGTGAGGGCATCGGCGCCATCTCGGCGGCCCCGTACGGCTCGGCCGGCATCCTGCCCATCTCGTGGGCGTACGTCGCGATGATGGGCGGCGAGGGCCTGACCCGCGCCACCTCGGTCGCCGTCCTGGCCGCCAACTACGTGGCCTCGCGGCTGGGGGAGCACTACCCGATCCTCTACAGCGGTGACGGCGGCCTGGTCGCGCACGAGTGCATCCTCGACCTGCGTCCGATGTCGAAGTCGAGCGGCGTCACCGTCGACGACGTCGCGAAGCGTCTGGTCGACCACGGGTTCCACGCGCCGACGATGTCGTTCCCCGTGGCGGGCACGCTCATGGTGGAGCCCACCGAGAGCGAGGACCTCGCCGAGCTCGACCGGTTCTGCGACGCGATGATCGCCATCCGCGACGAGATCCGTGCGGTCGAGTCCGGTGAGCTCGACGCCGTCGACAACCCGCTGCGCAACGCCCCGCACACCACGCGGGCCCTGGTGGGGGAGTGGGACCACCCCTACTCGCGCGAGACCGCGGTCTTCCCCGGCGGCGTGACGCCCGACAAGTACTGGCCGGCGGTGGCGCGCATCGACCAGGCCTACGGCGACCGCAACCTGGCCTGCAGCTGCCCGCCGCCCGAGGCGTTCGCCGAGTGAGCCTGCCGCTGCTCGCCTCCACCGGCCGGCGGCTCGAGGCCCTGACGGCGACGGCCCAGGCCGTCGGGCGCCTGCCGTCGCTGGCGTGCGCGGTGCTCCGTGACGGTGAGGTCGCCTGGACGGACGCCCGCGGCACGGATGCGTCGGAGCACGGTGACGTCGTGCCGGGGCCCGACGTGCAGTACCGCGTCGGCTCGGTGAGCAAGACCTTCACCGCCGTGCTCGTGATGCAGCTGGTCGCCGAGGGCGTGGTCGACCTCGCCGACCCGGTGGGTCGGCACCTGCCCGACGCGCCGCTGCGCGACGCGACCGTCCGCGGGCTGCTGTCGCACGCCGCCGGGCTGCCCGCGGAGCCCGCCGGGTCGTGGTGGGAGCGCAGCGTGGGCAGCGACTGGGACGTGCTCGCCGCGGCCAACGCGCACGTCGGTCCGGTGCTGCCCGTCGGGCAGCAGTACCACTACTCGAACCTGGCGTTCGGCGTCCTCGGGCGGCTCGTCGAGGTGCACCGCGGGGCCCCGTGGGCCGAGGTCCTCGCCGCGCGCGTGCTGGACCCGCTCGGGCTGGACCGGACCGGCTGCGAACCCGTCGCGCCGCACGCCGACGGCTTCGGCGTCGAGGACCTCACCGGCCTGCTCGTCCGCGAGCCGCACCAGGACACCGGGGCGATGGCCCCGGCCGGCCAGCTGTGGAGCACGCCGCGCGACATGGTCCGCTGGCTCGCCTTCCTCGCCGCCCCCGACCCCGCCGTCCTCGACGCCGACGGCGTCCGGGCGATGACGCGGGCCCAGTCGATCGATCCCGACGACCCGCGCGGTGGCTCCTACGGCCTCGGGCTGCGGCTGTCGGGGCAGCCCCCGCGCGTGCTCGTCGGGCACACCGGGTCGATGCCGGGCTTCGTCTGCGGCGTCTTCGTGGACCCGCGGACGGGCGTCGGCGCGGCCTGCCTGTCCAACGGCGGCAGCGGTCTCGACGCCGAGGGCCTGCCCCGCGCGCTCGTCGACCTCGTGCTCGAGCTCGAGCCGGCGCTGCCGGACCCGTGGGTGCCCACGACGGCGGTGGACGACTCCGTCCGCGAGCTGCTCGGCACCTGGTACTGGGGCCAGGCGCCGTCGGTGATGCGCGTCGAGGGCGACGGCCTGCGCTTCGCGTCGACGTCGGGCGGTCGCGGGTTCACCTTCACCCGTACCGGGGACGACACCTGGCGCGGCACGTCGGGCTACCAGAGCGGCGAGACGCTGCGGGTCGTGCGGCGCGCCGACGGCACCGTCAGCCACCTCGACGTCGGCACGTTCACCTACACCCGCACCCCCTACGACCCCGACGTCCCGCACCCCGGCCGCGGCTGGCGCTAGCTCCTCCGCACGCACCCACCCCTGCGTCGACTTCCGCGTCATCGGGAGCTGAGGCGTGCTCGACCCCCGATGGCGCGGAAGTCAACGGCCCTGGGTGGGGGGCGGGGGCGTCGACGGGCGGAGGTGACGGGTGTCGGTCCACCAGGTGACGACGCGGTCGACGACGGGCTGGGGCCGCTTGACCCAGCGCAGGTGGTCGACGGTGGCGGGGCTGGGGGAGCCGGCGCGGGTGTGCCGCCAGGTGGTGACCAGGTCGGGACGGACGTAGCGACCCATCGCGGCGGTGCCGCGGTCGGGCGCGAGCGCGTCGTCCTCGATCTGGACGACCAGCGTCGGCACGTCCAGCGACCCGTCCCGTCGTGCCCGAGGCGCCAGGGGCAGCCGGCCGGTGCGGACGAAACCGGCCCACTGGCGCATCAGCGAGGCGGGCTGGGCGCCGGCGAACAGGCCCTGCGGCCAGTGGCCCATCACCTGGGTGACGACGGGGACCACGCCGCCGAGCAGACCGATCAGCCCGAGCCGGTAGTACCCGAACCACGGGACGGGGGAGCCGACGAGCGCGAGGCCGTCGGGCTCGCCACCCCGCTGCGCCCAGGCCATCGCCACGTGACCGCCGAGGCTGTGCCCGAGCAGGACGACCGGGCGTCGCGGCTCGGACTCGCGCACCTCGCGCACGACGCGGTCCATCTGGCCGACGAGGTGGTCGTACCCGAAGTCGTGGCCGCGCCGCGGCGGCTCGGTGTCGCGGTCGACGCCCGGCGCGGGCAGCGCGCGGGCTCCCCACCCGTGCGACACGAACGCCTCGACCACCGGCCGGTAGTACGCCGACGGCGCCCCCATCGCCGGCGCGACGAGCACCACCGGCGTCGGGGTGGCCGTGGACGAGGTCACTGCGCCTGGCTGACGCTGCTCATGTTGAAGTCGGGCACGCGCAGCGCGGGCGTCGCGGTGCGGAGGAACTCGTCGCCCCACTCGCGGCTGAACGACGGCACCGACGCGCCCGCCTCGCTGAAGCGCGACAGCAGGTCGACGGGGCTCTCGTTGAAGCGGAAGTTGTTGACCGCCCCGGTGATCTCGCCGCCCTCGACGAGGTACACGCCGTCGCGCGTGAGCCCGGTGAGCAGGAGGGTCTGGGCGTCGACCTCGCGGATGTACCACAGGCAGGTCAGGAGCAGCCCGCGCTCGACGCCGGCGACGAGGTCGTCCAGGCCGCCGGTGGCGCCGTCGACCGACATCACCAGGTTGTCGCCGTACGGGGTGAAGGCGGCCCCGGAGACCCTGGCGCTCTCACGGGTCTGGATCAGCGCCGACAGGGTGCCGTCGTCGATCCAGCGGGTGGCCTCGACGGGCTGGCCGTTGTCGAACACGCTCTGCGCCGACGACGACGCCGCGGCCTGCACGAACGGCGAGCACTCGAGCCCCGGCGCGGCCGGGTCCCAGCCCAGCTGGACGCCGGGACGTCCCACGCGGTCCCCGATGCGGGTGCCGCCGCCGCTGCGCCCGAAGACGGTCTGGCCCTCGTGCGCCTCGCGGCCGGTGGCGGTCCAGTAGGCGTAGATCATCAGGTCGGCGACGGCCGCGGGCGGCAGGACCGTGTCGTAGCGGCCCGCCTCGAGGTCGACCGTCCGCTCGGCCCACGAGAGCCGCGTGCGCAGCTCGTCGGCCAGGGCGAGGGGGTCGACGTCGTCGAAGTCGCGGGTGGCGCGTCCCACCCAGGCCGAGCGCGTCTGCGCCGCGTCCTTGCCGGTGATGCCGATGTGGCCGCCGGGCTGGGTGTGCCGCAGGCGCAGGCCCGTGCTGCTGCCGAGGTAGCTGGTGACCACCTCGTGGTCGACGAACCCGTAGAGCACGCGACCCTCGGCGTCGGCCTGCCCGAACGCCTCGCCGAGCGCGGGAGCGATCGAGGAGTAGACGCCGATGCTGGTGGAGTCGGGCGGGGTGGACCAGTCGGCGTCCGCGCGGTCGGCGGCCAGTGGGGCGGCGTCGGAGGCCGGCGACGCGCTCGCCGCGGCGGCGTCGGCGTCGGCCACCAGCGCCAGCACGTCGTCGACCGTGACGACGCTGCGCGAGAGCGAGGCGGTGGCGGTGCCGTGGGCCCGGTCGGAGAAGGCGACCACGGTGGCGCTCGTGCCGGTGGTCTCGCCGTTCGTGGTGAGCGTGTTGTTGGCCCAGCGGAGGTTGGCGCTGGTGCGGACGTCGACCATCACCACGCACTGGCTGCTGCTGGACGCCTCGAGCGCGCGCTCGACGAGGTCGTGGGGAGTCATCGCTGGTCCTCTCATCGGCCCGACTCGGCGGCGGTGTTCAGGATGCGGATGCCGGTGAAGAGCGCCGACGGGCAGCCGTGGCTGACCGGTGCGCCCTGGCCGGGCTGGGCCTTGCCACAGTTGAAGGTGCCGCCCAGGCGCACCGTCGACGGCCCGCCCACCGCGGCCATCGCACCCCAGAACTCGGTGGTCGTGGCCTGGTAGGCGACGTCGCGGACCTGGCCGGCGAGGCGGCCGTCCACGATCCTGAAGAACCGTTGCCCGGTGAACTGGAAGTTGAACCGCTGCATGTCGATCGACCACGACCGGTCGCCCACGACGTAGATCCCGTCGGACACCCCCGCGATCAGTCCCGCGGTGTCGGGGCCCGACGGGTCGGCGGCGAGCGAGACGTTGGCCATCCGCTGCACCGGCACGTGGGACGGGGAGTCGGCGAAGGCGCACCCGTTGGAGCGCTCGATGCCCTTGAGGGCCGCGGTGCGCCGGTCGACCTGGTAGCCGACGAGCGTCCCGTCGCGCACGAGGTCCCACGACTGCGTCTCGACGCCGTCGTCGTCGAAGCCGATGGTCGACAGTCCGTGCGGGGTGGTGCGGTCGCCGGTGACGTGGAGGTGCTCCGAGCCGTAGCGCAGCGACCCGAGCCGGTCCCAGGTGGCGAACGAGGTGCCTGCGTAGTTGGCCTCGTAGCCGAGGGCGCGGTCGAGCTCGGTGGCGTGGCCGATTGACTCGTGGATGGTGAGCCACAGGTTCGTCGGGTCGACGACGAGGTCGTAGGTGCCGGGCTCGACGGTCGGCGCCTCGAGCTTCTCGGCGAGGTGGTCGCCCAGCTCGGCGAGCTCGGTGTCGAAGTCCCAGCCGGTGGTGACGTACTCCCAGCCGCGACCGGCCGGCGGCGCGAGGCTCGCCATCGAGTCGAAGCGGGACCCGTCGGCACTGGCGCCGTGGGCCTCGAAGGCGGGGTTCACCCGCACGCGCTGCTGGGTCGTGGACGTCCCGGCGAGGTCGGCGTAGAACTTCTGCTCGACGACCTGGCCGAGGCCGGCCGAGACGTGGTCGACCGAGCGGTGGTCCAGGACGCGTCGCGACCGGTCGGCCAGCAGGGCCACCTTGTCGGCCAGGGGGATCGCCAGCGGGTCCTGCTCGTAGTCCGAGACCCAGGTGCGGTCGGCGTGCACAGGCTCGGTGGCCAGCTCGATGCGCTCGCGCGTCACCGGGGCCGAGACGCGCGCGACGGCGACCGCCGACTCGGCGGCGCGGACCGCGGCGTCCGTCGACAGCTCGCCGGCCGCGGCGAAGCCCCACACGCCGTCGACGACGACGCGGACGCACAGGCCGAGCTCCTGGCCCTCGTGCGCCCCCTGCAGCGACCCGTCGCGCAGCGAGACGTGCTCGGAGCGGATGCGCTCGATCCGCACGTCGGCATGGTCGGCGCCGAGGTCGCGGGCCCGTTGCAGGGCTGCGTCGGCGAGCGACCCCAGGGGGATCGCGAGGAACTCGGCATCGACTGCGTGCGCCATGGACCGACCCTATGACCTGTCGGTGCCTGGTGCCCCTCCGGCATCACCAGGCACCGACAGGTCGGGCGGTCAGGCGTTGACGACCGCGATCGGCGTCGTGGTCGGCGTGGTGGAGCCGCCCTGGGGCTCGACGGTGATCGCCACGGCGTCGGCGGCGTCGAAGTCGGTGAACAGGTGGCTGCTCGAGCCCTCGCCGCCGACGAACGTCTCGTTGGGCACCGGCACGTCGCCCTGGAGCATCCAGAGCTGGTACACCGTGCCCTCGTCGGTGACGGGCAGGCCGTTGACGGCCACCACGGCACGGTCGAGGGAGCTCGAGCTGGCGACGGTCATCGTGCCGCCGTCGGGCAGCTCGTGGGACGCGGCGCGGACGTCGGGCGCCGCGAGCACCTGGGACACCGAGACCGCCTCGGCCTGGATGTCGCCGGCCCGCTCGTGCTCGAGCCAGAACCCGCCGACGCTCGCCACGAGCACCGCCGCGGCGGCCGCGAGCAGCCCCCGCTGGACGTAGCGCGGCCACGCGGCCCGGCGGTGCACCGGCGCCGAGAGCGGACGGACCTGCGGCGTGCGTGAGGCGGCGGCCAGCACCGCGTCGCGCAGACCGGCCGGGGCCGGCGCCGAGGCCGCCCCGCCGAGGCGTGCCGCGGTCTCGACGAAGCCGGCGAGCTCCTCGGCGCACTCGGCACAGGTGCCGACGTGCTCCTCGAACGCGCGGCGCTCGTCGTCGTCCAGCGCGTCCAGCGCGTACGGCGCGAGAAGCGTGTGCGGATCGGTCGTCATCATGCCGTGGCCACCCCCATGCAGTCGCGCAGGCGGATGAGGCCGTCACGCATCCGAGTCTTGATCGTCGCGGGGTTCACGCTCAGCAGACGGGCGACGTCTGCGTAGGTGTGACCCTGGTAGTAGGCGAGCTCGACAGCCTCACGCTGCAGCTCGGTCAGGCCGGTGAGGCAGCGCCGCACCTGCTCGTGCTCGAGCCGGGTGGACACCTCCTCCTCGACCTGGTCGTAGTCCGGACCGCCGGTCCAGTCGTACTTCTTGTCGCGGTCGGTGGCGGCCTGGTCGTGCCGGACGGCGTCGACCGCGCGGCGGTGCGCGAGCGTCAGGATCCAGCTCTTCGCCTTGCCACGGGCCGGGTCGAACTTGTGCGAGGACTGCCAGACCTGGAGGAAGACCTCCTGGCTGACCTCCTCGGCGCGGGAGGGGTCGCGGATGACGCGACGCACCAGCCCGTAGACCGACGAGCCGACCGCGTCGTAGAGCCGGGCGAACGACGCCTCGTCACCGCGTGCGGTGCTGATCAGGTCGTCGTCGAGGCTCGGAGCGGGCGCGTCGGACACCGCACGCAGACCCGGCTGGGTCGAGCGCGGCTCCTTCTGTGCGTCGTCCATGGAGGCTCCTCGGTGGCGGAACGGCTTCTTCACCATCAGTTCGTCCCCAGGTCGCTCGTGGATGGGTGCAGGTCGTGACCGGTGTAGACGACCATCCGGGAGCCGCGGACGAAACCGGCCGCGAGCATGCCCACGTGGCGCGCCAGGTCGACCGCCAGGCTCGTCGGGGCACCCACGGCGACGACGGCGCTGATGCCCGCCACCGCCGCCTTCTGGACGATCTCGAACCCGAGCCGTCCGCTGGTGCACAGCAGGAGCCCCTCGGTCGGCACCCGACCGAGCAGGCAGTGCCCGATGGCCTTGTCGACCGCGTTGTGCCGGCCGACGTCCTCGCGCACCACCCGCAGCGAGCCGTCGGTGCCGAACAGGCCGGCCGCGTGCAGGCCGCCCGTCGACTCGAACAGACGCTGCTGCTCGCGGAGGCGGTCGGGCAGCGAGCGGAGCAGGTCGGGGGACAGGCCCTCGGCGGGCGGGACCGGGTGGTCGCCGCGCAGGGCGTCGACGGCCTCGAGCGAGTCGGTGCCGCACACGCCGCAGGCCGACGTGGCCGTCATGGCGCGCGCGACGACCGGACGCCGCGCCGGCACCCGCAGCGACACCGTGACGACGTTGAACTCCTGGTCCGCGCGCAGGGTCTCGTCGGTGCAGTAGGCGACGGTGTCGACGTCGTCGAGGTCGGCGACGACGCCCTCGGCGAGCAGCAGGCCCGCCGCCAGCTCGAAGTCGTGGCCGGGCGTGCGCATGGTGATGCCGAACCGCTCGGGTGCGAGGCCCGGCTGCTCCACCCGCACCTCGAGGGGCTCCTCGGTGGTGAGGCGGTCGTCGTGCCGCACGTGGCGGTCGCCGTCCCACTCCACGACGCGCACGCGGGTGGTGGGGCCGGGCCGTCGGTCGGGGCGCATGGCCCCAATCTACGGGGCCGACGCGCCACCACCGGCGGACGAGCGGCGCGCGTCGCGCCACCGGACCGACGGCGCCGGTGGCCGGGGTGCACTGAGACCGGTGGTCCGCGGCAGCCGTGGAACCATGGACCCATGACGTCCGCCACGCTGCGCCGCAGCGGAACCTGGGAGTCGCCCCGGGCCCTCGTCCTGTTCCTCCACGGTGGTCAGCAGGCCAGCACCGAGCCGGTGCTCGAGAAGCACGCGTCGTGGTGGCGGCTCGCGCGCATGCAGGACACCTTCGAGCCCGTCGCCCGGCAGCACGGCCTCGGCGTCGTGCTGCTCCGCTACCGCCTGCGCGGGTGGAACGCCGGCCCGGGCCGCACGCCCGACCCGGTCGTCGACGCCCGCGAGGCACTGGCCGGGCTCGTGCGCGAGCACCCGGGCGTCCCGATCGTGCTGGTCGGCCACTCGATGGGAGGCCGCACCGCGTGCCACGTCGCCGACGACGAGGCGGTGGTGGGCGTCGTCGGGCTGGCCCCGTGGCTGCCCGAGGGCGAGCCCACCGGGGCGCTGCGCGGGCGGGTGCTCCGGGTCGTCCACGGGTCGCGCGACCGGTGGACGTCGCCCCGCTGGAGCCGGGTGTACGTCGAGCGCTGCCAGGGACTCGCGACCTCGGCCACCTGGACCTCGATGGGACCGGTCGGGCACTTCATGCTGCGCCGTCCCGGTCGCTGGAACGACGTCGTGCGCGAGGGCGTCGAGGAGCTGCTCGGCCTGTGCCGTGGGGACGGGGTGGACGCGTGATCGAGACCTTCGCCTACGCCGTCGCCGTGGTCGCCCTGCTGGTCGGGCTGCTGGCCGCCTGGCTGATGCTCCGCGACCGCCGCGTCGACAACCCGCTCTTCTACGCGGCCGCGGCGCTGGAGGTCCTGCTCGTCGCCCTCCTCGTCACGGGCTGCGTCGCGCTGGCCGGCACCGACCGCGACGTCGACGGCATCACCTTCGTGTCCTACCTGGTGACGGTGGTGGTCATCCCGCCCGCCGCGATCCTGTGGGGCATCGCCGAGCGCAGCCGCTGGGGCACGGGCGTCGTGGTGGTCGCCATGATCACCGTGGCGGCCCTGTGTGCCCGCCTCACCGACGTCTGGACCGGTACCTATGTCTGATCAGCGGACCTCATCGGGCTTCGGTCGCGTCCTGGTCGCCGTGTACGCCGTGTTCGCCCTCGCCGCGACAGCACGCTCGATCGTCCAGCTGACCACCGCCTTCGACGAGGCGCCGGTGGCGTACCTGCTCTCGGCGTTCGCGGGCGTGGTCTACGTGGTCGCGACCGTGGCCCTGGCCCGCCACGGCGAGACCTCCACCCGGGTCGCCACCGTGGCCATCGGGGTCGAGGCCGTCGGCGTCCTGGTGGTCGGCGCCCTCAGCGTCTGGGACGCCCAGCTGTTCCCCGACGCCACGGTCTGGTCCTACTTCGGCCGCGGCTACGGGTTCGTCCCGCTCGTGCTGCCGTTCGTGGGCCTGTGGTGGGTGACCCGCGGACGCCGGTCCTAGACCGCGGCGCGGTCGGGCACCCGGGTCGGGTCCTCCCGGTCGCGGCGCACCTGCAGGACGATCGCGAGGCTGGTGATCGCGGCCCACCCGCACCACAGGGACGTGAGCGCCTGCGTGGTGAGCAGGGCCAGCACGGCGACCGCCACGACCTGGACGACGCCGAAGACCACGATCGCCCGCGACGACGACAGCAGCGCCGAGCCGCACGTCACCGCCACGTAGCCCGACACCAGGAGCACCGGGAACGGGACACCGACGCCGTAGCGCACGAAGTGCTCCTCCAGCGTGACCGCGACGTCGCCGTCGACGATCGCCCAGAGCATCGTGGCCGACACCGCGGCGCCGATCCCCAGCACCACCGACAGCGCGTCGCGGCGGCGTCCCTGCGGCTCGCGCGCCCGCACCGCGAACGGCACGAGCGTGGGCAGCACCGCGTAGGCGATGACCACGTAGGCGTAGGTCGCCAGCGTGAACACGCCCTCGCCCACCTGCCCGCGACCGCCCCACCACACGAAGGCCTCGATCAGGCTGTGCACCGCCAGCACGGCGGGCACCAGGGCGAGGGGCAGGTCCTCACGGACCGGACGGCGACGCAGCGACTCGACCGCGATGGCGCCGATCACGACGCCGGCGACGAGGTCGGCCTCGGGGGAGAAGCACACACCCTGGTTCTATCCCAGCGTCTCGACCAGCCGCGCGTAGGCCCCCTCGACGTCACCGTCGGTCGGCACCACGCGGGCCGACGGGCGGGTGCGGGCGTACTCGACGAGCCGGGCGTGCAGGGCGGACGCCTCGGCCGGATCCACGGGCTGCGCGGCCCGGGCGGCGACCCGGCGCAGGCACTCGGCCTCGTCGACCTCCAGGACGACCTCGACGAACCGCGACCCGGTGCGGGACGCGACCGCGTCGAGCCGCTCGAGCAGACCGGGACGGGCCACCAGCTGGGGGACGACCACGTCGTGGCCGGCCGCCAGGTGGGTGCGGGCCATCTCGACGGCGAGGTCGCGGGCGGCGAGACCCGCCCGGACCGGGTCGTCGGACCAGCGCCCCAGCAGCCCGCGCACCACGTCGACGTCGAGGACCAGCGTCATCGGGTGGTCCTCGGCCCACCGCCTCGCCAGCGTCGACTTGCCCGAGCCCGGGCCACCGTTGAGCACGAGCAGACGTCCCATCCCGGGGACGGTAGCGGTCCGGGCGGTCGCCGCACCTCGTCCGCCTGGACGGCGTTCAGCCGTCGGTGCCGAGCGCGTCGCGCATCTCGGCGACGACCCGGTGGAGCACGTCGCGCGCCTGGGCTCGGTCGCGCTCGCCGTCGAGGAAGTAGTGGTCGCGGTCGGGCACCACCAGGTGCGTCGTCGGCACGCCCGCCTCCACCAGCCGGCGGGCGTAGGCGTCGCCCTCGCGACGGAGCGCGTCGAGCTCGCCGGTGACGACCATCGCGCGGGGGAGCCGGGAGAGGTCGGGTGCGAGCAGCGGCGACGCGTACGGCTCGAGCCGGCGGTCCTCGTCGGGGTAGTAGGTGGCGCGGACCAGGTCGAGCAGGGGCGGCGAGATCATCGGGTGCGCCAGCGGCGAGCGCTTGGCGGCCACCGGCTCGGCGACGTCGAGCGAGGGGACGCCGAGCAGCTGGAGCGCGGGCGCGAACGTCTCGCGGTCGCGGGCCTGCAGGCACGCCGACGCGGCGAGGTTGCCCCCGGCGCTGAACCCGCCGACCGCGACCCGGGAGCCGTCCCAGCCCTGCTCGTGGCCGCGTGTCGCGACCCAGGCCGCGACGTCGTGCGCCTGGTGCTGCGCCACGGGGTAGCGCCGCTGGGGCGCGACGTCGTAGTCGACGTTGACGACGGTGGCACCGACCTCGGCGACGACCACGCGGGCGAAGAAGTCGTCCATCTCGGGCCGCCGCATCACGAACGCCCCGCCGTGCAGGTGGACGTAGACCGGCGGCCGGCGGGCGGCGTCGTCCGTCGCGTCGGCGTGGTAGACGTCGCAGCGGACCGTCCCGTGACGCGTGGGCACGTGCACGCTCGTCGGGCCGGGGTGGTCGACGCCCGCGAACATCAGGCTGTCGCCGTACCGGACGGTGGCGGCGGACTTCTGCATGAGCCAGGCGCGGGCGTCCGCCATCAGGTGCACGTCCTCGTTTCGCGGCGGCGCACCGCCGGGATGGGTCCCGGGGACGAAAGTGGCCCACCTGGGCCATGCGGCGTGGCCCGTCGGTGCCGGCGTCGTCGGACGACGGGGGTCGTGGTCCGATGTCCCCATGGACGAGCCGGACCGCAGCAGCCTCCCCATCGACGTCACGACGTCCACCGGCGACGTCCGCTCGGCCATCGCGGCCACCCTCGGTGGCGCCCGCACGGCCCCGCCGCCGGTCAAGCCGGTCCGGCCGCCCGAGGGCGCCCCGAACGTCGTCGTGGTGCTCGTCGACGACATGGGGTTCGGCGCCTCGACCCCCTACGGCGGTCCGTGCCACCTGCCGACGGCGGAGCGGCTCGCCGACGGCGGCCTGCGCTACAGCCGCTTCCACGTCACGGCGCTGTGCTCGCCGACCCGTCAGGCGCTGATGACGGGTCGCAACCACCACTCGGTCGGCATGGGCGTCACCTCGGAGATGTCGACGTCCGAGCCCGGGTACACCGGCTACCGCCCGGCCAGCGCGGCCACGATGGCCCAGATCCTCGGCGGCAACGGCTACAGCACCGCGGCCTTCGGCAAGTGGCACCAGACGCCCCCGGTCGAGGTCAGCCCGTCGGGCCCGTTCACCCGGTGGCCGACGGGGGAGGGGTTCGACGCCTTCTACGGCTTCATGGGCGCCGAGATGAACCACTGGTACCCCCAGCTCTACACCGGCACCACGCCCGTCGAGCCGGACCGGATGCCCGAGGACGGCTACCACCTCACCGAGGACCTCGTCGACCACGCGGTGCAGTGGGTCGACGGCCAGCAGGCGCTGACGCCGGACAAGCCGTTCTGCCTCTACCTCGCCCTCGGCGCGACCCACGCGCCGTTCCACGTCGCGCCCGAGTGGATCGAGAAGTACCGCGGCGCCTTCGACGACGGCTGGGACGTGCAGCGCGAGCGCACGCTCGCCCGCCAGGTCGAGCTGGGCATCGTGCCCGAGGGCACCCAGCTGGCGCCGTGGCCCGAGGGCGTCCCGCACTGGGACGACCTCGACGAGACCGGGCGACGCGTGGCGGCCCGCTTCATGGAGACCTACGCCGGCTTCGCCGAGCACGCCGACAGCCAGGTGGGGCGCCTGGTCGACGAGCTCGAGCGGCGCGGGATCCTCGACGACACCCTCGTGGTCTACATGCTCGGCGACAACGGCGCGTCGGGCGAGGGCGGCCCCGAGGGCACGATCCGCGAGCACCTGGTGGGCCACGGCATCGCGGACGACACCGCCGCGATGGCCGAGGTCGTCGACGAGATCGGCGGCCCGTCCACCTACCCGATCTACCCGGTCGGCTGGGCGCTCGCGATGAACACCCCCTACCCGTGGACCAAGCAGGTCGCGTCCCACCTCGGCGGCACGCGCGACGGCCTGATCATGCACTGGCCCGGCGGCATCGACGCGCGCGGCGAGATCCGGCACCAGTGGCACCACGTGATCGACCTGCTGCCGACGATCCTCGACGCGGCCGGCGTGCCCCACCCCACCACCGTCGGCGGGGTCGGCCAGCAGGTCATCGAGGGCACCAGCCTGCGCTACACGTTCGACGACCCCGACGCGGCCGACCGGCGCGGCACCCAGTACTTCGAGATGGTCGGCAACCGCGGCATCTACCACGAGGGCTGGACGGCGGTCACGCGTCACGGCACGCCCTGGCTGATGGTCGACGGCGGCGACCGCCCGTTCGAGGACGACGTCTGGGAGCTGTACAACCTGATCTCGGACTGGAGCCAGTCCACCGACGTCGCCGACCAGCACCCGGACCGGCTCGCGTCGCTGCGCGAGCTGTTCGTCATCGAGGCCGGCCGCCACCAGGTCTTCCCGCTCGACGACCGCGTCACCGAGCGCGAGAACCCGCAGGTCGCCGGGCGCATCGACCTGCACCACGGACGCACCTCGATCGAGCTCGGCCCCCGCACCGGTCGGCTCAGCGAGGAGGCGGCCCCCAACGTCAAGAACCGGTCGCACACCATCACCGTCGACGTCGAGACGACCGGCTCGGACCACGGCGTGCTCGTGGCGCAGGGCGGACGCTTCGGCGGCTGGTCGCTGTACTGCGTCGACGGCGTGCTCGCCTACGCCTACAACCTCTACGGCCGCGACCTCACCCACGTGCGCGCCTCGTCCCCCCTCACCGCGGGACGCCACCTGGTCGCCGTCAGCGTCGAGTCCGACGGCGGGCCGCCCGGCAGCGGCGCGGGCGTCACCCTCCTCGTCGACGGCGAGCCGATCGGCGAGGGCCGGCTCGACGCGACCACCGCGTTCTACTTCGCCTTCGACGAGACGTTCAACGTGGGCGTCGACCGGGGCACGCCGGTGACCGACGACTACCTCCCGGTGCGCAACGCCTTCACGGGCACGATCCACCGGGTGCGGGTGGACCTCGCACCGGAGCACCCGCTGGAGGTCGAGGTCCGCCGCCGGGTCAGCCAGCTGGCCGCTGACTGATGGCCGCCTGCTGCGCCCCGTCGGGTCCCCCGCGCGACGGGGCGGACTCCCCGGTGACGGTGCCGGCCGCCGCGGGGGAGTCGTCGGTCGAGCTGGTCGACGTCCCGGGCGGTGTCTTCACGATGGGCAGCGACGGCCCCGAGGCGTACCCGACGGACGGCGAGGGCCCGGCGCGCGACGTCCGGGTGGGTGACGTGCGCATCGGCCGGTACCCGGTGACGGTGCAGGAGTGGGCGGCGTTCGTCGACGCCACCGGCCACCTGAGCGACGCCGAGCGGTTCGGCTGGTCGTTCGTGTTCGGAGGGTTCCTGCCCGACGACTTCCCGCCCACCCGCGGCGTGGCGGCGGCCCCGTGGTGGCGCCAGGTCGAGGGGGCCGACTGGGCCCACCCGGACGGTCCGCACTCCGACCTGGACGGACGCGGCCGCCACCCCGTCACCCACGTGTCGTGGCGCGACGCGTCGGTGTTCGCCGCATGGGCCGGCGGCCGGCTCCCGACCGAGGCGGAGTGGGAGCACGCGGCCCGCGGCGGGCTCGATGCCGCGGTCTTCCCGTGGGGCGACGAGCGCGAGCCGGACGGCGCGCACCGGATGAACGTCTGGCAGGGCACGTTCCCCTCGCACGACACCGCCGAGGACGGCTGGTCGGGCACCAGCCCGGTGGACACCTACGCGCCCAACGGGTTCGGGCTGCACGACGTGACGGGCAACGTGTGGGAGTGGTGCGCCGACCCGTTCGACGCCTCGGGCGCGCGGGTCTCCAAGGGCGGGTCGTACCTGTGCCACGCGTCGTACTGCCGGCGCTACCGCCCGGCCGCGCGCCAGGGCAGCTCGCCGGACTCGAGCACCGGCAACCTCGGCTTCCGGCTCGCCGCCGACCCGGTCTCGCCCTAGTCGGTCCGGCGGCGTCCGCGACGTCCGGCCCGCCAGCGTCCGAACCACCCGGCGGTCTCCTGCGCGGCCTCCCGCTCCTCGCGCTCGGCCCGCTGTCGGGCCCGCTTCTCGTCCCGGCGCCGCGCCCAGGCGGCGACCTCGTGGTCGACGTCGCGGGTGGGGGTGATCACGGGCGGGCCGCCCAGCAGCTGCCGCCGGGCCTCGACCACGCGGGCGTTGAAGTCCTCCAGGACCCTCCGGACCTCCTGCTCGCTGCCCTGGCGGTCGAGCCGGGCGTCGAGCTCCGCGTGCTCGGTGCGCAGCGCCAGAGCCGGCGGCAGCACCCCGGTGATCTGCTCACGCTCGATCAGCTGCTTGACCCACCAGTTCGGGTCGTGGGTGCCCCCGAGACCCGGGATGGGCTTGCCGGCCCCCGGCAGGTCGTCGAAGTCACCCCGCGCGATGGCCTGCCGGACCTGGTGGTCCACCCACAGGGCCTGCTGGTCCAGCCGCTGGCCGGCATTCGACTCGTCGGTCTCGCGCGCCTCGTCCTCGGCCTCGTCGCCCGGCGCGGGCACCTGCCGCGTCATCGCCGTCTCGGCCGCGCGTCGCAGCCGGCGCTCTCTGTCCCGGTCGTCCACGGTGCTCACTCCTTCGCCACGTGTCCCCTCCACCGTACCGAGCAGCACCCGTCCACTCACGTCCGCCGAGGCCGGTACCGGTTGCTCGTCCGGGGTCGTCGGTACGGGTCGAGACGCGCGGGTGGGATGAACGCGGGCCGTCTGTCGTCGGTGTCGAAGGTGATGACCCAGTCGTCCTCGTGCACCATCCGGTGGTGGAACGCGCAGAGCAGCACGCCGTCCTCGAGGTCGGTGGTCCCGCCGTGGGCCCAGGGTTCGCGTGCGTGGTGCGCCTCGCACCACGACGGCGGCCGGTCGCAGTCCGGCATCGCGCACCCCTGATCCCGGTGCGCCAGCGCGACCCGCTGGGCCGGACTGAACAGTCGCTGCTTGCGGCCCAGGTCCAACGGGAGCGACTTGCCTCCGAGGACCTGCGGGACGATCCCGACCCGGCAGGCGTGCTGCCGCACCTGCGAGGCGGACATCCGCTGCCCGGTGGACGTGGTCGCCGTGCCGATACCGTCGATGAGCTGCTGCAGGTCCAGGTTGACCGTGACGGTCATGCCCGAGCCGCCGGCGTCCGGCAGTCCGTCGGTCGGGAGGTGGTCGAGCAGCGAGACGAGCGCTCGGCCCTGGCGCTGAGGGTAGGTCAGGCCGGCGTCGCCCTGCCCGTCGTCGAGATGACGGCGGCGCGGGGCCGAGAACCCGTCCAGGACGTTCCTCAACGCGGCCGCCTGCGCCGCGGGGATCCGGAAACGGCCGAAGAACGTCCCGTCCTGGTCGTCCCTCATCCAGAGCTCTGACCGCTCGTACGCCAGACGCCCCCGGTCCTGGACCGTCCGGCCCTCGTCCGCGTCGACCTCGGGGATGGGCTTGAACAGGTCGCTGATCCGGTCGGCCCGGTACTGCAGGTCCCGCATCGAGAGCGTCCTGGCGTCCTCGATCAGCGCCCGCTCACACGTCTCACGCGTCTCGACCGGCACGTCGTCGGGCAGGCCCCCGATGGTCCGGGCGATCAACCGCGCCTGCTCCTTCGAGATCCGCCCTTCAGCCAGGGCCTGCTCGGTCAGCGACGCCCTCTCCAGCGCCCGGCCCAGGTGCACGTCACGGGCGGCGGCGTGGCGGTCGCCCCCGAACTGGCTCGCCAGCAACGACCCCGTCGAGGAGGAGCCGGCCCTCCTCGCAGCACCCGACCGGTCCACCGACCGCGTCGCGGCCATCGCAGGGGCGGCCACGCGGGAGTTCACCCGGCTCCACCGCCCCGCGAGGGTCACCGCGTCCTCGGCCGACAGACCCTCGTAGACCGACAGGTCGCCACCCGCGGCCAGAGCGCTCTCGACCGCGGCGAGCACCGCGAACGCGGGGTGCTCGGTGAGCGGGAGAGCGGAGACGGTCATGACAGGTCCTCAGTGAATCGAACGTATGCTCGATTCTACCAAACCAACGGCGACCCGTGAAGGCTCTTGCAGTCATCTGTGGACGGCGCAAAAATCAGCCCGCACACGGCCGAAGGGACCCGCCGCCGCGGACCTCCCCCGGCCGTAGCCGCCAGTGAGCACCCCGACGAACCCCCAGCCGGGAGCACCCAAGCCACGCCACCTCACCCGTCCGCGTAGTCCGGATTCACGTCCGGCCCACGCCAGGCGCCGAGCGCGTCACCCGCGGCGACGGCAGCAGCCGTCGTGGTGGGCCCGACGCGCGGGTCGCGGGCGAGGGCGAGCAGGTCGTCGACGCTGACGGTGAGGTCGAGGTCGCGAGGGTCGCCGGTGATGCTGGGGCCGGACTCGGTGGCGACGGCCCAGGCGTCGCCCTTCGGGACCGCGACGGTGACGGTGCCGGGGTCCTCCTCCGGCTCCTCCTCGTCCCAGGTGAGCACCGCGTCACCGACCTCCTCGCACCCGTCGGCCTCGTCGGCGGCGGCCTCGCAGGACGTCAGCTCCTCCGGCGGGTCACCGGCGACCACCAGCTCGACCTGCTCGCCGGCGAAGTCGTCGCCGAACACGACGGTCGCCGCCACCGCGCCGTCGCCGTAGTAGTCGACCCCCTCGGAGGCCTGTGCGTGCGTCGGCTCGCCCAGCGCGTCGACCAGCACCGCGGCCAGCGCCCGCGGGGTGACGTCCTCGCCGCCGTCGCCCGGACCGGCCCCGGACCCACCGGGCCCGCACCCCACGGCCAGCACCAGCATCGGCACGACGACCACGAACTTCCCCGAGGACCTCATGCCAGACAGGGAACCAGCCACGGGGGTCAGGAGGAGCCGGGGACGACCCGCTCGCGGAGCCCCGCCGCCAGGCCGGCCACCGTCAGCAGGTCGAAGGACCCGCCGACCGCCTCGGCCAGCCGGACGTGTGCCACCGGAGACAGCCGCAGCCGCAGGTGCACGCGGGTGGTGGCGGGGGAGCGGCCGGGGGTGAGCACGAGGGCCCAGGTGAGCTCGGTGGCGCCACGACGTGATCGGTAGACCAGGGCGGTCGGGGGCTCCACCCGCACCACCTCGAACGTGGCGTCCCGCCCACCCCAGTCCGGCACGACCTGTCCGACGCGCAGCCGCCACCGGTCGTCCAGGTGACGCGCGGCGCGCCGGCCGGGCGGCACCAGCCGCTCGACGGTCCGCGGCAGGTACCAGCCCGCCCGCCGCTTGCCGAGCTGCTCCAGCCACGGCCACACGACCTCCGGCTCCGCGGCGACGTCGAATGCCCGGTCCATCACGACGTCGGGAGCGGCCACCACCTCGTCCCCGGGCAGCGTGGCCGCCACCTCCGCGGCGCTCGGGGCCACGTCGGCCAGGGCGGTGCGCAGGCTCGTCATCCCGTCAGTGTCGTCGACACCGCGGGCCACGACGGCGTACGGTCCAGCGATGAGCGACGTCCCGCTGGTGCGGCAGGTCGTGCTGGACTGCCCGCACCCCCGCCCGCTGGCCGAGTTCTACCGGCAGCTCCTCGGCTACGCGTACCGTCCCGGCGACGAGGCCCCACCACCTGGCGACCCGGATCCGTCGGGGCACGACTGGCTGGTCGTGCGGCCGCCGGGGGACGTCGAGGCCGATGGACGCGGGATCGCCTTCCAGCAGGTCGACGACCACGTGCCCCCGGTGTGGAGCGCCGACCCCTCGGCGCCCGGTCACCAACGCCAGATGCTCCACCTCGACATGACGGTGGGCGACGTCGAGGCGCTCGAGCGTCAGCGTCTCCGGGCCCTCGCCCTCGGTGCGGTGGTCCTGCTCGACCGCTCCGACGACGCCGAGGAGCCGCTCCACGTGCTCGCCGACCCGGCCGGCCACCCGTTCTGCGTGTTCGTGGGCTGAGGGCCCGGCCGCGCGGGCTCAGACCACGCGCAGCGTCCGCGACTGCGCGGGCTCGACGCCGAGCTGCTGGTCGACGCCGGTGCGCAGCAGCTGCTCGGCCGCGTCGAACTCGACCGGACGCGACCACAGGTAGCCCTGCCCCAGGGTGCAGGTGGACCCGCGCAGCCAACGCGCCTGGGACCCGTGCTCGACGCCCTCGGCGACGGTCACCAGGTCCATGCTGTCGCTCATCGCGAGGATGGCCTTGATCAGCGAGCTGCCGTCGACGGCGTCGAGGTCGTCGACGAACGACTTGTCGACCTTGAGGACGTCGATCGGCAGGGTCGCGAGGTGGGACAGCGAGCTGTACCCGGTGCCGAAGTCGTCGATGGCCACCCGGATGCCGTGCCCGCGGAGCCGGGTCAGCGTGGCGACGGTCGTGTTGAGGTCGGCCAGCAGGGTGCTCTCGGTGATCTCGAGGACGAGCGACACCGGCGACAGGCCGCTCGTGGCGAGGGCGTCCAGGACGTCGTCCACGAAGTCGGCGCGCGCGAGCTGCTGGGCCGACACGTTGACGGCCATCGTGGTGGCGCCCGTGGTCGCCTGCAGACGGACGGCGGCCCGGCACGCGTGGTTCAGCACCCAGCGTCCGAGCGGGATGATCAGCCCGCTCTGCTCGGCGATCGGGATGAAGGCGAGGGGCGGGATCAGGCCGCGCTCGGGGTGCTGCCAGCGCACGAGCGCCTCGAAGCCGGTGATCGCCTGGGTGCGCAGGTCGACCGTCGGCTGGTAGTGCAGCGTCAGCTCGCCGGCCTCGATCGCCCACTGCAGGTCGTTGCGCATCTCGAGCACCTCGAGCGCGCGGTGGTGCCAGGTGGAGTCGTACACCGCCACGCCGCCCTTGCCGCGGTCCTTGGCCATGTACATCGCGACGTCCGCGTTGCGCATCACCTCGTCGCCGTCGATGCGGCCCGGCAGGGCCTGCGCGATGCCGATGCTGCCCGACACCACGTGGTGGTGGTGGTCCACGGTGACCGGTGCGGCCAGGGCCGCCAGCAGCCGTTCGGCCACCTGGGTGGCCTGGTTGAGGTCGGCGTCCTCGAGCAGGATCGCGAACTCGTCACCGCCCAGGCGGGCCGCGGTGTCGGCCGAGCCGATGGCCCCGGTGATGCGCTCGGCGACCGCGGTCAGCAGCAGGTCGCCGGCCGCGTGGCCGAGGCTGTCGTTGATGTCCTTGAAGTCGTCGAGGTCGAGGAACAGGACCGCCAGCGGGCGGACCAGCCCGTTGACCCGGCGTGCGAGGGCGTGGGAGAGGCGGTCACCGAAGAGCTGGCGGTTGGCCAGGCCCGTGAGCGCGTCGTGGAACGCCTGGTGCACCAGGTCGTCCTGGAGCTGGTGGCGCTGCGTGACGTCGCGAGCGGTGAGTACGAAGCCGTCGACGGTGGCGTCACCGGTGAGGTCCTCGAGGGTGCCCTCGACGATCAGCTCGCGTCCGTCGCGGTGGATCATCCGCAGCGTCAGCGCCTGGCGTCCGGGGCGCGAGCCGGTGAGCAGCTGCGACAGCACCAGCTGGTCCGCGGGGGTGACGCGGTCGACGAGCCGGGTGCCGGTCAGGGACTCCGGGTCCGTCCCGAGGACGGTGGTGACGGCGGGGCTGACGAACTGCACGGCCGAGCTCGCGTCGAGGATCGCGATGACGTCGGCGCTGCTGCTGACCAGGGCGGTGAGCCGGCGCTGCTCGTCCTCCACCACCTGCTGGCGGGTGAGCCGCTGCTGGAGGTCGCGGTGCCGGGCGACCAGACGACGGAACCACAGGAACCAGCCGATCGAGACGACGACCAGCAGGGTGACGAGGATGGCCGACACCTCCAGGTCGGTCCGACGCTGGTCCGCCGCGACCGTCTCGCCGACCGCGTCGAGGTTGGCGGTGACGGCCTGCAGGCCGGCCGCGGTGGGGGAGGAGGACCAGGCGCGGGCGTCGTCGAGCACCTGGTCCGCGCCGGGGGCACCGGACGTGGCCAGCCGCTGCGCCTCGCGCAGCACGTCGGCGGTCGTGCTGCCCGGTGACCAGGCCCGTGCCGCGACCTCCGCGCGCGAGTGCGCGAGCACCTGGGCGTCGACGTCGTCGTTCAGGTGGTACACCCAGGTGAGCAGGCCGAACTCCGCCAGCAGGATGAGCGCGGTGACGGCGATGACGGCCGGTCCCGCCAGTGCTCGACGCACGTCCATGTGCCTCTCCTCGATCCATCCCCGACCAGGTCGGGTCGTCCACGGGGGCCTTCCGCCCACCATTTAGGGTAGGAGTGCCGTGACCCGCTGTCAGCGGTTCCTGTCAAGTGGCCACCCGCGATCCTGAGACGAACCGGAGCAACGCCTCGGGCCGGGACGCACGTCGGCCCCGCACCACGAGGAGTGGTGCGGGGCCGACGGGTGGTGCAGGGGGTGTCAGGCGGACTGGGTGACCGCTCCGTTGACGCCCTTGGGGAAGAACCCGCCCTGGCTGACGCTGGCCGGGTTCAGGTACACGATGTTGAGCACCTGGCCGGGGCTGCGGCTGTAGGCGATGCCGTTCTTGTCCGTGGGGACGAGGTTGGCCACGATGCGACCGGACGACTCGTCGCCGCGGCCCGTCGAGGCGGCGACGCGACGACGGATGCCCTGGTCGAGGTCCTTGGGACCGTCGAGGCTGTCACGCGCGGCGCTGATCGCGGCGGCGGGCGCGAACAGCTCGCGCTCGTAGAGGGCCTCGCGGATGATGCCCGCGTGGTAGGCCTCGACCGCGAGGATGCCGGCGGCGGCCTCGAGGTAGGTCTTGTTGGTGATCAGGGGGGCGGCGCCCTTGTAGGCCGTGACGCCCACGTCCTCGAAGATGTACGCGCCGAGCAGGAAGGACTGCTCGTCGGCGAAGGGGTTGAACTTCTGCCCCTTCTTGATCAGGCCGGCCGCGAGGGCCGCGTTGGTGAAGCTCGTGCGCAGGTCGATGCGGGGACGCGAGACCTTGGCGCCGCCCAGGGCGGTGCGCAGGAACTTGACGTGGGCGAGCTCGTCGCCGGCGATCTCGGCGGCGTAGCGCTTGAGGTTCTTGGACTTGAAGGGGACCTTCGAGCCGCCGACGACGCCGCCGCGCTCACCGGTACCGGTGGTGAGTCGGGAGTTCAGGCCACGGCCGTGCACGGCGTAGGAGTAGAACTCGGCCTCGAGGTACTCGAGGTTCAGGGCGAAGTTCAGGACGGCGCCGTCACTGGGGGCCGCGGCACTGGCCGACGAGGCCACCGCGCCGCCGATGAGGCCCGCACCCACGGTGCCGAGACCGGCGACGCCGGCCGCACGCAGGAAGTTGCGACGGTCAGCGGGGTTCTCTGCACTGCGGTCGATCATGTCGACCACGGTCTTGTTACCGAACACGGTTCTCCTCAAGTCGTCGGACGCACCAAGGGGGTGCGGACGGCGACCGTCCCCGGACGAGCCGGAGGACGAGCGACGTGGGCGCCCGAGAAATGCGTGAAGTGGTTCACATCATGCTCGATCGGGACGGTCCTGCACAGTGATCTCACGATTTCGCCTTGCCGTGTCGCGGCGGACCCCGCGTGCGCTCAGCGCGAGTGGGTCCCGCGGGAGGTGACGACGACGTCGCGCCCGGCGCGCTTCGCCGCCAGCAGGTGGCCGTCGGCCTCCTGCAGGGAGGTCGCGACACCCGCCGAGAAGGTGATCCCCGAGCCCTGCCGGCGCCACGTCGAGCGCAACGACCCCACCAGCTCGAGCGCCGTGTCGACGTCGGTGTGGGGGAGCAGGAGCAGGAACTCCTCGCCACCGAAGCGGTAGGCCGAGTCGTCGGGCCGGACGCCCTCGGCCAGGCAGCGTCCGAACGCCGCGAGCACCGAGTCGCCCGCAAGGTGGCCCGCGGTGTCGTTGTAGCCCTTGAAGTGGTCGAGGTCGATCAGGACGATCGCGGACGGGTCGGCACCGGCCCGGCTGCGGTCGTCGAGCTCGGCGATGGCCGCGTGCATCTGAGTGCGGTTGGCCAGGCCCGTGAGGACGTCGGTGTGCGCGATCTGCGCCAGGACCCGCTGGTTCTCCGCGAGGCGGCGCAGCAGCCGGGCGGGGAACTCGGCACTGATCACCCACACCACCGTGGCGACGGCGAGCCGGATCGCGGCCGCGGCCGGGGGCAGGCCGTACGCGAGCCACGCGACGCCCCAGGCGACGGGCATGAGCACGAGGAAGCGCAGGGGCCTCTGGGTCAGCCCGATGTACAGGAAGCCGATGGTCTGGATGCCGACGACGAGGGCCGCGGCCACCGGGGCGTTGCGGTTCAGCACCAGCACGCAGGCCGACAGCAGCAGCGGCCACATCAGCAGCGTCCAGGCCGGACGGCCCCGGAGCAGCATCCAGCCGGCCGCGGCTCCCGCCACCCACAGGACGGTGACGACGACCAGCCGCAGGCTCAGCTCGTCGGTGTGCACCGAGGTGACGAGCGAGACCACGGCGAACGCCGCGAGCCCCACGGCGCCGAGCCAGTTGCCGTTCTGGTCCGGCCCCCACCAGTGCTCGCCGAGCCCCACCCCGCGGTTCCAGGGCACGGAGGTGGTGGTCGGCGCAGGGCTGGTCAGGTCGGGCTCCCTCGGGTCGGGCCCTCACCGCAGGGGGAGGGGGCGGACGTCGGCGAAAGCGTAGACGCTGCGCCCGCGGCCCGTGGGCGCTTCGCCCGGATCGTCCGGGGCCTCGTCGCGGGCTCGACGCGGCCACGGCCCGCCGAGGAGGTCGGGGACGACCGGTCAGGGACGGTCGCGGGCGAGGAACCGGTCGAGGATCGCGTGCCCGACGGGGGTGAGGATCGACTCGGGGTGCCACTGCACCCCCTCCACCGGGTGGCGACGGTGGCGCACGCCCATCACCAGGCCGGACGGGGTGGTGGCGGTGACCTCGAGGTCGTCGGGCAGCGAGGCGGAGTCGACCACGAGCGAGTGGTAGCGGCCGACGACCAGGGGGCTCGGGAGGCCGCCGAGCAGGCCCCGCCCGTCGTGGCGGACCAGGCACGGCTTTCCGTGCCGCGGGCTGCCGGACCTCGTGACCCGCGCCCCGTAGGCATGGGCGATCGCCTGGTGCCCGAGGCACACGCCCAGCACGGGGACCGTCGGGCCGAGCCGGCGCACCACCTCGACGCTGATGCCCGCGTCGGCCGGTCCGCCGGGGCCCGGCGAGATGACGACGTGCGTCACCTCGCCGCTGCGGCACAGGCCGTCGAGCTCGTCGACGGTGATCTCGTCGTGACGTCGGACCGTCGTGCGCGCGCCGAGGGCACCGACGTGCTGCACCAGGTTGTGGACGAACGAGTCGTAGTTGTCGACGAACATCACCCGAGCCGACGAGGGGGAGGAGCCCGGTCGCGCCCGCCCGCCGTCCGCGCGGCCGGCCCGCGCTCCGTCCCGCAGCCAGGTGGTGACCCAGCCCGCGGGCCAGCGGCCGACGCCGTCGATCGCCGTCACCGGGACGACCGACCGCAGCGCGTTGACGGTGAGCACCTCGGTCGCCCTCGCGAGATCCCGGAGGTCCAGCGTCCGCTCGACGAGGGGCAGACCCGCTCGCTCCAGGGCGACCCGGACCCGCTCGCGCCCGGTGCTCGGCAGCTGCCGCCCGTCGAGCACCGGCGCGCAGACCTCGTCGTCGATGACGACGAGGAGCGCGGCACGTCCGGTCTCGAGCACCCTGCCGTCGACGTCGACGACGAGCTGGTCGCGCTCGGGCGGCAGCGTGACGTCGAGCGGACCGCGGTCGGCCCACTTGTGCGCACCCAGCCCGCCCGGGACGGTCAGCACGCCGAGCGTGCACGCCACCGGCGGGGCGCCGAGGGCGGAGGTGGTCAGGGTGGTCCGGACCAGTCCGGCCTCACGACGGGCGTCGATCCGCAGCCGGTGGTCGCCGCGCAGCGTCGTCGCCGCGTTCGTTGCCGTCGCCCGGAGGTCGTCGCCGACACCGGCGCCCAGGACCTCGCGGGCGCTCGCGTCGAGCCGGGCCAGGTGGTCGCCCAGGTCGACCGCACGGCCGTCCCGCACCAGCATCGTCTCGAACAGGGCCGCGTGCGGGGGACGGGGGAGCGGCGTGCCGTCGGCACCGGGGGAGCTCGGCGCCTCCGGCGGGAGCGGCGTGGCGAGGGACGAGCCGACGGCGGCGAGGAGGGGGAGCGCCTTGGTGCAGCACTCGACCAGCTCGGCCCGTGGGTCCGAGTCCGCGACGATGCCGCCACCGACGCCGAGCCACACCGTCCCGTGAGCGACCTCGAAGGTCCGGATCGCGACGTTCAGCTCCAGGCCCGCATGGGGGCTCAGGTGGCCGATCGCGCCGGTGTAGGACTCCCGGGCGGTCGCCTCGAGCGAGCCGATCACCTCCATCGCGCGGATCTTCGGCGCGCCCGTCACCGAGCCGGGAGGGAAGGTGGCCCGCAGCAGGTCGCCGTCGCCCACGTCGTCGCGCAGACGGGCGGTCACGTCCGACACCAGGTGCCACACGGCGTGCCGCTCCACCCGGTTGACGGCCGTCACCCGGACGCCGCCGGGCTCGGCGACCCGGCCGAGGTCGTTGCGCATGAGGTCGACGATCATGACGTTCTCGGCACGGTCCTTGCTCGACCCGGCCAGGCGCCGGGGGTCGGTGTCCAGGGGCGCGGTGCCCTTGATCGGGCTGGTGACGACGTCCCGACCGACGCGACGCAGGAACAGCTCGGGGGAGAGGCTGACGACCGCGCCCTGGTCGTCCTCCACGTAGGCGGCGCGGGCGGGGTGCAGCACCTCGACCCCGCGGCAGAACAGGGCCAGCGGATCGCCGGCGAAGGTGGCCTCGAGCCTGACGGCGAGGTTGGCCTGGAAGACGTCCCCGGCCACGATGTGCCCGATGGTCCGAGCGACGGCGAGCAGGTGCTCGTCCGGTGACGGCGTCATGGCGAACGGACCCACGTCGAACGTCCGTTCGACCGACGCGGGGGAGTCCGACAGGGCACCTCGGGCGACGTCGAGGAACGCCGCGGCCCGCGCCCGCTCCACCGGCTCGGCGTGCAGGCCGGTGAGCTGCTCGAACCACCAGACGCCGTCGACGCGGCGCAGGACCCGGTCGTAGTAGCCGATCCGGTGGGACGGCTGCGGGACGGGTCGCGGCGGGGACGGCGGAAGCTGCTCGAGGTCGCCGCCGAGCCGGTAGCCCCAGACGCCGATCCAGCCGCCGCCGAACGCCTCGGCGTCCACGGTCCCGCTCGGTGCCTCGCAGTCGAACGGCGACGCGGCCGTCGTCACCGGGTCCCACGCCACCAGCGCCTCGCCGTGGTGCCACGCGCCGACGAGCGCCACCAGCCGGTCGCCCCGCGGCAGCCGCCGCAGCACGTCGACGGGGAACCGGGCACCCTCGAGCCGGTGCCGTCGGACTCCGGTCGGCACCGGGTTCTGGCTCACGGCGTCATCCTGCCAGCGGTGCCTTCCGTCCTGCATAACTGACATAATGTCGCTTATCGGCGAACGGTGTACTCGTGCCTCACACACCTCCACGCCAGCGACCTCATGTCAGTTACCCCTGCGGGGTGCTGTTGTCTCCGGAGGTCACCATGACCCGCCACACGTCATCACACGCCACCTACAGCCCTGAGGATGCCGCCAGGGTTCTCAGGCTGAACGTCCACAGCATCTACAGAGCGCTCCGGCGCAATGAGATACCGCACAAGATGGTCGGGCCGTATTACCGAATCCCGTGTCAGTTTCTTCTGATGGACCCGCCGCCGGTACCCAAGGTGCTCAGCCAGGAGGTCCCCGGGCAGTTGGCTCTAGACCTGGGCGTGCCGCTCATTCCCGTCAGGGTCTGGCGCAACCGTGATGGGTTGCCCAACGGCGGCCGCATCTCGCCTTGGTCCTACGACAACAGAACCGCCGGATTCTCTCGTTAACGTCGTCTCGAAATGGCCTCTGACCTGCGGCGATGACGCGGCGGGCCTTTTTGTCGGTCGGTGACGCCATTCTGCTTGCAACCCCTGGGGCCGCGGGGGTAGCGTCACCCCTACATCTAGTACTTACACGGATGTAGTTATCCACATCTAGGTGTACAGAACTACCCAGATGGGCTCGCTACGTACAGCGGGCTCCGACGAGAGGAGGTGATTGCATGGCTAACCACAAGCCGCCCCAGGTGCCCAAGAAGGGTGGGGGCTCGCAGGAGCGTGACCGTAACAACGACGGCCGCTGGCGCGAGAAGCGTGATGACGCTGGCAAGAAGCGCAAGTAGGGCGGGGAAGCCCTTCGTCATGGTGACAAGGAGGTAGACGCACACCCACGCGGGGAAGGTGGGGAGACGGCCCCAGACCAGTAGAAGTGGTCTGGGGCCGTCGCTGTGTTACGAGTCGAGACGCTACACCGCACTCCCCCCAGTACCGAAGTCCGGTGGTGGCAATGCTGACACCGCCATCAAAAGGGTAGGAGTTTTGGGGCATGCTTGGTCATTTGTTGGACAAGTCCCCCGCCAATGTCTACATTTCGTTTACTGCCCCAAACGTGAGAAGGAACAACCATGGCTCAGAAGGTGACCGTCAACTTCGTCTCGGACCTCACTGGCTCCGTCATCGAGAGCGACACTCCTACCGTGGCGTTCAGCCTCGACGGCACCCAGTACGAAATCGACCTGACGGACAAGGAAGCCCAGAAGTTCCGCGACGACCTAGCCGAATACGTCGCCAGCGCTACGAAGGTGACGGACCGCTCCAACGGCAAGAGTTCCAGCAAGGCCAAGAGCACCGGCCCTGCTGCCTCTGACGTCCGTGTGTGGGCGCGGGAGAACGGCCACGACGTGCCCGACCGTGGCCGCATTCCATCTGAGGTCAAGGACGCATACGAGGCGGCTCACTGATGGCTTACCGGGTGATGTCGCTCAAGACACTTCACGCGTCGGCACCACAGCCTGGTGGGCTTGCCGAGGAATGGATGGAGAGTGCTCTGAACTACGCCGAGGAGCAAGGATGGGAGTTGGTCACTGTCCAAGGTGGTGACACTCAACCCCCGTACTTCATTTTTAAGCATAACGGCACTCTTTGACTTTGCAGTCTTGATGACACGCCCGCTTTGAGATTATTGGGGCGGGCCTAGTCATTTGTTTGCGCTATCCTTCGCGTATGCCTGATGGATTCTGGACGAGCGCACTGGTTGCTCTCACTGCTGTGCTGTCGTCAGCCCTGACCGCTGCCGTGACCGTACGGGTCTCTAGGAAGAACGCTGAGTCGGCGGAGCGGGTTGCAGCAATCCGCGAGGAAGGCGAGACGGCGAGAACTCAAGCCTCGCTCGAATCAACTCGTGCGGCTAAGTCTTACGATGAAAAACGTGAAGCCTACCGGCCAACTGTTCAATTCGTACGTGAACTGACGTCCTGGGTTAACCACCCTGATGACGCCCCGTGTCCGTTCGCGACACAGAATCTAAGCGCACGTGTTGCTCTATCTACGGAGATTGAGATATCCGCAGACCATGACACCCGTGTGGCATACAGGAGATTAAGCATGGTCATTCACGTGCTCGAGGATTCGCATGTCGACGGCACAGCCATTGACACTGATACTGCCCATCGGTTCAGAAGTAGACGAGACAAGTTTCTTGCTTTCCTCAGAGAGGACTTGCGGCAGGAAAAACTCCGCGGACTCGATAGGGCTCGGGAAACCCCGGAGGCAAAACCCACTTCGGATTAGGTTACCTCACACACCCTACTGCGCTATCGTGCAGTCATGTCTCGGCTCGAATTTCCCGCTCACCGCTGGTGGCATTACCTGGTGGTGGTTCCCGTCGCGCTGGTCGTTGGTGTTCTGGGTGGCCTCGCTCTCGGCGGGCTGCTCAACGCGGCATGGTTCGGTCGCTTCATGCTTGGCCCTGGCGGGGGTGCGTTGCTGACCGTTCTGGCTACCAGCGCGATTGGGTTGCTCGCTTATCAACAAGGCAATATGCGCCTCGCTTACGAAAGTCAACGAGAGGCAAACGAACGAAACGAAGCAACGAGAATAAGGAACTACGACGAGGAGAAGCGCATCGTATCCAATGTTTGGCGTCTTGCCGCCTTACTGGACATGGTAGTTTCAAATGGTTCTGCAGCAGATACAGATGCGATGAATAAACTAGTCGCCCCACTTGATGAACTGCGGATGTTGCAGATAAGCAACGTCTTCGAACCTCTGGCCACCGTAGCTAGGTGTTACCAGACGTGGACCGCAGACAAATCAGACTTCAACCAGATGAACTTTCAGGCTGCGAGGGCATCGCTAGAGCGGGCCATTCAGGACCATATGGCCTCGCTTAGAAGGCCCCGCCACTCCGCCCAGTAATGTGGTTCTACCTCGGTCCGTTTGACGTGAGACCAGGAGAGACGGTGGGGACTATGCCTTGAAGGCCAGGACGCGCCATGTAAACTTGAGCATCGTGTTTCGATTCTCCCACCGGCCATGGCAGTGACCGGAGGTCAGATTCCGAGGTACGTCATCTCCGCGAAGGTTCCTCTGTTGGCATCACCGATGACTGCCAAAGCGCTCCCGGAGGCTTGGTAGGCGTTCACCGACAGAGTGTCGCCCTTACGTAAGTAGATGGTTGCCACTCCCCCGACCTGCGTCAGGCTTGTGGTGCCGGTCTGCCCGTCACCGTAACGGCGGTAGTTGTTCTGATTGACGAGCAGTCGCACGTACCGGCTGCCAGTGGCATTGCCGTTGTACTGGACACCGAAGGCCACTGAGTACCGCCCGTCTTTGGGTGCGGTGAACCAACGGCTAGACGTGTTGTACTCGATGCCGTTGCTCTCAACTGCGGTATCAAACGGAACGTTGGTGTAGGACGCGTTGGTTAGGGAAAAATTGCTTCCGAGTACGCGCGTGGCGAGTGGGCTCCTGGCCGTCGTTCCATTTTGAACCTCTGGGATCTCCGTTGGTATGGCTACCGTGGTGTCTGACTTGAAGGTCAATTCCACGTCCCACTTGCCGGGAGTAATCTTGTGGCTAATGCCCTGGACGCGGCTGGTCTGATTGAGGCCACGCTTGGCGTACTTCACCGTGACTCGGTCCTGTAGGTCTAAGAGGGCCTTTCCAGCGGTGATGTCTGAGGCTTGATTGATTCCTAGGGTTGCTCCGTTAACCCGTACCGCGCCGGTAGAGTTGGCTGCCAGGATTGCTTTGGCGTAGTTCTCGATGACCAGGGCGTCTTCACTGGAACGGTTGATGGTGTAGGTGCCGGTGCGTCGTCCCCAGGTGCTCACGCTCGCTGTGTCGCTGTACGGGCCATAGAAGATTTCCTCTGTGTCGGCACCGGGTACGTAGCGCAGGAACTTCACGGTGACCTGGTTGACGATTTCCTCAGTGTTGAAGTCAACGTCCAGGTCTCGGTACACGGACTCGTCAATGGTACCGACGGTGCCGCTTCGTGCGCGGCGTCACGGGCCACCACGACGTTGCGGCGGTTGACCCACGCAAAGCCCAAAACAGAGTCTCGAGTGATGGCCAACTGGTCCGCACCACTGGCGCTCTCGTTGCTGGACGTGACGACAGCGGCATCAGCCACCTGGCCGTTGTAGCCGTTGCACTCCCAAGCCACGCCGGTTCCCTCAAAGACGAACGGGAGGTGGGCAATCTGGGCCACGCCCTTGGGACGCCTGGCGTTTGAAAGTTTGTTCATTGCGTCTACGGCGTTGATGGTGATTTCGGCTCCACCCTTGTAGGTGGTGGTCGAACTGGTGATGTGCCCGGTGAAGAACGGCTCCCAGGTCGTGCCGGTGTACGCCATGGCCCGAATGGCCTTGCCGGTGCGCACGTCGGGTGCGGTGGCAGGGTCAAGGGTCTCGTCACGGATGACGGCGGTGAGCGTGCCCAAGTCCAGGGACTTGCGGTCCACGGCAAGGTCTGTGGTTCGGCTGAACACGTTGACCCACTTGTTGCGGACGGAGTAGTCCACGCCGGTCACGGCCAACTGGGAGTCACCCTGGGTCATGGTCACTCGGTTGAACACGATGGTTCCGTTAGCGGTGGGGTCACCGGCTGTGGTCTCGCCGAAGTCTCGGTAGGGACGCAGGGCCAGGCGGGCCTGCACTGAGCCGGTGGGCACCAACGTGGGGATAAATGAGTACTCGGTCTCGGTGTTCTGCTTCATCACGGCGACGGTCACCGGTGAGCCGATGATGACGTCTGCGGCGTCGTAGAACGACACGTAGACGTATCGGTCAATGGAGCCTGAGAGCACGTTCATGGAGCCACCTACGAACCTGCCCGGTGTGACGCTGAACGGCTCTGTACGGGCGAACGTGCCCTGCCACCTAGGTATGAGTACGTCAGGGCGGTGCCGTCGTGGCTCATGGAGTCGCCCGTGAATGGCGTAGTCCAGCCGGAGGCTCCCAATTCGGCAATGCCGGGGTTCGGGATGAGGTTTCGCTGTGCGCTGGCACGGTCGTAGTTGCTCACCGATGCATAGACCGGCGAGGACTCCGACAGGATGAGGAGGTCGGTGGCCGTGAGGGTCGCGCCCACGGCGGCGGGGCTCCCTGCGGCGGTCAGCAACTCGATGGACAGACGGGCGTACGCGCTGCCTGCGGGGACCGTAGAAGGGTTCTCGATGGCCCTCACAGGCTTGGACGCATTGCTGACCGGCCCGACATAGGTACCAGTCACCGTGGTGCCGTTGACGGCATAGAACGTCAGCGTGATGCGGTGGTAGGCGGTGCCACCCAGGACCACGCTGTAGTTGTAGAAGGCTCCTGCGTCCACGGGGACGTACTCATAGACCACAGAGGCCGGTGTGCCGGTGGCGGTGAACTGCATCGTGGGTACCGCGCCGGTGAAGTCCACAGCGGCGGTGGCGTTGGTTGTCTGCCAGCCCGCACCCTGAGCGTTGGAGCGCTGCCAGAGTGTGGCGTCCCTGGTGATGGTCAGGCGTCTGCCAGCCGGTCCCAGAAAAAGCGCTAGAGGTGTTGGAACCATCGGGAGTCCTCATAGGGCACTCTGATGATTTGATTGGTCTTTGCTCGCTTGTTGTTGTTACATACCGCGCAGAGCACTTGCAGGTTGGAGAACTCGTACTCAAGGTCTGGGTACTTAGACCTGGGCAAGATGTGGTCGACCTGTAGTTTGACTGTAGCTCCGCAGGAGACACATACCTTTCCTCGTTCTTTCAATACCCGCGCCCTAAGGTCTCTCCATTTTCTATGTGAGTAGAACTTATCTTTACTCATTGATTACCGGCCCAGTCATCGGCCAGACCTCACGCCATACAGATATAGCGCTGAGCGGGACACCCTCAGGTCATTGGCAATCTGCTGCAAAGGAATGCCCCGTGCGGCCAGATGGTGGGCACGCTCGATGGTCACGCTGTCCAGGGGGGCACTCATCGGACCATTCCATAGTCCAAGGCTCTATGGTCCTTTTTGCACAGTGCCACGTACTCGTCAACGTTGGCGCTAAACCAACGCCCCTGCTTCTGAACCGTGCTGTCCTGCCTCAGGTCCATTGCGTCCGGCGTCAGAGCCCAATCCTCGGCCTGTCGGTGGCACATCTGGCACACATGCTCGGACGCCTTGCCACGCTCACGGGTCACCCTTAGATGGGCATTGCGGTATGTGCGTACCGGCGCGAGGTTCTTGCCCTTACCGCGCTTGCCCTGGCCCTGGTGACGGAGGTCGGATACCTCAACGTCAAACAGAAGGCCAATCCAGTTGCCACGGTGATACCTGTTGTAGCAACTACGGCATAGATTCTTACAATGCACTTTGTTCCCACAGCCATACAGGCCGCATTCATTATATTGCTTATTCAACTCAATTCAACTCGTTTTCAATGGACTTGTGGCAACTCCTGGCCACTACTTTCATTATACCGGTGAATGTACCCCAATGCCAAATGGAATGGCCCCGTGGGGGTTGACACCACGGGGCCGCAAGACAGAACCAGGAGGATTCTTTGTCTATACATCTATTTTATCAAGATGTGTCCAAGTGCTGAAACCAGCCAATCTCATGCATACCGGTGCGGCATCTCTCTTGCACTTCAAAGCTTTCCTTTTGCTTGTTCTGGCTAGAGCACACGGGGTGCAGTAATACACTAGAAGGTGTTCAACTGCTGGTTGTGTACCCATGGTGGGCGGCCTCTAATTCTCTGTACCGCGCCAGGGCCTCATCCTCGCTCATGGCTGGGATGGGCCGGTTTCCAATGGGGCCGGTACACCTCCACACCCTAAGTCCTTCTAGGACAGGGTTGAGATATTCATTGGTTCCGTCGTATGGGACGGCCTTCCTTTTGGCTGCTCCTTGATTAGTAATGGCTGTTAATCTTCCTTGGGGACGGCGCTCGCTTCGCTCACACCATATTGCTTTCTTCAAGTCTTTGGCTAGAGAGTTTGTATTGCAGGCGTTAGCCTGCCGGGGCTTTAGCCCCGTTGGTGGCCTTGGCCACCATGGTTGCTTGATACACCATCTACATTTGGGCATAGGGGTGCTTAGGACGGATTACAACCTGAAAAGGAGTGAAAGCCTAAGCCCGGTTCGTGTTTGCCCACTTACGTTGGTCCGGTATCCGCGTTGCGGCCCTTCTCTACCAACCACCGGTTGAATCTCTCCAACCACCGTTCAGGAGGGGAGACATAAAAATGCCCCCACAGACCCGACCGTCTGTGGGGGCTTCGCTATTTATCTTGCGAAAACTAGGGATGCACTCTTATTCATGGTCGGGAATGTTTGCTGTGTGTCTAGTATAGCATTAGCGGGACGTGATGTCAAGTTGGCCACCCCGCCATCGACCTATTCATGACCCTTTAGTGAATCCAGTCCCACGGCGCTTCTTACTGCTTCCTTGAATGCGTCGTAAACGTCGTCGTACGACTTCTCAGAAATCTCCCCTGTTAAGTTGTACAGGGCGGCGGTAGTCGCGTAGGTGGCGTGTGCGTTCACTACCAATGCGGGGACACTAACTGCCAACATGCTCCGGTCACCGTCCACAGCGAATATCAACTGCCACCCCTTGCCGTCGTCGCCAATGCGCTTGTTCGACCCGAGCCGTACCCTCCTGTGCAAAGCATCAACGTTCTTCATTGCCTGTCGACATGCCTCAAGGGCCAAGTCTTGCTGACGGTTGCGCTGGTCCATCGACAACCGACGCTCGTTCTGCCGGTTGGCCAGCACGACTCCACCAAGGGCGGCCAATGCCGCAACCAACGCCGAGAGCCATTCCATGCGCGGACAGTAGCCGTCACGCGTCAGTCGTGGTCCGTTTTCCCATTACCGCCGTTCGCAGACCGCCGTCCTGGTCGTACCCGGCAGACACCAGGGACCAGCCGTGGTGGCTCCACTGCTCGACGAGCATCTTGACGCGCTCCGGGTCCCCCGTGAGTACTCGCGGGTCGAACATGTGTTCGATGCTAGGTGACGGCGGTGCGTGGGCGTGTGTAGGTACACGTCGGCACCCCGTACGGCGGGTTGCCTACCCATCGCGTCTATACGTGGCGTAACTTTGTAGATGACGCGACTGCGTACGCGGGGTCCGTTTAGAACGGCGAGAGCCCCGGACCAACCTCAATTTGGTCCGGGGCCTCAGTCCTAGGTTGTCTGTCCTAGTCGGTGTCGCTGCTCAGACCCTCCTGATGGAGGTGGGTGCCAGCACCATGTCTGCGCTCCATCCCTAGGTTTCCGACCCATCGCGGTCCCAGCCACTTCCCCGTGGCTGCTACCGAGAACGCTACTCCCGCGATGGCAGTGGCCGAGGTGCGACACGCCGGGCTGTCAATGCTTCGCGCCGGGTCGCTCTGGGTGTAGTGCGCAGCCTTAGCATATTCATCCACGGGAATCTCTGGGCTGTCCACAGGCAATCCACAGCCGATGAGCCGACACCGTGCAGGCCGGTGACGTTCCCGTTCTCATTCAGCGACTACGCCGCCAGGCGTCGCCCCGCGAGGGTGGTCAACACTGCCCACGGCGGGCGGTACGGAAGTACAGTCTTGTCTAGTCAATGTCGCTTATCGGCGAACCGTGGAGAGCAGGTCTCCTGAGGACCGGTTCGATCTCAGCGCGTCCGGTAGTGCAGGTGGACGAGGCCGTGGGCGAAGGCGCGCTGCCGGACCAGCTCGAGGTCGAGGCGCACCCCGTCGGGGAAGAAGCGCGTGCCGCCGCCGACGAGGCTGGTGGTGACGAACAGGTGGTAGTCGTCCACCAGGCCAGCGGCGATCGCCTGGGCGGCGAGGTGCGGGCCGTCGACGCTGAGGTCGTGCTCGGACTCGGCCTTGAGCCGGTGCACCGTGCCGGGGTCGAACGTCCGCTCGATCCGGGTACGGGCGCTGGACACCGACTCGAGCGTCGTGGAGTAGACGACCTTCTCGGCGGACTGCCAGCCCCGCGCGTAGTCCACGACGTGCTGCGGGTGGGCGGGATCGGCGTGCGCGGTCTCCCAGAAGAGCATGGTCTCGTACATCCGCCGGCCGTAGAGGTAGGTGCGGACGGGCGCGAACAGGCCGTCGATGTAGGTGAGCACCTGCTCGTGCTCGGCGCCGGGGCCGAGGTCCCCCTCGGCCGCCACGGCGTAGCCGTCGAGCGAGGTGACCATCCCGTAGACGAGCCTGCCCATCGGTCCCCCTCGGTGCGAGGCCGTCAGTCTGTCAGCGACCCCGGAGGCTGTCACCCGGTCGACCGGCCGCGGTCGCGCGACGTGGGGCCGGTACGCGTACGAGCACGGCCTCGACGGTGTCGGCACCACGCGCCCCGACGCCGCCACCGCGACGACCCGCCCCGACTGAGACGTTCCCGTCAGTCGGTGCCGAACTCCATGGCCGCCCGGTCGAGCATCTCCTCGTCCTGGGAGACCTTGCCGCGGGACGCGATGGCCTGGGCCCCGCCGCGGGCCATGGCGCCGATCAGCCCGGTGGACGCGGCCTGGGCGGCGCCGGTCGGCACCGGCTGGTCCGACGTGCCGATCATCCCGATGCCGGCGTACTGCTCGAGCCGCGCGCGGGAGTCGGCGATGTCGAGGTTGCGCATCGTCAGCTGCCCGATCCGGTCGACCGGCCCGAAGGCCGAGTCCTCCGTGCGCTCCATCGAGAGCTTGTCGGGGTGGTAGCTGAACGAGGCACCCGCGGTGTCGAGGATCGAGTAGTCCTCTCCCCTGCGCAGCCGCAGCGTGACCTCGCCGGTGATGGCGGTGCCGACCCAGCGCTGGAGCGACTCGCGCACCATCAGCGCCTGCGGGTCGAGCCAGCGGCCCTCGTACATCAGGCGGCCGAGGCGGCGGCCGTCGTGGTGGTAGCTGGCGATGGTGTCCTCGTTGTGCACGGCGTTGACGAGCCGCTCGTAGGCCGCGTGCAGCACCGCCATCCCCGGGGCCTCGTAGATGCCACGGCTCTTGGCCTCGATGACCCGGTTCTCGATCTGGTCCGACATGCCCATGCCGTGGCGGCCGCCGATGGCGTTGGCCTCCATCACCAGGTCGACCGCGCTGGCGAACGTCTTGCCGTTGATCGACACCGGTCGGCCCTGCTCGAAGCCGATCGTGACGTCCTCGGGGTGGATCTCGACCGCGGGGTCCCAGAACTTGACGCCCATGATCGGGTCGACGGTCTCGAGGCTCGTGTCGAGGTGCTCGAGCGTCTTGGCCTCGTGGGTGGCGCCCCAGATGTTGGCGTCGGTGGAGTACGCCTTCTCGGTGCTGTCGCGGTAGGGCAGGTCGTGGGCCTGGAGCCACTGCGACATCTCGGTCCGGCCACCGAGCTCGCTCACGAAGTCGGCGTCCAGCCAGGGCTTGTAGATGCGCAGGCTGGGGTTGGCGAGCAGGCCGTAGCGGTAGAACCGCTCGATGTCGTTGCCCTTGAACGTCGACCCGTCGCCCCAGATCTGGACGTCGTCCTCGAGCATCGCGCGCACCAGCAGCGTGCCGGTCACGGCGCGGCCGAGCGGCGTGGTGTTGAAGTACGCCCGTCCCCCGCTCCGCACGTGGAAGGCGCCGCACGTCAGCGCGGCCAGGCCCTCCTCGACGAGCGCCTCGCGGCAGTCGACCAGCCGCGCGAGCTCGGCGCCGTAGGCCAGCGCGCGGCCCGGCACCGACTCGATCTCGGGCTCGTCGTACTGACCGATGTCGGCGGTGTAGGTGCAGGGCACGGCGCCCTTGTCACGCATCCACGCGACCGCCACGGAGGTGTCGAGACCTCCCGAGAACGCGATTCCGACCCGCTCACCGGCGGGCAATGACGTCAAGACCTTGGACATGGGAAGAGTATGCAGTGGCCTGCATGACTATGCAAAATCGACCCCGCCGGTCAGCCGGCGACGTAGTCCGCCAGGTGCTTGCCGGTGAGCGTGGACCGCGCGGCGACCAAGTCGGCCGGGGTGCCCTCGAACACCACCCGTCCCCCGTCCTGCCCGGCTCCCGGGCCGAGGTCGATGATCCAGTCGGCGTGCGCCATCACGGCCTGGTGGTGCTCGACGACGACCACCGACGTGCCCGCGTCGACGAGCCGGTCGAGCAGGGCCAGCAGCTGCTCGACGTCGGCCAGGTGCAGGCCGGTGGTCGGCTCGTCGAGGACCAGCACCCCGCTCCCCTCCCCCATCCGGGCAGCCAGCTTCAGCCGCTGCCGCTCGCCGCCGGACAGCGTGGTGAGCGGCTGCCCGATGGTGAGGTAGCCCAGTCCGACCTGCGACAGCCGCTGCAGGATCCGGTGCGCGGCGGGCACCGAGGAGTCGCCGCCCTCGACGAACGCCGCGGCCTGGTCCACCGACATCGCGAGCACCTCGCTGATGTCGCGACCCCCGAGCCGGTGCTCGAGCACCGACGCGTCGAAGCGCCTGCCGTCGCAGACCTCGCACGTCGCGGCGACGCCCGCCATGATGCCGAGGTCGGTGTAGACGACGCCGGCGCCGTTGCACCCCGGGCAGGCGCCCTCGGAGTTGGCGCTGAAGAGCGCCGGCTTGACGCCGTTGGCCTTGGCGAACGCCTTGCGGACGGGCTCGAGCAGGCCGGAGTAGGTGGCGGGGTTGCTGCGCCGCGAGCCCTTGATGGGCGCCTGGTCGACGGTGACCACGCCGTCGCGGCCGGCGATCGACCCGGTGACCAGCGAGCTCTTGCCGGACCCGGCCACGCCCGTCAGGACGACGAGCACGCCGAGCGGCAGGTCGACGTCGACGTCCTGGAGGTTGTGCGTGCCCGCTCCCCTGATCTCGAGCACGCCCGACGGCTCGCGCACCGACGCCTTGAGCGACGCACGATCGTCGAGGTGACGCCCGGTGAGCGTGCCGCTAACACGCAGGCCCTCGAGCGTCCCCTCGAAGACCACCTCGCCACCCTCGGCCCCCGCACCCGGCCCGAGGTCGACGACGTGCTCGGCGATCGCGATGACCTCGGGCTTGTGCTCGACGACCAGGACGGTGTTGCCCTTGTCGCGCAGCTGGAGCAGCAGCTCGTTCATCCGCTCGATGTCGTGCGGGTGCAGCCCGACGGTGGGCTCGTCGAAGACGTAGGTGACGTCGGTGAGCGACGAGCCGAGGTGGCGGATCATCCGCGTGCGCTGGGACTCCCCGCCCGACAGCGTGCCGGCCGGCCGGTCGAGGCTGAGGTAGCCCAGGCCGATGGTGACGAACGAGTCGAGGGTCTGGCGCAGGGCGGTGACGAGCGGTGCCACCGACTCCTCGTGCACGTCCGCGACCCACCGGGCGAGGTCGCTGATCTGCATCGCGCACGCGTCGGCGATGGACGTGCCGCCGATCGTGGACGACCGGGCGGCCACGGTGAGGCGCGTGCCCTCGCAGTCGGGGCAGGTCGCGAACGTGACCGCCCGCGCGACGAACGCGCGGACGTGCGGCTGCAGCGCGTCGACGTCCTTGGACAGGAAGGAGCGCTCGATCTTGGGGATCAGTCCCTCGTAGGTGACGTTGACGCCCTCGATCTTGATCTTGTACGGCGCGCGGTGCAGGAAGTCGTCGAGCTCCTTCCGGGTGTACCTCCCGATCGGCTTGTCGGGGTCGAGCAGCCCGGCCTCGAGGTAGGGACGCACGGCGAAGAAGTTGTCGACGGTGTAGCCGGGCACCACGATCGCACCCTCGGCGAGCGACTTGGTGTCGTCGTAGAGCTGGGTGAGGTCGACGTCGGAGACCGTGCCGCGTCCCTCGCACCGCGGGCACATCCCGCCCACGACGCTGAAGCTGCGCCGCTCCTTGACGGTGCGCCCGCCCCTGCTGGTCGTGACGGCGCCCGCACCGCTGATCGAGGCGACGTTGAAGGAGTACGCCTGCGGCGATCCCAGGTGCGGCGTCCCGAGCCGGCTGAACAGGATGCGCAGCATGGCGTTGGCGTCGGTGGCGGTGCCGACGGTGGAGCGCGGATCACCGCCCAGGCGCTGCTGGTCGACGATGATCGCGGTGGTCAGGCCCTCGAGCACGTCGACGTCGGGCCGCGCCGACGTGGGCATGAAGCCCTGCACGAAGGCGCTGTAGGTCTCGTTGATCATCCGCTGCGACTCGGCGGCGATCGTCCCGAAGACCAGCGAGCTCTTGCCGGAGCCGGAGACCCCGGTGAACACCGTGAGCCGGCGCTTGGGGATCTCGAGGTGCACGTCCCTGAGGTTGTTGACCCGCGCCCCGTGCACCCGGATCAGGTCGTGCTGGTCGGCGGCGTGCGCCGTGCGTCCGCTCACCGCGCCTGCGTCTCGATCGAGGCGATCCAGTCGACCTCGCCCGAGGTGCGGACCGACGCCCGGTGCGTGCCCGGGGCGACCTCGCCCTCGAAGAACACCCGGGCGGGACTGCCGTCGGTGGTGGGGCACTCGCCGTTCCCCCCGCCTCCTGCCGCGCCGTCGAGGCTCACGCTGACGCTGCCCCGGCCGGTGCAGTCGAACTGGAACACCAGGCCCGTCACGCCCTCCCCCACCTCGACGTCGGCGTCGGGCTGCTCGGCCGCGCCGTCGGCGGCCGTGGTGCCACTGGTCTCCCACACCCGGGTGGTGCCGCCGACGGCCGGCAGCGAGGTGGCGAGCGCGCGCGACTCGTCGTCGTCGCCGGAGCAGGCGACGAGGCCGCACGTCAGGGCCAGGACGGAGGCGGTCGCCACCAGGCGACGGTGCGTGCCGGTCATGACGGGTCCGCGTCGCGGTCCTGCCAGGTGCACAGGCACACCTGGTTGCCGTCGACGTCGGCCAGCACCCAGAACGCCGGCGCCTCCTGGTCGCTGACGAGCGTGCCGCCGGCAGCGACGGCCGCGGCGATGCGCTCCTCGACCACCTCGGGCGGGACCCACAGGTCGAGGTGGAAGCGCTGGCGCGGCTCGTCGGTGCCCGACGGCTGGAACCACATCGTGGGCAGGACGTCGTCGCGCAGCTCGGGACCACCGCCCTCGGGACGCTGGACGGGCATGTCGAGCACGACGCCCCAGAAGTCGATGACGCGCTCGAGGTCGGGGGTGTCGAGCGCGACCTCGAGCCGCTTGACCATCCGGCCGTCGCCGGAGACCCCCTCGGCGGCCGCCAGCTCGCTGATCGTGCGGGCGAGGGCGACGTCGCGCTCGGTGACCGCGCCGACGTCGTGGCTGCTCAGCCGGACGTCGAGGCTGGGGTAGCGCAGGTCGAGGTCGGGATGGTGGTCCGCGGCCTCCGCGGCCTCGCCGATGCTCTGCACCAGCCGCATGCCGACCGCGAACGACCCGGTGGCGAGCCGGGTCTGCAGGGCGCCGCCCACGTACGACCAGTCGGTGAGGCCCGCCGCGGCGATGTCGAGTCCGGTGAGGTTGCTCATCGCCACATGATGGACCCCGGCACCGACAGACCAGAAGACCCCGCGCGACCTATCGTCGGACGATGACCGTCCAGAGCGACCTCACCCTCCATGACGGCCGGACGCTGCACGTCCACGACACGGCGCCCGACGACCCCGCGCGGCTCGTCGTGGTCTGGCACCACGGCACGCCCAACATCGGTGCGCCGCCGGAGCCGCTGAGGGAGCTGTCGGAGCGGCTCGGGGTGCGATGGGTGTCCCACGACCGCCCGGGGTACGGCGGGTCGACGCCGCACCCCGGTCGCGACGTGGCCTCCGCCGCCGGTGACGTCGAGCAGGTGCTGGACGCGCTCGGGGTCGACCGGTTCGCGGTGATGGGTCACTCCGGCGGCGGTCCGCACGCCCTGGCCTGTGCCGCGCGCCTTCCCGACCGGGTCACGGCCGTCGTGGCCACGGCGGGCCTCGCGCCGTTCGGCGCCGACGGGCTCGACTGGTTCGCGGGCATGGCGCCGGCCGGTGTCGCGTCGCTGGAGGCGGCCGCGGCGGGACGGGACGCGAAGGAGCGTCACGAGGCGTCCGCGCACGAGCTCGACATGGGCTTCACCGCCGCCGACGAGGAGGCCCTCGGCGGCGACTGGTCCTGGGTCCTCGACGTGGTGCGTCCGGCCCTGGCCGCCGGTCCCGCGCCCCTCGTCGACGACGACCTCGCCTACGTGGCGCCGTGGGGCTTCGACGTCGCGCAGGTGCTCGCACCGACCCTCGTCGTGCACGGCGCCCGCGACCGCGTCGTCCCCGTCACGCACGGGCGGTGGCTGGCCGCCCACCTACCCACCGCCGAGCTCCGCGAGTCCGCCGACGACGGCCACGTCTCGGTCCTGCGCACGTCCGCCGACTCGCTCCGCTGGGTGGTGCGCACGTCGTCCCGGGACTGAGCTCCGCGCCGCGGCTCGGGGCCGCCCGCCGTCGGTTTCCCAGGTAGGCACGGGAAACCGACGGGCCTCTCGCTGCGCCCCGGGCCGGCCCGTCGTTGGATGGCGTCATGGACGCCCCCACTCCCCCGCCCCACCTGCAGCGCACCGTCGACCTCGCCGAGCTGAACGTCCGCGAGGGAGGCAAGCCCTTCGCGTGCGTCGTGGTCGACGCCGGCTCGGGCGACGTGCTCGTCGAGGCCACCAACCAGGTCGCGCAGACCGGCGACCTGACCGCCCATGCCGAGGTGGTCGCGATCCGCGCGCTGGCCGCCGACGGCCGCACCGACCTGCACGGGTGCGAGGTCTACGTGACGGCCTTCCCCTGCCCCATGTGCCTCGGCGCGCTCTACTACGCCGCCCCGGACTCGGTCACCTACGCGGCCACCCGCGAGCAGGAGGGCGAGCACTACGAGGACGGCGGGCGCTACATGACCCTCGCCACCTTCTACGACGAGTACGCGCGGCCCGAGTCGGCGATGTCGCTCCCCGTCTCCCAGGGACCGGCGGACGACCCCACCGGCCCGTTCCGGGCGTGGCGGGAGGCCCACCCCGAGGCGTGACGGGAATGTAAACCGGCCGCCCGGCCTTGTGCAGCCGTGACCCTCACCGACCGCACGCAGTCCGACGCGCCCGCCGCGCGGCGACGCGTGCCGTCCTGGGTCACCGTCCCGGTCATGTTCGGCGCCGGAGCGCTCGCGGCCGTGCAGGCGGGGGTCAACTCCGACCTCGCCGGTGCGCTGGGCACCGGGCCCCGTGCCGGTGCGACCGCGTCGGTGATCAGCTTCGGGTCGGGTCTGGTGATCCTCAGCCTGGTCATGGTCGTCGCACCCCGGTCGCGCCACCGGGTCGAGATGGTGGGGCGCCGGGTCCGACGCTCCACGGTCCCGCTGCCGATCCTGGCCGGCGGGCTGCTCGGGGCCCTGCTCGTCGCCGCCCAGACGCTCAGCGTCGGCGTGCTCGGGGTGTCGACGTTCGTGGTCGCGTTCGTGGCCGGACAGTCCGTCAGCGGGCTCGTCGTCGACCACCTCGGGCTCGGTCCGGCCGGGCGCCAGCCCGTCAGCTCGACCCGCGTCGTGGCCGCCGTGCTGAGCCTGGCGGCAGTCGTGCTCGCCTCGATCGAGCGGGTCGCCGGCTCGCAGGCCCTGACAGGCGGAGAGATCGCGCTGCTGGCGCTGCCACTCGCCGCCGGTGTCGGGTTCGCGCTGCAGCAGGCGGCCAACGGGCGGCTCAGCGCCCAGACCGACCCCTGGGCCGCGGCCTGGAACAACTTCCTCGTGGGCACCGTCGCGCTGATCGTGCTGGCGCTCGTCACGCTGCTCCGTCCCGGAGACCTGACGGTGCCGCCGGCCGACCCGCACCTCTACGTCGGCGGCGCGATCGGGGTCGTGGTCATCGGTCTCTCGGCGGCCCTGGTCAAGCGCCACGGCGTGCTCACCCTCAGCCTGTGCGTCATCGCCGGCCAGGTCGTGATGGCCCAGGTCCTCGACGCGATCGACCCGAGCACGCCGGTCACGGCGCTCGCCGCCACGGGCGCGGCCCTGACGCTGGTCGGCGTCGCGATCGCGCTCGCCGGCAACCGCCGGCACGCCTGAGGTCCGCACCCGGCCGACCTGAGCACGCGTGCTCATGCGTCACCTCACCCCTCGGCACGAGGCTGGGGACATGAGAGCACCCCTCCGCACCACCCTGCTGATCGCCGCCGGGCACGCCGTCGTCCGCGTCCTGGCCCTGCTCGGCCTCGAGCGCCTGCTGGTGGACGGCCGGCTCGACGGCCTGCTCCGCCCGCTGGGCCTGTACTCCGACGACCCGCTCGGCGCTGGTCTCACCGCCTTCATGCTGATCGCCGCGGGCGCCGGGCTGCTCGCCCTGGCCGACGGCCTGCTCCGCCGGCGTGCCACCGCGCCGTGGCTCCAGGTCGCGGTGTGGGGCGTCGTCTGCGTCGCGTACGGGGTCGCGTCGGCCCTGACGTCGCACGCCAGCGGCACGTCGGACGACCTGGTCTTCACCGTGCTGCTCATGGGCGGGCTCGCGGCGTTCGGAGCCGTCCCCGGGATCGCCACCGGGACGGCCGTCCGGCTCGCGCTGACACCGACGCGGCGGCCGACCGCGGACCCCGTCCCGGTCCCGGGCGATCACTAGCCGCTCCCCCGCGGCGGCTTCCCCGTCCCGCACGCCTGAGGCCCGACGGCGTCGGTCAGGGCTCGACGCCGACGGTGCGCAGGCAGATGTCGACGTAGCGCGCCGCGATCTCCTCGGGAAGGTCGGGCCCGTCGGCGCGGTACCAGCGCGCGATCGACTGCAGCGTGCCGAGGATCGCGCGGGTGGTCTCGGCCGGGTGCGAGGCGTGGAAGGCCCCGGACGCGACGCCGTCGTCGACGATGTCGGCGAGCACGTTCTCCACCTGCTTGCGCACCGCCGCGTACTGGGCCCGGTTGTCGGCCGACAGGTAGCGGGACTCGCCGTCCAGCGCCGCCGCGCGCACGCGGCGGGTGCCGTGCAGGGCGATGGCCTCGACGACGTACGAGAACCGGGCCCGCACGTCGTCGCCGCCGTCGGCCGCGGCCGCCTCCACCCGCCGGAGCAGGTCGCGGATGCCCTCGACCAGGAGGGCCAGCAGCACGCCCTCCTTGCTGTCGTGGTGGTAGTACATCGCCGGCACGGTCTGACCGACGCGGCGCGCGATGTCGCGCACGGACGTGCCGTGGAACCCGCCCTCGTGGAACGCCTCGAGCGCCGCCTGGAGCAGCGGGGTGAGCGCGGGCGCGTCGTACCGCCGCCAGTCGACGTCGCCGTCCGGCACCACGACCTCCCGCACCCGCGCGGCCATCAGGCGAGCGTGCCGACGAGCCGGTCGCGGACGAGCGTCTCGGCCTCGGCCACGATGCGCGAGACGAGCTCGGCGACGGTGGGCACGTCGTGGACCAGACCCTGGCTCATCCCGGCGCTCCAGACGCCCTCGTCGGTGTCGCCCGACTCGTAGACGCCCTTGCCGCGCTGGCCCGAGACGAGGTCGCGGACGTCCTCGAACCGGCCCCCCGCGTCCAGGATCTCGACGACCTTGCGGCTCACCTCGTTGCGCGCCACGCGGGCGGTGTTGCCCAGCGTGCGGAAGAGCAGGTCGGTGTCGCGCTCGGTGGCCTGCACCAGGGCGTCCTTGACGTTCTGGTGCACCGGCGCCTCGGCCGTCGCGAGGAAGCGCGTGCCCATGTTGACGCCGTCGGCGCCGAGGGCGAGCGCCGCGACGAGCCCGCGCGCGTCGGCGAACCCGCCCGACGCGATCATCGGGATCTCCACCTGGTCGGCGGCGGCCGGGATCAGGATCAGCCCCGGGACGTCGTCCTCGCCCGGGTGGCCGGCGCACTCGAAGCCGTCGATGCTGATGCCGTCGACGCCGAGGTCCTGGGCCTTGACGGCGTGGCGGACGCTCGTGCACTTGTGGAGCACCTTGATGCCGTTGTCCTGGAACGCCGGCAGGTGGTCCTTGGGGTTGAACCCGGCCGTCTCCACGATCGTCACGCCTGACTCGACGATCACGTCGCGGTACTCGGCGTACGGCGGCGGGTTGATCGACGGGAGGATCGTGAGGTTGACGCCGAACGGCTTGTCGGTGAGCTCGCGGCAGCGCCGGATCTCCTCGGCGAGGTCCTTCGGCGTCGGCTGCGTCAGTGCGGTGATGAAGCCCAGCGCGCCCGCGTTGGCGACGGCGGCGACCAGGCCGGCCCGGCCCACCCACTGCATGCCGCCCTGCACGATCGGGTGCTCGACCCCGAACTCCTCGGTGAACCGTGTGCGCAACATCTGGGGCGTCCTCCTGGACCGTGGCGGATGTACCTAGCGTTCGTTAAGCCATGCTAGCGTCCGATCGACCGCACCGGCGACCGAAGGACCCGCTCATGTCCGACTCCCCCGTCCTCGTCGAGCGACGCGACGCCGCGCTCTGGCTGACCATCAACCGCCCGGACGCGCTGAACGCCGTGACCGCCTCGATGCTGGGCACGATGGCCGACGAGGTCGAGGCCGCGGCGGGTGACGACGACGTGCGGGTCGTCGTGCTCACCGGCTCCGGACGCGCCTTCTGCGCGGGCGCCGACCTCGTCGCGGACGGCGACCCGGGCGAGCGGCCCGGACTGGACACGATCGACGCCGCGAACCGGCTCGTCCGCGCCCTGCGCACCGCGCCCAAGCCCGTGGTCGCGGCGGTCAACGGGCCCGCCGTCGGCGTGGGGTGCTCGATCGCCGTCGCGGCGGACGTCGTGGTGGCCCGGGAGTCGTCGTACTTCCTGCTCGCCTTCGCCAACATCGGCCTGATGCCCGACGGCGGCGCGTCCGCGCTGGTCACGGCGGCCGTCGGACGCGCCCGCGCGTCCCGGATGGCGCTGCTGGCCGAGCGCGTGCCCGCTCCCCAGGCCCTCGACTGGGGCCTGATCGGCCAGGTCAGTCCCGACGACGAGCACACGGCCGACGTCGAGGCGCTCGTCCGCCGGTTCTCCGGCGGACCCACCGCGTCCTACGCCCGCACCAAGGCCGCGCTGCACGCCACGTCGCTGTCGCTGCTCGAGGAGGCGTTCGCCGCCGAGCGCGAGGGCCAGCAGGCGATGTTCGACACCGACGACTTCGCCGAGGGCGTCGCCGCCTTCCGCGAGAAGCGCCCACCGGCCTTCGTCGGCCACTGACCCGGGCGGACGTCGGACCCGGGTGGTTCGATGGCTGCATGCAGATCACCAGGTACGGACACGCAGCCCTTCTCGTCGAGGCCGCCGGCACGCGCGTGCTGCTCGACCCCGGCACGTTCAGCCTCGACGGGGCGTTCGCGCTCACGGGGCTCGACGCCATCGTCATCACCCACCAGCACCCCGACCACGTCGACGTCGAGCGCCTCCCCGCGCTCGTCGAGGCCAACCACGGCGCGACGCTTGTGGCCGACCCGCAGACCGTGGAGCAGCTGGGTGCGGCGTGGACGGCCGCGGAGGCCGGCACCACGACGCGGGTGGGCGGGCTGACCCTCACCGGCGTCGGCGAGCAGCACGCCGTCATCCACCCCGACCTGCCCCGCATCGGCAACGTCGGCCAGCTCGTCACCGGCGAGGGCGAGCCGGTGCTGTTCCACCCCGGCGACGCCTACGAGCACACGCCCGACGGCGTCGACGTCCTCGCGGTGCCGCTGTCGGCGCCGTGGGCCAAGTCGTCCGAGACGGTCGAGTTCGTGCGCGCGGTCGGCCCGCGGGTCGTGCTGCCTATCCACGACTGCACGATCGCCGACGTCGCCCGCCCGATGTACTGGGGCAACGTCGCGAGGCTCGGAGGCGTCGACGACGCCCGCGACCTCGACCAGGACGGCAGCACCGAGGTCACGCTGCAGGCCTGATCCCGTTCAGGGAGCCGACGGGTCCGTGGCGGTGCTCGGGCGGTAGGCGTCGATCTCGGCCGAGAGCGCCCAGCGCACGTCGTCGGGCGCGAACGAGGCGTCCACCGACGCCTCGGCCAGGTCGACGAGCGCCTCCCGGTCGAGCCCGAACACGTCGTGGGCGATCTCGTACTCGCGCTGCAGCGTCGTGTCGAACATGCCGGGGTCGTCCGAGCCCAGCGTCACCACCACGCCGGCGTCGCGGAGCGTCGCGAACGGGTGGTCCTCGATCGACTCGACCGCCCGCGTGCGCAGGTTCGAGGTCGGGCAGACCTCGAGCGCGATCCGATGCTCGGCCAGGTGCGCCAGGAGGGCGGGGTCGTGCGCGGCGGCGATGCCGTGGCCGATCCGCTCCGCGCCGAGGTCGCGCACCGCGTCCCAGATCGTCTCGGGGCCGGTGGTCTCGCCCGCGTGCGGCACGCTGTGCAGCCCGATGGCACGGGCCCGTGCGAAGACGTCGGCGAACTGCGGTCGACCGACACCTGCCTCGGGACCGCCGAGCCCGAAGCCGACGCTCCCCTCGGGCGCGTGCTGCTCCACCCAGTCGATGGTGCGCTCGCCCGACGGCAGGCCCAGCTCGCCGGGGATGTCGAAGACCCAGGCCAGCTCGACGCCGTGCTCGGCGCGGGCGGTCAGGCGGCCCGACGTCAGCGCCTCGGCCACCGCCTCGCCCGGCATGCCCATCGTCGTGACGTGGCTGTCGGGGGTGACCGTGAGCTCGGCGTAGCGGACGTTCTGGGCGGCGAGGTCGCGCGCCGCTCCCACGACGAGCGCCTCGACGTCCTCGGGCCCGCGCACCAGGGAGTTCACCGCGATGTAGACCTCGATGAAGTGGGCGAAGTCGGTGAACTCGTAGAACGCGCGCAGGGCAGCCTCGTCGGTGGGCACGCCTCCGCCGGGATGGCGACGGGCCAGCTCGAGCACCGTCGGGACGGACGCCGCGCCGACCAGGTGGAGGTGCAGCTCGGCCTTGGGGAGCCCGACGACGAAGCGGGCGAGGTCGTGATCGGTCACGGCGCCATGGAACCACGTCGGTGGGTTTATCTCATATGTGAGATAGGGTGAGCGACATGACTGACGACTACCTCGTCCGCATCGGCGGACTGATCCGGGACGCGCGCAAGCACAGCGGCTGGACCCAGGCCCAGCTGGCGCAGGAGCTCAGCACCAGCCAGAGCGCGGTCAACCGCATCGAGAAGGGCCAGCAGAACCTGAGCCTGGAGATGCTCGCCCGCATCGGCGAGGCGCTCGACTCCGAGATCGTCGCCCTGGGCACGTCCGGCCCGAGCCACCTGCGCGTCAAGGGCGGCACCCGCCTGTCCGGCGAGATCGACGTCAAGACCTCCAAGAACGCCGGCGTCGCGCTGCTCTGCGCCTCGCTGCTCAACGAGGGCACGACCGTGCTGCGCAAGGTCGCCCGGATCGAGGAGGTCAACCGCCTGCTCGAGGTGCTGGAGTCGATCGGCGTCCGCACCCGCTGGCTCAACGCCGACAACGACCTCGAGATCGTCCCGCCCGCCCGCCTCGACATCGCCGCGATGGACGAGGAGGCGGCCCGCCGCACCCGCAGCATCATCATGTTCCTCGGCCCGCTGATGCACCGCCAGGACAACTTCGAGATCCCCTACGCTGGCGGCTGCGACCTCGGCACGCGCACCGTCGAGCCCCACATGACGGCGCTGCGCCCCTTCGGCCTCGAGGTCAAGGCGACCGAGGGCAGCTACCACGCCACCGTCGACTCCGGCACCCGCCTGGTGAGGCCGATCGTGCTCACCGAGCGCGGCGACACCGTCACCGAGAACGCCCTGATGGCGGCCGCGCGCTACGACGGCACCACCGTCATCCGCAACGCCAGCCCGAACTACATGGTCCAGGACCTCTGCTTCTTCCTCGTCGAGCTCGGTGTCGACATCGAGGGCATCGGCACCACCACGCTGCGCGTCACCGGCCGTCCGACGATCAACCAGGACGTCACCTACGCGCCCAGCGAGGACCCGATCGAGGCGATGAGCCTGATCACCGCGGCGATCGTCACCGAGTCGGCCATCGTGGTGCGCCGCGTGCCGATCGAGTTCATGGAGATCGAGCTCGCGCTGCTGGAGGAGATGGGCTTCTCCTACGAGCGCAGCGAGGAGTACCTCGCGCTCAACGGCCACACCCGCCTGGTGGACATCACCACCTTCCCCTCGACGCTGCACGCGCCGATCGACAAGATCCACCCGATGCCGTTCCCGGGCCTGAACATCGACAACCTGCCCTTCTTCTCGGTGATCGCCGCGACGGCCACGGGCACGACGCTGCTGCACGACTGGGTCTACGAGAACCGCGCGATCTACCTGACCGAGCTCACCAAGCTCGGCGCGTCGGTCAAGCTGCTCGACCCGCACCGCGTGCTCATCGAGGGCCCCACCCGCTGGCGCGGCACCGAGCTGATCTGCCCGCCCGCGCTGCGTCCGGCCGTCGTCATCCTGATCGCCATGCTCGCCGCCAAGGGCACCTCCGTCCTCCGCAGCGTCTACGTCATCAACCGCGGCTACGAGGACCTCGCCGAGCGCCTCAATGCCCTCGGCGCCCAGATCGAGACGTTCAGGGACATCTGAGGAGTGAGCGCAGCGAGCCCCGCAAGATGTCGTCTCAGGCTCGCGGCCATCTGACCCCGACCCAGTGGTCGAGATACGGGAACGGCACCACCGGAGCGTCCGCGGTGGTGCCGTTCCCGTATCTCGGCGACGGTCGGCGGGTGAGTAGGCGGGCTCAGGTGCGGGCGGGGTGGGGGCGGCCATACTGAGGACGTGAGACGTCTGGATCCCGCGAGCACCCGGTTCCTGCGGTCCGACGGGCCGATCGCGCTCGCGCACCGCGGCGGGGCCGCCTACGCGCCCAACGTGGGGCTGGAGAACACGCTGGTGGCCTTCCAGAACGCCCTCGCCCTCGGGGTGACCCACCTCGAGACCGACGTGCACACCAGCGCCGACGGCGTCGTCTTCGCGTTCCACGACGCCCACCTGGACCGCCTGACCGCCGCCTCGGGAGCGATCGCCTCCCTGCCCGCAGCGCGCGTGCGCCGGGCACGGGTGGGCGGACGCGAGCCCGTCCCCGAGCTGCGCGACCTGCTCGACGAGCTGCCCGGCGCGCTGTTCAACATCGACGTCAAGTCCGACGCCGCCGTCGAGCCCACCGTGCAGGTGCTGCGCGAGGCCGGCGCGGTCGACCGGGTGTGCCTCGCGTCGTTCTCGCACCGCCGCCTGGCGCGGCTGAGGACGCTGCTCCCCGACGTCGCGACGTCCCTGTCCCCTCCCGAGATCGGCCTGCTGCGCGGCGGCGCCACCGCGGGCCTGCGTGCCGCCGGCGTCCGGGCGGGCGGCGTGTGCGTCCAGGTGCCGCCCCGCTGGGGCCCGGTGCGCGTCGTGGACGAGCGGTTCGTCCGTCACGCCCACGACCTCGGCCTCCCCGTCCACGTCTGGACGGTCGACGACCCGCGCGAGATGACGCGGCTGCTCGACCTCGGTGTCGACGGGATCGTGACCGACCGGATCGACTCCCTGGTCACCCTCCTCGACGAGCGGCGGGCCGCGTGAGCGCCTCGGCCTCGGCTCCCCCGGCCGACGGCGTGTCCTCGCCGCGCGAGCAGCGCGCCTGGTACTTCTACGACTGGGCCAACTCCGCCTACGTCACGACCACCGGCGCCGTCCTGTTCGCGCCGTACCTGACGAGCGTCGCCCAGGAGGCCGCCTGCGGCCCTGCGGGCACCTACGAGGGCTCCTGCACCGCCGACCTCGACGTCCTCGGCCTGGCCGTCTCCCCCGGCTCCCTGGTGTTCTACCTGGTGCCGATCGCGACCATCCTCTCGGCGCTCCTGCTCCCCGTCGTGGGCGCCGTCGCCGACCGCAGCCCGAGCAAGCGGACGCTCATGGCCCGCTTCGCGTGGGTCGGCGCGCTGGCGGCCTCGTGCATGGTCTTCATCTCCGGCGGCGGCTGGCAGCTGGGGGCCGTGCTGCTGGTCGTCGCCAACGTGTGCCTGGGCTCGTCGCTGGTCATCTACGACGCGATCCTCTGCGACATCGCGGTCCCCGACGAGCGCGACCGCGTCTCGTCCCGGGGGTGGGCCCTCGGCTACGGCGCCGGCGCCCTGCTGCTCTCGCTGAACCTCGCCCTGGTCACGCTGCACGAGTCGGTGGGCATCGGGGAGGGGACGGCCGTGCGGATCTGCCTGCTGTCCGCCGGCCTGTGGTGGGGCGCGTTCACGTTCATCCCCTTCCGCGGGCTGCGCGACCGCCCGCCGCGCGACACGGTCCCGGTCCGGGGCGGGGTGCTGACCCGCAGCTTCGGCCAGCTCTGGGTGACGCTCCGCGAGCTGCGCCACTACCCCCAGACGCTGCTGTTCCTGCTCGCCTACCTGCTCTACAACGACGGCATCCAGACCGTCATCGGCTCGGCCGCGGTCTACGGCCAGGAGGAGCTCGGCTTCGAGACCAGCTTCCTGATCTCGGCGATCCTGCTGGTCCAGTTCGTCGCGGTGGCCGGGGCGCTGCTCTTCGGCCGCGCGGCCGGACGTTTCGGCAGCCGGCGCACCATCATGGGCGGCCTGGTCATCTGGGTCGGCGTGGTGTCCATCGGCTACCTGCTCCCGGCCGGACGCATGGTGCCGTTCCTCGTCCTGGCGGCGCTGATCGGGCTCGTGATGGGCGGCACCCAGGCGCTCTCGCGCTCGTTCTACTCCCAGATCGTGCCCCGCGGCCGCGAGGCCGAGTACTTCAGCCTCTACCAGGCCTGCGAGCGCGGCACGAGCTGGTTCGGGTTCGTCGTGTTCGGCGTCGTCCAGCAGCTGACCGACTCCTACCGGCCGGCCATCCTCGCGCTCGTGGTGTTCTTCGTCGCGGGCCTGGCCCTCCTGTCGCGCGTCGACCCCCGGCGCGCCATAGTGGAGGCGGGCAACACGCCCCCGCGGGTGGTCTAGGGGAATCATGCGACGCCGTCGCTCGTTCTCTCCCACAGGGGCGAGACGTGCCCCCGCGACGACGAGGAGGACGTGATGGCCGAACGCGCACTACGCGGTGCCCGACTGGGTGCCCAGAGCTTCGAGGACGAGCGTGGCGTGGAGATGGCGCCCCGCAAGGACGTCGAGTACGTGCTGGACGACGGTCGACGCTTCACCGTCACGATGTCGGACGAGGCTGACCTCCCCCACGAGTGGGAGGACCCCCGGACCGGGAAGATCGGCACGCTGGTCGACGGGATCGCTCCCGAGGCCAAGGAGACCAAGCCCGCGCGCACCCACTGGGACATGCTGCTCGAGCGCCGCTCGATCCCCGAGCTCGAGGAGATCCTGACCGAGCGTCTGGAGCTGCTCCGTGCCGGCGAGATCGGCCCGGTCCACCTGCACCGCGCTCCCCGCAAGAAGGCCGCCAAGAAGTGACGGCCGCGGTGGTCCTCTCCGCCGTGAGCGGCTAGAGGACCTCCCCCCGCACCACGTCGGGGCCGTGCGGACCCTCGGGTCCGTGCGGCCCCGTCGTGCGTCCGGGGGCGGTGGAGCCGGGCACCGAGCGGCCGGTGGCCGCCGAGGCGTACATCGCGCCCTTGCGGACGGCCCACGCGCCGACGGCGCGGCGCACCAGGCGCCGGACCGGTGGGAGCCACAGCACCAGGCCGACGACGTCGCTGACGAAGCCCGGCACCGCGAGGAGCAGCCCGCTCACGAAGACGATCGCGCGGCCGCTGAGGTCGGCGTCGGGCTGGCGGCCGGAGGCTGCCGCCTCACGCACCGCACCGAGCGCGCGGGCGCCCTCGCGTCGCATCACGCCGGTGCCGACGACCACGCCGGCCACCAGCAGGCCGAGCGTCGCGAGCACGCCGATCTGGCGGCCCACCGCGATGAGCACGACCAGCTCGAGCACCGGCATCAGGAGCAGCAAGGCGAGCACGAGTCGCCAGCGGAGTGGGGAGCGCATCGCAGGTCAGCCTTCGGCTCGGGGACGTCCAGGACCCCAGGCTACCGAGCGCAGCCAACGCCACCGCTGCTCCAGCCCCCAGACCGTCACGCGCCACAGCGCCTCGCGGACGATCGAGCCGCTCATCTTCGACGTGCCCCGGACCCGCTCGACGAAGGTGATGGGCACCTCCACGACGCGCAGCCCGGCTCCGACCGCGCGCCGCACGAGGTCGACCTGGAAGCAGTAGCCCTGCGACGCGACGTCGTCGAGACCGATCGCGTCGAGCGTCGACCCGCGGAAGGCGCGGTAGCCACCGGTGGCGTCGCGCACCGACAGGCCGAGCGCGAGCCGGGTGTAGACGTTGCCGCCGCGCGAGAGCACCTCGCGGCGCCGGGGCCAGTTGACCACCGAGCCGCCGGGCACCCATCGCGAGCCCAGCACGAGGTCCGCGCCCTGCGCGACGCCGTCGAGCAGCAGACCGAGCTGCTCGGGCTGGTGCGAGCCGTCGGCGTCCATCTCGACCAGCACGCCGTAGCCGCGCCGGCGGCCCCAGGCGAAGCCCGCGAGGTAGGCCGCGCCCAGGCCCTCCTTGCCCGCGCGGTGCAGCACGTGCACGTGGTCGTCCGCGGCGGCGATCCGGTCGGCGATGTCGCCGGTGCCGTCGGGGGACGCGTCGTCGACGACCAGCAGGTGCACCTGCGGCTGCGCGGCGCGCACCCGTCCGACGATCAGCTCGAGGTTCTCGGCCTCGTCGTAGGTGGGGACGACGACCAGCGTGCCGGCGCTCACCGGACCGCCTCGGGCGTGGGGGCCGACGGCTCGACCGCGCCGTCGGCACGGCGACGGCGGGTGCCGACCGCGCCCACGAGCAGCGCACCGAGCCCGACCAGGGCGAGGCCGCGCTCCACCCAGACCCCGGCGCGCGTGCCCCACGTGATGCCGGTGGCGGTGGTGATCTCGCGGTCGAGCACGTCGGGCACGCCGGACTCGGTGGTGGCGACCGGGGCGCCGTCGGCGTCGGCGATGCCACTGATGCCGTTGGTGGACGGGACGACGACCGTGCGGCCGGCCTCGATCGCCCGCATCCGAGCGATCTGCCACTGCTGCTCGGGCTGCGCCGTGCCGGTGTAGGTGGCGTTGTTGGTCTGCACCACGAGGTACTGCGCACCCCCGAGCACCGCGTCGCGGGCGAGGTTGTCGAAGACGACGTCGAAGCACATCATGTCGCCGAGGGTGACGCCGCCGAGGTCGATCGTCCCGGGACGGTCGCCGGGGACGATGTCGCGCGGGATCTCCTGCGTCACGTACGGGACCACGCGGTCGACGAGCGGCCGGAACGGCACGTACTCGCCGTAGGGGACGAGGTGTCGCTTGTCGTAGGTCTGGCCGGGGCCGGTCTCGGGGTCCCAGGCGATGCCCACGTTGCGGGCCTGGTCGGGACGGTCGCCGTCGACGATCGCGCCCACGAGGATCGGCGCGCCGACGGCCCGGGCCGCCTCGGTGATCGCGTCGCCCGCGGCGACGTCGCGGTAGGGGTCGATGTCGGACGCGTTCTCGGGCCACAGGACGACGTCGGGCCGCGGCAGGCGCCCGGCATCGACCGCGTCGGCGAGCGCCTGGGTCTCACGGACGTGGTTGTCGAGCACCTCGCGCTGCTGGCCCATGCCGTCGGCACCGGTGCCCGGCACGTCGCCCTGCACGACGGCGACGCGCAGCGTCGGCCCCGGGTCGGCCGCGCCGGTGGGCAGCAGGGACCCCGCGCCCACGGCGCCCAGGCCGACGGCCACCGCCACCAGCCCGCGCCGCACCGACCGCCGGAGCAGGGCGGACGCCACGAGGGCCGCGAGCAGGAACACCAGGCCGCTCAGCGCCGCGACGCCGATCCAGCGGGCCCAGGGGTCGAGCGGCGTGCCGACGGTCGCGAACGCGAGCCGGCCCCACGGGAAGCCGCCGAAGGGGACGACGCTGCGCAGGTACTCGGTGCCCACCCAGCAGCACGCCGCCCAGACCGGCCAGCCCGGCAGCCGCGAGACGACGGCGAACACGGCGCCGAACACCGCGTAGAACGGGAACTGGATCGCCACCAGCGCCACGAGGACCGCCGGGCCGAGGACCGACACCCACGACACCAGCAGCGCGAGGAAGCCGATGCCGAAGACGGCGCCCACCAGGGCTCCGTGACGGGGACGCAGACCGGTCAGCGCGAGGAGCAGCAGCACCAGGCCTGCGGGCACGGTCCAGAAGATCTCGAGCGGGGCGAAGCCGGTGGACACGATCGCGCCGGCCACCAGGGCCGCCACCGATCGGAGCCAGAGGCGGGGTGGGGACGACGGCACCAGCCCAACGGTACCGGGCGACGCGTCACGGCTCCGCGCCGTGGTGATGGACAGGAGCCCGGCGCCCTTCGGACCGACCGCGTCACCGCTGGATGCGATGCCGTCGACCGTTGTCTACTGGGCGCCAGGGCTCCTGACGTTCCGCCCCCACGTGCTGCGACACCCACGTCACCGTGCTCGAACGCGGTCCTGGCGATGGCGCGACGAGCGAGGTGCGGGGGTGCGTCCGCGAGCGGACTGAAGGGACGATGCCGGGCGCGGACGGCGAAGTCAACCTGGCCCTGACCTAAGACGACGTGCGAACCCGCAGGTCATCACGGGTGGCCGGGAGGCGAAGGTCGGGTGGCCGATCGGGGTCGGCGCGGCGTGTCGTCGCCGACACGCCGGGAGCCGTCTCAACCGGTGGCCACGTGCAGCGTCCGACCGTCGTGGACGGTGGCGCGGCACAGCGGTGCGGGCAGCTCGCAGGTCGCCCGGACGGCGTCACCCGTGCCGTCCGAGGTGACCCCCGCGGGTCGGTCCCACACCGCGTAGGAGGCCGGGTGGCCCGCGGCGAGCACGCCGTGCCCGTCGTCGCGACGGGCGGCCGCCCAGCCCGCGACGGTGTGCGCCTCGATCGCCGCGGCCAGTGGGATCGACTGGCCCGGGGTCCGGTGCTCCACGGCCGCGCGGACCGCGGGCCAGGCCCCGAAGGGGGTGACCGGCGCGTCGGAGCCGAAGGCGAGCGGGACCCCCGCGGCGGCGAGCTCGGCGAACGGGTTCATCCGGACGGCGCGGGCCGTCCCCAGCCGGCGCTCGTAGAGCCCGCCCGGGCCGCCCCAGGTGGAGTCGAAGCAGGGCTGCACGCTCGCGTGCAGGCCGAGGCGCGCCACCTCGGCCACCGCGGCCGCATCGACGAGCTCGAGGTGCTCGAGCCGGTGACGGGCGGCACGGACCGCGTCGAGCCCGACGGTCTCGGCGGCGCGGGCGATGCCGGTCAGCACGGTGGCGACCGCGCGGTCGCCGATCACGTGGAACCCGGCCTGCAGGCCGCGCCGGGTGCAGGCGACGACGTGCGCGGCGACCTCGTCCGGCGCGAGGTAGAGGTGGCCCGACCCGGGGTCGTCGGCGTAGGGCTCGAGCAGGGCGGCGGTGCGCGACCCCACGGCGCCGTCGCAGCACAGGTCCCCCGCGAGGCCCGCCAGGCCGTGACGGGCAGCCAGGTCCCATGCGTCCGCCTCGCCCCAGTAGCCGACCACCTCGGGCAGCGGCTGCTCAGCGGCGAGCGAGGCGACCACGTCGAAGTCGCTCTCGAGCGACAGGTGCGGGGCGCCGAGCTCGTGCACGCTCACCAGGCCGGCCGACGCGGCCGAGCGGAGCGCCCGCTCGAGCGCCTCGCGCCGCTGGGAGGCCGGGATCGCCGCGTCGAGCGCGAGACGGCACCGGTGGTGGGCGTCGCGCTCCACCCAGCCGTCGGCGCGCCAGCCGGCGCTGGTCGCGATGCCCGGGTCGGCGTCGACCAGGGCGGTGGAGACGAGCGCGGAGTGCGAGTCCACCCGGCTCAGGTAGCCGATGCGGCCCTGGAGCACGTGGTCGAGCTGGGCCCGGGTGGGGCGGGCGTCGGGCCAGGTGCTGTCGTCCCAGCCGTGCCCGATGACCACCGCGTCGGCGCCGTGCGCGCGCACGTGGGCGGTCAGCAGGTCGAGCGCCTCGCGTCCGCTCGCCGCGGTGGTCAGGTCGACGCCGCGCTGGGCGAGGCCGGTGGACGCGAGGTGCACGTGGGCGTCGACGAAGCCCGGGGTCACCAGGGCGCCGTCGAGCTGGACGACCTCGGTGGCGTCGGCCAGCCAGGGACCGGCGTCGTCGTCGCGGCCCACCCAGCGGACCGTCCCACCCTCGACGGCCAGGGCGGTGGCGTCGTCGCGCCCGGGGGTCATGACGTGGCCCCCGCGCAGCAGGACTCGGGGAAGGGCGTCGGGCACGGCAGCATCCTGCCACCCGCCACGCCCGTCCGGTGAACGGATCGACTCACCGCAAGACGTCCGTTAGTCTGACCATCTCACCGCAGATCTTGCGGTCCACGACGAGGAGGCGACCACATGACCACGAGCCTGGACCTGCCCACCTGGGCGGCCGAGACCCCCCGGGGCTCCGGCGACCAGCCGTACACCTACCGGCGGACGCCGCTCGTCGAGCCGGACTGGACCCGCTACCCCGGATTCGCCGACGTCACCGAGGAGCAGTGGCGCTCCGCGCAGTGGCAGCGCTCGCACTGCGTCAAGAACATCCGCCAGCTGCGCGAGGTCGTCGGCCCCGGGCTGGACGAGCGGTTCCTCGCCGACCTCGAGCGCGACCAGGCCGCGCGCGCCACCATGGCGATGCTGCTGCCGCCCCAGATGCTCAACACGATGGTGCCCCACCTCGCCCCGTCCGAGGCGGGCTTCACCGAGGCGCTGTACGCCGACCCGGTGCGTCGCTACATGACGCCGGTCTTCTCCGACCGCCGCACCGACTGGCCCAGCCACCCCTTCGCCACCCGCGACTCGCTGCACGAGCACGACATGTGGGCCACCGAGGGCCTCACGCACCGCTACCCCACCAAGGTCCTCGCCGAGGTGCTGCCCACCTGCCCGCAGTACTGCGGCCACTGCACCCGGATGGACCTCGTCGGCACGTCGACACCGGTGATCGACAAGCTGAAGTTCACCCTCAAGCCGGTCGACCGGCTCGAGGAGATGATCGGCTACCTGCGTCGCACGCCCGGCGTGCGCGACGTCGTCGTGTCCGGCGGCGACGTCGCCAACCTGCCGTGGGCGCGGCTGGAGTCGTTCGTCGCCTCGCTGCTGGAGGTCGAGAGCGTCCGCGACGTGCGCCTGGCCACCAAGGCGCTGATGGGCCTGCCCCAGCACTGGCTGCAGGACGACGTCCGCGCCGGCATGGAGCGCCTCGCGACGACGGCGCGCTCGCGCGGCGTCAACCTCGCGATCCACACCCACGTCAACCACGTGAACTCGCTGACGCCGCTCGTCGCGGAGGCGTCCCGGGCCATGCTCGACGCCGGGGTGCGCGACGTCCGCAACCAGGGCGTGCTGCTGGAGGGCGTCAACGCCGACGCCCACACGCTCCTCGACCTGTGCTTCGGCCTGCAGGACGAGGCCTCGATCACGCCGTACTACTTCTACCTGTGCGACATGATCCCGTTCAGTGAGCACTGGCGGACCTCGGTGGCCAAGGCGCAGGACCTCCAGCACGCGATCATGGGCTACCTGCCCGGCTTCGCCACGCCGCGCATCGTCTGCGACGTGCCCTACGTCGGCAAGCGCTGGGTGCACCAGCTGGAGTCCTACGACCACGAGCGCGGCGTCACGTTCTGGACCAAGAACTACCGCACCTCGCTCGAGGCCACCGACGCCGGCGCCCTCGACCGCACCTACGAGTACCACGACCCGATCCACACGCTGCCCGAGTCGGGCCAGCAGTGGTGGCGCGACCACGCCGGCCTCGAGCTGGCCGACGCCGAGCGCGCCGCCCGAGCCAGCCGCGAGGCCTCCGAGGCCCAGCGCGACTGACCCCACCGAGTCGCCGAGATACGGGTTCTGCACCACGATCGTCGCTCCGGTGGTGCAGAACCCGTATCTCGCGGACTCCGGACGGGGTGGGCTAGGGGCCGAGGAGGTGCTGCAGCTCGGCCAGCAGCTCACGGACGCGGTCGAGGTCGGGCGGTCCCGGCGGCGTGTCGGTCCGCGCGGCACCGGCGCGGTCGACGGTGACCACCTCGGCGGTGTCGGTGACGTCCACGTCGAAGACCACCTTGTCGGCACGATGCCAGGTGGTGAACCACTCGAGCGGACGGCCGTGCTGGTCGACGGTCTCGCCCTCGAGCAGCAGCAGGGGTGACCCCTCGGGCACCTCGAGCGCGGCGGCGAGCCGCGCGTCGGCGGCCACCGACCTGATCTGACGTCGGCCGCTGCGAGGACGCAGGCCGTGCCGGTCGGTCAGCAGCCGGTGCAGCGACGCGTCGACGAGGTCCGCGGGGTCGAGCTCGGGCACGCTGGAGCGCGGCAGCCACGTCCGCACGTACGACAGCGGCTCCCCCTCCACCGAGCGCAGGCGCCCGAGCCGCAGGGTGTCCTGGGTGCGCAGGAAGGCGCCGGCGTCGGGCGGGGGCTCGGCGTGCACGACTTCGTCCACGCGGGTGCGCAGCCGGTGGCCCGAGCGCGCGAACTGGTCGAACATGCCGGCCGTCCGCTGGACCAGGCGACGGTGCTCGGCCGGCGGCGCGACGACGCTGGGCGCTCCCTGCCGGCGGTGCACCAGCCCCTCGTCGGCCAGGCGGCCGACCGCCTGACGGACGACGCTGCGCGCCACTCCGAACCGCTCCTGCAGGGCCGCCTCGCTCGGCAGCACCGAGCCGGGCGCGAGGTCGTGGCCGAGGATCTCGCGTCGCAGGGAGTCGGCGATCTGCAGGTAGAGCGGCTCGGCCGAGTCCCGGTCGAGCGGCACGGTGTCGGGGTCCACGGGGCCGAGTCTAGGAAGCGCGCGACGCGTCGCCGGCCCGCGCGGTCTCCCACACCTGGCCCCAGCCGGGCGCCAGCTCGGCGGCGCGACGGGTGGCGAGCACGAGGCTGGCCTCGCGGGCGATGCCCTGGCCCGCGATGTCGAACGCGGTGCCGTGGTCGACCGAGACACGCACGACCGGCAGCCCGACGGTGATGTTGACGCCCTCGTCGCCGTAGACCGCCTTGAACGGGGCGTGCCCCTGGTCGTGGTAGCAGACGACGACCAGGTTCCACTTGCCGTTGACGGCCTGCGGGATCAGGGCGTCGGCCGGCAGCGGGCCGTGGGCGTTGAGGCCGGCGGCGCGCGCGGCCTCCACCGCGGGGGCGAGCACGTCGGCGTCCTCGTCCCCGAAGATCCGGTTCTCCCCCGCGTGCGGGTTCAGGCCGGCGACGCCGATCCGCTCGTCGGGACGGCCCAGCGCGCGGGCGAACGAGCCGACGAGCCGCAGCACGTCGTCGGTCCGCTCGCGGGTGACGTCGTCGATCGCCCGGCGCAGCGACACGTGCGTGGTGAGGTGGAAGAAGTACAGGTCGCCGGCCGACAGCACCAGGCTGAAGTTCTTCACGCCGAACTCGTGGGCCAGCAGCTCGGTGTGCCCGGGCCACTGGTGGCCGCCGGCGTGCATCGCGGCCTTGTTGAGCGGCGCGGTGACGATGCCGTCCACCGCACCCTCGCGGGCGAGCGCGCACGCGCGCTGGACGAACCGGGCCGCGCCGTCGCCGGCCGCCGGGCTGATCTCGCCCCACGGCACGTCGCCGAGCGACGGGCCGTCCTGGACGAGCTCGATCGTGCCGGGCTCGTTGCGGGCTTGGCGGGGGTCGTCGATGACGAGGACCGCGGACGGGTCGCCGCCCACGACCTCGACGCCGCGACGCAGTGCGTCGGCGTCGCCGATGACGACCGGACGGCAGACCTCGCGGAGGTCGTCGTGGCCGAGCAGGGTGCGGGCGGTGGTCTCGGGGCCGATGCCGGCGACGTCGCCGACGGTCAGGGCCAGGGTGGGGACGCTCATCAGCTGCTCCTCGTGGTGTGGACGGCCTGCGCCGCCTCGATCAGGATGTCGGGGCCGCCGAAGCCGCCCGCCTTGGTGGCGACGCGCATGCCGGCGTGGTCGCCGCCGACGAGATGGCCGAGCGGCACGCCGGTGGCGACCGAGCCGTCGAGGCGGATCCCGTCGGCACCCAGCCCCTCCAGCACGGCGCGGGCGCCGTCGCCGCCGGCCAGGACCAGGCCGGACACCAGCCCCTTCGCGGCGAGGCGGGTGACCAGGTCGGCCACGCGGGACGCGACGAGCACCGGGTCGAGCCCGGCGGCGGCGTCGGGGGTGGTGACGAGCGCGACCGGGGGCTCGTCGCTCGACACCTCGTGCAGGGCCTGCGCGACGAGGCGCTCCCAGGCGGCGTCGTCGGACACCGCCTCGGCCTCGCACCGCACCACGGGGGCGCCGGTGATGGCGAGGGTCTCGGCCTGGTCGCGCGACGCGTCGTGGAGCGAGGTGACGACGACCAGCGACGTCCCCACCGCGTGCGACACGCGCCAGCGGCGCGCGAGCGGCTCGGCGAGGCCCGCCGAGCCGACGGCGACCGCCCGCTCCCCCAGTAGCACGAGGGTGCGGGCGAGGCGGTCGAGGTCGTCGTCGGAGGCCGCGTCGACCACGACGACGGGACCCCGCGCGAGCAGGTCGTCGGCGAGGTCGTCGTCGGAGCGGTCCGGGGCCGGCACCAGGTGGGCCGCACCGAGCAGGGTCGGCACGTGGCTCTCGCGCACCGGGGTCACCGGGTCGCGGCCGACGGCGGTCTCGGCGACCGGGGTGCCGCCGACGAGCAGCACGCCGTCGACCACCTGTCGTCCGACGGCGGGGAACGCGGGGCACACCACGGCCACGGTGCCGTCGGGGAGGGACGCGAGGACGGCGTCGATCTCGGCGCGCACCGACCCGCGGACCGTGGAGTCGATCTTCTTGTAGAGCAGCACGCCGTCGAGCTCCAGCGCCGCCAGCGTGGCGGTGACGGCCTCGCCCGCGGCGCGCCCGTCCATCGCGCGGCTGTCGGTGGTGAGCGCGACGACCTCGGCGTCCGAGCCCACAGACGGGCGCAGGCGGATCTCGGAGGTCCAGCCCACGCGGTCGAACTGGGCGGCGGTGTCGCCCGCGCCGGTGAGGTCGTCGGCGAGGACGACGACGCGTGCCGTCACGAGGCCGCCTCGGTCACCGGCGGCGTCGTCGCCTGGAGCCCGCCCTGCTTCTTCAGGACGAACGCGGCGACCGACGGCGCCAGCACCGCCGTCACGAGCACCGCGGCGGCGACCTGGGCGGTCGCGGTGCCGACGAACGGCAGGAACCGGGGGTCCGCCGCGGCCACGATGGCCGGCGTCGCGACCGCGTTGCCCGCCGTCGTGCCCGCCGCGAACCCGATGCCCGACTTCGAGCCGCGTCGCAGGATGAAGGTGTACGCCAGGAACAGCAGGCCGCCGGTGAACATGACCACGCCGACACCCACGAAGATGCCCGAGAAGCCGCCGGTGGCGACGTCGCGGATGTTGATACCGGTGCCCAGGGCGAACGCGAAGAACGGGATGACGATGTTCGGGACCGGCTCGACGGCCTTCTTCCACTCCTGGTCGACGTTGCCGACGATGACGCCCAGGATGAACGGCACGACGGCCGCGAGGAGGGTCAGCAGGGGGATGTCGCCGAGGCCCGAGGCGCCCAGGAACAGCAGCACCAGGAACGGGCCGTCGTCGAAGGCGCTGGCGACGTAGGCGCCGCGGTCGCGCTCGTCGCCGTACTGGCCGGCGAACGCGAGCCACAGCCCGCCGTTGCTGTTGGCGAAGCAGGTGATGAGCGCCAGGATCGAGACGCCCCAGAAGCCGTCGATCCCGATCACCAGGCCGAGCATCACGATCACCGTCGCCGGGATCAGCGTCTTGAAGATCAGCACGACGACGGTGTGGCTGGCGACCGAGCCGCCGGTGCGGGCCGTGACCTGGGTGCCGGTGGCGAAGATCAGCACCGCGATCAGCGCGAGCGCACCGTCACGGAACAGCGCGGTGGTGAAGCTGCCGATGCCGAGGGCGTCGGGTGCGAGCGTGCCGATCACCGAGCCGAGCACGAGCGGCAGCAGCATCAGGCCACCGGGCACGCGCTGCATGGTCGAGAACATCGGGACGGTCGAGCGTCGGGTGTCGCTCACGGAGTGCCTCCTCGGCGTCGACCCAGCGTCGTCGACGTGTACGTACAAGTTGTCCGTACAGGATGCGTCTCCGCGAGGGCACTGTCAACCGGGCCCCGGCCTCCGCTCAGGAGCACACGAGGTCGTCGGACGCGCGGGGCCAGGCCTCGGCGTCGTCCGGTGTCCCGACGAGGACGCGCCGACCGTCCGGCGACGTCCAGAGGCGGTCGCCGTCGTGCTCGTAGGCCGTCGCCACGGCGTCGTCGGGGACGGCGACGTGCTCGCGGAACGGTCCGCGGACGAAGGCGCGCAGGTCCGGCAGCGGGTCGCGGACGTAGGTCGCGCCGTCGAGCTCGAGGAAGGTCATGGACTGCCAGTCGCAGTGGACGGGGCCGCTCTGCACGCGCAGGGTCGCGACCGGCACCGGCGCACCCGTGTCGTCGGCCCAGACCTGCAGGCCGATCGCGTCGGTGTGGCGACGGGGCAGCTCGGCGAGGTCGCACACCGCCCACGACTCGACGGACCAGCCCGGGCCGCCCGCCCCCCCTGGTCGCCGGGCCGTCGCGCACCACGACCGCCTGCTTCACCACACCGTCGACCTCGACGACGTAGAGCACCCGGTCAGCCTCGCGCCGGGCCTCCCGCAGGCCCGTCTGCACGCCCTCGAAGCCGCCCTCGCCCCGGGCCACCTCCAGCGCCCCCTCGGGCGTCGCGGCGGTGGCTCCCTCGGAGCGCACGGCGGCGTCCTGCCGGCCCTGGCTGCCGCGGGTGACGCACTCGACGGAGTCCACGGCCGTGCCCACCCGATCGGCCTCGCGGTCGCCCGATGCGACGACCGGGGCCGGCGGACCGGCACAGCCCGCCAGCACCGCGGCCGGGCAGAGCGCGAGGAGGAGTGCGACGGACCTCATGACGAGCAGACGCCCGCGGACGCCGTCCGGTTCCCTTGGCCGTCCGTCGTACCGGGCCCCTGGCAGGATCGGGGCATGACCGTCATCAAGATCAACGCCATCAGCGTCGCCGAGGGCTCCGGCGACGAGCTCGCCCACCGGTTCGCCGCCCGCGCGGGCGCCGTCGACGGGCAGGAGGGCTTCGAGGGCTTCGAGCTGCTCCAGCCCACCGACGAGCGCACCACCTGGCTCGTCATCACCCGATGGCGCGACGAGGAGACCTTCCAGGCCTGGCTCTCGTCCCCGTCCTTCGCCCACGGTCACCGCTCGCAGTCCGAGCGCGACGGCGGCGACGCCCCCAAGCCCGTCGGCATGCACTCCGAGCTGTGGTCCTACGCCGTCGCCGGCGGGTCGGCGGGCTGAGCCCCACCCGTCCCACGATTCCCAGGTAGGCCCGGGTTCCCGTCACGACCACGGAGAACTTCCCGGGTATCGGTACAGAAGTCCGTGCCCAGTGGGGCTCGTGGGGCACGGGGGACGACGGCGCGCGTCGGCCGTCGGCGCGGTCCCATCCGTCCCACGCGCACCACTCAGCGTGGAGACCCGACGCATACCCGGGAAGTTCTCCGGGCTGCTGTCGGGAAGCCGTGCCTACCTGGGAATCCGACGGGCCCGGCAGACCTCAGCGCAGCTCGGACGCGCCGGGGCCCTCGGGGGTGTCGCCCAGCATCTCCAGGTCGGCGTGCTCGGCCTTGCCGCGCAGGTCCATCGAGAAGTAGACGTTGTCCCAGCGCTGGTTCTCCACCGCGACGAAGTCGGGGATGCGGCCGTACTCGACGAAGCCGAGGCGCTCGTAGACGTGCATCGCGGCATGGTTGTTGCCGCGCACGTCGAGGGTGAGGATCTCGATGCCCACCGTGCGGGCGTACGCGATCAGGGCCTCGACGAGCCGGCGGCCGAGGCCACCGCCGCGGGCGTGGGACGAGACCGCGACGCGGCCGATGTCGGCGTGCGGCTGCTCGGTCTCGCCGTCGCGGCGCGTCCAGTACGCGAAGCCGACGACCTCGGCGTCACCGTCTCCGTCCGCCACGCGCTCGGCGACGACCAGGCAGGCGTCGTCGAAGTCGGCTCCCTGGATCAGGTCGGCGAGCAGCTCGCCCACGTCCGAGCGCGTCGGCGGCTCGACCCAGCCCAGCGCGGCGCCCTCCTCGACCATCTCGGCCACCAGCCGGTGGATCTGGTCGAGGTGCTCGGGCTCGGGCTCGCTGACTCGTCGGACGACGTACTCGGACTGGCTCACGCAGGTGGCTCCTCGGTTCCCAGGGGGCGGTTCTCGTACGGGATGGACAGCACGATCGTGGTGCGGGTCGAGACGTTGGCGGCCGCGCGGACGCGGGCCAGGAGCGACTCCAGGGCGGGGGTGTCGACCACCCGCACCTTGAGGATGTAGCTCTCGTCGCCCGCGACGGAGTAGCAGGCCTCGATCTCGTGGATGTGGCGCAGCCGCTCGGGGCAGTCGTCGGGCTCGCTCGGGTCGATCGGACGGATCGAGATGAACGCGGTCAGCGCCAGGCCGACCGCGGCGGGGTCGACGACCGCGCGGTAGCCCGAGATCGCTCCGCGCTGCTCGAGCCGCTTGACCCGCTGGTGCACCGCGGACGTCGACAGGCCCGTGGCCCTGCCGAGGTCGGTGTACGACAGTCGACCGTCGGCCGCGAGCAGGCCGAGGATGCGCTGGTCGATCTGTTCCACGTCGGGCACTCTACCGGCGACGGGCCCTGTTCCCGGCCAGGTCAGGGCAGGGCGACGACGTCGCGCGTGGTGAGGTTCAGGCGCTCGACGCCGTCGGCGGTGCACACCACGATGTCCTCGATCCGGGCGCCGTGGCGACCCTCGAGGTAGATGCCGGGCTCGATGGAGAACGCCATGCCCGCCTCGAGCACCAGGTCGTTGCCCTCGACGACGTAGGGCTCCTCGTGCGTCTCCAGGCCGATGCCGTGTCCGGTGCGGTGGATGAACAGCTCGCCGTAGCCGGCGTCGGCGATCACCTGGCGGCCCACCGCGTCGACGGACTCGGCGGTGACGCCCGCCCGGGCGTGCTCGCACTGCGCCTGCTGGGCCTCGCGGAGCACCGCGAAGTACGCGGCGTACTCGGCGTCCGGCGTGCCGCCGACCACGTAGTTGCGGGTGCAGTCCGAGCAGTAGCCGGCCGGCGTGGTGCCACCGATGTCGACGACGACCGTGTCGCCCGCCTCGATCACACGGTCGGAGACCTCGTGGTGCGGCGACGCGCCGTTGGGGCCCGAGCCGACGATGACGAAGTCGACCGTGGCGTGCCCTTCGGCCAGGATCGCGTCGGCGATGTCGGCACCGACCTCGCGCTCGGTGCGGCCCGCACGGAGCCACTCCCCCATCCGCGTGTGCACCCGGTCGATGGCGGCGCCCGCCTCGCGCAGCGCCTCCACCTCCTGCGGCGTCTTGCGCATGCGCAGCTCGCGGAGCACCGGTCCGGCGAGCCGCTGCTCGACGCCGGGCATCGCCTCGGCCAGCGCCAGCACCTTCTCGGCCCACATGTGGTTGTCGAGCGCCACGACGCCGCCGCTGACCAGCGTCGCGGTGAGCGCGTACGGGTCCTGCGTCTCCTGCCAGGTGACGATCTCGACGCCGAGCTGCTCGATGCCCGAGGCGACGGCCGCAGCCCGCTCCAGGTGGGGCGCGATCAGCACGGGGGTGCCGCTCGAGGGGAGCACCAGGCACGTCAGCCGCTCGAGCGGCTTGGCGTCGTAGCCGGTGAGGTAGCGCAGGTCGGACCCGGGCGAGACGAGCAGGGCGTCCACCCCCTGCTCAGCGGCGGTCTCCTGCGCACGGCGGAGTCGGACGGCGGTGTCGGAAGTCATCGCCTGGCACGATACCCGCATGAGTCCGACCGGCCCCCGCCTGATGCTGCTCGACACCGCCTCGCTGTACTTCCGCGCGTTCTTCGGCGTGCCCGACACGTTCACCGCCCCCGACGGCACGCCCGTCAACGCGGTGCGCGGCCTGCTCGACTTCATCGCCACCCTGTCCTCGGGCTACCACCCGGACGCGATCGCGGCGTGCTGGGACGACGACTGGCGGCCGGCGTGGCGCGTGGAGCTGCTCCCCTCCTACAAGGCGCACCGGGTGGCCGAGGAGCGTCCCGGCGTCGACGAGGAGGAGGCGCCCGACGCCCTCGGCGTGCAGGTGCCGCTCATCCGCGAGGTGCTCGGCCTGCTGGGCATCAGCGTGGTGGGGGCCGCCGCGGCCGAGGCCGACGACGTCATCGGCACGCTCGCGACGTCGTGGGACGGGCCCGTCGAGGTGGTCACCGGCGACCGCGACCTGTTCCAGCTCGTCGACGACGACCGCGGCGTCCGGATCCTCTACACCGCGCGCGGCGTGGGGCGGCACGACAAGGTCGACCGCGCCTGGGTGCACGAGAAGTACGGCGTCGACCCCGACCGCTACGTCGACTTCGCCGTGATGCGCGGCGACCCGTCCGACGGCCTGCCCGGCGTCACGGGCATCGGCGACAAGACCGCCGCCCGGCTGCTCGAGGAGTTCGGCGACCTCGACGGCATCCTCGCCGCCGCCGACGACCGTCGCAGCTCGATCACGCCGCGCGTGCGCACCAACCTGCAGGCGGCCCACGACTACGTCGACCGCGGTCGCAAGGTCGTCCGCGTCGACCGTCAGGTGGAGTGCGGCGAGCCGGGCACCGTCGAGGCCCTCACCCTGCAGCCGCTGGACGACGACGCCCGCGCCGCCGTGGTCGCCTTCGGCGAGACCTGGGGCCTGGGCGGCTCGGTCGACCGCGTCCTGGCCGCCCTTCCCTGACCGTCCCCGACCGCTGACCTGTCGGTGCGTGGTGACGCCGCAGCATCACCAGCCACCGACAGGTCGGCAGGTCAGGGGGCCGAGACCGAGCTGTAGGCGACGACGCCGTGACGCAGCAGGCCCGCCGCGGTGCGAGCCTTGGCGCGCACCGCCGAGTCGGGCCCGGCGGCGTCGGCCACCTGGTCGGTGACGTCGAGCAGCTGCTTGACGGCGCGGACGAAGTCGCCGGCGGCGATCTCGTTCTCGTGGAGCAGCCGGTCGAGCGGCACGCCCGTCGCCCACTGCCAGGCCGCCCAGGCGAACCCGAAGTCGGGCCGGCGCAGGAACGAGACGCGGTGCGAGCGCTCGACGGCCTCGAGCGAGACCCAGATGCGGTTCGTCCGCGACGCGACGTCCTGGACGCCGCCCTGGGGGAAGCGCGGCGCGTCGGCGATCTCGGGGTTGCGGGACTCGAAGGTGAGCCCGCTCAGCGCCGCGACGAGCTCGGCGGGCGTGAGGTCGTCCCAGACACCCTGGCGGATGCACTCGCTGGCCACCAGGTCGAGCTCGGAGTACAGCCGCTGCAGCCGCCGGCCCCCGGGGGTGACCTGGTCGCCGTCGAGGTAGCCCAGCTCGTCGAGCACCTCGCACACCCGGTCGAACTGGCGGGCGACGGTGTTGGTGCGGTCCTCGATCTTGCGGCGCTGCGCGGTGACGTCGCGCTCGAGCTGGTGGTACCGCTCGGCCCACCGGGCGTGCGACTCCCGCTCGGGGCAGCCGTGGCAGGGGTGCTCGCGCAGCGCGGACCGCAGCCTCGCGATCTCGGGGTCGGGCGCGGAGTCGCCGCGGTGCGCGCGACCCCCACCGCCCTGTCGGGGCGGCGGCAGCTCGCCGGACCGCTCGCGCAGCGTCGAGGCGAGATCGCGTCGGGCCTGCGGGTTGCGGGCGTTGAACGACTTGGGGATGCGCATCCGCCCGAGGGCCTCGACCGGCGTCGGGAAGTCCACCATCGCGAGCCGACGCGCGTGCCGGTCGGCGGTGAGCACCAGCGGACGAGGTCCGCCGCGGTCGGCGGTGAACCCGGGGTCGATCACGACCGCGAGCCCGGCCCACCGGCCGGCGGGCACCTCGACGATGTCGCCGGGCCGGAGCGTCTCGAGCGCGTCGACGACGGTCTGCCGCTCGACCGAGCGCCGCTGCTTGGACCCCTTGTTCTCCCGGTCGCTCAGCTCGCGGCGCATCGCGGCGTACTCCATGAAGTCGCCGCGGTCGCAGGCGACGGCCTCGGCGTACCCCGCCAGTGCCTCCTCGGCCTTCTGCGCCTGGCGGGCCAGCCCGACCACGGCCCGGTCGGCCTGGAACTGGGCGAACGACTGCTCGAGCAGCTGGCGCGACGTGGCGCGACCGACCTGGTCGACCAGGTTGACCGCCATGTTGTACGACGGGTGGAACGACGACTTGAGCGGATAGGTCCGGGTGGACGCCAGGCCGGCGACGTGGCGCGGGTCGAGCCCGGGCTGCCACAGCACGACGCCGTGTCCCTCGACGTCGATGCCCCGGCGTCCCGCGCGACCCGTCAGCTGGGTGTACTCCCCCGGCGTGACGTCGGCATGGGTCTCGCCGTTCCACTTCGACAGCTTCTCGATCACGACCGAGCGGGCCGGCATGTTGATGCCGAGCGCGAGCGTCTCGGTGGCGAACACGACCTTCACGAGCCCGCGCGTGAACAGCTCCTCGACGCACTCCTTGAACCGCGGCAGCATGCCCGCGTGGTGGCTCGCGATGCCGCGCGCCAGGGCCTCGGCGAACTCGTGGTAGCCGAGCGCGTGCAGGTCCTCGGCCGGGATCGAGCCGCAGTGCTCCTCGACGAACTCCCGGATCTCGCGCTCCTCGTCGGGCGAGGTCAGGCTCAGGCGGGTGGTGAGGCACTGCCGGACCGCGTCGGCGCAGCCCTTGCGGCTGAAGATGAAGACGATCGCGGGCAGCAGCGCGGCGGCGTCGAGCCGCTCGAGGACGTCGATCCGGCTCGGCGTGAAGTTGTTCTGCCGGTTGCGGTGCGACGCGTACTGCTCGCCGCGCTTCTTGCCACGTCCGTACCTGCCCTGCGACGCGCGCTGGAGCCGCTGCGCACGCTGGTCGTCGCGGGCGATGCGCTCGAGCTCGCGGTTGACCTTGCGGTCCGATCCCTCGGGCCCCTCCTCGAACAGGTCGTGCATCCGGCGGCCCACCAGCACGTGCTGGTACAGAGGCACCGGGCGCCGCTCCTCGACGATGGTCACGTTGTCGCCGCGCACCTCGCCCAGCCAGTCGCCGAACTCCTCCGCGTTGGACACGGTCGCCGACAGCGACACCACCGCCACCGACTCGGGGAGGTGGATGATGACCTCCTCCCAGACCGCGCCGCGGAACCGGTCGGCGAGGTAGTGCACCTCGTCCATCACGACGTAGCCGAGCGTGTCGAGCGTCCGGGAGCCCGCGTAGAGCATGTTGCGCAGCACCTCGGTGGTCATCACGACCACGCTGGCGTCACCGTTGATCGAGTTGTCACCCGTCAGCAGGCCGACGCGCTCGGACCCGTACCGCTCCACGAGGTCGTGGTACTTCTGGTTCGACAGCGCCTTGATCGGCGTGGTGTAGAAGCACTTGCGGCCCTGCTCGATGGCGAGGTGCGCGGCGAACTCGCCGACGATCGTCTTGCCGGAGCCCGTCGGCGCCGCGACGAGGACGCCGTGTCCGTCCTCGAGCGCCTTGCAGGCCTCGATCTGGAAGTCGTCGAGGCCGAACTCGTACAGGCCCCGGAACTCGGCGACCTGCGGGTTCTGCCTGTTCACGCGCGACTGGGCATAACGCTCGGCCGGGGAGGTCATGCCGTCCACCCTACGTGGACGGCACGACTCTCAGTCGTCGTCCCGGTCGCGTCGCATCACGTCGTCGTCGGGCGCGGCGAGGTCGCTCGGACCGTCGATCGCCGAGCGGCCCACGCCGCCTGCCGAGCGGATCGGCGAGGCCTCGTCGTCGGACCAGGACGCGAAGTCGGCGTCGTCAGCCGCCCGACGGGCGCGGCGGCGGTCGACGAAGCGGGCGATGACCTCCGACAGCATGAACAGCACCGTCATCGGCAGCGCCAGGAACAGCATGCTGATCGGGTCGGTGGACGGGGTCGCGACGGCCGCGAACACGAACGTGCCGATGACGATCCAGGGGCGCACCTCGCCGAGCTTCTTGCCGCTGACGACGCCGGCGAAGTTGAGCATCAGCACGAACAGCGGGATCTCGAACGCGACGCCGAACACCAGCAGCATCCGTAGGATGAAGTTGAGGTACAGGCCGATGTTGGTGAAGTTGCTGACGCCGTCGGGGGTGAACCCGATCAGGATCTCGATGCCCTTGGGGAGCACGTAGTACCCGACGCACACGCCGAGGATGAACAGCGGGCCGGCGACGGCCACGAAGGCCATCGTCCAGCGACGCTCGTGCCGGTGCATCGCCGGGACGATGAACGACCAGAGCTGGTACAGCCAGAACGGGCTCGAGGCCACGATCCCGACCACGAGGCTGGTCTTGAGGTACAGCGTCAACGGGCCGGCGACGTTGTCGATGATCAGCTGGGCGTCGACGCCCTGGCGCTCGGCCAGCGCACGGACCGACGTCTCGTACGGACGGGTCAGCAGGTCGTAGATCTGGTCGTAGAAGAACGCCGCGATGATCGAGAAGACGATGATCGCCAGCACCGACTTGACGAGTCGGTTGCGGAGCTCACGGAGGTGCTCCATGAGCGGCATGCTGCCGTCTGGGGTCGCCGGAGACGGCGACGCGTTCCCCCGGCGGAACGAGAGGGCCACGGACTACCCGGACCTCAGGCGTTGTCGTCGCGCTGGAGTCGACGCAGCGACTCCTCGGGCGTCTCGGCGGCCGGTGCGGCGGCGGCGTCGCGCGGCAGCTCCTGGGGCGCCGACGCGGCCGGACGCTTCGAGGCCGCCGGAGCGTCCTCGATCTTGTCCTTGTCGTCGTCGTCGCTCATCAGACCGGAGGTCTCGGACTTGAAGATCCGCAGCGCACGGCCCGAGCCACGGGCCAGCTCGGGGAGCTTCTTCGCGCCGAACAGCAGGACCACGACCAGCAGGATCAGGATGATCTCGGTCGGACCTAGGTTGCCCATCAGGGTGACTCCTCTTCGCGGGTGCGCCCCACGGTCGGGGCGCCGGTCGCTTCGTCCTCACTGTACGCCCCGAGCGCGAGCCTGGCGCGGGACCTCACGTCATCGGCGAGGGCGGCCGGCTCGACGACCCTCACCGTGCCGGTCTGGCGCAGGACGAAGCGTCGCAGCCACTCCTCGTCGCCGCGCAGGGTCACCCGCACGACGCCGTCGGGGCGGTCCTGGCGGTCCTCCACCGGGTAGTACTCACAGATCCAGTGCGCGTTGGGGCTCAGGTCGAGCACCGCGTACGGACCCTCGCCGTGGGGGCGGTAGACGCCCTGGCTGAGGTCGCGGCCCGGGACGTCCGGGTGTTCGTCGGCCGGCACGTCGAGCACGTCGAGCCCCACCACGCGGTCGAGCCGGAAGAGCCGGAGGTCCTCGGCGCGGTGGCACCATCCCTCGAGGTACGTGCGGCCCTCGGCGGTCAGCACCCGCAGCGGGTCGACGTCGCGCTCGGTGCGCTCGTCACGCCACGGGACGAGGTAGGTCAGGTGCACCCGCCGACGGTCACGCACGGCGGACGCCAGCTGGTCGCGCAGCGTGGCGTCGACGTGCTCGTCGAGGACGACCTCCACGGCGGCGCTGGCCGCCGCGGCGTCGCCGGCGGCCGACTCCAGCTTGGCCAGGGCCCGCTCGATGACGTCGCGCTCGTCGCTGCGGGCGCTCTCGCGCAGCGTGCGGAGCGCCACCACCAGGGCGACGGCCTCACGGGCGGTGAGCCGAACGGGACGCGCCAGGAACTCGGCGTTGTCGACGTAGACGACGCCCTGGCCCCGCAGCGCCTCCATGTCGACGTCGATCATCTCGCCGGTGACCGCGCCCGGCAGCCCGCAGAACCAGAGCACGTTGAGGTCCTTGACGATCTGCCGACGCGGCACGCCGAACGTCTCGGCGACCTGGGCCACCGGCACGCCCTCGTTGCCGCGCAGGTAGGGCACCAGCGCCAGCATCCTCGTGACCTGCTCCTGGGAGGTGCTCACGCGTCCACCCCGGCCAGGCGTCGCAGGCCCTCGACCACGCGTCCGCGCAGCTCCGGCGGCTCGAGGACGACGACGTCGGCGCCGTAGGTGAGGATCTCCTCGGCCAGCTCGCCGACCGAGCCGTACGTGACCTCGAGCCGGTCCCACCCGTCGTCGAGCCTGGTCTCGGCGGTGGTCTGGCGACGCAGCCCGAGCGCGGTGCCCGGGCGGACCCGCAGCACGGCGGCCGACGTCGACGGCCGCGGGAACAGGGCGGTGGCCATCGCCTCGACGTCGAGGTCGTCGGGCACCTGGTACTCCCCCGGCTCGCCGACCGGCACCACCTCGCCGGTGACGCGCGACAGCCGGAACATCCGCGGGGCGTCGCGGCCGCGGTCGAGCGCCGCGAGGTACCACCGACCGTGCCACGACAGGACGCTCCACGGCTCGACCTCGCGCGCGGTGCGCTCGTGTCCGGGGCGCTGGTAGGTGAACGACACCGGGGTGCGCGACACGACCGCGTCCCACAGGGGCTCGAACGCGGGCTCGCTGGCAGCGAGCCGCGGCTCGATGCCCGTCAGGCCGGAGGCGTCCACCCGCTGGCCGGCGGCGCGCAGCTTGAGCAGCGCGGACTGGGTGGCGTCGGCGAGCCGGGCCTGCTGCCACACCCGTGCCGCCAGCCCGACGACGGCGGCCTCGTCGGGCTCGAGCTGGATCTCGGGAAGCTCGAAGGCGTCACGACGGATCCGGTAGCCGAGCTCGTCGCCGAAGACCGCGTCGTGCGACCCGGTCTCGATCTCGACGCCGATCTCGCGCAGCTCTTCCTTGTCGCGCTCGAACATCCGACCGAACGCCTCGTCGGACTGGTCGTGGTAGCCCTCGACCGCGTGCCTGATGCGCTCCTTGGGCAGGTACGACGGGGAGACGAGGAGCGCGATGACGAGATTCATCAACCGCTCGCTCTTGCGTGCCGACATGGGTGGAGCGTGTCAGCCGATCTTGAGGATGTCGACCACGAAGACCAGCGTGTCGGTGGGCTCGATGCCCGCCTGGGCGTTGCCCTGGACGCCGTAGCCGTCCTCGGAGGGGATGGTGATGACGACGCGGTCACCGACCTTCTTGCCCACCAGGCCGGTGATGAATCCCGGGATCAGCTGGCCCTCGGAGAGCACGAAGTCGGCCGGCTCGCCGCGGGTGTAGGAGCTGTCGAACTCCTTGAGGTCGCGGCCGTTGATGCCCACGTAGTTGACGTTGATCGTGTCGTCGGCCTTGACGACGGCGCCGTCGCCCTCACGGGTGACCTTGGACTCGGTCTCGTCGACGTAGAAGTCCTTCTTGACCTCGACCTTCGGAGCCTTGCCCGCGGCCCCGGTGACGGTGACGTCGGCGATCGTCCCGGTGGCCTTCTTGGGCTCGACCTTCGAGACGAGGTCGAAGACCCACACCATCGTGTCGGTCTTGTTCAGTCCGATCTGCTCGTTGCCGTCGGGGAACCCGTCCTTGGGCGGGATCGCGACGAGGACGCGGCTGCCGATCTTCTTGCCCTCGAGGCCCTTGACGAAGCCGGGCACCAGCGAGGTGGCCGTCAGCGTCGTGGACAGGGGCTGGCCGTCGGCGCTGAACGAGCTGCCGAACTCCTTGCCGGTGCGGCCGTTGACGCCGACGAAGTCGAGGGTGAGGGCGTCGCCCTCCTTGACGGCCACGCCGTCGCCCTCGTCGAGCACCTTGGACTCGGTGGCGTCCACCGTGAAGTCCGTGCCCGTGGTGACCTTGGGCGTCTTGCCGAAGTCACCGGAGACCTTCACCGAGCCGAAGCCCTCCCCGGAGCCACCGTCGTCACCCCCACCACCGCAGGCGGTGAGCGCGAGGACGAGGACGGTCAGGCAGGCGAGCAGGCGACGCACGGTGGTTCGAGCCTCCGGGGTGGGGGAAAGTCAGCGGCCCGCCGACGACGGCGAGCCTCCCTCAGCCTAGCGAGCGGTCGGTGGCCGACAAGGACGGCGGGTCACATGCCCTCGATCAGCTTGTGGACGCGCTCGTCGTGGGAGCGGAACGGGTCCTTGCACAGGACGGTGCGCTGGGCCTGGTCGTTGAGCTTGAGGTGCACCCAGTCGACGGTGAAGTCGCGGCGGCGCTCCTGGGCCTTCTTGATGAAGTCGCCCCGCAGGCGCGCGCGGGTGGTCTGCGGCGGGACCGACTTGGCGGCGAACACGTCGAGGTCCTGGGTGACGCGGGCGACCGCGCCCTTCTTCTCGAGCAGGTAGTACAGGCCGCGGTCGCGGTGGATGTCGTGGTAGGCGAGGTCGAGCTGGGCGATGCGCGGGTGCCCCAGGCCGATGTCGTTCTTGCTGCTGTAGCGCTCGAGCAGCTTGTACTTGATCACCCAGTCGATCTCGCGCTCCACCAGGGACAGGTCCCCGGAGTCGACGGCCTTGACCGTGCGCTCCCACAGGTCGAGCACCCGCTCGATGGTGGGCGTCGCGAGGCCGTTGCGGTCGACGAAGTCGCGGGCCTTGGTGAGGTACTCGCTCTGGATCTCCAGCGCCGACAGCTCGCGACCGTTCGCGAGGGCGACCTTGCGCTTGCCGGTCATGTCGTGCGCGATCTCGCGGATGGCGCGGATCGGGTTGTCGAGCGTCAGGTCGCGCATGACCACGCCGGCCTCGATCATCCGCAGCACCAGGTCGGTGCTGGCCACCTTGAGCATCGCGGTGGTCTCGCTCATGTTGGAGTCGCCGACGATGACGTGCAGGCGGCGGAACCGCTCGGCGTCGGCGTGCGGCTCGTCGCGCGTGTTGATGATGGGGCGCGAGCGGGTGGTGGCGCTGGAGACGCCCTCCCAGATGTGCTCGGCCCGCTGGCTGATCGAGTAGATCGCGCCGCGCGGCGTCTGCTGCACCTTGCCCGCGCCGCAGATGATCTGACGGCTGACCAGGAACGGGATGAGCACGTCGGCGATCTTGTTGAACTCGCCGTCGCGGCCCACCAGGTAGTTCTCGTGGCAGCCGTAGGAGTTGCCCGCGGAGTCGGTGTTGTTCTTGAACAGGTAGATGTCGCCGAGGATGCCGTCCTCGCGCAGCCGCTGCTGGGCGTCGATCAGCAGGCCCTCGAGGATGCGCTCACCGGCACGGTCGTGCGTGATCAGCTCGGTGATGTCGTCGCACTCGGGGGTGGCGTACTCGGGGTGGCTGCCGACGTCGAGGTACAGGCGCGCGCCGTTGCGCAGGAACACGTTGCTGCTGCGCCCCCAGGACACGACTCGCCGGAACAGGTACCGCGCCACCTCGTCGGGCGACAGGCGCCGCTGACCCTTGAACGTGCAGGTCACGCCGTACTCGTTCTCGATGCCGAAGATGCGTCGGTCCATGCGGGAAGCCTAGGACGCGGTGTGCTGCAGCGCGGTCCGAACGGACTCGCGCGGGACGCGGCGGAACTTGCGCGGACGGGCGCGGGTGCGGTCGAGGACGGCCACCTCGAGGAAGTTCGCCTCCACGGTGCGCGGCTCGGGACCGTCGTGCCCGAGCGCGTCGGTGGCCAGTCTCAGGGCGGCGTCGAGGTCCAGGCCCTCGGTGAAGTGCTCGGAGAGCCAGGTGCCGACGGTCTCGGCCTGGCCGCCCATGACGCCGTGGCCCTGCACGTCGGCGACCGAGCCGTCGTAGGTGAGGCGGTAGATCTGGTCGCCCTCGGTGTCGTCGCCGACCTCGGCCACGAAGATCTCGACCTCGTAGGGCTTCTCCCCGCCGGAGGAGAAGATGGTGCCGAGGGTCTGGGCGTAGGCGTTGGCCAGGCCGCGGCCGGTGACGTCGCGCCGGTCGTAGGAGTAGCCGCGGACGTCGGCCAGGCGGACGCCGGCGATCCGGAGGTTCTCGAACTCGTTGTAGCGCCCGACCGCGGCGAACCCGATGCGGTCGTAGATCTCGCTGATCTTGTGCAGGGCCTGCGACGGGTTCTCGGCGACGAACAGCACGCCGTCGGCGTACTGGACCACGACCACGCTGCGGCCCCGGGCGATGCCCTTGCGGGCGAAGTCGGCCCGGTCCTTCATGAGCTGCTCGGGCGAGACGTAGAACGGGGCGGTCACGAGTCCTCTTCTCTGCTCATCGGTGGGTGCGGTGGTGCGGGGTGGGTCAGGTGAGCCCGGCGACGGGGCCGTCGGGGCGCGTCATGCGTCCGCCGATGACGGCGTCCGCGACGGCGGCCGTCTCGGACTCGTCCCACTGGCGGTAGCCGTCGGCGGTGACGACGGACACGAGCGGGAAGATCCGCCGGGTGAGGTCCGGCCCGCCGGTGGCCGAGTCGTCGTCGGCAGCGTCGTAGAGCGCCTGGATGGCGGCCGTGACGGTCTCGGTCTCGGTGAGGTCCTCGCGGTAGAGCTTCTTGAGCGAGCCGCGGGCGAAGGTGGAGCCGGAGCCGACCGAGTGGAAGGTGCGCTCCTCGTTCTTGTTGCCGGTGACGTCGAAGGCGAAGATGCGGCCGACGCCGGCGTCGAGGTCGTAGGCGGCGAAGAGCGGGACGACGGCCAGGCCCTGCATGGCCATGCCGAGGTTGCCGCGGATCAGGGCGGCGAGGCGGTTGGCCTTGCCGTCGGTGGACAGCGTCGTGCCCTCGATCTTCTCGTAGTGCTCGAGCTCGACCTGGAACAGCCGCGTCATCTCGACCGCGAGGCCCGCGGTGCCGGCGATGCCCACGCAGGAGTACTCGTCGGTGGGGAAGACCTTCTGGATGTCGCGCTGGGCGATGACGTTGCCCATGGTGGCGCGGCGGTCGCCGGCCATCACGACGCCACCGGGGAACGTGGCGGCGACGATCGTGGTGCCGTGCGTGGGGGTGGGCGAGAGCTGCTCGGTGCCGGCGCGGTGCCGCGGCAGCGCGTCGGGGACCTGGCTGGCCAGGAACTCCGAGAACGAGGACGTCCCGGGACGCAGGTAGGCGTCGGGCAGCATCACTGGCCGCCCTTCTGCACGAAGCTGCGCACGAACTCCTCGGCGTTCTCCTCGAGCACGTCGTCGATCTCGTCGAGGATCGAGTCGACGTCGTCGTCGAGCTTGCCCTTGCGCTCGGTCGTCTCCTCGGTGGAGTCGACCTGCGTCTCCTCCTCGACCTCCGAGCTCTTGCGGGGGCTCTTGTGCTGCTGTCCGCCGTCGCGCGCCATGGTCCACCTCGTCCGGTCGTGGTTCGCAGGACCGACCCTGTCGAGCCGGTGCCTCGACCCTATAACGGGGGTGCGACGCAGGCCGACGTATCGATGCGCGTCCCTGCGTGGGTGGGCGGCCGGACGGGTGCGGCCGAAGCCCTCAGCGGCCCGTGATCGCCTGGAACAGCTCGGCAGCCGTCGAGCTGCGGTCGAACAGGTCGCCGACGTGCTCGCGGGTGCCGCGCAGGGGCTCGAGGGTGGGGACGCGCTGGAGGGAGTCGTGGCCGGGGAGGTCGAAGATCACCGAGTCCCACGACGCGGCGGCGACCTGGTCGGGGAAGCGGCGCAGGCAGGTGCCGCGGAAGTAGGCGCGGGTGTCCTCGGGCGGTGCGCCGACGGCGGCCGCGACCTCGGCGTCGGTGAGCAGGCGCTGCATCCGGCCGGCGTCGACGAGGCGGTGGTAGAGGCCCTTGCCGAGGCGGACGTCGTGGTACTGCAGGTCGACCAGGTGCAGCTTCGCGTGGTCCCAGCCGAGGCCGTCGCGCTCGCGGTACTGCTCGAGCAGGGCCAGCTTGGCCACCCAGTCGAGCTGGTCGGCCAGGCTCATCGGGTCGCTCTCGAGGGCGTCGAGGACGTCCTCCCAGCGGCGGAGCACGTCCTGGGTCTGGTCGGCGTGGGTGTCGTCGGTGTCGTACGAGCCCTGCTGGACGAACTTCTGCGCCAGCGACAGGTACTCGCGCTGCAGCTCGACCGCCGACATCCGTCGGCCGTCGGCGAGCTCGATCTCGTGGGCGAGGGTGTGGTCGTGCGACACCTCGTGCACCGACCGGACGGGACGGGCGACGGCCAGGCCGGACGGGATCGCGTCGGCCTCGATCATCGCCAGCACCAGCGAGGTGGTGCCCACCTTGAGGTAGGACGAGATCTCCGAGCAGCTCGCGTCGCCGATGATGACGTGCAGGCGGCGGTACTTCTGCGGGTCGGCGTGCGGCTCGTCGCGGGTGTTGATGATGGGCCGCTTGAGCGTGGTCTCCAGGCCGACCCCGACCTCGAAGTAGTCCGCGCGCTGGCTGATCTGGAAGCCCTGCTCGCTGCCGTCCTGCTGGCGCCCGACCCGGCCGGCGCCGGTGACGACCTGCCGCGAGACGAAGAACGGCGTCAGGTGCTCGACGATCGCTGCGAAGGGGACGTCGCGGCGCATCAGGTAGTTCTCGTGGGCGCCGTAGGAGGCGCCCTTGTTGTCGACGTTGTTCTTGTAGAGCAGGATCGGCGGGACGCCGGGGACGCGACCCGCGAGCTCGGCCGCACGTCGCATCACGTGCTCCCCCGCGACCTCCCACAGGACGGCGTCGCGCGGGTTGGTCGTCTCGGGCGCCGAGTACTCCGGGTGGGCGTGGTCCACGTAGAGCCGTGCGCCGTTGGCGAGGATGACGTTGGCGAGGCCGAGGTCCTCGTCGGTGAGCAGGCCCGGGTCGGCGTGGTCGCGACCGAGGTCGAACCCGCGCGCGTCGCGCAGCGGGCTCTCCTCCTCGAAGTCCCAGCGGGCCCGGCGGGTGAGGCCGGCGGCGCTCGCGTAGGCGTTCACGATCTGCGTCGCCGCGAGCATCGGGTTGGCGCCCGGCTGCCCCTGGACGGAGATGCCGTACTCGACCTCGGTCCCGACGACACGCGTCACAGTCATGTCGAGGAGCCTACGCTGGGCCGATGGACGAGACAGCCGAGGAGCAGGTCGGGCTGTTCGACGAGCAGGGCCGGCCCGCGGGCTCGGCGCCGCGCTCGCAGGTGCGGCGCGAGAACCTGAGGCACGCCGCGACGGCGGTGCTGGTGCGCGACGGTCTCGGACGGGTCTACGTCCATCGTCGTACGACGATGAAGGACGTGTTCCCCGGTCTGCACGACTGCGTCGCCGGCGGCGTCCTCGAGGTCGGCGAGGACCCGACCGAGGGTGCGGCGCGCGAGCTCGAGGAGGAGCTGGGGATCACCGGTGTGGAGCTGCGACCGCTCGGTCGGACCCTCTACGAGGACGAGCAAACGCGGTACTGGGCGCACCAGTTCGCGGTGGTGTGGCACGGGCCCGTCCGCTGGCAGGCCAGCGAGGTCGACTGGGGCACCTGGATGACGCCCGACGAGCTGCGCGCGCACCTGGCCGACCCCGCGTGGCCGTTCGTGCCCGACACCCGCGCCGTGATGGGACCCCTGCTCGACACCCTGTGAGCCCGCCCCGTCGCGGGCTCGTGGTTGTGTGGGCGCATGTCGACCGTCCGCACCGACGTGGTGTCCTCGACCGTCTTCGTGCTGTGCTGGAGCTCGGGCTTCGTCGGGGCCCGGCTCGGGACGGCGGTCGCCTCGCCGATCACCGTCCTCGGCTGGCGGTTCGCGTGCCTCGGTCTGCTGCTCGTCGCCGTCTGCGTGGCGCTGCGGGTGCGATTCGCGGCCCGGACGCTGCGCCAGCAGGCCGTGCTGGGCACCCTGCAGCAGGTCTGCTACCTCGGGCTGGTGTTCTGGGCGATCTCGCTGGGGGTGCCCGCGGGCCTCGCGGCGCTGGTCACCTCGATGCAGCCGCTGCTCGTGTCGACGATCGCGGGCCCGCTGCTCGGCGAGCGGGTGACCCGGTGGCAGCGCCTCGGCCTGCTCGTCGGCCTGGGCGGCGTCGCGCTGGTGGTCGGCGGCGACCTCGGTGGCACGACGGCCCCGTGGTGGGCGTACCTGCTGCCCGTCGTCGCCATGCTCACGATGGCCACCGGCACCCTCACCGAGCGCCGGTGGCGCACCGAGGAGTCCCTGCTCCAGGTGGTGACGATCCAGTCCGTCGTGGCCGCCGTCGTGTTCACCGTCGTCGCCGCCCTCACCGGGCAGGTCGCTCCCCCGGCCGACCCGCAGTTCTGGGCGGCCGTCGTCTGGCTGGTCGGCCTGTCGAGCATCGGCGGCTACGGCGCCTTCGTCTTCGTCAGCCGCCGCCAGGGCGCCACCCGCTCGAGCACCCTGCTCTACCTGACGCCGCCCACCGTCATGGTCTGGACGTTCCTGATGTTCGGCGACACCATCACCCTGCTCGGCCTCCTCGGCCTGGTGGTCTGCGCCGCCGGCGTCACCGTCGCCCTCCGCTCCCGCCGCCTCCCGCCCCCGCCCGTCGCCTGACCGGGCCGTCGGATTCCCAGGTAGGCACGGTCTCCCGACGCGAGCACGGAGAACTTCCCAGGTTCCGGTCGGATCTCCGGGTGGAGTGGGGTGGGTGGGACCGGTGCGGCGGACGGGACGGACACCTCGCCGCGTCGGCGCCGGCGTCCCACGAGCCCCTCGTGCCCCACTCGGCACGGCGTTCCGTACCGGAACCCGGGAAGTTCTCCGTGCCTCTGTCGGAAGACCGTGCCTACCTGGGAATCCGACGTCCTCCGCCACCGCGCCTCCCGAAGCCACGCAGCCCATCGGCCGGGGAGGCGGGGAGGGGTGACGATGGGCGCGTGCCTGTCCTCCCCGCTCCCCCGACCGACCTCGACGGCGTCGTCTCCTGGGTCACCGAGCACCTCGGCCACCTGACCTGCGACGAGGTGCGGGCGTCCGGCATCCGTGGCGGGCAGTCCGCCGCCGACACCGCGCTCGCCACCCTCGACGTGTCCGGCTACGCCTCGAACCGCAGCACCGTGGCACCGGTCGCCCGACGCGGGGCCTCGCAGATGTCGCCCTACATCCGGCACGGGCTGGTCGACCTGCCCACGGTGTGGGACGCCGTCGCCGACGCGCCGTCACGCGACCGCGGCAAGTACCGCGACGAGCTGCTCTGGCAGGAGTACGCCCGCCACCTCTACGCCCGCGTCGGCGGGGCCATGGGCTCGTCCCTGCGCCACGAGCAGCCGGTCGGGGACTGGGCCGACGGACGCGGCCGGTTCGGCCCCGACGACCCGTGGCCGGCCGAGATGGCGTGCATGCAGGCCACCGTCACCGAGCTGCACGACGACGGCTGGCTCGTGAACCAGACGCGGATGTGGCTGGCCAGCCAGTGGGCCGTCCGCGCCGGCGCCACCTGGCGCGACGGCGAGGACGAGATGTTCCGTCATCTCGTCGACGGCTCGCGCGCGGCGAACCGGCTCGGCTGGCAGTGGACCGTCGGCACCGGGAGCGGCAAGCCCTACGGGTTCAGCCGGTGGCAGGTCGAGAAGCGCGCCCCCGGCGTGTGCGGACGGTGCGCGCTGCGCGACGCGTGCCCCGTCCAGGACTGGCCCGAGGCCTCGACGGGCGCCCGGCTCGAGCCGCCCGCCGGGCTCGGTGGCGGCGAGACCGACGCCGGGCCGCTCGATCCGCTCGTCACGGGCACGCCCGAGGCGGTCTGGCTGACGGCCGAGTCCCTCGGCACGGACGACCCGGCGCTGCTCGCCCACCCCGACCTGCCGGCCGTCTTCGTGCTCGACGAGCCGCTGCTGGGTCGGCTGCGGCTGTCGGGCAAGCGGCTGGTGTTCCTCGCCGAGACCCTGGCCGAGCTGGGGTGCGAGGTCCGGCTCGGCGACCCGGTGGAGGAGCTCGCCGGCACGCCGCTCGCGACGACGTTCGCCCCGGTCCCGGGCTGGCGACGTCGGGCCGACCGGCTCGAGGTGGCGGCGCTGCACCCCTGGCGGTGGCTCCGACGCCCCGGAGGCGGTCCCCTGCGCTCGTTCAGCGCCTGGGTGCGCAAGGACGGCGCGCGGCGCTGACCGCGAGGGTCCGTCCGAGGTAGACGCTCAGCGGGCTGTCGGCGTAGTGCCCGAACGGCTCGACGTCGGTGTAGCCGCGTGAGCGGTAGAGCGCGACGGCGGCCGGCTGCCGCAGCCCCGTCTCGAGGACGAGCTCCCCGGCACCGGCGGCGGCCGCGGTGTCCTCCAGCCAGGTCAGCATCTCGCGCGCGTGGCCGTGCCCGCGGTGCTCGTCGGGCACGTACATCCGCTTGATCTCGGCGCGACCGTCGTCGCGCGTGCGCCAGCCGCCCATGGCCACCGTGGTGCCGTCGACGAGCCCGAGGCCGAACAGGCCACCGGGCGGGGCGAACTGCACGGCATCGGCCGGCCCCTCGTCGGGCGAGCCGTACAGCACCGCGTACTCGGCCTGCACGCGCTCGACGAGGGCGACCACCTCGGGGTGGTCGTACCCGCGGACCTCGACGTCCACCTACAGGTACTGCCCCGTGTTGGCGACGGTGTCGATGGACCGGCCGGGCTCGCTGCCCTGCTTGCCCGAGATGAGCGTGCGGATGAAGACGATCCGCTCGCCCTTCTTGCCCGAGATGCGGGCCCAGTCGTCGGGGTTGGTGGTGTTGGGGAGGTCCTCGTTCTCCTTGAACTCGTCGAGGCACGCCTGCAGCAGGTGCTGCACCCGCAGGCCTCGCTGACCGAGGTCGAGGAGGTCCTTGATGGCCATCTTCTTGGCGCGGTCGACGATGTTCTGGATCATCGCGCCGGAGTTGAAGTCCTTGAAGTACAGGACCTCCTTGTCGCCGTTGGCGTAGGTGACCTCGAGGAACCGGTTGTCCTCGGACTCGGTGTACATCCGCTCGACGGTGCGCTGGATCATCCCGGCGACGCAGGCGTCGCGGTCGCCGGAGAACTCCGCCAGGTCGTCGTCGTGCAGCGGGAGCCGCGAGGTCAGGTACTTGGAGAAGATGTCGCGCGCCGACTCCGCGTCGGGACGCTCGATCTTGATCTTCACGTCGAGGCGGCCCGGGCGCAGGATCGCGGGGTCGATCATGTCCTCGCGGTTGGAGGCACCGATGACCAGCACGTTCTCCAGGCCCTCGACGCCGTCGATCTCGCTCAGCAGCTGCGGGACGATGGTGTTCTCGACGTCGGACGACACGCCCGAGCCGCGCGTGCGGAACAGCGAGTCCATCTCGTCGAAGAACACGATGACGGGCGTGCCCTCGCTGGCCTTCTCACGGGCACGCTGGAACACGAGCCGGATGTGGCGCTCGGTCTCGCCGACGTACTTGTTGAGCAGCTCGGGGCCCTTGATGTTGAGGAAGAACGAGCGTCCCTCCTCGCCGGTCTTGGCCGCGACCTTCTTGGCCAGCGAGTTGGCGACCGCCTTGGCGATCAGGGTCTTGCCGCAGCCGGGAGGGCCGTAGAGCAGGACGCCCTTGGGCGGCTTGAGCTCGTGCTCGATGAACAGCTCGGGGTGCAGGTACGGCAGCTCGACGGCGTCGCGGATGGTCTCGATCTGGCTGCCCAGGCCGCCGATCGTCGAGTAGTCGATGTCGGGGACCTCCTCGAGGACGAGCTCCTCGACCTCGCTCTTGGGCACCCGCTCGTAGACGTAGCCGGCACGGGAGTCGAGCAGCAGCGAGTCGCCCGCCCGCAGCTTGACGTCCTTGAGCGACTCGGCGAGCCGGACGACGCGCTCCTCGTCGGCGTTGCCCAGCACGAGCACGCGCTCGGCGTCGGCCATGACCTCCTTGAGCATCACGACCTCGCCGACCTGCTCGAACTCCAGGGCGGCGACGACGTTCATCGCCTCGTTGAGGATGACCTCCTGGCCGCGCTGCAGCGCGTCGCGGTCGACCGCGGGGCTGACGTTGACGCGCAGCTTGCGACCGCCGGTGAACACGTCGATCGTGTCGTCGTCGTTGCGCTGGATGAAGGTGCCGAAGCCCGTGGGGGGCTGGGCCAGCCGGTCGACCTCCTCCTTGAGCGTGAGGATCTGGTCGCGGGCGTCGCGCAGGGTGGCTCCGAGGCGCTCGTTCTGGGCGGTGACGCCCGACAGCCGCGACTCGGTCTCGGCCAGCCGCGCCTCGAGACCGCGTGCGCCACCGATCCCCGGGCTGCTGTCGGCGACCCGGCGTCGGAGGTGCTCGACCTCGGCGCGCAGGTAGGCGATCTCGTGGGCCTCGTCGCTGGGACTCGGCGTCTGGTTCTCGGTCATGGCGCAACCTCCACCCCAGCCACGGTCGCCCGCAGCCGTCGTCGGCTTCTACCTCGACCCTACAAGGCTTCGGTGACAGGGACGTGACGAAGAGCCGGTGGTGACCGATTCGGTATCAACGGTCGTGCGACCGCCGGACCGCCGACCCCTCAGGAGTCGTCGTCGAGGGCGTCGAGGTCGCGCAGGGCGTCGTCCCAGCGACGTCGTCGCTCGTCCAGGGACAGGTCCCACCAGGCCTCGCCGCGCTCGCCGAGACCGTGCTTGGCCAGGCCGACGCGCTCACGCGCCCGGCTGACGGCCGCGTCGTCGCCAGCCCTCTTGGCCACGCCCACGCCCGAGCGCCCGCGCCCGAGGTGCGACCGGAGCCGTGCGGCGACGTCGTCGGGCACCTCGGGGTCCTGGGCGCGCCAGCGCCGACCGTCGACCACGACGTACCGACCGTCCTCGGTGCGCTCGGGACCGTCGGGCACCGGCTCAGGCCTCGTCGGGCTCGGGCGCGTCGGCCGGCCGGGGGCCGGTGTAGTCGACGCCGTACGCACCCGGCGCGGGGCGCCGGCTGCGGGTCAGCGGCTTCTCGCCGGGTGCCATCCGCCGTGCGGTGACCAGGAACGCGGTGTGGCCGACCATCTTGTGGTCGGGCCGGACGGCCAGGCCCTCGAGGTGCCAGGAGCGGACCATCGTCTCCCAGGCGTGCGGCTCGGTGAACTCGCCGTGCGCCCGGATGGTCTCGGTGACGCGGGAGAGCTGGGTCGTGGTGGCCACGTAGCAGCACAGGACACCGCCGGGGACCAGCGCGTCGGCGACGGTGTCGACGACCGTCCACGGGTCGACGAGGTCGAGGATCACGCGGTCGACGTCGGTGTCGTCGAACGTCTCGCGGACGTCGCCGACGGTCAGCTTCCAGGCGGGGTGGTCCTGCGACCCGTAGACCTGGCCGACGTTGCGGCGCGCGACCTCGGCGAAGTCCTCGCGCCACTCGTAGGACGAGACCATGCCGTGGGGACCCACCGCGCGCAGCAGGTAGCTCGTGAGCGCGCCGGAGCCGGCGCCGGCCTCGACCACGCGCGCGCCGGGGAAGACGTCGGCCATGGTGATGATCTGCCCGGCGTCCTTGGGGTAGATCACCGCGGCGCCGCGGGGCATCGACACGACGTACTCGTGCAGCTGCGGGCGGAACACGAGGTACTGGCCACCGAGGCTGCTGGCCACGACGATCCCCTCGGGACGCCCGATCAGCGCGTCGTGGTCGATCTGGCCCTTGTTGGTGTGGAAGCCCTCCCCCACCTTCAGGCAGATGTTGTGCTTGCGGCCCTTGGCGTCGGTGAGACGCACCCACTCGCCCTCGGCCATCACGCCGCGGCGCACGCCGGACCAGGATCCTGCCTCGGCCACGCTCAGACCTCCGAGAACGCGCGGTCGACGTCGCGCGTGGTGAGCAGGCCGTACGGGGCGCCGTCGGGCGTCACCAGCACGTAGTAGGGAGCAGGGTGTGACTGCATGGAACGGAGCATCTCCTCGCCGCCGGTCGTCTCGGGCAGCACCTGCCCGTCGTGCAGCGTACGGGCCACCGTGGTGACGGCGAGGTGCGCCCGTCGCAGGTCGGGCATCGCGAGCACGGCCTCCTCGTCGACGACGGCGACCGGGCGGCTCTCGGCGTCGACCACGACCACCCCGGCCGCACCGGCCTCGCGGGCGGTGTCGACGGCCGCGGCGACCGTCGTGTCGGGCGCGACGGACACCACGCGGCGCGCGATCGCGCGGCCGTGCAGGGCCGGCAGCTTGCGACGGAGCCGGGCCGAGGTGAGGGCCTGCGTGGCCCCGCCCCACAGGAACACCGCGATGACGACGGCGAGGATCCAGTCGATCGCCGTTGGACGCAGGCCGAACACCTCGCTCCAGAGCAGCGGGTATCCCAGCGCGAGGACGGCCAGCCCCCGACCGGCCCAGGCCGAGACCACGGTGCCCGTGTGCGGCTTGCCGCTCACGCCCCAGACGACGGCGCGCAGCACCCGTCCGCCGTCGAGCGGCATGCCGGGGAGCAGGTTGAGCACGCCGACCACGGCGTTGGCCAGCGCCAGCGCCTCGAAGGCGAGGAGCAGCAGCCCGTCCGGCACGACGAAGGTCATGCCGTAGGAGGCCGCGGCGATGGCCAGCGACGTGAGCGGGCCGACGACCGAGATCCAGAACTCGCGCCACGCGGTGTCGGACTCGCCCTCGATCTCGGTGACGCCGCCGAGGAAGTGCAGGGTGACCGAGCGGACCTCGAACCCGAAGTACCGCGCCATGACGGCGTGCGACACCTCGTGGAGGAGCACGGAGAGGTAGAGCAGCACCGCGAAGGCGAAGCCCGCGACGTACGTCAGGCTGCCGAGACCGGGGGCCACCATCTCGATCCGCGGCGCGAGCAGCACCGAGATGAGGATGGCCACGAGGAACCACGAGGCCCGCACGAGCACGTCGACACCACCGATGGTGCCGAGCCGCAGCGTGCCGGGTGGACGCGGCGCGCGCGGGGATCCGTCGCTGCGCTGCGGGGGCGTCGAGGTCACCCGCCCACGCTATCGGGTCGTCCCGCACCCGCCCGTCCCAGGAGTTGTCGGTGGCTCGGCGTCCTGAGGGCCGCTGAGCCACCGACCGCCCGGCGGGAGGATCAGGCGGGGGTGACCGTGTCGGTGGGCGAGGTGGACGCCGCGACGACGGTGCCGGCGTCGATCTCCTCGGCGTAGTGGCAGGCCACGCTGTGGCCGGGGGCGAGCAGGCGCAGCAGCGGACGCTCGTCGTCGCACCTCGTCGCCTGGCGGAACGGGCAGCGGGTGTGGAAGCGGCACCCGGTCGGCGGGTCCGCGGGCGACGGGAGGTCGCCGGTGAGCAGGATGCGCTCGCGCCGGTCCTCCACCTCGGGGTCCGGCACGGGCACCGCCGACATCAGTGCCTTGGTGTACGGGTGAAGGGGCGCGTCGTAGAGGTCGGGCGCGTCGGCCTGCTCGACGATGCCGCCGAGGTACATCACCGCGATCTCGTCCGAGACGTGGCGCACCACCGCGAGGTCGTGGGCGATCACCAGGTAGGTGAGGCCGAGACGCTCCTGCAGCTCCTGGAGCAGGTTGAGCACCTGCGCCGGGAGCGAGACGTCGAGCGCCGACACCGGCTCGTCGGCGATCACCAGCTCGGGCTCCAGCGCGACGGCACGGGCGATGCCGATGCGCTGGCGCTGCCCGCCGGAGAACTCGTGCGGGTAGCGCGACCCCGCGTCGCGCGGGAGCCCCACCAGGTCGAGCAGCTCGGGCACGCGCGTCCGCTTGTCGAAGGCGATCCCGTGCGCCCGCAGCGGCTCGGTGAGGATCGTCTCGATGCTCTGGCGCGGGTTGAGCGAGCTCATCGGGTCCTGGAAGACCATCTGCATCCGCCGGCGCTCGCGGCGCAGCGTCTCGCCCTTCAGCGCGGCGACGTCCTTGCCCTCGAAGTGCACCGACCCGGCCGTCGGCCGCGTCAGCTGCAGGATCGCGCGGCCGAGCGTGCTCTTGCCGCACCCCGACTCCCCCACCAGGCCGAGCGTCGAGCCGCGGCGGACGGTGAGGTCGACGCCGTCGACGGCCTTCACGTGGCCCACGGTGCGAGACAGCAGCGCCCCGCTCTTGATCGGGAAGTGCACCTCGAGGCCCTCGACGCGCAGCAGCACGTCGTCGTCGGTCTTCTCCACGGTCTCCTCGTTCATCGGGCGCCCACCGTCGCCACCGGGGCGTCGAGCGGGTGGAAGCAGCGCAGCGCGCGGTCGTCGTCGCGCTGCAGCAGCGGGGTCTCGGTGCGGCACCGGTCGTCGACGTTGCCGCAGCGGGGGGCGAAGGCGCAGCCCTGCGACCACGGCAGCGTGTCGGTCGGCGACCCCGGGATCGGCATCAGCGGCTCGCCGCGGGCGGTGTCGACCCGCGGGATCGAGGCCAGCAGCCCCCCGGTGTAGGGGTGCCGCGGGTGCGCGAACAGCGGCCGCCGCGGGGCCGTCTCGACGACCCGTCCGGAGTACATGACGTGCACCGTGTCGCACAGCCCGGCCACGACGCCGAGGTCGTGGGTGATCATCACGAGCGCGGTGCCGGTGTCGGCCACCAGCTCCTTGAGCAGCTCGAGGATCTGGGCCTGGATCGTGACGTCCAGCGCCGTGGTGGGCTCGTCCGCGATCAGCAGCCGGGGCTCGCAGGCCAGGGCGATCGCGATCAGGACGCGCTGGCGCATGCCGCCGGACATCTGGTGCGGGTACTCCCCCACCCGGCGCCCCGGGTCGGGGATGCCGACGCGCCGCAGCAGCTCGACCGCCCGCTCCCTGGCGGCGTGCTTGTCCAGCCCCTTGTGCTGGCGCAGCACCTCGGTGATCTGGGTGCCGACGGTGACCACCGGGTTGAGCGAGCTCATCGGGTCCTGGAAGACCATCGCGATCTCGCTCCCCCGGATCTGGTTGAGCTCCGCACGCGGCAGGCCGACGAGCTCGCGGCCGTCCAGCCGAACGCTGCCGCTCACCTCGACGCCACGGCGCGGCAGCAGGCCCATGATCGCGAGCGACGTCACGGACTTGCCGCTGCCCGACTCGCCGACCAGGCCGACGTGCTGGCCGGAGTCGACCGAGAAGCTGACCTCGCTCACCGCCTCCACCGGCGCGCGTCCCTTGCGGGTGAACCGGACCGACAGGTCCTCCACCTCGAGCAACGACCTGCTCGTCTCGGTGCTCATCTCGTCACCGCCTCTGCTTGGGGTCGAGCGCCTCGCGCAGCGCCTCGCCGAACAACGTGAAGCCGAGCGCCGTGATGGCGATGCAGATGCCCGGGTAGAACGCCAGCCACGGCGCGATGTCGAAGCGGTCCTGGGCGCTGACGATCATCCGCCCCCACTCGGCGACGGCCACCTCGGCGGTGCCGAGTCCGAGGTACGACAGCGCCGCCACCTCGATCACCGCGGTGGCGAGGTTGAGCGTCGCCTGGACGATCGTCGGACCGATCGAGTTGGGCAGCACGTGCCCCATGACGATGGTCCGGCGACGCAGGCCGAGCGCGGTGGCGGCGAGGACGTAGTCCTGGCGCGACTGCGACATCATCGAGCCGCGCAGCAGCCGGGCGAAGATCGGCACCTGCGCCGCGCCGATGGCGATCATCAGGGCGAACGCGCTCTTGTCGAGCACGGCGGCGATGCTGATCGCGAGCAGCAGGCTCGGGATCGACAGCAGGATGTCGACGATGCGCATGACGATCGAGTCGACCCAGCCGCCGAACGCGCCGGCCAGCAGGCCCAGCGCCGCACCGGCGACCAGGCCGAACGCGGTCGAGACCAGCCCGATGACGAGCGACTGCCGGGCGCCGTAGATCAGCTGGGTGAGCATGTCCGAGCCCCACCGGTCGATGCCGAGCAGGTGCTCGGGGCTCGAGAACTGCACCATGTAGGGCGTCGAGAGGCTCTGCCACTGGGTCGACGCGGGCTCGTACGGGGCGAGCAGCGGCGCGAAGATCGCGACGAGGACGAACAGCAGCACGATGACCGCGCCGATGATCGCCGTGGGGCTGCGCCGCATCCGGCGGAAGGCTCCGCGCCAGAGGCTGTCGCCGCGCTCGAGCTGCTCGGGCGCCTGGGTGGCGTCGAGGGGGATCGTCATGACTCACGCACCCTGGGGTCGATGAGGCCGTAGGACAGGTCGACGAGCAGCGTGACCAGCGCGTAGATGATCGCGATGAACAGGATGAAGCCCTGCAGCACGGGGTAGTCGCGGTCGCGGATCGCCTGGTAGAGGTAGTTGCCGACGCCGTCGAGCGCGAACACCGTCTCGGTGAGCACCGCTCCGGCGAGCAGCAGGCCCAGCTGGAGGCCGATCGTGGTGACCACCGGCAGCAGCGCGTTGCGCATCACGTGCCGGCGGTTGACGAGCGAGGCCTTGAGACCCTTGGCCTCGGCGGTGCGCACGTAGTCCTCGTGGATCACCTCCGACACCGCCGCCCGCGTCATCCGGACGATGATGGCGAGCGGGATGGTGCCGAGCGCGATCGCGGGGAGGACGAGGTGGACGATCGCGTCCCACGCCGCCCCCGGCTGGCCGTTGATGATGCCGTCCAGCACGTAGAAGCCGGTGGTGTGGGTGGCGTCGCTGCGGGCGCTCTGCCGGCCGACGGTCGGGAAGATGCCCAGCTGGATGGCGAAGACGTACTTGAGCAGCAGCGCCAGGAAGAACACCGGGGTGACGACGCCGATCAACGAGATCGTCACGGCACCGGCGTCGGCGGCGCTGCCGGTGCGGCGTCCGGCGACGTAGCCCAGCGGGATGCCCACCAGGATCGCGAACAGCAGCGCGGCGAACGTCAGCTCGATGGTCGCGGGCAGCTTGTCGAGGAACGCCGTCAGGACCGGCTCGTTCTTCTTGATCGACTCGCCGAAGTCGCCGCGCAGCAGCGAGCCCATGTAGGTGAAGTACTGGCTGAACAGGGGCTCGTCGAAGCCGTAGACCTCGGTGACGCGGGCGATGGCGGCGGGCGTCGCCCGCTCGCCGAGCAGCGCCCGGGCGGGGTCGCCGGGCAGGGCACGCACCCACGCGAAGAGCAGGAGCGTCAGGCCGAACAGCGTCGGCACGAGCAGCGCGACGCGTCGGATCGCGAAACGGAGCACGCGTTCCTCAGTTCTGTGACGGGACGGGGATGGGGCGGGGGCCCCGGACGGACCCGAGGGTGCGGGGGCCGACGGCCCCCGCACCCTCCGGTCACACGGCCTGGATCACTCGGCGACCGTGATGTTGCTGAACGGCTCGTCCTGGACCGGGCTGGGCACGAAGCCCTTGACGCCCTCGCCGAACGCGAGCGACGGCACGCCGTGCGCCAGCGGGACACCGGGCAGGTAGTCCATGACGTCGGCGTTGATCTTCTCGTAGACCGGCGTCTGCTCGTCGACCGTGGGCAGCTGACGGGCCGAGCTGAGCTCGTCGAACAGCGCCTGGTTGTCGAAGCCCCACTCGTTGGTGGCCGCGCCGAAGAAGACACCGAGGAAGTTGTCGGTGTCGTTGTAGTCGCCGGTCCACCCGAGCAGGTGGATGCCGTGGTCCTCGCTGCCCTGGATCTTGTCCAGGTAGTCCGGGCTCCACTGGTCGGCGACGGGCGTGATGGTGATGCCCACGTCCTGCAGCTGGCCACGGATCACGTTGAACGTGTCCTGGGGGCTCGGCATGTACGGACGGCTGACGTCGGTCGGGTAGTTGAAGGTCAGCTCGAGGTTCTCCTGACCGGCCTCCTTCAGCAGCGCCTTGGCCTGCTCGACGTCCTGGTCGTAGGTCTTGACGTCGGCGTTGTAGCCGTTGACGACCTCGGGGATGAACTCCTTGGCGGGCACCGAGCCGGGCGTCATCGACTGCGAGACGATCGCGTCCTTGTCGATCGCGAGCGCGATCGCCTGGCGGACCTTGGGGTCGGCCAGCGCCGGGATCTTCTGGTTGAAGCCCAGGTAGAGGACGTTGAACGCCGGACGCTGCACGAGGTCGAAGCCCTCGTCCTGCAGCGGCTTGATGTCGCCGGGGCCGACGAGGTCGAAGCCGTCGATGTCACCGGCGCGCAGCGCGTCGGTGCGGGCCTTGCCGTCCGCGATGGTGGTGATGCGGACGTTCTCGGTCTTGGCCTTGTCGCCCCAGTAGGTCGGGTTGGCCTTGAGGGTCACGGCCTGGCCGCGGTCCCACGACACGAACGAGTAGGGGCCGGTGCCGGTCGGGTGCGCGGTGCCGTACTCGCTCGACGTCGGGTCGCCGCCGTCCTCGACCTGGTTGTACTGCTCGAGGGCGGCCGGGCTCTGCATCGAGAACGCGGGCAGCGACATCGAGGCGACGAAGCCGGCGTAGGGCTGCTTCAGCGTGATCGTCGCGGTGTTGCCCTCGGTGGCGCACGAGTCGTAGATGCTCTTGTCGCCGAAGCCCTTGAACAGCGAGATCCAGTAGTACGTGACGTCCTCGGTCTGGGCCGGGCCGGCGGGCTGGTTGTTCCAGTACTCGAACATCGAGCAGACGGCCGCGCCGTTGAACGGCGTGCCGTCCTGGAACTCCACGCCCTCGCGCAGGGTGAACGTCGTCGACTTCCCGTCGTCGGAGGTCTCCCACTCGGTGGCCAGCGACGGGGCGGGGTCGGCGGTGCAGGGCTTGGCCGAGACCAGTCCCTCGAAGATCTGGCGGCTGACGCGGAACGTCTCGCCGTCGGACGCGTGGAAGGGGTTCAGCGTCGTCGGGTCGGACGAGGCGGCGAACACGAACGTGTCCCGGCCGGCCTCGCCGCTGTCGGCGTCGGCCAGCTGCTGGCACTGCGCCTCGGCGTCGGCGCCGTCGGGCGCGGCACCGTCGTCCGAGGAGCCGCCGCCGCACGCGACGAGGGAGGCGGCCGAGAGAGCGCCGGCCACCGCGAGCATCACGCTGCGGCGAAGGTGTCGATGACTCATCCAGATCCTGCTTTCACTCCGGTGCGGACCAGTGCCCGCACGTGTCAGGTGTGCGGGACGCTAGTGCGTCCACGGAGCGAGACGGTAGTCAGCAGGCGGTTGCGAGCCGAATCGTTATGGAGTCAGGACCTGGCGAAATGTGCCGTTCACGCGCGGGGGCCCTCGATCCGGAGCAGGTGGCCGAGGTCCTGGGGCGTGAGACCCACCAGGGACGTGCGCACCGTGCGGTTGTCCTCGGCCCCGACGGGCACGTGGTGCGGCACGGCGAGCACGTGGCACCCGGCGGCCTGGGCGGACCGGGCGCCGGTGGGCGAGTCCTCCACGGCGACGCAGTCGCGGGGGTCGACCCCGAGGGCGCGGGCCGCCGCCAGGTAGGGCTCGGGGTCGGGCTTGCCGGCCGAGACCTCGTCGCCGGTCATCACCACGTCGAAGACGTCCTCGGGCAGGTGCGGCAGCAGCCGGTCGACGATGCTGCGGTACGACATCGTCACGAGCCCGAGCAGCACGCCCGACGACCGCAGCGCCGCGAGCAGCTCGAGCGCACCGGGGCGCCACTCGAGGTCGCCCGAGGCCAGGTGCCGCAGCACCGCCGCGACCAGGTCCTCGACGATCTCCTCCGGCTCGAGGTCGAGCGCCATCCGCTCCTTGATGAACTGGCCCGACTCGAGCAGGTCGTGGCCGATCAGGCGCTCGGCGTCCGCGTCGGTCCACGTCGCGCCGTGGCGCTCGGCGAGGTCGAACTCCGCCGCGATCCAGATCGGCTCGGTGTCGACGATCGTGCCGTCGAGGTCCCAGAGGACCGCTGCGGGAAGGCCGTCAGGTCGCATTGAAGTAGGTCGCCTCGGGGTGGTGGAGGATGATCGCGTCGGTCGACTGCTCGGGGTGGAGCTGGAGCTCCTCGGAGAGCTCGACGTTGATCCGCTCGGGACGCAGCAGGCGCACCAGCGCCGACCGGTCCTCCAGGTTCGGGCACGCGGGGTACCCGAAGGAGTAGCGCTCGCCGCGGTAGCCCTGCTTGAGGATGCCCGCCAGCTCGGTGGGGTCCTCGGCGTCGATCTTGAGCTCCTCGCGGATGCGCGAGTGCCAGTACTCCGCGAGCGCCTCGGTGAGCTGCACCGACAGGCCGTGCAGCTCGAGGTAGTCGCGGTAGGCGTTGCGGCTGAAGATCTCGTTGGTGACGTCGCTGACGTGCGCCCCCATCGTCACCAGGTGGAACCCGACGACGTCGAGCTCGCCGGAGCTCCTGGGCCGGAAGTAGTCGGCCAGGCAAAGGTGGCGGCTGCGGCGCTGGCGCGGGAAGGAGAACCGGGCGACCTCGTCGCGCTGGTGCTCGGCGTCCAGGACCACGAGGTCGTTGCCCTCGGAGTAGCAGGGCCAGTACCCGTAGACGACCGCCGGCTCCATGATCTTCTCGGTCTGGATCCGGTCCATCCACATCCGCAGGCGCGGTCGGCCCTCGGTCTCGACGAGCTCCTCGTAGGAGGGGCCGTCGTCGGCGCGCGAGGTCTTGAGGCCCCACTGGCCCATGAAGGTGGCGCGCTCGTCGAGCCAGGACGCGAAGTCCTGCAGCGGGATGCCCTTGACGATGCGGTCGCCCCAGAACGGCGGCGTGGGCACGTCGACGTCGGTCCGGACGTCGGAGTGGTCGGGCAGCGGCGCGTCGTCCTCGCTCGGGGCCTGCGGCTTGGCCTTGACCCGTCGCTTGTGCAGCGCGGGCATCACGGCACCCGGGACGCCGCGCTTGACGCCGATGATCGCGTCCATCAGGCGCAGGCCCTCGAACGCGTCGCGGGCGTAGCGGACCTCGCCCTCGTACATGCCCGCGAGGTCCTCCTCGACATAACCGCGGGTCAGCGCGGCCCCTCCGAGGATGACCGGGAACTTGGCGGCCATGCCGCGCTGGTTCAGCTCGCCGAGGTTCTCCTTCATGATCACGGTGCTCTTGACGAGCAGGCCGGACATGCCGATGACGTCGGCGCGGTGCTCCTCGGCGGCGTCGAGGATGGCCTGGACGGGCTGCTTGATGCCGAGGTTGACGACCGTGTAGCCGTTGTTGCTGAGGATGATGTCGACGAGGTTCTTGCCGATGTCGTGGACGTCGCCCTTGACGGTGGCCAGGACGATGGTGCCCTTGCCGTCGTCGTCGGTCTTCTCGATGTAGGGCTCGAGGTAGGCGACCGCGGTCTTCATCACCTCGGCCGACTGCAGCACGAACGGCAGCTGCATCTGGCCCGAGCCGAACAGCTCCCCGACGGTCTTCATGCCGGCGAGGAGGTCCTCGTTGATCACCTCGAGGGCGGTACGGCCCTCGTCCATCGCCTGCTGGAGGTCGGCGTCGATGCCCTTGCCCTCGCCGTCGACGATGCGCGCCTGGAGTCGCTCGGCCAGCGGCATCGCGGCGAGCTCGGCGGCACGGTCGGCCTTGGAGTCGGCGGCCTTGACGTCGGCGAACATCTCGAGCACCGCGGTGAGCGGGTCGTAGTCGCCGTCGCGCCGGTCGTGGACGAGGTCGAGCGCGGCCTTCTTCTGCTCCTCGGGGATGCGGTTGAGCGGCAGGATCTTGGCCGCGTGGACGATCGCGGAGTCGAGGCCGGCCTCGACGCACTCGTGCAGGAACACCGAGTTCAGGACGATGCGGGCGGCCGGGTTGAGGCCGAACGAGACGTTGGACAGGCCCAGCGTGGTCTGCACCGTGGGGTACAGCTGCTTGATCTGGCGGATGGCCTCGATCGTCTCGATGCCGTCGCGACGTGTCTCCTCCTGGCCCGTGCCGATCGGGAACGTCAGCATGTCGATGACGACGTCCTCGACGCGCATGCCCCAGTTGGTGGTGAGGTCCTCGATCAGACGGGTGGCGACCCGGACCTTCCACTCCGCGGTGCGGGCCTGGCCCTCCTCGTCGATGGTCAGCGCGACGACGGCGGCACCGTGCTCCTGCACCAGGCGCATCGTCCGCGCGAAGCGGGAGTCGGGGCCGTCGCCGTCCTCGTAGTTGACCGAGTTGATGACGCTGCGGCCGGCCAGGCGCTCGAGCCCGGCCTGCAGCACCTCGGGCTCGGTGGAGTCGAGCATGATCGGCAGCGTGGCCGAGGTGGCGAGGCGGAACGCGAGCATGCTCATGTCGGCCGCGCCGTCGCGACCCACGTAGTCGATGTTGAGGTCGAGCATGTGGGCGCCGTCGCGGATCTGGGCGCGGGCGATGTCGACGCAGTCGTCCCACCGCTCCTCGAGCATCGCCTCGCGGAAGGCCTTGCTGCCGTTGGCGTTGGTGCGCTCGCCGACCGACAGGTACGACAGGTCCTGGCGGAACGGGACCGTCTGGTACAGCGAGGCCGCCCCCGCCTCGGGCTGGGGGTCGCGGGGGGCGACGGCACGGCCGCGCACGCGGTCGACGACCTTGCCGAGGTGCTCCGGCGTGGTGCCACAGCAGCCGCCGACCAGGCTCAGGCCGTACTCGCGGGTGAAGGTGTCGTGCGCGTCGGCGAGCTCGTCGGGCGTCAGCGGGTAGTAGGCGCCGTCGGACGTCAGCTGCGGGAGACCGGCGTTGGGCATGCAGCCGATCGGGATCCGCGAGGTGCGCGAGAGCTGGCGCAGGTGCTCGCTCATCTCGGCGGGGCCGGTGGCGCAGTTCAGGCCGATCATGTCGATGCCGAGCGGCTCGAGCGACGTCAGCGCAGCACCGATCTCCGAGCCGAGCAGCATCGTGCCGGTGGTCTCGACCGTGACGTTGACGATGATCGGGAGGTCGACGCCGGCGGCCGCGAGCGCCCGCTTGGTGCCGACGACCGAGGCCTTGGTCTGCAGGAGGTCCTGCGTGGTCTCGATCAGGATCGCGTCGGCGCCGCCGTCGATCATGCCGCGCGCCTGCTCCTGGTAGGCGTCGCGCAGGATCGCGTAGGTGGTGTGGCCGAGCGTGGGCAGCTTGGTGCCGGGGCCCATCGAGCCGAGCACCCAGCGCGGGTGGTCCTCGGTGGAGTAGGCGTCGGCCGCCTCGCGGGCGATCCGGGTGCCGGACTCGGCCAGCTCGTAGATCCGGTCGACGATGTCGTACTCGGCGAGGTTGGCGAAGTTGGCGCCGAAGGTGTTGGTGCCGACGCAGTCGCAGCCGACCTCGAGGAAGCTGTCGTGGATCGCGCGGACCACGTCGGGGCGGGTGGCGTTGAGGACCTCGTTGCAGCCCTCGTGCCCCTCGAAGTCCTCGATCGCGAGGTCGAAGGCCTGCAGGGCCGTGCCCATCGCACCGTCGGAGACGACGACGCGTTCGGCCAGGGCCTGGCGGAGGAGCTGGGGGGAGGGAGGCATCGAGTTCCATCTGGGGCGTCGAGTGGGACGTGACGAGTCTAGGCCGTCGTCGACGGGGTCATCGGATGACGCCAGCGGGCGGGACGGCGGGGTCTCGCGCGTCACACCGGGCCGCAGGAATAGGCTGGTCCGGTGAGCCCCGAGCAGGATCCGACGCCGGTGGTCGACCCCTGGATGGTCGTCGCCTTCGAGGGATGGAACGACGCCGCCGACGCGGCGTCGGGCGTCGTGGACCACCTGCTCGAGTGGTGGGACGCGACCCTCGTCGCCGAGATCGACCCCGAGGAGTACTACGACTTCCAGGTGAACCGCCCCGTCGTCGGCACCGACGAGCACGGCGACCGCGTGCTCACCTGGCCCTCGACCCGGGTGTATCTGGCGCGGCCGGTCGGGGCCGACCGCGACGTGCTGCTCGTGCGCGGCGTCGAGCCCAACATGCGGTGGCGCTCGTTCTGCCAGGAGCTGCTCGCGATCGTCGACGTGCACGCCGTCAGCACCGTCGTCACGCTCGGGGCCCTGCTGGCCGACACCCCGCACACCCGTCCGATCCCGCTGTCGGGCACCACCAGCGACGTCGCGCTGGGCGAGGCGCTGCAGCTCGAGGAGTCGCGGTACGAGGGGCCCACCGGCATCAACGGCGTGCTGGCCGACCTGTGCGTGCACGTCGACGTCCCGCACGTCTCGCTGTGGGCCGCCGTGCCGCACTACGTCGCCCAGCCGCCCTGCCCCAAGGCGACCCTGGCGCTGCTGAGCCGGCTGGAGGACCTGCTCGAGGTCCCGCTCCCGCTCGGCGACCTCGTCGAGGCGTCCAAGGCGTGGGAGCGCGGCGTCGAGGAGCTCGCCGCCGAGGACTCCGAGATCGCGGAGTACGTCGAGGCCCTCGAAGAGGCCCAGGACACCTCCGACCTGCCCGAGGCCTCGGGCGACGCCATCGCCCGCGAGTTCGAGCGCTACCTCCGCCGCCGCTCCCGCGACACCGACACCTGACCCACCCGCCGATCCGTCGCTCCCACCCCCGCGATCCGTCGCTGCGGCCCCACCCGTCCGTCGCTCCCAACCCCGCGATCCGTCGCTACGGCCCCGTCACCAGAGCCGCGACAGCGCGGTGAGCCCCAGCATCTCGGCGACCTCGTCCTCGAACCGCGGGCCGTCGCCCCAGACGTCCTCACCGGTCACGACCACGACCCGCCAGCCGAACCGACGCGCGATCATCCGGCGTCGCTCGTCGTCGTGCGTGGTGTCGTCCTCGAGCGTGTGGTCGCGCCCTCCGTCGTACTCGATCGCGATCTTCAGCTCGTCGTAGCCCATGTCCAGCCTGGCCACCTCACGTCCTGCGCGGTCGCGGAGCCTCACCTGGGTGGAAGGTGCAGGCAGGCCGGCGTCGATCACGCGGAGGCGGGACCACGACTCGCCGGCGGACTCGGCGCCCGGGTCGATCAGCTCGGCGAGGGCTCGTGCCTGTCTGATCCCGGGATAGCCGCGCAGCAGAACGAGTGCGGCACGGACCTCCTCGGGATCCACCAGCCCCGCGTGCGCGAAGGCGTCAGCAGCAGACAGCGCGTGGGGACGCCACGACGTGCGCAGGAGGTCGCACACCGTCCGCAGCGCTGTGGTGACGGCGAGGCCCTGGACGACCTCGACGTCCTTGGGCGACAGGTACCCCTCATGGCAGACCACCCCGTCGCGACGCGCCCGTCCGCCGCCGTGCGGGACGATGCACCGCGGCACGAGCAGGTGACGATCGCGGGGCCGGAGGACGTCGAGCCCGTGCAGCCAGGCCACCGTCTCCCCGTAGAACACCGCGCCGTCGGGACGGACGAGGTCGAGCGCCATCGCGCGTGAGTGGCGGTCGTCCGTCACTCGGCTGTCCACGTGCACACCTCGGAACGGGCTGCGGACCCGACCTTCGCGTCGGAGCCCTTCGAGCTGCTTCCCGCCGAGGCCGAGGTCGTCTGCGTCACGGGTGAGGAAGGGGCGGCCACCGTTGATCAACGCGCTCATGGCCGCAGCGTGCGCTCGAGCGGCTCCACCCCGCAGAAGTTGTCCACAGGCCCCACCCACGCGACAGATCGTGGGGGGTGGAACGACGGATCGTGGGGGTGCTAGCGACGGATCGTCGGGGTCGGAACGACGGATCGTGGGGGTGGGAGAGACGGATCAGCGGGGCGGGAGCGACGGATCGCGGTGGGTCTAGGGGGTGAGGCCGAGGAGGGCGTCCAGGACCAGGCGGACGGTCCTCGTCGCGCTCTGGTCGGTCGTGCTCTCGTCCGTCGCGCTCTCGTCCGTCGGGCTCTGGGCCGTCGGGTGCTGGGGGGTGTGGGGGGAGGACGAGGGGGTGAGGGTGGTGGTGGCCCAGGCGTCGACGGCGGCGAGGGCGCGGGGGGCGTCGAGGTCGGACGCGAGGGCGGTGCGGACGGCCTCGACGACGGGGGCCGCGTCAGCGGGGCTGGACGAGGCGAGGGCCTCGCGCCAGTGCGCGAGGCGGGCCTCGGCGGCGGCGAGGTCGCCGTCGGGCCCCTCCATCCACTCCCAGTCGGTGCGGTAGTGGTGGGCGAGCAGCGCGAGCCGGATCGCGGCGGGGTCGACGCCGTCGCGACGCAGCGCCGACACGAGCACCAGGTTGCCCTTGGACTTGCTCATCTTCTCGCCCTCGTAGCCCACCATGCCGGCGTGCACGTAGGCCTTGGCGAACGGCTTGCCGGTGGCCACCTGGGCCTCGGACGCCGACATCTCGTGGTGCGGGAAGACGAGGTCGGAACCGCCGCCCTGGACGTCGATCGTCTCGCCGAGGTACTCGAGCGCCATCGAGGAGCACTCGACGTGCCAACCGGGCCGTCCGCGTCCGAGCGAGGAGTCCCAGGCCGGGTCGCCGGGACGCTCGGCCTGCCACACCAGGCAGTCCAGCCGGTCGCGCTTGCCCGGACGGTCGGGGTCTCCCCCGCGCTCGGCGAACAGGGCGTCCATCGTCGTGTCGTCGTATCCGGAGACCTCGCCGAACGCGGGGTCGTCGTGCACCGAGAAGTACAGGTCGCCGTCGACCTCGTAGACGGCCCCGCGCTCCTGCAGCGTCTTCACCAGCCCGACGACGAGCGGGATCGACTCCACGGCCCCCACGAAGTTCTGCGGCGGGACGACGCGCAGCGCCGTCATGTCCTCGCGGAACAGGTCGGTCTCGCGGACGGCGAGCTCCTCCCAGTCGACGCCGGTGGCGAGCGCACGCTCGAGCAGCGGGTCGTCGACGTCGGTGACGTTCTGCGTGTACGAGACGTCGAGCCCGCGGTCGCGCCAGGCGCGGAGCAGCAGGTCGAACGTCAGGTACGTGGACGCGTGACCGAGGTGGGTGGCGTCGTAGGGCGTGATGCCGCAGACGTACATCCGCGCCGTGTCGGACGGGTCGCTGTCGACGAGCCCACCGCTGGCGGTGTCGTGCACGCGCACCTGCGGGCCGTGGCCCAACTGGTGGTCGGCGAGCGACGGGACGTCGGGGGCAGACCAGGAACGCATGACCGCGAGCCTATCGGGAGCCGCTCAGAACGCCGGCCACGGGATGGACGGCCAGTGGCCCGCGGGCTCGGGCAGCCGGCCGGACCCGATGAGCGCGTCGACCCGCCCCACGAGCGCGAGGTGCTCGATCGGCGAGATCAGCCCGAGCAGGCGGCGGCGCACCGGCTCCTCCTCGAGCTCGACGCGCAGCGCGCCGAGCGTCGTGAGCTCGTCGTCGGTGAGCGCCTCGTCGCTCCATCCCCACAGGACGGTGCGCAGCTTGTCCTCCATGTGGAAGCAGATGCCGTGGTCGCAGCCGCGGACGTTGCCGTCGGCGTCGGGGAGCACGTGACCGCCCTTGCGGTCGGCGTTGTTGACGACGACGTCGAACAGCGCGAGCCGCCGCAGCCGCTCGTCGTCGGCGTGGACCAGCGAGATCGGCCGGTCGCGCTCGTCGAACGCGTCCAGCACGTGGAGCCAGCCGTCGGGCACCTCGCCCTCGGGCACGACGTCGACCACGTCGGCGTCGTCGGGCACGTCGACCCAGGCCTGCACCATGCCCGGCCCGAACGGTCCGTCGCCGAGCACGGTGGTCGGGACGACGTCCCACCCGCCGAGCTCGGAGACGACGTAGGCGGCCACCTCGCGTCCGGCCAGCGTGCCGGTCGGGAAGTCCCACAGCGGCTTCTCGCCGCGGACGGGCTTGTAGACGCAGGGGACGGTCGTGCCGCCGTCGCGCGCCTCGGCCAGGAAGGTCGCGTTGGAGGCCTGCACGAGACGACCACTGATCTCGAGGTCGCCGGCGGCCAGGACCTGCGCGACGTGGGAGCGGGCGTCGTCAGTCACGGATCACGCGGCGGAAGCCGTTGGCGCGCGGGCAGAGGTGACCGGCCGGGTCGATCGGTCCGCCGCAGAACTGGCAGCGCTCGCGGCCGGCGCCGACGACACTGCGGGCCCGCTCGGCGAACCCGTGCGCGGCCCCGACGCTGAGGCGCACGACCAGCTTGTCGGTGGCCTCCTCCTCGTCGCCGTCGGTGAGCGAGAACGCCTCGACGAGCACGGACGCGGAGTCGTCCTCCCAGGCCAGCGTCATGGTGCCGACCTTGAACTCCTCCTCGATCGGCTGGTCGAGGGGACCCATGTCGGTCGTGACGTCGGCGAGGTGCTCGGCGTGCGTCTCGAGCGCGGACTCCAGCAGCTCGTCGATCCGCTCCGCGAGCACCGAGACCTGCTCCTTCTCGAGCGAGACCGACGTGAGCCGGTTGCCCTCGCGAGCCTGGAGGAAGAACGTCCGCGCCCCCGGCGTCCCGACGGTGCCCGCGATGAAGCGGGTCGGCGTCTCGTACCGGTGGATCAGCATGACCACGAGCCTATTGCGTCGTGCCACACGGCGCGGGTCGGGTCACGCTCAGAGCGATCCGTCCCCGCCGCCCACGGCAGCGTCGCCGCTGCGCTTGCGGGCGCGCTTGCGGGCGGGCGGCTTGAGGCCGGACAGGTCGGCGCCGCCGTCGTTGACGAACAGGACGACCGGACGGCTGGCGGTGTACTGGATGACGCTGACCGACGCGGGCGCGACCATGAGCCGCTGGAACGAGTCGAGGTGCATGCCGAGCGCGTCGGCGAGGATCGCCTTGATCACGTCGCCGTGGCTGACCCCGACCCAGCAGGCACCGTCGCCGTGCTCGGCCGCCACCTCGGCGTCGATCCTGCGGACGGTGGTGACGGCCCGGTGCTGGACGCCGGCGAGCGACTCGCCGCCGGGGAACGTCACCGCGCTCGGCTGGCTCTGGACGGTCTTCCAGAGCGGGTGCTTGGACAGCTCCTTGAGGGGCTTGCCGGTCCAGTCGCCGTAGCCGCACTCGATCAGGCCCTTGTCGCGGACGATCGTGGGCACGGGCTCCTGGTGGGCCGCGATGGCCTTGGCGGTCTCGACGGTGCGGGTCAGCGGGCTGGCGACCAGGCGCGCCAGCGGCACCGCGGCCAGCCGCGCGGCGACCTTCTCGGCCTGCTCCCGACCGACGTCGTCGAGGTGGACGCCGGGGGTGCGGCCGGCGAGGACGCCCTGGGCGTTGGCGGGGGTACGGCCGTGGCGGACGAGCACGAGGGTGGGCACACGGCCAGCCTATGCGGGTCCCACGAGCGGGCAGGCCATGATGTCCCCGTGATCATCGACGCCGCCGTCTACCGCGACGGCAAGCGGGCCTCCGACCGCTGCTCGCTGAAGGAGGTGCGTCACCTGCTGGCCACGGTCGAGGGCGAGAACGACTTCGTCTGGATCGGCCTCCACGAGCCGTCTGCGGACGAGCTGCACGAGATCGGCGAGCTGTTCGGCCTGCACCGGCTCGCGATCGAGGACGTCTCCGAGCCGCACCAGCGGCCCAAGATGGAGAAGTACAAGGACCACTTCTTCATCGTGCTCAAGACGCTGTCGTACCAGGACGACCAGGTGGAGACCGGCGAGATCGACGCCTTCCTCGGCCCGAACTACTTCATCACCGTCCGCAACGGCAACCACCCGCTCGGCGACGTCCGCTCGCGCGCCGAGGAGCGCCTGTTCTTCCTCGACCACGGGCCGGCGGCCGCGCTGTACGCGGTGGTCGACGGCGTGGTCGACCAGTACGAGGCGGTCGCCGACGAGCTGCAGGCCGACGTGGAGGAGGTGGAGGCGTCGGTGTTCTCCGACGGGCGCACCCGCGACTCCGACCGCATCTACCGCCTCAAGCGCGAGATGCTCGAGTGCCGGCGGGCGATCCTGCCGCTCAAGACGCCCACGGCGCGGCTGCTGCGCGGGGAGTTCGACTTCATCCCCGAGCGCGCGATGCCGTTCTACCGCGACGTCGCCGACCACCTGGCCCGCGTCGCGGACGACATCGACGCCGCCGACCACCTGCTCGACAACGCGCTGAACGGGCACCTGGCGCGATTGTCGCTGCAGCAGAACGACGACATGCGCAAGCTCGCCGCGTACGCCGCGATGTTCGCGGCGCCCACGCTGATCGCCGGCGTGTACGGGATGAACTTCGAGAAGATGCCCGAGCTGACCTACCCGTGGGGCTACCCGCTGTGCCTGCTCGGGATGGTGCTCGTGGTGGCCTGGCTCTACCGCAGCTTCAAGAAGTCCGGCTGGCTCTAGCGGCCGCGAGGCGTCAGGCGGCGACGCCAGCGGTGATGACGCCGGCGCCCACGAGCACCAGGACCAGCGCGCCGAGGCCCACGCGGTAGATCACGAACGGCGTGTACGAGTGCGTGCTGACGTACTTGAGCAGCCACGCGATCGAGGCGTACCCGACGACGAACGACACGACGGTGGCGACGGCCGTCGGCCCGATGCCGTAGGGGTTGTCGGCGCCCGGCACGTCCTTGAGCTTGTAGAGCCCGGCCCCGACGACGGCGGGGATCGCGAGCAGGAACGCGTAGCGGGTGGCGGCCGCGCGCTCGTAGCCGAGGAACAGGCCCATGGTGATGGTGGCGCCGGAGCGGGAGACGCCGGGGACCAGCGCCGCGGCCTGCGCGAGACCGAACGCGATCGCGTGGCCCCAGGAGAGCTTCTCGATCGGACGGTCCAGCCGCCCGACCCGCTCGGCGAGCGCGAGCACCAGGCCGAGCACGATCAGCGTCGAGCCGATCACCCACAGGTTGCGGAACTGGCTGTCGATCGCGTCCTCGAGCACCAGGCCGAGCAGCACGATCGGCATCGAGCCGATGATGACGAACCAGCCCATCCGCCACTCGTGCTCCTGACGGGCGGCGCGGCTGAACAGCCCGCGCACCCAGCCCGACCCGATGGTCCAGATGTCGTGCCGGAAGTAGATGAGGACGGCCAGCTCGGTGCCGATCTGGACGACCGCGGTGAACGCGGCGCCGGGGTCCTCCCAGCCGAAGAACTTGGGGTAGATCGCGAGGTGGGCACTGGACGAGATGGGCAGGAACTCGGTCAGTCCCTGCAGCACGCCCAGGAAGATCGCCTGCAACAGCTCCACGTCACTCCCCCAGGCCGGACGCGTCGAGCGCGTCGGCCATCGTCCGGAGCACGGCGGCGCGCTCGTCGTGGGTCTCGCCGAACGTGGAGACCGCGATCGTGGTGGCGCCCGCCTCGGCGTAGGCGTGCAGCCGCTCGGCGATCCGCTCCCTGGGCCCGATCAGGGCGGTCTGGTCGATCAGCTCGAACGGGACGGCGGCCGCCGCCTCGCGCGGCTGGTGGTCGAGGTAGAGGTCCTGGACCTCCTGCGCGGCGTCGTCGAACCCCATCCGGCGGGCCAGCGCGTTGTAGAAGTTCTGCTTCCGGCTGCCCATCCCGCCGACGTACAGGGCGGTGTAGGGACGCAGCGGCGCGGCGCACGTCTCGAGGTCGTCGCCGACCACGACCGGCACGGTGGCGACGACGTCGAACCCGTCGCGTCCGCGTCCGGCGCGTGCCAGACCGGCGTCGAGCGGGTCCAGCGAGACCGAGGCGTGCTCGGGGGCGAAGAAGATGGCCAGCCACCCGTCGGCGATCTCGCCGGTGAGCTCGAGGTTCTTGGGGCCGACGGACGCCAGGTAGACGGGGAGGTCGGCCCGCTGCGGGTGGAGCATCAGCTTGAGCGCCTTGCCGGGCCCGTCGGGCAGCGGCAGCGTGAAGAACTCGCCCTCGTGGCGGACGGTCTCGCGAGCCAGCGCCGCCCGGACGATCTCGACGTACTCGCGGGTGCGGGCGAGCGGCTTCTCGAACCGGACGCCGTGCCAGCCCTCGGAGACCTGCGGTCCCGAGACGCCGAGCCCGAGGCGGAAGCGCCCCTCGGACAGGCGGTCGAGGGTGGCCGCGGTCATCGCCGTCATCGCCGGCGTGCGGGCCGGGATCTGCATGATGGCGCTGCCGAGGTCGATGCGCGACGTGCGCGCGCCGATCCAGGACAGCAGCGTCGGGGCGTCGGAGCCGTAGGCCTCGGCCGCCCAGACGACGTCGTAGCCCAGCTCGTCGGCCAGGACGGCGGTCTCGACCCTCTCGGCGACGTCGGGGCCGGCGACGTAGCCCACGTTCAGTCCCAGGCGCACGGTGCGCTCCTCTCGGCATGACCGCCGTGTGATTCCCCACGGCGTCGGCGAGCCTAACCCTCGGCAGGGACACCGCGGGCACTAGCCTTCAGCGCATGCGAGAGCGCTACGTCGGACGGTCGGGGCTGCAGGTCCCCCGTCTCGGCCTGGGCACGTGGTCGTGGGGTCGCACCACCGACGAGCACGAGGCCCCCGACGTCCTGCGCGCCTATCTCGACGCGGGCGGCTACCTGCTCGACACCGCGCCCACCTACGCGGGCGGCGCGTCCGAGGAGCTGCTCGGCCGGATGCTCGGCACCGTCGTGCGGCGCGAGGAGGTGGTCATCGCCTCCAAGGCGGGCCTCAAGGTCACCTCCCGCGGCAAGGTCGCCGACACCTCGCGCCGCTCGATGCTGGCGCGCCTCGACGACTCGCTGCGCCGGCTCGGCACCGACCACCTCGACCTGTGGCAGGTGCACCGCTGGAGCCCCGACGTCCCGCTCGACGAGACGCTCTCGGCGCTCGACGTCGCCGTGACCTCCGGGCGCGTCCGCTACGTCGGCGTGTCCAACTACGCGGGCTGGCAGACGGCCCTCGCGCACGCCTGGCAGACCAGCGCCGCCGGACGGGCCGCGATCGTGTCCACCCAGGTCGAGTACTCGCTGCTCAACCGCGACGTCGAGCACGAGGTCGTCCCGGCCGCCGAGGCGCTGGGCGTCGGCGTGCTCGCGTGGTCCCCGCTCGGACGGGGGGTGCTGACCGGCAAGTACCGCCACGGCATCCCGTCGGACTCGCGGGCCGCGTCCGACGACATGGCCTCCTTCGTCGACCCCTACCTCGACGACCACGGGGCCCGCGTCACCGAGGCGGTGGTGCGGGCGGCCGACGGTCTGGGCCTCAGCCCCGTCGAGGTCGCCCTCGCCTGGGTGCGCGACCGGCCCGGCGTCACGTCGGTCCTGCTGGGCGCCCGGACGGCCGACCAGCTGCGCGCGTGCCTGTCGGTGGAGAAGGTCGAGCTGCCGGCCGAGATCGTCCGCGCGCTCGACGACGTCTCGGCAGGCGGCTGACCGGTAGGTGCGGTCAGGACCCGTTCGGCATGATGGGTCGTCGGACATCGAGAAGGGATCACCGTGGAGTACGAGTTCCAGCGCTTCTCCCTCTCCCGCACGCACTCCCGCTCGGCGGTGCGTCGCCTGCTGACCGACGCCGCGGAGTACCAGGGCTGGGAGCTGGACAGGCTCCGCCTCTTCCCCGACGGCACCCGCCGCGTCGTCCTGCGTCGCAAGATCATCCGGATGCGCAGGACCCTCTGAGACCAGCTGACGGGTCCAGGCGCCCGGCGGGCAAGGCGCCGCTGCGACGACGAGCCGACCTTGCTCCTCGAGCAGCGAGCAACGCAGCCCGCCGGGATGCCTGGGCCCGTCAGGCGAGGTCGACGAGGGAGTCGAGGACCTTGCAGCCGAACTCGAGGGCGTCGGTGGGGACGCGCTCGTCGATGCCGTGGAAGAGCGCGGTGAAGTCGAGGTCGGCGGGAAGGCGCAGGGGCGTGAACCCGTAGGAGCGGATGCCGAGGCGGTCCCAGGCCTTGGCATCGGTGCCGCCCGACATCAGGTACGGCGCGATGTGGGCCTCGGGGTCCTGGGTGTGCAGCGCCATCGTCATCGCGTCCACGAGGTCGCCCTCGAAGCCGATCTCGAGCGCCGGCTGGAAGGTCTCGGGCTCGGCGCGTACGCGGTCGCCGAGGACGTCCTGGACCGCGGCCATGAAGCTGTCCTGGTGTCCCGGCAGGTAGCGCCCGTCGACGTGGGCCTGGGCCGTGCCGGGCACCACGTTGACCTTGTAGCCGGCCGACAGCATCGTCGGGTTGGTGGTGTTGCGCATGCCGGCGCCCACCATCCGCGCGGCCGGGCCGAACTGCTCCATCAGGGCCGACGTGTGCTGACGGTCGATGCCCGACAACTCCGCGACCTTGTCGAGCAGCAGCTGCATGGACGGGCCGGGCTCGTCGGGCCACTCGTGGCGGCCCAGGCGGGCGACGGCCTCGGCCAGGGCGACCACGGCGTTGTCGGGGTGGCGCATCGAGCCGTGACCGGCCGTGCCGTCGACGGTGAGCCGCATCCAGGAGATGCCCTTCTCGCCGGACTCCACCAGGTACAGCCGCTTGCCGCCCACCTCGACCGAGTAGCCGCCCACCTCGCCGACGGCCTCGGTGACGCCCTCGAACAGGTCGGGGTGCTCGTCCACCAGGTGGTGCGCGCCGTAGGTGCTGCCGGCCTCCTCGTCGGCGGTGAAGGCGAGCACGACGGGACGCCGCGGCGGCACCCCGGCGCGCTGGCGCGCCCGGACGACCGACAGCACCATCGCGTCGAAGTCCTTCATGTCGACCGCACCGCGTCCGTACAGGTACCCATCGACCAGCTCGCCGCCGAACGGGTCCTGCGACCAGTCGGCCGCCTGCGCCGGCACGACGTCGAGGTGGCCGTGCAGCAGCAGCGGCGGCTCGTCGCCGGAGTGGTCTCCCCACCGGGCGACGACGCTGGCCCGACCGGGCGCCGACTCGACGAGCGTCGACTCGATGCCCACCTCGTCCAGGCTCGCCGCGACGTACTCCGCGGCCTTGCGCTCCCCCGGGCCCGAGCCGTCGCCGAAGTTCTGGGTGTCGATCCGGATCAGCTCCTGGCAGATCCGGACGACCTCGGCCGTGGGGTCGTAGGAGGGCGTCTGCTGTGCGTCCGTCATGCACCCCATCCTGCCCGACCGATGTGAGAGTGCCTGACGGTGTTTGCTAGTGTTCTGACCGCACCGAGGGACGCGCTGCGTCCCTCACGTCCGGGTGGCGGAATAGGTAGACGCGCTAGCTTGAGGTGCTAGTGCCCGTATAGGGCATGGGGGTTCAAGTCCCCCCTCGGACACGATCCCGTGGGTTGCACCCCACCTACGGGGTGATCGCAGCACCAGTCCCATCGTCAGGCTCACGAGCCCGACGGTGGGATCTCGTCGTTCCCGGGCAGTCCCCCACCCCCGGAAGACCCCCTGGCACGTGGACCACACCGACGGTCCCGCGTCGGCCTCGGGGTGCACGGGTCCACCGGCGGCCGTCGGGGCGACGGCGCACGATGCCGGGGGCAGGGGCAGGGGTCGCGCCCCGCCCGCCCGGACGCCGGCCCGGGAGCCCGTGGTCGAACCCCGGGCGGTGGGACCGGTGCGGCCACGCCGGACCGGTGGGAGCTGCTGACGTCCGGTGCCTCGTCCACGACGCGAGCACGCGCCCGGACCATCGGCAGCCACTCAGCGCGGTCAGGTCCGCGGCACTCGCGTCCGTGGCGTCGCTGGCAGCACCAGGCGCACGCGGGTGCGGCCGTCGTCGCGGTCGATCTCGAGCCGGCCGCCGACGTCCTCGCCACATCGGGCGGCGATGTCGAGGCCGAGCCCGGTCGAGCCGCGGTCGCTGTGCCCGCGCACCCGCGCGATGGAGGTGAAGCCTGCGCCGTCGTCGAGGACGTCCACCAGCGCCCACCGTCGCACGGCCCCCTCCTCGCGCTCCTCGACGGTGCTGACCCGCACCTCCATCGACGTCCCCTCGGGCGTGTGGGCGACGACGTTCTCCAGCAGGGCGTCGACGGCGGCGGCGAGGCTGGACCCGTCACAGGAGACCGCCACAGGTCCTGGAGGGAGGTCGAGGGTGAGGGTCCGGCCCTGGTCTTGGACGAGCGGCTCCCAGAACTCCGCCCGTCCACGCACCGCCTCCACCGCGTCGGTGCCGTCGGACTCCGTGGCGCGCCGCGGACGGCGGGCGGCCTGGATCACGGCCGTGAGGGTGCGCTCGAGCTGGGCGACCTGGTCGCTGAGCTCGAGGCTGCGCACGTCCCGTGGCAGGGCGTCGACACCGAGGCGCACCGCGGTCAGCGGGGTGCGGAGCCGGTGGGACAGGTCGGCGACGGTCTCCCGCTCGGCGACCATCAGCCCGTCGATCCGCTCGGCCAGCACGTTGAGCGCTGTCGCGACCTCGGCCACCTCGAGAGGCCCGTCGACCGGTGCGCGGGCGTCGAGGTCACCGCTGCTCAACCGGGACGCCGTGCGCGCGGCGGCGTCGAGGGGACGGACCAGCCGCCGCGAGACGAGGACGGCAGCGAGCGCGGACAACCCGAGCAGCAGCAACGACACCATCGCGATCAGCGCCCACCACCGCCAGACGCCCTCGGTGAGCTCGTCGTCGTCGGCATAGGCGCGCACGACGGCCGGGCCGGACGACGTCGACGCCTCCACCTGGATGAGGCGCCCGTCCGCGACCGAGAGCTGCTCGGTCGACGACACCGCGCCGAGGCCGTCGCCGTCACCGTCGGCGTCACGTGGGCCGTCGCCGTCGCCGTCGCCGTCGCCGTCGGAGGGCCGCGACGGGCGCAGCACCGGCAGGTCCACGGGCATGCGGTCGCCGACCACGGTCCCGTCGGGCAGGAGCACCGCGATCAGCACGTCGTCGCGCCCGACCTGGCGTCGCACGTACGACCGGAGCTGCGGGACGTCGTAGCGACCGGTGCTCAGGTAGTCCGCCACCGACCGCGCCACCAGGCTCGTCTCCTGCGACGACCGGTCGAGGACCACCTGACGACTCACCACCGCCAGCGGCACCGCCAGCAGCACGAGGACGACCGCCGTCACCCCGGTCGTGAGCACCAGGATGCGCCGCCGCATCGTCACGGGAGGTCGTCGGGGGCGACGAGCTTCACGCCGACCCCGCGCACGCTGTGCAGGTAGCGCGGCACGGCGGCGGTCTCCCCCAGCTTGCGACGCAGCCACGACAGGTGGACGTCGACCGTGCGGTCCGCGCCGCCCCACGGCAGCTGCCAGACCTCGGCCAGCAGGCTCCGCCGGGTCACTACCGAGCCGGCGTGGCGGGCGAGGACGAGGAGCAGGTCGAACTCCTTGCGCGTGAGGTGCACGTCGGCCCCGTCGAGACTGGCCGAGCGCGAGGCCGGGTCGATGCGCAGGCCGCCCACGACCACGGCCGTCTCGGGCGTCCCCGGTGCGCTGCGGCGCAGCACCGCACGGATGCGGGCCCGCACCTGGGCCGCCGAGTACGGCTTGATCACGTAGTCGTCGGCGCCCGCGTCGAGCAGCCGCACCACGTCACGCTCGTCGTCGCGCGCCGTGGCGACGATGACGGGCACCTCGCTCACCGCCCGCAGCATCGTCAGGACGTCCGCACCGTCGAGGTCGGGCAGACCGAGGTCGAGCACGACCACGTCCGGACGCTGGTCGACCGCGGCGGAGATCCCCTCGGCCCCGGTCCGGACCGCGGTGACCGAGTCACCGCCCTCGCCGAGCGCGCGGGTGAGGCCGTGGCGGATCGCGTCGTCGTCCTCCACCAGCAGCACGTGCACCATGGCCGCAGGCTAGCCCGGCAACCGTCGCGCTCCCGGCCGCGCGCCGTGGACTTGATGCGGGCATGACGCTCTCTTAACGGTGGGACGCCGAGGCTGGGTCCGGGGCTCTCCACCGTGGACGGTCCTGCCCGAAGGAGACCTCGTGTTCGACTCGTTCAACGGCCTGCCCCTGCACCCCCTGGTGGTGCACGCCGTCGTCGTGCTGCTCCCCCTGACGATCATCGGGGCCGTGCTGGTCGCGCTGCGCCCCGCCTGGCGCCAGACCTACGGCTGGGTCGTCGCGGCACTCGGCGTCGTCGGCACCGCCCTCATCCCCGTCGCCACCTCCAGCGGCGAGGCCCTGGAGAAGCGCGTCGGCGACCCCGGCAAGCACGCCGAGCTCGGCGACCAGCTGCTCTGGTTCGCGCTCCCGATGGTCGTCCTCCTGGTCGTCCTGCTCCTGCTCGACCGCGCCGGTATCGCACGCAAGGCCATCACCACCGGCGTCGCCGTCCTCGCCGTCCTGGCCTCGGTCGCCGCCGGCGTCCAGGTCTACCGGGTCGGCGACTCCGGCGCCCGCGCCGCCTGGGGCGACACCCCCGCCGCGGCCAGGTGACCGGGAACGACGCCCGAGGTCCGACCTGTGCCGAGCCGATCACGGCTGAGCAAGGAGGCACACGACGGACCAGTCACGGGGGCCCTCGGCTCCGTCGTCGAGGGGATCGCGACGAGACGGGCACGCGCAAGAACGTGAGCCCCGGTCGCGTCCCGGCTCGCCCGCTCCCCAGCGGGTGGGCCCACGAGGCCGAGACCCCGACCCGAGGTCGGTGGAAGGATCTACGCTGCCGCATGGACGGCGACCCGAGGGAGTTCAGGGGGCGGGACCTTCGCGGCGCCCGCTTCGTCGAGTCCGACCTGTCCGGCGCGGTGATGCGAGGCGTGCTGGTCCAGGGCATGGACATCGAGGCGCCGTGGCTGGTCGAGGCCGGTGGCCTCACCGTCAACGGCGTCGACGTCGTCGCGTTCGTCGACGCCGAGCTCGACCGCCGGTTCCCCGGGCGCGAGCTGCGCGGCTCCACCACCCCGCAGGGCCTACGTCGGGCCTGGGCGGCGCTGGAGCGGACGTGGGTGGGGACGCTCGATCGCGTCGAGGCGATGCCGGCCGGGACCGTCGACGCCCGGGTCGCGGGCGAGTGGTCGTTCGCGCAGACGCTGCGCCACCTGGTGATGGCCACCGACATGTGGCTGGGACGCGGGGTGCTGCGGCTCGAGCGGCCGTTCCACCCGCTGGGCCTGGCCGACCACAGCATGGCCGAGGACGGCGAGGACATGTCGGTGTTCTCCACCGCCACCCCGACCTACGCGCAGGTCCTGTCCGCCCGCGCCGAGCGCGTCGCGATGGTCCGTGACTACCTCTGCGACGTCACCGAGGAGGTGCTGGCCGAGGAACGACCGAACCCCCACGACCCGGCCTTCGCCGAGACCGTCGGGCAGTGCCTCGGGACGATCCTCGAGGAGGAGTGGGAGCACCACCGCTACGCCGTGCGCGACCTCGACGCCCTCGGGTCGCCACACTGACGACCGCCGCCACCTAGGGTCGAGGGGTGTCGGTGTCCCTGAAGTACGCGGTCGTCGAGCGGGAGCGGCGGTTCGTCGTGGCCCGCCTGCCCGCGGGCGTGAGCAGCACCCAGCAGGTCCACGACCGCTACCTGACGGGAACGCGGCTGCGGCTCCGCGAGGTCACGGCGGACGACGGATCGGTCACCCGCAAGCTGGGGCAGAAGATCCGGCTGGGGACGGGGCCCGGCGAGGTGGCGTGCACCAACCTCTACCTGGACGACGCCGAGTGGGCGGCCCTCGCGGCGCTGCCCGCACGGTCGCTGCACAAGACCAGGCACCTGGTCCGCCGGGACGGGCTCCTCGTGGCCATCGACGAGCACGAGGACGGGACCCTCGTCGCCGAGATCGACGACGGGGACCGTCCACCCGCTCCGGTGCCCGACTGGCTGGACGTCGTGGCCGACGTGAGCGGCGGCGAGTCCTGGACCGGCGCCCACCTCGCCCGGTAGGTCCCTCGCGCGGGAGTCGGTGCGGGCTTAGGGTGCGGTGTGACCCAGTTCACGTGGCGACCGGCCAACGAGGCCACGACCGAGGACGTCGAGACGGTGCTCGACACCGGCGGCGCACGGAAGTGCCGCTGCCAGGCCCTGAAGGTGCCGGGCTGGATCTGGCGCGACACCACCCAGTCCGAGCGGGACGCCGCCCTGCTCGAGCAGGTCGGGTGCGGCACCGACGGACCCACGTCGGGCCTCATCGGCTACCTCGACGGCGAGCCGGTCGGCTGGGTCGCGGTCGAGCCGCGCGACCACTACCCCCGCGTGTGGGCCCGGCAGAAGTCGTGGATGCGGATGGACCCCGAGCTCGCCGGCGTCTGCTCGGTCACCTGCTTCGTGGTGCGCAAGGGGTTCCGCAAGCAGGGGCTGATGTACGAGCTGGCCGCCGCCACGGTCGAGCACGGTCGGAACATCGGCGCCCGCGTGCTCGAGGGGTACCCCACGGAGCCACCACCGGGCAAGACCGTGATCTGGGACGAGGCCTCCGTCGGGCTGCTGCAGGTGTTCCTCGAGGCCGGCTACGAGCTGGTGGCCTCCCCCACCCTGCGCCGACGGGTGGTGCGTCACCGGCTCGGCGGGCCGTCCTGACGGGCCGGCCCCCGAGGACTCAGCGCGCGCACCATCACCAGCGTCCGGGCGCCGGCCACGCCGATCTCGGACCTCGACTCCGTGAAGCCGAGCTTCTCGAGCACGCGGCGTGACGGACGGTTCCAGTCCCAGACCGTGGCCCACAGCCGGTCGTGCCCGGCCGCTCCGGCCAGGTCCACCACCGCCTCGCCCGCCTCCGTCGCGAGACCGCGACCCTGCGCGCGACGCAGGAGCTCGAAGGCCAGCGCGGGCTCACGAGGCGTGGCGACGCCGGTCCGCACCAGCCCGCAGCACCCGACGACCTCGCCGTCGTCCCGGCGCTCGACGGTCAGCAGCCCGGGGCGTGAGCCGTCGTCCTCGAGGATCCGGGCGGCCAGGTCGGCCTCCGTCGGTCGCCCGTCAGCGTCGATCCGACGGTGTGCGGGAACGCGCGGGTCCCGCTCGGTCCAGAGCTCGTGGAGGACCCGGGCGTCGCTCACGCGGCGGCGGCGGAGTCTCAGACGAGCGGTCTCGACGGACTCGAGGTCGCACCGGTCGGTCATCCCGGCATCGTGCCAGTCGTCCGGGACGGTGCGGACGATGCCGCCGTCCCGAGGCGAGAGGTGCCACGCCCACCCCGACTAGGCGCCCCGCTCGCGGCCGTGGGGCAGACCGTTGGCGTCCTCGTAGTCCCAGACCCCCCAGTCGTAGCCGGCCTCGAAGGCCGGGCTGGGCGACGCGGGTCTCAGGTGCTGCGCGTGCACCGCACCTCGGGTCAGGCAGTACGTCCGCGCCGCTTCGTACCCCGCGGCCCACTGCCGCTCCGTCTCGCCGTCTCGACTCACGAGGTCAGTCGAACACACGTTCGATCGCCCTGGCAAGTGTCGATGCCCAGCATCGTCACGCCGCTCGGGACCCGGCCCCGAACCGTGGCGCGAGGGCCGTGGGCGGGATGCTCGCGGCCGTCACGGACGACTCCGCCCTCGCCTCACCGAATGCGACCCTCCGGTCGCCGAACATCGGGTGACGCCGACCGACCCGCCGAGCCACCGCCGCGGCCCGCCACCGTGGACACCAGGTCGAGGACCAACAGGTCCTCGACGAGGGTCGGGTCGCTCGGGAGAGGCTTGGAGTCGCCCGTCGCGGTGAACCCGGCCCGCCGGTACAGGCCGGTGGCGGCGTCGTTGCCCCGCGTGACCCACAGCGCCAACGTGGTCGCGCCGTCGCCCAGGGCCCAGTCCTACACGGCGACGAGGAGCGCCGCCGCGGCACCCGTCCCCCGGTGGCCCGGATCGAGCCACATCGCGACGACCTTGCGCTCGTCATGGCTGGTCCCGCCGACCCCGGCCACCATCCCGATCGGAGCGCCGTCACGCGTCGCGAGGAACGTGGACGTGTCGCGGCACCAGCGGCGCCAATCGGCCTCGTCATATGCGGCCTCCCGGGCGTGGGACGAGCCGAACGCCCGGGGCGACTCGGCCAGGGCGGTCAGGCGGACGGCCCTGACGCGCGCCCAGTCCGCCTCCACGACGTGCACGACGGCGAGCTCGACTCGCCTACTTCGTCCACCGGTTGGTCGAGCCTCTCGGTCCATGCAGGCATCGTGCCTGAGCGGCCCGGCGGCCGCCACGCCGGTCGCGGTGGTTGCCCGGGTGGTCGGACTCCAGCCGGCCACCTCGCCCCACCGCCAGGCTCCGGTGGTGTCGGGAGGTTTGATGTCACCGGTGACAGGGAACGATGTCCGTGGCCGCGTCGCCCGACTCCCCATGACGGCGGCGCGGTCACTCCAGCGCGGCTGCGAGGGCCGGCGTCGTCCAGTGCTCCTCGATCGCGATGACGGTGGTGTCGACGTACTCGTCCACGCCGACCGGCGAGAGGGTGCTCACCAGGCCACTGTCCCGGCGTGACGGTCCAGGAACTGCAGGCCACCGTGCCCACGCTGAGCCAGGACGGTCTCCACCACGTCGACCGCGCTCTCCTGCGGCGTGAGCCGGGCCCCGGGGCCGCCCAGCGCGGTCCTCACCCAGCCCGGTGCCAGGAGCAGCAGGGTCCGCGGGTCGTCGCGGTGCCGGGCCGCATAGCTGCGCATGAGCTGGTTCAGCGCGGACTTGCTGGCCCGGTAGACCTCGAACCCACCCCGCTCGTTGTTCGCGATGCTCCCCTGCCCGGACGACATGACGGCGATCGTGCCGTGGGGGTCGACGACGCCGTCGAGGCGCTCGATCAGGCGCAGCGGGCTCAGGGCGTTGGTGACCATCACCCGGATGAACTCGTCGGTGTCGATGTCGGCGACGGTCAGGTCCTCGCGGTGGGTGACCCCGGCATTGACGTGCAGGACCGTGAAGCGGGCCCCGCCGAGCCGGTCGCGCAACGCCTCGACCTCGTCCGGCCGATCGATGTCGACGTGCTCGATGGTGAGCGCGCCGTCGCCCTGCTCGGCCAGCCGGCGCAGCTCGGGGTGGTCGTCGCCGCGCACGGTGGCGACCACCTGCGCGCCGCGGTCGAGGTAGGCCGCCGCCAGGGCCAGGCCCAGACCACGTGAGGCGCCCACCAGCAGCACCGTGTCAGCGGGTGCCGTCGTGTCTCGATCCGTCATGAGCGCTCCTTCTCGTTTCACTCAACGCGTGTTGAGCCAGGCTAGCACCGTCGCTCAACGCCTGTAGAGTGAGATCCATGGCACCGACGACCTCACGAGCAGCGCAGCGGGCCGAGACGGGGCGCAGGATCCTGGAGTCGGCGCAGGCCGAGTTCGGGGCCAAGGGCCTCCAGGGCGCGACGGTGCGAGCGATCGCCGAGCGCGCCGGGGTCGATCCGTCGCTCGTCCTGCAGCACTACGGCAGCAAGGACGCGCTGTTCGCCGAGGCCGTCCAGCTTCCCGTCGACGACGACCTCGGCGACCTCGGCCGGCACCTGCGCGACGTCCTGGGCGTCCGCCTGGGGTCGTTGCCGCCACAGACGCGCGCGCTGGTGCGCTCGATGCTCACCTCCCCCGAGGCGGCGTCGGCGATGAAGCACTTCCTGGACGAGCGGGCGCACCGCCTCGCGCGGGCCGGGGACGGTCCCGCCGACGGCGACACGTCGCTGCGGGCGACGCTGGTCGTCTGCGCGATCCTCGGACTGACGATCGGACGCCACTTCCTCGAGCTCGACGGGCTCGACGACGTCACCGGTGCCCAGCTCGACGACGTGGTGCTCCCGTGGCTCACCGCGGCCCTGGACCCGACCGACCCCCGGACCCGACCGTCTCAGGCGGTGGTGACCGGGTCGGCGACGGGCCGGTCGGCGGGCACGAACGACAGCGCCACGACGGCGAGCACCGCGGCGAGCGAGAACACGTAGAAGCCCCACGGGTACTCGATGCCCGCCGTCACGAGCACGCCGGTGATGGACGGGCCGAGGATCGCGCCGAGCCGGCCGACGCCGGAGGCGAAGCCGAGCGCCGTGCCGCGGGCGTCGGTCGGGTAGAGCTGGCCGACGAAGGCGTAGACGAGCACCTGGGCGCTGAAGACGAAGAAGCCGGTGACGAAGACCGCGACGTACAGCAGCACCTGGGACTCCAGCCGGATGCTGAGGCCGGCCAGGAACACCGCGGCGAGCGCGAACCAGGCGAGCACGCTGGGCTTGTTGCCGCGGGCGTCGGAGACCCGTCCACCGACCACCAGGCCGGCGACGGCGCCGACGTTGAGCACCAGCAGCAGGCCGAGGGACGCGCCCACCTCGTAGCCGGCGGCCCGCATGATCGTCGGCAGCCACGTGTTGAGGCCGTACACGAGCAGCAGGCCCATGAAGGATGCCACCCACAGGCCGATGCTGATCCGCAGGTACCTCCCGCGCAGCAGGGCCGCGACGGGTGCGCTCGCCACCTGGGTGCCCGCGGCCCCGGCCTCGCGGGCCCGCAGGTACGCCTCGGACTCGGGCATCCTGGCCCACATCAACGGCACGGACACCAGACCCGCCACGCCCCCGACCACGAACAACGAGCGCCAGTCCAGGCCGAGCTCCTGCACCAGGAGCAGCGCGAGGAGGGCGGTCAGGACGGCGCCGACGTGGTAGCCGGTCATGGTGCGCGTGACGGCCGCACCGGCACGACCGTCCGGCGAGGCCTCGCTCATGAACGCGAGCGCGATCGGCAGGCACCCACCCAGGCCGAGTCCGGCCAGGAACCGCAGGGCGACGAAGACCTCCAGGCTCGGCGCCACCGCGATCAGCAGCGTGAACAACGAGAAGCTCGCGACGCAGGCGATGAGGGTCCGGCGGCGTCCGAACCGGTCGGTGAGCGGTCCGATGGCCAGGGCGCCCAGGCCGACGCCGACCAGGCCGACGGTCGCGGCGAGCGTCGCGGACGCGGGATCGAAGCCGAGGTCGCCGGTCTCGATCAGCGTCGGGATGACGGCGCCGAGGACGACGAGGTCGAACCCGTCGAACGCCACGGCCAGCCAGCAGAGCGCGACCGCCCACCGGTGCGCGCCCGGCATTGCACGCTGAGAGGACGGGGCGTCGACCGAGGGATCCATGGCCACAGCGTCGTGCTCCAGGTCACAGCGTGCCAGCAGGTCCTTCCGTCTGACGGAACCGCCAGCGGTCGGGTCGGCCGCGTCCCCCGAGCTCGTGGCTCAGACGGGCGGGGCGGGGCGACCGTAGAGCCAGCCCTGCGCGAGGTCGCACCCCATCTCGACCAGCGCGTCCGCCTGGGCCCTGGTCTCGACGCCCTCGGCGCAGACGTCGAGGCCGAGCCGGTGCGCGGCGTCGACGAGCAGCGCGACGAGCACGGCGTCACCGCGGTCGGTGGTGATCCTCGCGATGAACGAGCGGTCGATCTTGAGGACGTGGACGGGCAGCTCGCGCAGCAGGGTGAGCGAGGAGTGACCGGTGCCGAAGTCGTCGAGCGCGAGGCGCACGCCGAGGTCCCGCAGCCGGCCGAGGCGTCGGGCCGCGGACGCGACGTCGTCGATGGCGGCCGTCTCGGTGATCTCCAGGCACAGTCGGCCCGGTGCGAGCCCGCTCTCCCGCAGGGCCGTCTCGACGTCGGCCACGAAGCCCCGGTCGGCGAGCTGGACCGGTGAGACGTTGACCGAGACGACCGACAGCAGACCGGCCGCGGTCCGGTCGGTCCACCGCGCGGCGTGCCGGCAGGCCTGGTCGAGGACGCGGCGCCCCAGGTCGGTGACGAGGCCGGCGGTCTCCGCGACGGGGATGAACTCCCCGGGGCTCACCGGGCCCAGCTCGGGGTCGTCCCAGCGCGCCAGCGCCTCGTGACCCACGGGCTGCCCGGTGGCGAGGTCGACGACGGGCTGGAAGTGCACGGCGATCCGGTCGGCGGAGATGGCGTGCCGCAGCCGTCGCTCGACGTCGCGTCGCGCTCGGGTCCCGGACTTCTCGAGGTCGACGAGCAGGCTCGGCTCGAAGTGCGCCGAGCGACCGCGCCCCTGCGCCTTGGCCCGGTAGATGGCCAGGTCCGCGTGCCGCAGGATCACGTCCCACGGCCACCGGTGCTGCTCGCTTCCTTCGACGTCGGAGCGGGCCACGCCGACGCTGGCACCCAGGTGGACCAGCTGCTGGTCCTCGCCGGACCCGACCACGAACGGCGCCGCCGCCTCGAGGACCAGCCGCTCGGCGAGGGCCGTGATCGTGGTCCTCGTGTGGTTCCCGGTCCTCAGGACGGCGAACTCGTCGCCACCCAGGCGGGCGACGACGTCCTCCTCCCCCACGACGCCCAGCAGGCGTTGCGCGAACTGCACGAGGACCTCGTCGCCGGCGGCGTGGCCGAGGTGGTCGTTGACGTCCTTGAACCGGTCCAGGTCCACGTACAGCAGGACGGTCGGCTCGGTGTCACGGTCGGCCCGGTACAGCCGGTGCATGAGCAGCGAGCGGTTCGGCAGCCCGGTCATCGGGTCGTGCATCGACTGGTGCGCGAAGTGGCGGGCCAGCTGCTCGAAGACCGCGGCGGCCGTGACGACGCCCAGCGTCCCGTCCGTCCACGCGACGAGGACGGCCTCGTGCACGGTGCCTGCGCTGCCGTGCTCGATGATCACGGCGGCCGCGCTCGCGACCGTCGTGCGGGCGTCGAGGACGACCGACCGGATCGGCACGACGTCGCGCAGGAGCCGGCGCGAGAACAGCAGACGCCCGTAGCCCATCGGCCCGGTCATCAGCGACTCGTACCACGTGCGGTCGATCAGCCTGGGGGCTCCGGTGATGTCGAGCACGACGCACCGCAGGGCGGGCTGGCGACGGAAGATCTCGTCCACCGCGCTCACGTCGGCGTCCGCCGGAGCCATCACGGCGGCCGTCGCCAGTGCTCCGACCTCCACACCGCCGTGCCCGGACTCGTCGCCCGACGTGACCAGACGCAGGAGACCGTCGCCGGCTCGCGTCGCCGCCGATGCCGTCACGCCGTGCGCCCTCGCGACCCTCATCGAACCTCCTGCTGCGTGGCCATCGACGTCACGGTCGGCGAGGCGAGCGCGCTCGTGAGCCGAACCGGCGGACGTTCATCCAGGGTTCACCGGACCGGCGGTCCAGCGCGGCTGGGTACTTGATCGATCGTTCTTGAATGACTATTCTCAAAACATGGGCCGCACACGAACGTTCCAGGAATCGGAGGCGGTGGATGCCGCTGCCGAGGTCTTCCGGCAGCGAGGCTATGCAGCGACCTCGGTCGACAACCTCGTCGAGGCCACCGGTGTGCACCGGGGCAGCCTCTACGGCGCCTTCGGGAGCAAGCACGGGCTCTTCATGCGGGCTCTCGACGCGGTCGACACCACGAGGGACCCGGCGTCGCGACTCGACCTGGCACTGATCGGGCTGCTGGAGCTCGCCCCCGGCGACCCGCACGTGCGAGAACGGATCGCCGGCGTCCTGGAGGCGCACGACATCACCGAGGAACAGCTGGGAAGACGCCTGCTCACCCGAGCGGGACTTCCTCGATCAGGAGGACCCACATGAGCACCAACGACGTGACCATCAGCTCCCACGACCTCACCGTCGAGCCGGTCGGGCTCGGCAAGATGTGGTCGTTCACCCGGCGCCTGCACATTCCGCTGGAGCACGTCCGGGGAGCCACCTTCGACCCGGGCATGAGGCACGAGCCCAAGGGCTGGCGTGCTCCCGGGCTCGGCCTGCCGGGGAGGCTCGCCGGCACGTTCCACAGCGGTGGGACCAAGCAGTTCTGGAACATCTCGGGATACGACCGCGCGATCGTCATCACGCTCGACCCGGCCGAGCGGTTCGACCGCATCGTCGTCACCGTCGACGACCCGCACCGGACGGTCGACCGGATCAACGAGGCCATCGGCGCCCGCTGAACAGAGGCGGCTACCCGGCCGGGTCAGACCAGGTCCGGCAGCGCCTGCTCGAGCTCGGGGTGGGCGAAGGTGAAGCCGGCGTCCTGCAACCGCGCGGGCACCGCCCGACGCCCGGTCAGGGCGAGCGCGGGGTCCGTGCGCAGCAGCACCGACCCCGCTCGGACCGCCCAGGCCGGCGTCGGAGGAGCCGCAGGACGACGCAGGGCCTGTCGCAGGAGCCTCATCAGCTCGGCGTTGCGGACCGGACCGGGCGCCGTCGCGTGCACCACGCCCGTCAGGCCGCCCGCCGCCCCCTCACCCTCCAGGGCCTGGACGGCGATGCTCAGCCAGTCGTCCACGTGGATCCAGCTGAACCACTGCCGGCCCGACGCGATTCTGCCGCCGAGCCCCCACCGCACCACACCGGTCAGCCGGTCCAGGGCCGGAGTGCCGCGGTCGAGCACGATGCTCGTCCGCAGGACGACGGTGCGCTCGGCGTCGACGCCGTCGGCGGCCCTCTCCCAGGCTCTCGCCACGCCCGCCATCTGCGGGGGCCCGGTCGCGAGCGCGGACGACTCGGTCAGGACCTCCTCGTGGGCGTCGCCGTAGATGGCCAGCGTGCTCGCCTGCAGCCACACGGGCACGGGCTCCTCCAGCGACGCCGTCGCTGCGGCGAGGGCACGGGTCGGACCGACTCGGGACTGCCTCAGCAGGGCCACGTTCGCCGCGGTCGGTCGTCGGTCCACCAGCTCGCCGGCCAGGTTGACCACCGCGCTCCCCGCGAGCTCCGCCGCCCACGGGCCGGGCGTCGCGCCGTCCCACCAGACCGTGCGGTGGGGCGAGGACGACGGCCTGCGACTCAGGACCACCACCTCGTGCCCCCGGGCGGCGAGCGCACCGGCCAGCCGACGCCCCAACGCACCCGACCCACCCGCAAGGACGACCTTCATCTCGCGACCCCAGGGGCCGGGCGCTCGCGAGGCAGCCCTCCTGGCCGTCCGTCGGCGGACGCTCGGACGGGCGTCACCGGCCGAGGTTGCGGTAGGTCCGGGTGCAGAGCAGCCCGAACAGGAGCCCGATCCCCGCGCTCCACGCCAGGGACTGCAGCACCAGCGACAGCGTGTCGGCGCCGCTCAGCAGCAGGGCGCGCTGGTCGGCCGTGGCCGTGTCGCCGAGGATGAGCGAGCGGGCGGCGTTGATGACCACGCTGACCGGTTGGTGGGTCGCGAACCCCTGCAGCCAGCCGGGCATCGTCGCGACGGGCACGAACGCCGAAGAGGCGAAGGTGAGCGGGAAGATGATCGGGAACGTCGCCGCGTTGACGGCCTCCGGGCTGCGCACCACCAGCCCGATCAGGGCGTAGCCCAGGCTGACCGCCAGGGCGAAGAGCAGCAGGAGCAGCAGCGCGGCCACGAGCCCGGCGAGGCTGGCGGGCCGGAAGCCGACGGCGTACCCCGTGGCCACCAGCACCAGGAGGCCGAACGCGTTGTTGACGGTGTCGGCGACCACGCGGCCCCCGAAGACCGCGCTGCGCGACATGGGCAGCGAGCGCAACCGGTCGACGAAGCCCTTCTGCATGTCGTCGGCGAGCGCGAAGCCGGTGACGCCCGCGGAGAACAGCACCGTCTGCACCGCGATGCCCGGGACCAGGTAGTTGACGTAGTTGAGCCCCTGCAGACCGCCGATCGCGCCACCGAAGACGTAGCGGAAGAGCAGCGTGAACATGATCGGCGAGACCACGTTGAACACGACCTGCTCGGGCTGGCGCGACAGCCGGCGCAGGTTGCGCCCGGCCATGGCCAGGGTGTCGCGCACCGCCCAGACGAGGGCGCTGGACATGGGCTGACGTGCCGCGGTGTCGCTCATCGTCCGGTCTCCTTCGGGTCGGTGTCGTCCGGGTCGGCCTCGGGTGGCCGGCCCGTGAGGGAGAGGAAGACGTCGTCGAGGCTGGGTTCGCGCAGGGCCATCCCGCGGGCGGCGACCTGGTGATCGTCGAGGCGACGCACCACCTCGGCCAGGACCCGGGTGCCGGCGCTGGCCGGGACCCGCACCAGGTCTCCGTCGACGGTGGGCGGGCCCTCGCCCACGTCGGTCAGCAGCCCCGCCACCGACCCGGCGTCGGCGGAGTCCTCGAGGCGGACCTCGACCACCGCCCCGCCGTGGCGTGCCTTGAGCTCGGCCGCGGTGCCGTCGGCGATGACCCGGCCGTGGTCCACCAGCGAGATCCGGTCGGCCAGCCGGTCGGCCTCCTCGAGGTACTGCGTCGTCAGCAGCACGGTCACGCCCTCGCGCACGAGGTCCTCGATGACGGCCCACAGGTCGATGCGGCTGCGCGGGTCGAGACCGGTCGTCGGCTCGTCGAGGAAGAGCACCGGCGGACGGGCGACCAGCGCGGCCGCGAGGTCCAGGCGCCGCCGCATGCCTCCCGAGTACGTCGTCGCGGTGCGCCCGCCGGCGTCGGTCAGACCGAACTGCTCCAGCAGGGCGGTGGCCCGGCTGCGGGACTCGGCGCCCGAGAGATGGTTGAGACGGGCCACCAGCATGAGGTTCTCCCGCCCGGTGAGCTTCTCGTCGACGGCGGCGTACTGACCGGCCAGCCCGATCCGGCGGCGCGCCTCGGCCGGGTCCGCCAGGACGTCGACGCCGGCCACCCGCGCCCGGCCGGAGTCGGGACGCAGCAGCGTGGTCAGCACGTTGACGGTGGTCGTCTTGCCCGCTCCGTTGGGCCCGAGCAGGCCCAGCACCGTGCCGGACTCGACGCTCAGCGACACCCCCTCGAGGGCCCGTACGTCTCCCTTGAAGGTCTTGACGAGGTTCTCGGCGAGGATCGCGGCATCGCTCATGGCCAGTAGTCTGACTCACCCTCGGCGCGAGCGCGGTCCGCCGGGCCCGAGCCCGCACCCGGCCACCGGGAACCGGTGCCGTCGTGCGCCGCTAGTCCTCGTCCTCCGGCGGGTGCTGCTCACCTGCCGCGACGGTCGAGCCCGCTGCCAGCTCGGCTGCCCCACCGACGAGCGTCACCGCCTCGGGTCCCCCGACGCGAGCGTCGCGGCCGACGACCACGCCGTCGTCCAGGACCGACCGCACGACCCGAGCACCGGAGCGGACGTGGACGCCGGGCAGCAGCACCGAGTCGACGACCTCGGCGCCGTCGTCGACGCGGGACCGCGGCCCGAGGACGCTTCCGGTCACCCGGCCGTCGACGACCGCGCCGGCACCGACCATCGATCGGACGACGTGCGCCGACGGGCCCAGCCGGGCCGGGAGCCGGGCGCCGTCGCCGCGGGACGCGATGGGCCAGGCGGGGTCGTCGAGGTCGATCGGGGGCGGGTCCGCGAGCAGGTCCTGGTGGGCCTGCCAGTACGACTCGACGGTGCCCACGTCGCGCCAGTACGACTCCAGACGTCGTTCGCGGGCCAGCCCGTCCGCCACCAGCCGCGGGAGCAGGTCGTCGCCCAGGTCGTCCAGCCCGTCGTCCGGGTCGCGCTCCTCGGCGATGCGGTCCATCTCGTCGAGCACCCTGGTCGGGCTGAACGCGAACACCTCGTTGGCGACGAGGTCGCCCTGCGGGTCCTCGGGCTTGTAGGCGTAGTCGAGCACCCGTCCGTCCTCGGCCTGCACGACCCCGTACCGTCCGGCGTCGTCGGGATCGACCCGCGTCGTCACGATGGTGACCGCGGCACCGGACGCCGCGTGGTCCGCGGCGAGCTCCTCGTAGTCGAGCGCGTAGACGGCGTCCGAGCTGACGACCACGAGCACCTCCGGGTCGGCCTGACGGATCAGGGGGCCGGTGCGCCACAGGGCGTCGGCCGTCCCCTGGTGGAACCCCGAGCGGACGTCCTCGCCGAGCGCCGGCTGGATGATCCGCAGCCCACCGCCGGTCCGGTCCAGGTCCCACGGCCTGCCGTTGGACAGGTGGTGGGTCAGCGAGGCGGGATCGTGCTGCTGGGCGACCCAGACGTCGTCGACGCCGGAGTTGCGCGCGTTCGACAGGGGGAAGTCGATCAGCCGGTGGGAGCCGGCGAACGGCACCGCCGGCTTGGCTCGATCGCGCGTCAGCAGGCCGAGACGACCACCTGCACCACCGGCGAGGACCAGGACGAGCGTGCGCGATCGGGCCATCGTCCGATCTTCCGCGACGTCACGGTGCGGCACCGATCGGCGACCGGTCCGGGCTGGGCCACCACGCGGTCTCCCGGGCGTGGCGGTGAGACCGGCTCCGACGGGTCGTGCACGCACGGACACCCCGGACCGTCGACCTCGCGGGAGGGACGGTCCGGGGTGTCGTCGGACGCTAGGCGGCCTGGGCCTCGGCCACGTCGCGACGCTCGCGCTGGTCGCGCATCTCGATGGTGCGGCGGACCTTCTTGCCGCCGGTGGTCATCTTGTAGAGCTTGGCCAGCTGCGACGGCGCGTTCTTGGCAGTGGTCTCGGCGAGCCAGTGGTTCGGCAGCGAGAGCCGCACGATCTTGTGCCACGCGGAGTAGACCTGCTTGGGCAGCGGCGCCGAGACGTAGGTCAGCTCGTACTTGTCGAACAGCGCCTGCACCTTCGGGGCGATCTCGGCGTACCGGTTGCTCGGCAGGTCGGGGAACAGGTGGTGCTCGATCTGGAAGCTCAGGTTGCCCGTCATCAGGTGCATGAGGGGGCTGCCGGAGATGTTGGCCGAGCCGAGCATCTGGCGCAGGTACCAGTCGCCGCGGGTCTCGCCGTCGATCGAGGTCTTCTCGAAGGTCTCGACGCCCTCGGGGAAGTGGCCGCACATGATCACCGAGTGCGTCCACAGGTTGCGCACGAGGTTGGCGGTGAAGTTGGCGGCGAGCGTGGGCACGAACGAGCCGGTGGGGATCGACAACGCCGGGTGGACCACGTAGTCCTTGGTGGCCTGGTGACGGATCTTGGTCAGGGTCTGCTTGACGCGGGCCTTGAAGTCGGCGGGGCGCTGGGCCTTGGGCGTGGCCAGGTTTTTGGCCAGCTCGAGGTCGTAGGCCGCGATCCCGTACTCGAAGAAGCAGGCGTTGACGAAGTTCCACACCGGCTGCGCGAGGTAGAACGGCTGCCAGCGCTGGTCCTCGTCGACGCGCATGATGCCGTAGCCGAGGTCGTTGTCCTTGCCGACGACGTTCGTGTACGTGTGGTGCAGCTCGTTGTGGCCGTGCTTCCACTGGTCGGCGGGGCTGGCGTTGTCCCACTCCCAGCTGGTCGAGTGGATCTTCGGGTCGCGCATCCAGTCCCACTGGCCGTGCATGACGTTGTGCCCGATCTCCATGTTCTCGAGGATCTTGGCGATGCTCAGGCCCGCGGTGCCCGCGATCCACGCCGGCGGGAGGATCGAGAAGAGCAGCAGCGCACGGCTGCCGGCCTCGAGGCCGCGCTGGGTCCTGATGATCCTGCGGATGTACGCCGCGTCGTCGGCGCCACGGGTGTCGATGACCTCCTGGCGGATCGCGTCGAGCTCACGTCCGAGGGTCTCGATGTCGTCGGCGCTGAGGTGCGCGATCGGGTTGTCGGCCTTCTGCTGGATCGTGGTCATGACTTGTCTCCTAGGTGACAGGCGCCGGCAGCGGCGTTGATGCAGGTCTGGATGGGCACTCCGCCGTGGGCGGAGGAGATCGGGTCGACCGAGGTGATGGCTCCGTTGCGCAGGTCGCGGACGGATCCCTCCCTCAGCGGCAGCACGCAGCCGAAGCAGACGCCCATGCGGCACCCGCTCGGCATCAGCCGGCCGCCCGCCTCGCCGACGTCGAGGATGGGGGTGGCGCCGTCGGCGACGAGCACGGAGCCGTCGTCGAACGCGATGGTGCCGCCGTCGCCGGCCTCGACGAAGCCGGCCCGGAACTGCTCGGTGAACAGGTCGAGGCCCGCGGCCTGGTGGTGCGCGGTGAGCGCGTCGAGCAGACCACCGGGGCCGCAGGCGTAGGTGGTCCGGTCGGCCAGGTCGGGCACGAGCTCGGCGAGCTCGGCGACGTCGAGGACGCCGTGCTCGTCGTCGTAGCGCGGCACCAGCGTGATGGCGCCGTGGGTGTCGAGCTCACGGAGGTTGGCGAGGAAGATCGAGTCGGGCTCGGTGGGCGCCACGTGCACCACGACGATGTCGAGGTGGCTGCTCCGCGGGAGGTCGACGACGCCGGAGTCAGTGACCGGGAACAGGTTGCGGAGCATCCCGATCACCGGGGTGACGCCCGATCCCGCGGTGACGAAAAGCAGCTTGGAGGCCGCGGGGTCCAGCACGAAGTCGCCGGCGGCCTGCTCGAGGTGGACCAGCGTGCGCGGACGTGCCTCGTGCACCAGGTGGTTGCTCACCTTGCCGCCGGGCACGGCCTTGACGGTGATCGAGATCAGGCCGTCGGGTCGCGGGCCGTGGGTCAGCGAGTAGGCGCGCCACTCGCGGACGCCGTCGACGTCGATGCCGATGCGGACGTACTGGCCGGGCACGTGGCCCGCCCAGTCGGCGCCGGGCTTGAGCACGATGGTGGCGGCGTCACGGGTCTCGGGCTCGACGGCGACGATCCGGGCGCGCAGGTCGGCACCGGAGCGCAGCGGCGCCGCCAGGTCGAGGTAGTCGGACGGCAGGAGAGGCGTGGTCGCCGCCTCGGCCAGTCGCGAGAGCCGGTGGCGCAGCGAGAGCCCACCGGTCGGTCGCTCCAGGATGTCGGTCATGGTCCTATCCTCGTCGCTCGCGGGGTCAATTTCATGGCCGGTGAACGTGAATCTGGGCGTACTCTTTGTTCTCTGCGAACAAAGGAGCACCCATGGCGATCGACGTGGACGCCGTCCAGGGCGACGAGGCGGCCCTGCGGCTGCCGCCGGTCGTCGTCCGGCAGATGCGGGCGGGCATGGCCGGGGTCGCCGAGAAGACCGTCACGGCGGTCATCAGCGAGGTCCCCAGCTACCGCGACCCGTTCCGGGGCCGGATGGGTCGCACCATCGAGACCGCGGTCACCGTGGCGCTGGACGGGTTCCTCGACCTCGCCGCCCGGCAGGAGGGCATCGACGCCGGCGACCAGATCGAGGCGGTGATGGAGGCGGCGTACGCGCTCGGACGCGGCGAGGTCCGCAGCGGTCGGAGCATGGACGCGCTCGCGCAGGCCTACCGGGTCGGGGCCCGGGTGGCGTGGCGGGAGATGAGCGCGGCGGCCGTCGCCAGCGGGCTCGACGCCACCACCATCGCCCGGCTCGCCGAGCTGGTCTTCACCTTCATCGACGGCCTGTCCGACGCCAGCGTCAGCGGCCACGCCGACGAGCTGGCCACGTCCGGCCGCCTGCGGCAGCAGCGGCTCGACCGGCTCGCCACCCGCATCCTCGACGGCGCGCCGGAGACCGAGCTGGTCTCGGCCGCCGACCGCGCCGGCTGGGACCCGCCCGAGCATCTGACCGCCGTCGTCGTCCCCGACGCCAAGGTCCGCTCGATGCGCCGCCTGCTCGACCCCCGCACCCTGTACCTCCCCGAGGACACGGCCGCCCTGACCCTCGAGGCGGGGTCGTCGGTGCTGCTGGTCCCCACCGGGCTCGGCCGGGAGCGACGCGTCCTCGTGCGGGTGGCGACGGACGCGAACGGCGTCGTCGGACCGGCCCGGCCCTGGGCGCAGGCGAGCCAGTCCTACCAGCGGGCGCTCCACGCCCACCGACTCGCGCTGACCGGCGACACCGACGTCCACCTGGCCGATCTCGTGGTCGGCGCGGACCCCGACGCCCGGGCGGACCTGCGGGCCCGGGTGCTCGCCCCCCTCGCCGACCTGAGCCCGGGCTCGCAGGAGAAGCTCACCGCCACCCTGCTCGCCTGGCTGCTGCACCACGGACGCCGCGAGGACGTCGCCCAGGCGCTGTTCGTGCACCCCCAGACCGTCCGCTACCGCGTGGGCCAGCTGCGCGAGGTCTACGGCGACTCGCTCACCGACCCGCAGTTCGTGCGCGACGCGACCATCGCGCTGGCCTGACCTGCACCGACGTCGCCCAGCCGGCGCGCGAGGTAGGGCGCGGTGGCGCCCACGCCGGCCGACGCGACCTCGCGCGGCGTGCCGGTGGCGACGACCCGGCCGCCGGTGTCACCGCCCCCGGGACCCAGGTCGACGACCCAGTCGACCGTGGCGATGGTGTCGAGGTCGTGCTCCACGACGACGACGGTGTGGCCAGAGTCGACCAGCCGGTGCAGCTGGCCGACGATCGACGCGGCGTCGGCCGGGTGCAGGCCGGTGGTGGGCTCGTCCAGCAGGTAGAGGGTGTGCCCGGTCGCGACGCGGTGCAGCTCCGAGGCCAGCTTGATCCGCTGCGCCTCTCCCCCGCTGAGCTCGGTGGCGGGCTGTCCAAGGCCCAGGTAGCCCAGGCCGACGTCGCGCAGGCTCGCCAGCACCCGGGCCGCCGCCGGGACGTCGGCGAACAGCTCGGCCGCGGCGTCGACGGGCAGCGCGAGCACGTCGGCGATGCTGCGGCCGTCGTAGGTCGCCTCGAGGGTGGCGGCGTCGTAGCGAGCGCCCTTGCAGGTGCCGCACGGCGCGTCGGTGCCGGGCAGGAAGAGCAGCTCCACCGAGACGGTGCCCTCGCCCTTGCACGTCTCGCACCGTCCGCCGGGGGTGTTGAAGGAGAAGTGGCCGGCACCGTACCCGCGCTCCCGGGCCACCGGCGTCGCCGCGAACAGCCGGCGGACGACGTCGAACAGGCCGGTGTAGGTCGCCAGGTTCGAGCGCGGGGTGCGTCCGATGGCCCGCTGGTCGACCACGACGACCCGGTCGAACACCTCCAGCCCGCGGGCGGCGCGGAGGTCGGCGGGGCCGTCGGGCACCGCCTCGGGGGCCCCGGCGAACCCGTCGTCGGCCTCGTCGTCGTCCGGCTCCGCCGCCGGCGGGTGCACCCCGAGCCGGCGGCGCACCGCCCCCGCCAGCACCTGGGTGACGAGCGTGGACTTCCCGGCGCCGGAGACCCCGGTCACCGCGGTCATCGCCCCCACCGGCAGCCGTACCGACACGTCGTCGAGGTTGTGCCGGGTGATGCCGTCGAGGTGGACCCAGGCGGACGGGGTCCGCGGCTCGCGCGGCTGCTGCCGGAGCCGGCCGAACAGGTAGTCGCTGGTCGGCGAGGCGCCCACCGCCTCCAGGCCGTCCACCGTGCCGCTGTACAGGACCTCGCCGCCCCGGTCGCCCGCGCCCGGCCCGATGTCGACGACCCAGTCGGCCCGTCGCACCACGTCCAGGTCGTGCTCGACCACGAACAGCGAGTTGCCGGCGGCCTTGAGGTCGGCCAGCACCGTCAGCAGCGGCTCCACGTCGGCAGGGTGCAGGCCCGCCGACGGCTCGTCCAGGACGTAGACCACGCCGAACAGCCCCGACCGCAGCTGGGTGGCCAGGCGCAGCCGGTGGGCCTCGCCGGCCGACAGGGTGGTGGAGCTGCGGCCGAGCGTCAGGTACCCCAGGCCCAGCTCGACGAGGACCCGCAGCCGGGTCACGAGGTCGTCGGACAGCCGGGCCGCGGCCTCGCTGCGTCCCTCGGGTCCGACGTCGTCCAGCACGGCCGCGAGGTCGGCCACGGTCATCGCGCTGAGCTCGACGATCGTGCTGCCCTGGTAGGTGACCGCCACCGCCTCGGGCCGCAGCCCGCTGCCCCCGCACACCGGGCACGTGGCCGCGCGGACGAAGGCCAGCATCTTCTTGCGCATGGCCTGGCTGCCGGTCTTGGCCAGGGTGTGCTGCACGTGGCCGCGGGCGCTGTGGAACGTGCCGTGGTAGTCGCGGCCTCCCCCGCCGTCCTTGTCCTGCGGACGGATGAGCACCGACGGCTGCTCCTCGGTGAACAGCAGCCACTCCCGGTCCGCGGCGGGCAGCTCGGACCAGGCGACGTCGACGTCGATGCCGAGGTTGGTCACGATCCGTCGCAGGTTGTGGCCCTGCCACGCGCCGGGCCAGGCAGCGATCGCGCCGTCGCGGATGCTCAGCGACGGGTCGGGCACGAGGAGGTCCTCGGCCACGTCGCGCGTCACGCCGAGCCCGTGGCACCGCTCGCAGGCGCCGGCCACGGTGTTGGGCGAGAAGGCCTCGGCGGCCAGGTGGTCGGCGCCGTCGGGGTAGGTGCCCGCCCGCGAGAACAGGATGCGCAGCAGGTTCGACATCGTGGTCAGCGTGCCCACCGTCGAGCGCGAGGTGGCGGTGCCGCGTCGCTGCTGCAGCGCGACCGCGGGGGGCAGCCCGGAGATCTCCTGCACCTGCGGCGCGCCCGTCTGCTGCAGCAGGCGGCGGGCGTAGGGCGCCACCGACTCGAAGTAGCGGCGCTGCGCCTCCGCGTACACGGTGCCGAACGCCAGCGAGGACTTCCCCGAGCCCGACACCCCGGTGAAGACGACGAACGCGTCGCGCGGGACATCGACGTCGACGCCGCGCAGGTTGTGCTCGCGCGCCCCCCGCACCCGGACGTGGCCCTGCGAGGTGTCCACGGTTCGCTCCCTGCGTCTGACGGACGCATCGGCCCGGCGTCCGACGCGGCGCCGGGTCGCGCCGACCCGCCGCGTGGCACCACGATGCCTGACGGCCCCACCGGCCGGGCCACCGGACCGTCGACGCGCGGGTGCCGGTCAGGTGGTGTCGAGCCCGGCGAACCAGCGCCCGTCCGCCTGCGTCACGTCCCAGCCCCCAGGACGAGGTCGACCGGGGTCGACGCGGACGAGTCGTCGTCCACCCGCGGGACGATCGTGCGGGCGGTCGGGGGTCTGCGTGCCTAGTCGAGCTCGAGCAGCCCGAGGTCGGGGTGGTCGCGGGCGACCTTCTGCAGCCGCCACCGGTCGGGGAACAGCGCGATGGGCGAGCCGTCGAGGCGGTAGGCGAAGTCGACGCCGATGGTGCCCTGGAGCTGCTTCACCGCGTCGTCGCCGGGCAGCGCCCGCGAGACGCCGTAGGACAGCGGCTCGGTCCTGATCGCGGCACCGAACTCGTGGTCCATCCGCTCGACGGCGACGTCGAACTGCATGGGGCCGACGGCGGCGAGCAGTGGTGCCTGCTCGCCGTGGATCGGCGAGCGCAGCACCTGGACGACGCCCTCGCGGTCGAGCTGGGCGAGGCCGCGGTGCAGCTGCTTGTAGCGGCTGGCGTCGACGCCGCGGGCCACGCGGAAGTGCTCGGGGTCGAAGCGCGGGATGGGCGGGTAGCGGACGGCCGGGCCCGCGTAGACGGTGTCGCCGATCGTCAGCTCGCTGGCGTTGACCAGCCCGATGACGTCACCGGGGTAGGCCACGTCGGCGCTGCGACGCTCACGGCCGAACATCGTGTGCACGTACTTGGTGGTGACCTTGCGGCCGGTGCGCGCGTCGGTGACGTTCATGCCTCGCTCGAACACGCCGCTGCACACGCGGGCGTAGGCGACGTGGTCGCGGTGCGCGCGGTCCAGGCCGGCCTGCATCTTGAACACCAGCGCGCTGAACGGCGAGCCGACGTCGCGGTGCCGGCCGTCGACGTCGTCGGCGCCCGTGGGAGGCGGTCCGAGTCGCTCCAGGACGCCGAGCAGGTGGCTGACGCCGAAGTTCAGGGCCGCCGACGCGAACACCGTGGGCGAGGTCTCGCCCGAGAGGAACGTGGCCTGGTCGTGCACGCCGCCGTCCTCGCGCACGAGGTCGAGCGTCTCCTGGGCCGTCGCGAAGTCGACCGGGTAGCGGGCCGCGGCCTGCTCGGCGTCGAGCTGGGTCTCCGGCGCTCGCGTCGCGCCGCCGGCGGTGCGCTCGAACGCCGTCATCTCGCCGGTGGAGGCGTCGAGGACGCCGTGGAAGTCGCCGGCCACGCCGACCGGCCAGGTGAGCGGCGTCGGACGGATGCCGATGCGCTCCTGGATCTGGTCGATCAGCTCGAGCGGGTCCAGCCCGGGCCGGTCCCACTTGTTGACCACCGTGATGATCGGCAGCCGTCGCCGACGGCAGACCTGGAACAGCTTGAGGGTCTGCGGCTCGAGGCCCTTGGCGGCGTCGAGCAGCATCACCGCGCAGTCGACCGCCGACAGCACCCGGTAGGTGTCCTCGGAGAAGTCGGCGTGCCCGGGGGTGTCGAGGAGGTTGAGCACGACCTCGTCGTAGTCGAACTGCAGCGCCGTGGAGGCGATGGAGATGCCGCGCGCCTGCTCCATCTCCATCCAGTCCGAGACGGTGGCCCGGCGGCCGCCCTTGCCGTGCGTCGCGCCGGCCTGGGTGATGACCTGCGCGTGCAGGGCCAGCGCCTCGGTCAGCGTCGACTTGCCGGCGTCGGGGTGGGAGATGACGGCGAACGTGCGGCGGCGGGCTGCCTCACGGATGCCGTCCGCCGACCCGACGCCCTCCGCGGCCGCCTGGTCCGCCGACATCACTCCTCGATGACGACGGCCGAGACGAGCGGCTCGCGGTGCAGACGACGCTTGAGCCAGCGGCGCGTCTCACGTCCGATGACCTGCTCGACGTCGTTGACGCTGCGGGGGCGGCTCATCTTGATCACCTGGTCGGCGAGGTTCTTGGTGAGCTCGGCGAAGTCGTCGGCGTCGTCGACGACGCCGTGCGTCAGGTACTCGGGGTCCTCGCCGAAGCGGCCGGAGACGAGGTCGACGATCGCGACGACGGTGACGATGCCCTCGTCCGCGAGCGTGCGACGCTGCGAGAGCGTGCGCTCGGTGGTGCGGCCCACCACCTTGTTCTCGACGTAGACGTAGTCGGCCTGCACGTTGCCGGTGCGGCTGATGGCGCCGTCGACGAGGTCGATGACGTCGCCGTCCTGGCAGACGAGGACGTTCTTCTCCGACACCCCGGTCTTGATCGCGAGGTCGGCGTTGGCCTTGAGGTGGCGCCACTCGCCGTGCACGGGGAGCACGTTGGACGGCTCGAGGATGTTGTAGCAGTAGGTGAGCTCGCCGGCGCTGGCGTGGCCCGAGACGTGCACCTTGGCGTTGCCGGAGTGGACGACGTGCGCGCCGCGCTTGCCCAGGCCGTTGATCAGGCGGTTGATGGCGTTCTCGTTGCCCGGGATCAGCGAGCTGGCCAGCAGCACCGTGTCGCCGTCGGTGACGTCGATCGTGTGGTCGCCGGCCGCCATCCGCGACAGCGCCGCCATCGGCTCGCCCTGCGAGCCGGTGCAGATCAGCGTGACCTGCGACGGAGGCATCCGGTTGCACTGCTTGAGGTCGACGAGCAGGCCCTGCGGCACGTCGAGGTAGCCGAGGTCCTGGGCGATCTTCATGTTGCGCACCATCGACCGCCCGATGAAGGCGACCTTGCGTCCGCTCGCGTGCGAGGCGTCGAGCACCTGCTGGATGCGGTGCACGTGGCTGGCGAAGCTGGAGACGATCACGCGGCGCGGCGCGCGACGGAACACCTGCTCGATCGCGGGCAGCAGGTCGCGTTCGGACATCGTGAATCCGGGGACCTCGGCGTTGGTCGAGTCCGAGAGGAACAGGTCGACGCCCTCGTCACCGAGGCGGGCGAAGGCCCGCAGGTCGGTGATGCGGTCGTCGAGCGGGAACTGGTCCATCTTGAAGTCGCCGGTGTGGAGCAGCAGCCCCGCCTCGGTCCGGACGGCGATCGCGAGACCGTCGGGGATCGAGTGGTTCACCGCGACGAACTCGAGGTCGAACGGGCCGAAGCTGCGGCGGTCGTCGGCCTCGACCTCGACGGCGTTGAGCTTGAGGTCGAACTCGACCAGCTTGGCCTCGAGCAGCGCGAGCGTCAGCTTGGAGCCCACGACGGGGATGTCGGGGCGCAAGCGGAGCAGGTACGGGACGCCGCCGATGTGGTCCTCGTGGCCGTGCGTGAGCACGAGCGCGTCGAGACGGTCCAGCCGGTCCTTGAGCGGCCCGAAGTCGGGGATGATCACGTCGATGCCGGGCTGGTGCTCCTCGGGGAACAGCACCCCGCAGTCGATGATCAGGAGCCGTCCGTCGTGCTCGAACAGGGTCATGTTGCGGCCGACGTCGCCGAGCCCGCCCATGGGGGTGACCCGAAGGCCTCCGGCAGGCAGCTTGGGCGGGCGTCGGTAGTCGGTACGGGGCACGGGGATGTGGTCCTTCGTCTCGCTGGTACGGGGCAGTGTCGGTGGCGGTCGACCAGGTCGACCGGCGCGTGCCCAGCAGCGGGATCGCACGTCCGCGACGCGGGGGGCTTCCCCGGCCACGGGCGGGCCCGGTGCTGGCACTTCGCGCTCGGATGCCGGTTCAGGGTCCAGTTTCGCAGCCGGCGGCGGCGCGCTGCACCGATCCTACGCGCCCCCGCCGTCAGGTGCGGTCGCTCGCCCCCACGGCCGTCACAGGACGGTCTCGCCGTACATCTCCCCCAGCGGGTCCGCGATCAGCTCGATCCGCGCGCCGTCGGGGTCGCGGAAGTAGATCGAGACACCGCTGTGCACCACGTGCTCGACCCCCGCCTGCTCCAGCCGGGCCTGCAGCTCGGCCCAGCGGTCCGGGTCGACGGAGATCGCCAGGTGGTGCAGCCCACCCAGCACCTCGGCGTACGGGCCGACGTCCAGGCCCGGGAAGTCGAAGAACGCGAGCAGGTTCTGGTGGCCGATGTCGAAGAAGAAGTGCGACGAGCCCGGGTAGTCGCGGTTCTCGATCAGCTCGGTGAGCGGGAAGCCGAGCAGGCCCTGGTAGAACTCGATGGTCCGCTCGACGTCGAGCGAGATGAGCGCGGTGTGGTGCAGCCCGCGCGCGGTCGAGGCCGGTCGTCGCTCCGGTGCCGCGAGGTGGCGCTCGCGCAGCCGGGCGCGCACCTGCTCGCGCTCGGCGGCCCGGACGGACTCGTCGGTGGTCGTCATGGTGGCCCCTCACGTCGGCGCACCCCCTCGGGCGCGCTATCTAGTTGAACTTTCACTCAACCGTAGGACCGCCCGGAGCGCGCGTCAACCGGAGCCGTTCGCTCAGGGTGCCGAGGGCACCATCCAGTCGAGGACGGGCGTGGACTGCAGCCCCACGAGGATGCACATGAGCACGAGCAGCCCGAGGCTCCAGCCGATCACCTTGCGGAAGATGTCGCCCTCGCGCCCACTGAGGCCGACGGCCGCCGCGGCGATGGCGAGGTTCTGCGGGCTGACCATCTTGCCCAGCACGCCGCCCGAGGTGTTGGCCGAGGCCATCAGCACCGGGTCGAGCCCGGCCTGCGCCGCGGTCTGCACCTGCAGCGCCCCGAACAGGGCGTTGGCCGAGGTGTCCGAGCCGGTGACGGCGACGCCGATCCAGCCCAGGACCGGGGCGATCACCGCGAAGGCCGAGCCGGTGCCGGCCAGCCAGGCACCCAGCGACCCGGTCATCCCCGCGAGGTTCAGCACGTAGGCCAGGGCCAGCACCGCCATCACCGTGATGATGGCCGAGCGGAGCTCGACGTACGTCCGGCCGTAGGCGCGCAGGGCGTCGGCCGGCCGCACCTTGAGGATCACCATGGTGATCAGGCCGGCGAGGATCATCAGGGTGCCGGCGGCGGGCAGCCAGTTCAGCGTGTAGGTGGTCGTCGACACCGGGTCGCCGGCCGGGTTGAGGACCTCGAGCCCGGGCCAGTCGAAGACCACCGTCCAGGGCTTCTGGGCGAAGACCTCCTTGACGGCCGGGAGGTTGGCGATCGAGAAGATCGCGATGATGACGGCGTAGGGCGCGTACGCGCGGACGACGTCCGCCCTGCTGTCGACGACCGGCCCCTCGGCGGTGGTCGTGCCGCCGGAGGGGGCCGAGCCCGTCGAGGTGCGGGCGACCTCGCGGTCGGGGTCGAGGTCGGCGGTGACGATCTCGGACGGGCTCCACACGCGTCCCAGCAGGACGACCGCGGCGGCACCGGCGAGCGCGGCGATGATGTCGGCGAGCGGCACCGAGATGAAGTTGGACGACACGAACTGCGCGACGCCGAACGCCGCGCCGCACACGATCGCGGGCAGCCACGTCTGGCGGACGCCTCGGCGCCCGTCGACGACGAGCACCAGGATGAGCGGCACGATCACGGCGAGGATCGGGGTCTGGCGGCCCGTCATGGCGCCCAGGGTCTCGGTGGTGAGCCGCGGGTCGTCGCTCACGCCGGACGTCACGGTGGCCAGGGTGACGATCGGGGTCGCCAGGGCGCCGAAGGCGACGGGCGCGGTGTTGGCGATCAGCGCCACCACGGCGGCCTTCATGGGCTCGAAGCCCAGGGCCATCAGCATCACGACGGTGATCGCCACCGGGGTGCCGAAGCCGGCCAGCGCCTCGAGCAGCGCGCCGAAGCAGAACGCGATGATGATCGCCTGCACCCGCTGGTCGGGGCTGACGGTCTCGAACGAGCGACGCAGGACGTCGAAGTGGCCCGACTTCACGGTGAGGTTGTAGACCCAGATCGCGTTGATGACGATCCACAGGATCGGGAAGAAGCCGAACGCCGCCCCCTCGGTCGTGGCCAGCAGCGCCTGTCCGATCGGCATCGAGAACAGGGCGACGGCCAGGACGATGGAGACCCCGAGCGAGATCAGGCCCGCCACCCAGGCCTTGAGGCGCAGCACCCCGAGCAGCACGAACAGGGTGAGCAGCGGCACGGCCGCGACCAGGGCGCTCGCGGTCAGCGAGCCGCCCACGGCATCGAGATCTTGCTGGAACATCGGGGGTCCTCAGGAGGGTGTGGCGACGGGTGGGTCAGGGCAGCAGGGTCTGGGCCGAGGCACCCCGGATCGACGCGTCGAGCACCTCGACGGTGTGGGCCATCCCCATCGGCTGGCCCGAGCGCTCGATCGCCGCGGTCACCTGCATCAGGCAGCCGGGGTTGGCGGTGACGAGCAGGGAGGCGCCGGTGGACAGGATGTTGCGGGCCTTGCGGTCACCGAGCTCCTGCGCGGGCTCGGGGTTGAGGATGTTGTAGATGCCGGCCGACCCGCAGCACAGGTCCCCCTCGGGGATCTCGCGCAGGGCCAGGTCGGGGATGCCGCGCAGCAGCTCGCGCGGCTGCGAGCGGACGCCCTGGGCGTGCGCGAGGTGGCAGGCGTCGTGGTAGGCGACCGTCACGTCCAGCGGGTGCCGGGGCGCCACCGGACCCAGCTCGACGAGCACCTCGCTGACGTCGCGCACGCGGTCGGCGAACAACCGGGCCCGCTCGGCGTAGTCGGGGTCGTCAGCCAGCAGCTCGGCGTACTCCTTCATGGTCGAGCCGCAGCCCGCGGAGTTGACGACGACCCGCTCGACACCGGAGTCCTCGAACGCGTCGACGAGGGCACGCGCGTAGGCCTGACCCTCGGGCTCGCGGCCGTTGTGCACCGACAGCGCGCCGCAGCACGCCTGCGACGGGGGCACGACGACGTCGCAGCCCTCGGCCACCAGCACGCGGGCGGTCGCTGCGTTGACCCCGGGGAAGAACGCCCCCTGGACGCAGCCGACGAGCATGCCCACGGTCATCCGGCGCTCCCCCTGCGCCTTCATCAGCGGCGGCAGCGGGGCGGGCCTGCCCAGGCGCGGCGCGAGCCGCTCCATCGCGGCGAGCTGCGGCGAGAGCCGCTCGAGCAGGCCGGTGCGGCGCAGGCGGCGGTCCAGGCCCGTCCGCTGCAGCAGGCGCAGGGGCCCGCGCATGAGCCGAAGCCGCTTGGGGTGCGGGAAGAGCGCGAAGATCAGCCCGCGCAGGGCCCGGTCGGACGGGGTGCGGACGTGGTTGCGCTCGACCTGGGCGCGGGTCTGCTCGATCAGCCGGTCGTACTGCACGCCGCTCGGGCATGCGGTGACGCAGGCCATGCAGCCGAGGCACGCGTCGATGTGGCCGACCATCGAGTCGGTCATCGGCTCGCCCTCGAGGCCCTCCTTCATCAGGTAGATGCGGCCGCGGGGGCTGTCCATCTCCTCGCCCCACAGGGAGTACGTCGGACAGGTCGGCAGGCAGAACCCGCAGTGCACGCAGTCGCCGATCAGGGCGGCGTCCGGCGGGCGGTGCGCGTCGAACGCGCCGACCCGGCCGTCGGCCAGGCCGCGCAGCACGTCGCCCTCGGGGGCGACGGAGCCCATCTCGCCGAGGGTCCCCTCGGTGTCCTTCTGCTCGGTCATGGCTCAGATACCTCCCACGAAGCGACCCGGCGCGAGCCTGTGGTCGGGGTCGAACTGGTCCTTCACGCGGCGCATCAGGTCGAGGGCGGGCACGGGGCCCCACATGTCCACGGCCTGCTTGACGGCGGCGGCGGCGTCCACGACGACGGCGCTGCCGCCGTGACGCAGGCAGGCCTCGCGCAGGGTCGTCACGGCGGACGAGGTCGCGTCGAGCGCCTTGGAGGCCGGCAGCGCGGCGTACAGCACGCCGGAGCCGGCGGACCCGCGGACCGACGCCCCGGCCGCGGACGCCGCAGCGAGCACGTCGGCCAGGCCCGACAGGCAGAAGGCGAGCTTGAGCGCGGTGCTGCGGTCGTCGCCGGACGCGGTCACGTCCCACGGGTAGGCGGCACCTCCGGCCGGCGGCCGGGCGTCGTCGGTGGCGCCGGCCCCGAGCAGCTCGCGCAGGCGGTCGACCCGGGCGGACACGCCGTCGGCGCGTCCCTCCAGCAGGACGCTCACCTGGCCGGCGTCGCCGTCCCAGCCGATCTCGACCGCGGCCGGGACCACCTGGCTGTGGACGGCCGTCTGGGCCAGCTCGAGCGCGTGACGTGGGTCGGAGACGGGGGCCGAGACCCACCGCGAGCTCGGGGGCACCGGGTGCAGGCGGAAGGTGGCGTCGACGATGACGCCGAGGGTGCCGGCCGAGCCGATGAGCAGCTTGCCGATGTCGTAACCCGCGACGTTCTTGACCACGCGTCCGCCGGCCTTGGCGACGACGCCGTCGGCGCGGACCATCGTGATGCCGATCAGCAGGTCGCGCGCGGTGCCGAAGCCGGTACGACGGGCGCCGCTGGCGTTGGTGGCCAGCACGCCGCCGACGGTGCCGCCGGGGACGGTCTCGTCGAGGGTGAGCCGCTGGTCGCCACCGGCGGCCACCCGCTGCACCTCCTGCAGCGGCGTGCCCGCCTGGGCGGCGACGATCAGGTCGCCCGCCGCGTGGTCGAGCACCCGGTCCATCGCGCCGAGGTCGAGGAGCACGTCGGCGCTGCGGGGCGGCGTGCCCCACGAGAGCTTCGTGCCCCGCCCGCGCGGCACCACGCTCAGCCCGTGGGCGGCGGCGGCACGCATCACCTCCGCGACCTGCTCGGTGCTCGTCGGACGGGCCACCAGGCCCGGCTCGACGCCGTCGACCCGGTCGCGGGGCCCGGGGTCGCGGACCTCGTCGCAGGCCGAGCCGAGCGCCTCGCGGACGGCGTCGTCCCGCACGTCGGTCGTCATCAGAACACCTCCGCCAGACCGGCTTCCTGCAGCGGGTGGGCGCCCTTGTGACGCCCGGGCACCTCGCCGCACAGCCGGGGGGTCGGGAACAGCTTGCCGGGGTTGGAGATGCCGGCCGGGTCGAACGCGCAGCGCACGAGCTGCATGGTGTCGAGGTCGTCGTCGGTGTACATCCGCGGCATGTACTTGGCCTTGTCCATGCCGACGCCGTGCTCGCCGGTGATGGACCCGCCGTGTTCGATGCACAGGTCGAGGATCGCGCCGCTCACCTTCTCCGCGGCCTCTCCCGCGCCCTCGATCGCGTCGTCGAACAGCACGAGCGGGTGCAGGTTGCCGTCGCCGGCGTGGAAGACGTTGGCCACGCGCACGCCCGACGACCCGGAGAGCTCGGCGATCGCGCTCAGCACCTCGGGGAGGGCGGTGCGCGGGATGACGCCGTCCTGGACGATGTAGTCCGGGCTGATCCGGCCGACCGCCGCGAACGCGGACTTTCGGCCCTTCCAGATCAGCGCACGGTCGGTGGGGTCGGTGGCCAGGCGCTGCTCGAAGGAGCCGTTCTCGGCACACAGCCGCTCGACGTCGGCGTACTCGGCCGCGACGTCCTCCGCGGCGCCGTCGAGCTCGATCACGAGCACCGCGCCGGCCCCGTCGGGGTAGTTGCACTGGACGGCGGCCTCGGCGGCCTCGATCGCGAGCGCGTCCATCATCTCGACGGCCGCGGGCACGATGCCGGCCGCGATCATCGCCGAGGTGGCCGCGCCCGCCTGGTCGGTGGACTCGAAGCCGACCAGCAGGGTGCGGACCTCCTCGGGCAGGCGGGTGAGCTTCACCGTCACCGTGGTGACGATGCCGAGGGTGCCCTCGGAGCCCACGACCGCGCCCAGCAGGTCGTAGCCCGGCGCGTCGGGCGCGTCGCCGCCGAGGCGGACGGTGTCCCCGGTCGGGGTGACGAAGTCGGCCCCCACCACGTGGTTGGTGGTGAAGCCGTACTTCAGGCAGTGCGCGCCGCCGGAGTTCTCCGCGACGTTCCCGCCGATCGAGCAGATCTGCTGGCTCGACGGATCGGGCGCGTAGTAGTAGCCGTGCGGCGTCGCGGCACGGGTGACGTCGAGGTTGATGACGCCGGGGTCGACGACGGCGCGCTGGTCCTCGCGCCTGACCTCGCGGATGGTGCGCATCCGTGAGGTCACGACGAGCACGCCCTCGGCGTGCGGCAGGGCGCCGCCGGACAGACCGGTGCCCGAGCCGCGGGCGACGTACGGCACCTGCTGCTCGGCGCACGCACGCACGATCGCGGCCAGCTGGTCGGAGTCCTCGGGGATGACGACGAGCGCGGGCGTCACGCGGTAGTGCGCGAGACCGTCGCACTCGTAGGTCCGCAGCCGCGCGCGGTCGGTGACCACCCCGGCGGCCGGGAGCAGCCGGTGGGCCAGCTCGGCGACGGCGTCGACGCCCGTGCTCGTCATGGCGCGAGCCTCAGTCGGCCTGCGCGGTGAGCCCCGCGCTCTCGATGCCGGCCACGGCGGCGGCCTCGTCGTGGTCGGAGGTGTCGCCGGTGACGCCGACCGCACCGAGGAGGGTGCCGTCGGCGTCGCGGACGAGCACGCCGCCCGGGACGGGCACCAGCGCGCCGCCGACGGCGTGCGTGACGGCCGCGACGAAGTAGGCCTGCTGCTCCGCGCGTCCCATGATCGAGCGCGACCCCATGCCGAGGGCGAGGGCGCCGTGGGCCTTGCCGTAGCCGATCTCGAAGCGGCTCATCGACGCGCCGTCCTCGCGCTCGACGGCGACGACGTGGCCGCCCGGGTCGAGCACGACGACGGTGAGCGGCTTGAACCCGGCCTCACGGCCGTGGGCTCGGGTGGCCGCCACGATGGTCCGGGCGGTCTCGAGGTCGAGGGTGGTCACGAGGCGTTCTCCTTCTGGTGGGTCTTCTGCTCCGCGCGGCGGCGGTGCAGGATCGGCTCGGTGTAGCCGGCGGGCTGGTCCAGGCCGCCGAGCACGAGCTCGCGGGCGGCGGCGAACGCGTCGCCGTCGAAGGCCGGGGCCATGGGCAGGTAGGTCGGGTCGGCGCTGTTCTGCCCGTCGACGACCTCGGCCATGCGGCGCAGGGTCTGCTCGACCTGGTCGGCGTCGACGACGCCGTGGAGCAGCCAGTTGGCGACGTGCTGCGCGCTGATGCGGCAGGTGGCGCGGTCCTCCATCAGCGCCTCGCCGGTGATGTCGGGGACCTTGGAGCACCCCACCCCGGCGTCGACCCAGCGGACGACGTAGCCGAGCAGCGACTGCAGGTTGTTGTCGATCTCCTGCTGGCGGTCCTCGTCGGACCAGGTGGTCGGGTCGCCGAGCGGCACGTGCAGCAGCTGGGAGCGGTCGGCACGTCGGCCACCGTCGCGCAGCTCCTCCTGGCGGGCCCGGACGTCGACCTGGTGGTAGTGCAGCGCGTGCACCGTCGCGGCCGTCGGCGACGGCACCCAGGCACAGCTGGCGCCGGCCTTCGGGTGACCGATCTTCGCCTCGTACATGGCGGCGAGGCTGTCGGGCGCGGCCCACATGCCCTTGCCGATCTGGGCGCGGCCGAGCAGCCCGGACTCCAGGCCGATGTCGACGTTGAGGTCCTCGTACGCCGCGATCCAGCCCTCGCTCTTCATGGCGCCCTTGCGGACCACCGGGCCGGCCTGCATCGAGGTGTGGATCTCGTCACCGGTGCGGTCGAGAAAGCCGGTGTTGATGAACGCGAGGCGCTCGCGGGCCTGCTCGATGCAGGCCTTGAGGTTGAGCGTGGTGCGCCGCTCCTCGTCCATGATCCCGACCTTGATCGACAGCGGCGTCATGCCGAGCAGCTGCTCGACCCGTCCGAACAGCTCGACGGCGAACGCGACCTCGTCGGGGCCGTGCATCTTGGGCTTGACGACGTACATCGAGCCGGTGAGGGAGTTGGCGCGCTCGGTGCGGCCCTGCAGGTCGGCGAGGCTGCCCAGCGCCGTGACGACCGCGTCGAGGATGCCCTCGGGCACCTCCTGGCCGTCGGCGTCGAGGACGGCGTCGGTGGTCATCAGGTGGCCGACCTGGCGGATGAAGAGCAGCGAGCGTCCGCGCAGCGTGACCTCCTCGCCCGAGGGCGAGGTGCAGGTGCGGTCGGCGTTCATCGACCGGGTGAAGGTCGTGCCGCCCTTGGTGACCTCCTCGGCGAGCGTGCCGCTCATCAGGTGCAGCCAGTTGCGGTAGCCGAGCACCTTGTCGGCGGCGTCGACGGCGGCGACGGAGTCCTCGAGGTCCATGATCGTGCTGACGGCGGACTCGACCAGCAGGTCCTTGACGCCGGCGCGGTCGGTGCTGCCGATGGCGTGCTCGGCGTCGACCTGGATCTCGACGTGCAGCCCGTGGTGCTTGAGCACGACACCCTCGGGCGCGTCCCTCGAGCCGCGGTGGCCGACCAGCTGGGCCGGGTCGGCGAGCCGCACCACGGCGCCGTCGACGGTGACGGCGAGGCCGTCGTCGTCCACGGCGTAGGCGGTGGCGTCGACGTGCGAGCCCGTCGCGAGCGCGAAGTGCGCGTCGAGCAAGGCCCGGCCGCGGGCGATGACCTCGTCACCGCGGGCCCGGTTGTAGCCCTGGCCCGGTGCGAGGTCGCCCTCCTGGGGGACGACGTCGGAGCCGTAGAGGGCGTCGTAGAGCGAGCCCCACCGCGCGTTGACGGCGTTGGTGGCGAAGCGCGCGTTGAGCAGCGGCACCACCAGCTGCGGACCGGCGAGCCGGGCGACCTCGTCGTCGACGTCGGACGTCGTCACGGCGACGTCGGCGGGCTCGTCGAGGAGGTAGCCGATCTCGCGCAGGAACCCGGCGTACGCGTCGGGGTCGGGCGTGCCGGGGTGCTCGCGGTGCCAGCCGTCCAGCGAGGCCTGGAGCTCGTCTCGGCGGGCGAGCAGCTCGCGGTTGCGCGGCGCCAGGTCGCGCACGATCGCGCCCAGGCCGTCCCAGAACGCCGCGGGCTCCACGCCCGAGCCGGGCAGCGCCTCGTCCTCGACGAACCGGTGCAGCTCCTCGGCGACCCTCAGGCCTCCGACCTCAACTCGCTGGTCCATGCCGCTCCTTCGCCCTAATTCCACTGAGTGGAAACAACAATCCTGTAAACGGAAACTTCGCAAACTCCGGCGCGTGTGTCAACCGTCACGCATCCCCCGCCCCCGCGCCACCGGAGCTCCGCGCGTCCTGCCCGTGTCGGTTTCCCAGGTAGGCACGGTTGTCCGACGGAACCACGGCGAACTCTCCGTGGTTCCGTCGGTTCTCCGTGCCGGGTGGGACGGGTGGGACGAGCCGCCCGTCGTCCACAGGGGTGCGCGAGGGTGCCGGCCGTCCACAGGTGGACCGACGACGGGTGCCGCCGCCGTCGTCGCACCGCCAGCCTGTGGTGCATGGACCCCTATCTCGAGCTCGTCGCCGAGGCCGGCGGCGGCTACTTCACCCGCGAGCAGGCGCTCTCGATCGGCCACCACGACCGCAGCATCCGCGAGGCCCTGCACACGCACGAGTGGGAGCGGGTGCGCGTCGGCGCGTACGCCCCCGGCGAGGCGTTCAGGGCCCTGGCCCCCCAGGAGCAGCACCTCGTGGCCGCGCGGGCCTGCACCCACAAGCTCGGCAACCGGGTCGCGCTCTCGCACACGACGGCGGTCCTCGCCCACGGGATCGCCACCGTCGACGTCGACCTGCGCACCGTCCACGCGCTGCGGCTCGACGGCGGATCGAGCCGCCGCGAGTCCGGCGTCTGCCACCACGAGGCCAAGTCCCCGCTGCTCCCGCACGTCGCCCGGGACGCGCACGGGCAGCTCGTGGTCGCTCCCGCGGCCGCGCTGCGTCAGGCGGCCACGCTCGTCGACCAGAAGCGTGCGGCGGTGATGGTCGACTCGGCGCTGCACCTGGGGCTGGTCACGGTCGACGAGCTCACCGCGATCGAGCGGATCTTCGAGCGCTGGCCCCAGGCCGCCCGGTTCCGCCTCGTGCTGGCCTTCGCCGACGCCCGCGCCGAGTCGCCGGGCGAGACATTGGTCCGCTGGATCTGCAAGGTGTTCGGACTCCCCCGTCCCGAGCTGCAGCGCGTGGTGCGCGACGCGCTCGGGGTCGCCGGACGGACCGACTTCAGCTGGCTCGACGGCCGCCACCTCGGCGAGTTCGACGGCAAGGTCAAGTACCTCCGCCTCGTCCGCGAGGGCGAGACCGCGTCCGACGCCGTCGTCCGCGAGAAGGCCCGCGAGGACCGGCTCCGCGCCACCCGCGCCGGGATGAGCCGCTTCGTGTGGTCCGACGTGCTCGACCGCAACGAGGGCCGGACGGCCGAGCGCCTGCGTCGCGAGATCGAGCAGTCCCGTCAGCTCTTCGTGCCGGCGCGCGCGTCGCTCGTCTGACGTCGCCGTCCCACCCGTCCCACCTCACCCGGGGATCCGACAGGACCACGGGAAGTTCTCCGGGGTCCTGTCGGAAGACCGTGCCTACCTGGGAATCCGACGGGGCGCGTCAGGGGGTGAGGGCGACGGTGCGGACGAACGTGACGGGGGTGGTGCCGGGGTTGGCGTAGGTGTAGGCGCGGTCGCTGCGCAGGCGGCTCGACGCGCCGGGGCCGACGACGACCTCCAGGCCGTCGACGGCGAGGGTGAGGGAGCCGGACAGGACGTAGAACAGCTCCTGCGAGCGCGCCGGGTCGGCCCGGCCCGCGTAGCCGTCACCGGGCAGCAGCCGCCAGAGCCAGAGGTCGGCGGCCCGGGTGTCGGAGGCGGCGAGCAGGTGGGCGGTGCTGCCGGCCTCGCTCGACCACACGAGCACGTGCGCGCCGGCGGCGTGCACCTGCACGGGGGTCTCGGCCGGAGCGCTGAGGAGCTCGGTGAACTCGGTGCCCAGCTGACGCGCGATCCGGGTGATCGCCACCAGGCTGGGGTTGGCCTGGCCGAGCTCGATCTGGGTCATCAGCCGGCGGCTCACCTCGGCCCGGTCGGCGAGCTGCTGCACGGTCATCGACCGCTCCGCGCGCAGCGCCCGGATGCGCGAGCCGACGGTGACCAGGAACCCCCGCGCGAGCTCGCCCTCGCCCGTCCCCTCGTCAGCCGGCGACACGCTCAGACCGCGAACAGCTGGGAGAGGTCCTGGAAGGCCTTGAACTCGAGCGCGTTGCCCGAGGGGTCGAGGAAGAACATCGTCCACTGCTCGCCGGGCTCGCCCTCGAAGCGGACGTAGGGCTCGATCACGAAGTCGGTGCCGGCCTCGGTGAGCCGGCCGGCCAGCTCCTGGAACCGCTCGACCGACAGCACGAGGCCGAAGTGCGGCACGGGCACCTCGTGGCCGTCGACCGGGTTGGTGCCCGCGACGGCGTTGCGGTGGTCGTCGACCTGGTGCGTGACGACCTGGTGCCCGTCGACGTTCCAGTCGGTCCAGCGCACGTCCGAGCGACCACGACCGAAGCCGAGGACCTCTCCGTAGAAGTGGCGCGCGGCATCGATGTCGTGCACCGGGAGCGCGAGGTGGAAGGGGGGCAGCGGCTGCGTGGTGGTCGTCATGCGAGCACTCTAGTGCTCATTGCGTGCGCATCAAAATGCACACACGCGAGTCAGTCGGCGACGTCCAGGTGCCGGCGCGCGAGGTCGAGCACCGGTCGGGGACCCAGGACGACGACGAAGGAGCTCTTCCACCCCGATCCCTCCCGGGCGATCTCGCGCCGGGCGAGGTCGACGGCGTCCTCCAGGGCCGGCACGGTGTAGGCGAGGTCCTGCCCCACCACGCCGTCGTCGAGCAGGCGCAGGGACAGGGCGTGCCCGGGGACCACCGATGGTCCCATCGGGTCGCAGCAGACCAGCTCGCGCATGCCGTCGCCCAGGGCCGCGAGCACCCCGACGAGGTCGACGCCGACGTCGGTCGAGGCGATCACCGCGTACGACTCGCCCGGATGGGTCCTCGCGAGCTCGTCGGCCGCGTGCGCCGCGGCGTCCGGCGACTCGACCTCGGCCAGCACGACCGCCACGTCCTCTGCGTCCATCTCGACAACCTAGTCCTCGGACGCCTCCCGGCGCACGGTGTGGACCAGGGGGAACAGGTGGACGTCGGTCACCCGCGTGACCAGGCCCCACAGGCCCCGAGGCGCGAGCAGGACGACGACGATCGCGACGACGCCGAGCACGACGAGGTAGAGCGAGCCGAGGTCGGCGAGCCGGTCCTGGAGGACGAAGGAGACCACCGCGCCGACGATCGGCCCCTCGATCGTGCCGATGCCCCCGATCAGCACCACGAAGATCATCGACGCGGTGAAGCCGACGGAGAAGATCGAGTCGGGCGTGACGCGCAGCGTGTTGAGCGCGGTGAGCGCCCCCGCCAGCCCCACGCCGGCCGACGACGCGACGTAGACGATCCGCTTGCTGCGGTCGACGGGCACGCCGAGGCCGGACGCGGCCGTGGGGTCGTCACGGATGGCCGTGAGCCCCAGCCCGACGCGCGAGCGCATCAGCGCGAAGGTGGCGAGCACGACGACCACGGCCAGCGTGAGCCCGAGCCAGTAGACGGTCGCGACCCGCGCCACCCGGTCGGCGCCCTGGAACGCGCCGAGCGACAGGCCCGAGCCGCCGCCGAGCGCGTCCACCTGCGTCGTCAGCAGCTTGACCACCTCGGCGACGACCCAGGTGCCGATCGCGAAGTAGCCCCCGGCGAGCCGGAAGACCAGGAACGAGGTGGCCCAGGCGACCGCGCCGCACACGACGGCCGCGGCGACAACGGCTCCCAGCACCGGCAGACCCACCGCGTCGGCGAGGTGGATGACGCCGTAGCCACCGATGCCGATGAACGCCTGCTGCCCGATCGACACCATGCCCGCGTAGCCGGCCATCAGGTTCCAGGTCGTGCCGAGGATGACGAGCACGAACAGCCCCACCAGGCTCGACAGCGTGCCGAGCGAGACGTTGTAGGGCACCCAGAGCGCGAGCACCAGCACGGCGACGACGAGCAGGCCGCTGCCGACCATCGACGCCCGGCCGCCGCGGCGACGGACGTCGGTCACGGCGCTCATGCGGTCACCGTCCGCGGCATCAGCCCGCTGGGTCGCACCAGCAGGACCGCGAGGAACACCAGGTGGCCGGCGAGGATGCCGTAGGCGGGGTCGACCTGGGCGCCGACGGTCTGGGCGACGCCCAGCACGAGGCCGCCGAGCAGCGTGCCCCACAGCGATCCGAGGCCGCCGACGATGACGGCCTCGAAGGCGAAGATCAGCACCAGGTCGCCGTAGGTGGGCGAGAACTGCGTGCTCATGCCGACGAACACGCCGGCCAGCGCGACGGTCCCGATGGCGATGGCCGTGGCCACGCCGTAGAGGTGCCGCTGGTCGATCCCCATCAGCTGGGCGGTCTCGGGGTCGTCGCTCGTGGCCCGCATGGCCCGGCCCGTGCTGGTGCGGCTGAGGAACAGCTGCACCGCGGCGATGACGCCCACGCCGACCACGAAGGTGAGCAGCGAGAACACGCCGACCGAGAGGTCGGGCGCGAGCGGGACGCTGGACGTCCCGAGCGACCCGATGCCGATCGAGCGCGAGTCGGCGCTGAAGACCTGCTGCAGCACGTTGGTGAGCACGATGCCGAGACCGAACGACACCAGCAGCGGCGCGAGCTCGCCCCCGCCGAGCGCGGGGTTGAACAGGCCGCGCTGCAGCGCGTAGCCGGCGGCGGCGAACACGGGCACCACGACCACCAGCGCGAGCAGCAGCGGGACCGAGCCGTCCTGCACGAGCCACAGCGCCACGTAGGCGGCCGCCACGGCGATGACGCCGTGCGCGAGGTTGACGATGCGCATCACCCCGAAGATCAGGGACAGCCCGCACGCCAGGAGCGCGTACTGGCCGCCGAGCAGCAGGCCCTGGATGACCGCGTTGAGCCAGTCCACGCTCACTCCTGGAGTCCGAAGTAGGCCGCGGTGACGTCCTCGCGGCTGATGGTCGCGGCAGGCCCCTCGAGGACGGTGCGTCCCTCGAGCAGGCACTGGACGCGGTCGGCGACGCCGAGCGCCTGGTTGAGGTCCTGCTCGACGACCAGGACCGTGGTGCCGCGCGCGACCACCTGGGGCAGCGCGGCGTAGATCTCCTTGACGACGACGGGGGCGAGCCCCAGCGACACCTCGTCGAGCAGCAGCAGCCGGGGGTTGGCCATCAGCGCGCGGCCGATGGCCGTCGCCTGCTGCTCGCCACCGGAGAGGTGGGCGCCGGCCCGGGTGCGACGGCCGTGGACGAGCGGGAACAGCTCGTAGACCGAGCGGAGGTCCCAGGGACCCTTTCGCCCGCGGTACCCGCCGACCAGCAGGTTCTCCTCGACGGTCAGGGACGGGAAGATCCGGCGTCCCTCCGGCGTGAGCGCGATCCCCCGCGCGACGCGGACGTGCGCGGGGGTGGACCCGATCGGGTCGCCGTCGAGCCTGACCTCGCCCCGGGTGGCCCGCAGGCTCCCGGCGATGGTGCGCAGCAGGGTGGTCTTGCCCGCGCCGTTGGCCCCGATGACGGCGAGCGTCTCGCCTTCGTCGAGGGTGAGGTCGAGCCCGTGCAGCGCCTGCAGGTCGCCGTGGTGGACGTCGACACCCTCGACGCTGAGCAGCGCGTTCACGAGGCCGCCGCCGGTCCGGGGTCGACGGTCGAGCCGAGGTAGACCTCGACGACGCGCGGGTCGCGCATCACCGTGGCCGGGTCGCCGATGGCGACGACGTCGCCCAGGGCCAGGCACATCAGCCGGTCGACGACCTGCAGCAGCGCGTGGACGATGTGCTCGATCCAGACCACGGCCAGGCCGGCGTCGCGGAGCTCGGCGACGAGCGCGACCAGCTCGGGCAGCTCGGCGTCGGTGAGCCCGCCCGCGATCTCGTCGAGCAGGATGAGCCGGGGTCCGGTGGCCAGGGCCCGGGCCAGCTCGAGCCGCTTGCGGTCGAGCAGCCGCAGCCGGCCCGCCGGCGTGTTGGCCAGGTGCGCCATCCCGGTGCGCTCGAGCGCGTCGATCGCGAGCCGACGGGCCTCGCGACCGCCGTGGCCGCCGCCGAACCGGGCGCCGACGAGCACGTTCTCGAAGACCGTCATGCCGGCGAACGGGCGCGGCACCTGGTAGCTGCGCCCGACGCCGGCGGCGCTGCGCCGCGGCGCGCTCCAGCGGGTGACGTCCTGGCCGTCGAGCAGCAGCGTGCCGCCGTCGGACCGCGCCGTGCCCGTCACCAGGTTCAGCAGCGTGGACTTGCCGGCGCCGTTGGGCCCGACCACGCCGAGCGCCTCGCCCGCGGCGACGTCGAACGAGACGTCGCGCGCCGTGACGACCTGCCCGTAGGCCTTGGCCAGGTGCTCGACCCTCAGCAGCGGTGCCTCCACCGTGCCCTCCTCCCCCGTCGTCCGGCGATCAGGACAGCGGCTCGACGGAGCCGCCCAGCGGCACCTCGTCGGCCAGCTGGTTCGACACCACGACCAGGTCGAACGGGTGCTCGCCGCCCTCGGTCGCGCGCCACTGGCCACCCGTCACGGGCGTCTTGGCGACGTAGGGCGGGATGCTGTCGTCGGCGCCCCAGGCGAGGTCGCCCACGACCGTCGAGACCTCGAGGTCGGCCAGGGCCCCGGTGACGTCCTCGGCATCGGTGGAGCCGGCCTTGGTGACGGCCGCGGCCGCCACCTCGAACAGGGCGTGGGAGAAGCCGAGCGGCTGGGTCCACTGGCTGTCGGTGTCGCTCTCGTAAGCGTCGGCCAGCTCCTGGGCGCTCTGGTCGGTCAGGGAGCTGGTGAACGGCGCGGTCGGGTGCCACCAGACCTCGGTGCCGAGGTTGTTCGCGATGTCTCCGAGGCCCTCGACGACGGACGGGAACAGCAGCGCCTTGCCGACGGTCGCGATCTTGGGGTCGTAGCCCTGCTGCTTGGCCTGGCGCCAGAAGGTGGTGAAGTCCGGCGGGATCGGCACGCCGAGCAGGATGTCGCTGCCCTTGTAGGACGAGATCTGCGACGAGAAGTCCTTGGTGCCGTTGGGGTACAGGCCGGGGTCGTCGATCGTGGTGCCCGACGGCTCGACCAGTGCCGGGAAGTTCGCGCTCCAGGCCTGGCCGTCGGGGTCGTTGGGGAACAGCCCGCCCGCCTGGCCGTTGGTGTCGACCTGCGACCACATGTCGGAGTAGACCGCGGCGACGTCCTCCAGCCCCCAGAAGAAGTGGTAGCTGTACTTCAGGTCGGCCGGCTCGTCGCCGCTGCGGATCGCGAACGGCTGCCACGGCGCGACGGTGGTGATGCACGGCACCGAGTTGGCCTCGCACTGCTCGGAGACGGGGTTGACGATGTCGGGGGTCGACGACGCCAGCAGCACGTCGACGTCGTCCTCGTTGATCAGCTCGGCGGCCACCTCGCCGGCCCGGGTGGAGTCGCTCTGGGCGTCCTTGACGACGATCTCGACCTTGGTGTCGGTGCCGCCGACGTCGATCGGGTTGTCGGCGAAGTAGGCCTTCATCTGCTCGACGACGAACGCGTCGGCCTCGCCGAACGCCGCGAGGGGCCCGGTCTGGGGCGAGACGAACCCCAGGGTCAGGGTGTCGTCGCCCCCCTCGGCGTCGTCGCCCGAGCCGCCGACGGTGCCACCGCACGCGGTGACGGCGAGGCTGAGGACGGCCGCGAGCGCGACGGCCGGCGTGGTGCGGTGGATCTTCATGGTCTTCTCCTGGGGCGTTCGGGGTGCGAGGTGACGGGTCAGCGGTCGAGGACGGAGCGGAGCACGGCCTCGAGGTCGGCGGCCGGGTCGTCGGTGAGGCCCGACGAGCGCCAGGCCACGTGGTTGTCGGGACGGACGAGCACGCAGCCGTCCTCGTCGACCTCGCGCAGCCGCGACCAGTCGTCGTAGAGGTCGGTGTAGTCGGCGCCGGGACCGACGACGACGCCGCGCACCTCGACGCCGAGCGCGGCGGCGGCCTTCTCGGCGGCCTGCGCCCACGGGCGCCCGGTGATGCCGGTGAGCAGGGTGAAGCGGCCGTGGCCGGCGACGTCGTGCGTGCTGGTGCGGCGTCCCTCGTCGCCGAGCCAGCAGTGCGGCAGGCGGGCTCCGGGCCAGGTGGTCGGGTGGTAGTAGAGCTCGCGGTCGCGCGTGTAGGCCGGCTCGGGCATGCCGTCGGGCACCACGGCCCCCGAGGCGTAGCGCTGACCCAGCTCGACCCCGTGCGCGTTGAACTCGTAGTCCTTGAGTTCGAGCGCCTCGCGCAGCCGGCGACGCTTCTCGGCGCCGTCGGCGGAGTCGTCGGCCCGGGCGGCGATGCTGGCCTGCATCTGCTCGACGTCCTGGCTCTCGTCGAGCCCGAGCGCGCCGAGGACCGCGCCGAACTCCTCGATGCTCTTGTTGGCCCGCAGCACGATCTGCTCGCCGACGGGCGCGCGCTCGGCGTCGAAGCTGTCGAGCAGCCCCGGCCCCGCCAGGCCCTGGATCACGTGGGCCAGCTTCCAGGCGAGGTTGTACGAGTCGCCGACCGAGGTGTTGGAGCCCAGGCCGTTCGACGGCGGGTGCCGGTGGACGGCGTCGCCCACGCCGAACACGCGGCCCTCGCGGTAGCGCTCGGCGTACATCTTGTTGTTGCCCCACAGCGACAGCGACCGGATCGTGACCGGGATGGTGTCGTCGCCGATCAGGTTGTGCACGATCGCGGTGGCCATGTCGTCGTCGAGGTCGGGCGGGGGCTGGGAGATGTCGTAGCCCCAGGTGATCAGCCACTCGTTCCAGGGCCGGACCAGCCGGATCAGGCCGAGGCCGATGCCGCCGATGGTGGCGCCGGGCTGGAGCACCCAGTACAGGACGCTCGGACGGTGCTGGACGAGCTCGGTGAGGTCGGCATGGAAGACGATGTTCATGCTGCCGGCGATGTCCATCTCGCCGGCCATCGGCAGCGCGAGGTCGGAGACGACCTTGCTGCGACCTCCGTCGGCGGCGATGACGTACTTCGCGCGGATCGCGTACGCGTGGCCGGACAGCCGGTCGCGGACCTGGACGGTGACGCCGTCGGCGTCCTGCTCGAGCGAGACGTACTCGGTGTCGAAGCGGATGCGGCTGCCGCGCGACGCGGCGTGGCCGACGAGGATCGGCTCGAACAGGGTCTGCGGCAGGTCGCAGTTCATCGACGGGCTCGCGAGCCGGTAGTCGGCCTCGCGCGTGGGGTGGGTGCCCCAGGTGTGGATGCGGCCGATCTCGTCGCCGGCGAGGCTGCTGCAGAAGACGGTGTCGCCCATCATCTCGTGGGGCGTGGCCTCGGCGACGACGTCGTCCTCGATGCCCATGTCGCGCATGATCTCGACGGTGCGCTGGTTGGTGATGTGGGCGCGCGGCGTGTTGGCCGTCCAGCGGTACTTGGTGATGACGATGTGCTCGACGCCGTAGGTGGCGAGGAACAGCGCCGCCGACGCGCCGGCGGGGCCGCTGCCGATGACGAGGACGTCGGTCTGCAGGTCGTCGACCGTCGGGGCCGTGTCTGCGGTGGTGGTCATGCGGTGTGCTCCTTCGCGGCGGGCGCCAGCACGATGTCGAACTCGGCGCGGGTCCAGGTGGTGTCGAGGGGGCGCCCGTCCGGCGGTGTCTCGTCGGCGGCGTGCTCGGTGAAGTCGACGACGAGCGAGTCCTTGACCCCGAAGACGGCGTCGGAGTCCTGGTGCTCGTCGCCGCGCACGAAGATGTGGGTGACCAGGCGGTGCAGGCCCGGCGCGTCGACCATGAAGTGCAGGTGCGAGGCCCGCATCGGGCCGCGGCCGTTGGCGGCCAGCAGGTCGCCGACCGGGCCGTCGTGCGGGATCGGGTAGGGGGTCGGCGTGACGCACCAGAACGCGTAGCGGCCGTGGTCGTCGGACCGGAGGTGGGCGCGGCCGGTGACGCGGCCGTCTCCGTGCTGGACGTCGTACAGGCCGTCGTCGTCGGCCTCCCAGACGTCGATCCGGGCGCCGGCGACGGGGGTGCCGTCGACGTCGGTGACCGTGCCCGAGACCCAGCACGGCTGGCCCGACGCGCCCTGGGCCGCGTCGCCGCCGGGCTCGATGGCGGGCGACTCCTCGGCGAAGAAGGGGCCGAACACCGTGGACTCGGTGGCACGGGGGTCGCCCGGCTCGTTGACCGTGACGGTCTGCATCGACAGCCCGAGCACGTCGGACAGCAGGATGAACTCCTGCCGGCGGTCGTCGGTGATGTGGCCGCAGCGGGTGAGGAACGCGATGCCCGCTGCCCACTCGGGCTCGGTCAGGCGCACCTCGCGCACGAAGGCGTGCGAGTGCCGGACGAGGGCCTCCATCAGCTCGCGCAGCCGCGGTGACGGGCTCTGCTCGAACGAGGCGAGCACCTGGTCGGTCACCGCCTGCTCGTGCCGCTCCTGCTCGGGCGTGACCTGCGGGTCGCTCATCGACGCTCCTCCTTGTGGGGGGTGGGGTCGGGGGTGGGGTCGGGGGTGGGGTCGCTGGTGGGGTCCAGGCCGGCCCAGGCCGCGCGCAGGATCCGCTCGGCGTCGGCCGCGGTGACCGGCCGGGGGTTGCTGGGTGGGGCCGCCTCGGCCACGGTGCGGGCGTCGGCGGCGATGTCGTGCTCCTCGAGCCCGAGGCTGTGGAGGTCGTGGGGCGCGCCGAGCCGGCGGGTGAGCGCCACGAGCCCGGCGAGCGCGTCGTCGGCCCCGAGCGCGTCGGCGACCCGCCGCTCGGCCTCCGGCGCGGCCGGCGCGTTGAAGGCGAGCACGTGGGGCAGCACGACGGCGTGGGTGTCGGCGTGCGGGAGGTCGTGCGCGCCGCCGAGGACGTGGCAGATCTTGTGGTGCAGGCCGGACCCCGCGCTGGCGAACGCCGACGCGGACAGGTAGGCGCCGTACAGGCACCGGTCGCGGGCGTCGAGGTCGGCCGGGTCGTCGACCACGGCCACGAGCCCGGCGGCCAGGGCGCGGATGCCCTCGGTGGCGATGGCGGCGTTCAGCGGGTCGGCCCGCGGCGCCCAGAGCGAGTCGACGCAGTGAGCCAGCGCGTTGAGCCCGCTCGCGACCGACAGTGCGACGGGCAGCGTCAGCGTCAGCTCGGGGTCGTAGACGATCGTGCGCGGCAGCACGACCGGGTCGACGCCGGTGGTCTTGCGCCCGTCCTCGGTGAGCCCCCACACCGGCGTGGCCTCGGAGCCGGCGTAGGTGGTGGGCACGGCGACGACGGGCAGGTGCTCGGTGAGGGCGACGGCCTTGGCGGTGCCGGTGGTGGAGCCGCCGCCGACCGGGACCACGACGTCGGCGCCGCTCGACCGGGCGACCGCGCGGGCCGCCTCGGCGACGGCGACGGGCACGTGCGGCCGGACGCCGTCGAAGGTCGCCACCACGCTGACGCGGTCGCCGAGGTGGGCGGTGAGACGGGCGGCGAGGTCGGCCTCCGACGGCGACGCGACGAGCAGCACCCTCGTGCCGCCGACCCGCTCGATCTCCTCGGCGAGCAGCCGGCTCGCCGCGCCGGAGCCGAAGACGACGCGCTGGGCCAGCACGTCGTGCGCGAACGCGACGCCGGTGCGGTGGTCGGGGTGAGCCATGTCACAGATGATGGGGCCCGGGTCTGACATACGTCCAATATGTATCGCGCGTGCCTCCTATAGGTTCTGCGTATGGAGATCCGTCAGCTGCGCTACCTCACCGCCGTGGTGCAGGAGCGGTCGTTCACCCGGGCCGCGGCCCGCCTGCACATGACGCAGCCCCCGCTGTCGGCCTCGATCGCCCAGCTCGAGCGCGAGCTGGGGGTGTCGTTGCTCGAGCGCCACGGACGCGGCGTCGAGCCGACCGAGGCCGGCGAGCACCTCGTCGCCCGCGCGGGCACGATCCTCGCCGACCTCGAGGACGCCGAGGCCAGCGTCCGCTCGGTCGGCACCGGCACCCAGGGCAGCCTGTCGATCGCGGCGTCACCGGGCTGCGCCTGGGAGCTCCTCCCCTCGCTCCTGCAGCGCTTCGACGCCCTCACCCCCGACGTGACCACCGAGGTCGTCGACGCGGTCGAGCCCGACGTGGTCGACCTCGTCCGCGGGCGCACGTGCGACGTCGGCCTGGTCTACTGCTCCCGCGCCTCCCACCTGGAGCGCCTGCACGCCCGCGACCTCGAGGTCGCGATGATCAGGCGCGAGCCCCTCGTCGCCGTCGTGCCCGCCGCGCACGCCCTCGCGGGCGCCGACGACGTCGCGCTTGGCCGGCTCGCGTCGGAGCGGTGGCTCGCCCCGGTCGTGCACGACGGGTTCCCCGGCGTCGCGCAGCAGGCGCGGGAGGTGTGGGAGCGCGAGGGCGTCGAGCCGCCCGTCCGCCGCCGGCTGACGAGCATGGAGACGACGGTCCGCCTGGTGGAGGGCGGCAGCGGGTTCGCGCTGGTGCCGTCGTCGGTCGCGTCCGCCGTGGGCGGCGCGTCGTCACCGGTCCGGGTGGTCCGGCTGTCGGAGCCGACGGCGCCGGTCGAGGCCGTGGTGCTCTGGCGGCGCGGCGAGCGCCGGTCGCCCGTCCTCACCCGGTTCCTGCGCGCCGCCCTGTCGACCCTCGAGCCCGACCGCCTCGGCCCGGACCACGAGCGGCGCGGCCACGACGACGAGTAGTCGCACCGACTCGTCGGGGGACCTCAGGCGTCGGCGACGAGCGGGGCGACCTGGGTGCCGAGGAGCTCGATGCCGCGCAGGAGGTCCGAGTGGGCCAGGCGCGGGTTGGTCATCTGCAGCGAGATCCGGTCGACGCCGCCGAGCTGCTCGGAGATGCGGACGATCTTGGCCGCGAGCGTGTCGGGGTCGCCCATGAAGAAGGCGCCGTCGGGTCCGGCGGTGTTGTTGAACTGCAGGCGCGAGGGCGCGGAGAACCCGCGCTCGCGCGAGATCTTGGTGAACATCTCGTTCCAGCCCGGGTAGATGGTGTCGGACGCCGCCTCGACGCTGTCGGCGACGAAGCCGAACACGTGCAGCCCCACCTGGAGGTCCTCGGGGGCATGGCCCGCCTGGGCCCCGGACTGCCGGTAGAGCTCGATCATGGGCGCGAACTGACGGGGCTGGCCGCCGATGATCGCCACCATCAGCGGCAGCCCGAGGTGGCCCGCACGCGCGAAGGACGCGGGGGTGCCGCCGACGCCGATCCAGACCGGCAGCCTCTCCTGCACGGGGCGCGGGTACACGCCCTGGCCGCGCAGGGCGGGGCGGTGCCGTCCGGACCAGGTGACGTTGGTCGACTCGCGGATGCGGAGCAGGAGGTCGAGCTTCTCGGTGAACAGGGTGTCGTAGTCGGCGAGGTCGAGCCCGAACAGCGGGAACGCCTCGGTGAACGACCCCCGTCCGACGACGAGGTCGATCCGCCCCTTCGAGATCAGGTCGAGGGTCGCGTACTCCTGGAACACCCGCACCGGGTCGGCGGCCGACAGCACGTTGACCGCGCTGCCGAGCCGGATCCGCGACGTGCGGGCCGCCGCTGCGGCCAGGATGACCGCCGGCGCGGAGTCGTAGTACTCGCTGCGGTGGTGCTCCCCGATGCCGAACGAGTACAGACCCACCTCGTCGGCCAGCGCGATCTCCTCGAGGAGGTGCTCCATCCGCTTCTCGGCGCCGATCTCCTCCCCCGTCGACGGGTCGGTCACTGCGGCCACGAAGCTGTCGACACCGATGTGCACGGGCTCTCCTCACGAACGGGGCCGACGCGCGGCCGGGTCATTGCCGACCAGTCAACACCGGCCCGCCTCGTCCGGGATCGCCGCACCCTCCGGTCCGCACGCGCACGGGCTCAGCCCCGGGACGCCTGCTCGGCGTCGGCCTCGGCGTCCGCCTCGGCCGCCGCGCTCGCCGGCGACGGCGCCGGAGCCGACCGCGCGGCCACCACCTCGTTCAGGTAGCGCACCAGCACGGCGGCCACGGCCACGAACGGCACCGACAGGAACGCCCCGGCGACGCCGAACAGCGTCGAGCCGAGCACCACGGCGAGCAGCACCACGACGGCGTGCAGGCCGAGGCTGCGTCCCTGCAGGAACGGCAGGAGCACGTTGCCCTCGAGCTGCTGGACGAGCAGCACGATGCCCGCGACGACGAGGGCGGCCACCCAGCCGTTGGAGACCAGGGCCACCAGCACCGCGAGGGCGCCGACGGTGATGGCACCGACGATGGGCGCGAACGCGGCCACGAACGTGAGGACCGCCAGGGGCAGGACCAGCGGCACGCCGACGATCGCGAGGCCCGCGCCGATGAGGACCGCGTCGATGAGCCCGACCAGCGCCTGCGTCCGGACGAAGTGGCCGAGGGCCGACCAGGACCGGTGCAGGACCTCCGCCACGTGCGGGCCGGCGCTCGGTCCGGCGCTCGCCGCGAGCCACGGCACGAACCGGTGCCCGTCCTTGACGAAGAAGAAGGCGAGCACCAGCGTCAGGACGAGGTTGACCAGGGTGTTGGTCACCGCGCCGACGCCGACCAGCACGCCCGAGGCGATCGAGGACGCGCTGGACTGCAGACGGTCCTGGACCGCGGCGATCGCGGTGTCGAGCTGGGACTGGCTGACGTCGACGCCCGTGCCGCGGACGATCCGGGCGAGCTCGTCCAGCCCGTCGGCGGCGCTGGTGACCACCTCGGCGACCTGGTCGACGATGGTGGAGGCGAGGAAGGTGATGACCAGGCCGACCACGAGGATCGCGGCCACCACGACCAGGCCTGAGGCCGCCCCGTGGGGCACCCGGAGCCGGCGGTGCAGCAGGCGGGCAGGCGGCTCCAGCAGGGTGGCGACCACGAGGCCGAGGACGACCGGCAGCAGGATGCTCCACACCCGCTCGACGACGAGGCCGAGCACGACCAGGCCCACGGCGACGACGATCAGCCGGCCGGCCCACCGCGCCGACCAGGCGACGCCGTGGCCCACCACCTGCTCGCGCGAGGGGAGGTGCTGGGCGCCCGCGGCGCCGTCGTCCGGTGTGCTGCTCATGGAGGCATCGTGTCCCACCCGCCGGCACGGTCGCGAGCCGACTCCTCGCGGCGCGACCGGCGGACCCGGGCCACCGCGAGGTGCACCGCCGAACCGGCGCCCCAGGCGAACGACCCGCCCGCGGCGGCGAGCAGGGTCGCGAGGGTGGCGAACCCACGGAGCTGGTCGTCGGACGACCCCACCACCGCGCCGCCGAGCGCGACCACCCCCAGCACGAGCACACCGCCCGCGAGGCGGGGTCGACCGATCGCCACCACGCCCACCACGAGCCACAGCCCCGGCGCACCGAGCAGGCCCGCGGCGGCCACCGCGTCGGCCGCGACGACGCCGACGACCGCGAGGACCACGGCCGCCACGACGAACCCGACCAGACGCTGCCGGGGCGTGGGGACGTCGTCGCTCATGGGCCCAGCGTGGCGCACCGACGGCTCGGCCGGCACCCGTCCGGGTGCTCAGGTGGGTCGACCTCGTGCTCAGTCCCGGACGCGGCAGGTGAGCAGCAGGTACTCCCAGTCCATCGCCTCCCCATCGAGGTGCCGGGCGGCGAGGGCGTCGAGGTCGGTGTCGAGGTCGGTCGCGGCCTCGGCGTCGGGCAGCTGCGCGTAGGCGGCGACGACCGGGCCGTAGGCGGTCTTGAAGTAGTCGCGGAACTGCGCCGGTGTGCCGAACCGGTCGACGCACAGCGTCTGCCGACGCGCGTCGACGTCGACGACCCGGTCACCCAGGAGGTCGCGCACGTGCTCGGCGTCGCCCCACAGGGGCGGTGGGTCGACGCCTGCGGGCGGCGGCGGGACGTAGGGGCGCAGGGCCCCGAACATCTGCCCGACGAACCCGGCCGGCGTCCAGCTCAGCAGGCCGATGGTGCCGCCGGGGCGGCACACGCGCACCATCTCGTCCGCACCCCGCTGGTGGTGCGGCGCGAACATCACGCCGACGCACGACATGACGACGTCGAACGTGTCGTCCGCGAACGGGAGCGCCTCGGCATCGGCCCGGCGCCACTCCAGCCGGGCCCCGCGCGCGCCGGCTGCGGCGCGACCCGCCTCCAGGAGCTCGGGGGTGAGGTCGGTGGCGGTCACGTCCGCGCCGGCGAGCGCCGCGGGGATCGCCGCGTTGCCCGAGCCGGCTGCGACGTCGAGAACGCGGTCACCGAGGGTGATCCCGCACGCCTCCACCAGGGTCGGCCCGAGGTCGGCGATCACCTCGGCGGCGAGGGTGGGGTAGTCGCCCAGCGCCCACATGGTGGCGTGCCGGGACTTCAGGGCGCGGTCGTCGGCGCCGGGGTCGGTCCCGGGCTCGGTGGTCTGGGTCATGGCTCTCCTCGGGGCTGGGCTCCGAGCGGCCGACGGCCGGTGCCGTCCCTCCCGGTCTACGGCGGAGTACCCGCGCCGTCAAGCACGGCCCCTCGGTCCCACCCGATCGGACGACCGTCGTCGCGCAGAGGTCGTTCGATCGGGCGATGATGGGCGACGTGGACCAGACGCCGGGCACGGGGCGAGCCGTGCGCTGGGGCGTCACCGACGCCGAGGTCGCCGCGAGCTACACCTGCGACGAGCTGCGTCCCGGGGCCGCCGGTCGGTGGCTGCGCGGGGTCGACGTCGACGCCTCGCCGGCGCACACGTTCCGCTGGTTGTGCCAGCTGCGCGCGGCGCCCTACAGCTACGACCTGGTCGACAACCTCGGTCGCCGGAGCCCCCGCACGCTGACGCCCGGGCTGGAGCGGCTCGAGGTCGGGCAGCAGGTCGCGACCGTCTTCCGCCTGCAGTCCTTCGTCGACGGCGAGGAGATCACGCTGACCCTCCCGCCGTCGCGGGTGGCACGTGCCTCGGGCGACATGGCCGTGACCTACCGGGTGGAGCCCCGTGCGGGCGGGAGCCGCCTGCTCGCGGTGCTCAGGGTGCGGGCGCTCCCCCGCCCGGTGATGACCGCGCTCGCCTGGGGCGACCTGGTGATGATGCGCCGCCAGCTGCTGACCCTCTCGGCGCTGGCCTCGTCGACCTGACGCCTCGCCCGCCGAACCCCTCAGGTCGGCGCGCCCCCGACCGATCGGACCTGCATCGACGACTCGGGGAGGTGGGGGACGGTGCGACGTATCACTCGTCCGCAGGTCACGCTCCTGTCCCACATGAGCCTGCTGACCGTCACCGCCGCCCGGCTCCCGGTCCTGCGCTGCCGCCTCGGGATGCACCGATTCCGCACGGGCGGCACCGCCCCCGGCTCCCCGTGGATCGTGCTGGCCGACGAGTGCGCGTGCGGCGCCCAGCGTCCCCTGCCCCTCTGAGCGGGGCTACAGCGGGCGCACGACCGCGAGCAGCACGCCCTCGCGGTCGCCGAACGAGCCCAGCAGCACCGGCGACCCGTCCGCGACGGGGCGGTCGCCCAGCACCCGCGTCAGGGTGATCTCCAGCGCGGACGTGGCGATCACCGTGGTCGTCGCGGTGTCCTCCGACGTCAGCGAGCCGACCGCGGGCACCTCGGTGCCCGGCGTCCCGCTGCCCGCCACGGTGGCGGTGGGGTCGCGCGGACGCAGGTCGTCGTCGGGGCCGATCATCTGGTCGGCCTGGATGCCGCCGGTGAGCACGGCGGTGCTGAGGGCCGCGACCCAGACCGGGTCACCGGTGGCGTCGTAGACCCAGCGACGGCCGAGGACGGAGTGCTCCATCGTGGTGATCAGGGACGACTCGGCGCCCTCGAGCGGCGCGTCGCGGAAGGTGATCGGCACGTGCAGGACGGGTCCGTCGCCGGCGCGGACGAGCACGGTCTCGAGGCCGACCTGGCCGTCCGGGTCGTCGAACCGGTAGCTCGCGAGCTGCTCGATCGCCGCGCCCGGGGTGCCGTCGAACCACGGACGGGTGGGCGCCCACTCCTGCAGGAGCTCGAGCTTGGTGGGGTCGATGGTCGCATCGGTGTAGAGCCTGGCCATGGGGCGAGCCTAGGAGGTCCGGACACACGACGCCCGCCCGGCGACCTCGTCGGTCGGGGGCGGGCGTCGGTGCTCAGGTCAGCGGATGTAGAGCATCTCCTGGTACGTCGGGAGCGGCCACAGGTCGTCGGCGACCATGGTCTCGAGCACGTCGGTCGCGGCCCGCACGGCGGCCATGGCGGGCAGCACCACGTCGCGGCAGTAGGCGGCGGCGGTGATGCCGTCCTCGTCGTGGTCCTGCGCGATCGCCGAGCCGAGCTCGCCGATCGCGGAGCGCAGGTCCGACACCGGGGCCGACACCGACAGCAGCGTCGAGGTGTCCGCGTCGACGCCGGCGGCCGTGAGCGCGGCCACGTTCTGGGCCAGCTCGGTCTGGTAGCGCAGGGCCGAGGGCAGGATGATCGTGCTCGCCATCTCCAGCGTGATGTTGGCCTCCACGCCGACGCTCATCACGTACTGCTCGATGCCGACCTCGTAGCGGCTGTGCATCTCGCGCTCGTTGAAGACGCCGTACCTGCCGAACAGCTCGACGGCCTCGGGCGTGATCAGCTCGGGCAGCGCGTCGACCGTGGTGCGCAGGTTCGCGAGCCCGCGCTGCTCGGCCTCGACCTCCCACTCCTCGGAGTAGCCGTTGCCGTTGAACACGACCGAGCCGTGGTCGCTGACGATGTCGGTGAGCAGGTCCTGCACCGCCTCGTTGAAGTCGGTGCCGGCGGCGACGGCCTCCTCGAGCACGCTGGCGCAGTGGTCGAGCGACTCGGCCATGATCGTGTTGAGCATGACCATCGGGCCCGCGACGGTCTGCAGCGAGCCGGGCGCGCGGAACTCGAACCGGTTGCCGGTGAACGCGAACGGGCTGGTGCGGTTGCGGTCGCCCGGGTCCTTCGTGAGGTCGGGGAGCGTGTCGACGCCGACGATGAGCGTCCCCTTCTCCTTGGAGCGGGTGGCGCCGCCCTTGGCGATCTGGTCGAACACGTCGGCCAGCTGCTCGCCGAGGAAGATCGAGATGATCGCCGGCGGGGCCTCGTTGGCGCCCAGGCGGTGGTCGTTGCTCGCCGAGGCCACCGAGACGCGCAGCAGGCCCCCGTACAGGTGCACCGCGCGGATCACGGCGGCGCAGAACACGAGGAACTGCGCGTTGTCGTGGGGGGTGTCGCCGGGCAGGAGCAGGTTGCCCTGCGCGCCGTTGCCCAGCGAGAAGTTGACGTGCTTGCCCGAGCCGTTGACGCCGTCGAACGGCTTCTCGTGGAACAGGCACTCCATGCCGTGCCGGCGCGCGACCGCCTTGAAGGTGGTCATCAGCAGCTGCTGGTGGTCCGAGGCGAGGTTGGACTTCTCGAACATCGGCGCGACCTCGAACTGCCCGGGCGCGACCTCGTTGTGGCGGGTCTTGACCGGGATGCCGAGCTTGAACAGCTCGCGCTCGGTGTCCATCATGAAGCCCAGCACGCGCTCGGGGACGGCACCGAAGTAGTGGTCGTCGAACTCCTGGCCCTTGGGGGGCTTGGCGCCGAACAGGGTGCGGCCCGCGTTGAGCAGGTCGGGACGCTGGAAGAAGAAGTGGCTGTCGACCAGGAAGTACTCCTGCTCGGGCCCGCAGAAGGACACGACGCGCTCGGGGTCGGCGTGGCCGAACAGGCGCAGCACGCGCTCGGCGTGGATCGACATCGCCTGCTGCGAGCGCAGCAGCGGCGTCTTGTGGTCCAGCGCCTCACCGGTCATCGAGACGAAGAACGTCGGGATGCACAGCGTGGTGCCGTTGGGGTTCTCCAGGACGTAGGCCGGGCTCATCACGTCCCAGCCGGTGTAGCCGCGCGCCTCGAAGGTGTTGCGCAGGCCGCCGTTGGGGAAGCTGGAGGCGTCGGGCTCGCCCTGGATCAGCGTCTTGCCGGCGAACTCGGTGATCGCGGTGCCGTCGCCCACGGGCTCGAGGAAGCTGTCGTGCTTCTCGGCCGTGAAGCCGGTCAGCGGGTAGAAGACGTGCGCGTAGTGCGTCGCACCCTTCTCCATCGCCCAGTCCTTCATGGCCGACGCGACCGCGTCGGCGACGACGGGGTCGAGGCGCTCGGAGCGCTCGATGGTGGCCACGACCGACTTGAAGATCGACTTGGGCAGACGCTTCTGCATCTCGGTGACGCTGAAGACGTTCTCGCCGTAGACCTGACCCGGCGTCTCGCCCGGCACGAAGGACACCTTCGGCGGGACGTAGGCCTTCACCTCGGTGATGGCGTTCATGCGGGTGGGGTTCGCGGTCATGGTTCTCCTGTGGGGGCGCAGGGCGGCGTGGGTGCGATCGGGGGCGCGGGCGGTCCTCCGTGCCCACGCCCCACGAACCTAGGTTTTCCCTGTTACGGGCACGTCTCGCTGGCGCTACGGTCGAGCACGCGCGCCGAAGATGGCCCGTCCGGGCCATGTCCGACCGGCCTGCGGGGCCGGTGTCCGAGGCGTCCGCCACACTGGGCGCGGCCGACGGGACGTCCTCGTCGCGCGACGACAGGAGCACGCATGGAGCCCGTCAGGTTCGGACTGGTCGGCTACGGCTTCGGCGGCCGGTACTTCCACGCCCCGCTGCTCGCGGGCGCCGCCGAGTGCGAGCTCGTCGCGGTGGTCACGTCGTCGGACGAGCGGCGCGCCCTCGTCGCCCGCGAGCACCCGACCGTCGCGACGGTGGGCTCGCTGCAGGACCTCGTCGACGCGGGCGTGGAGGCGGTGGCGATCTCCACCCCCGCCGACACCCACAGCAGCGTCACCGACGAGGCCCTCGGCCTCGGGCTGGCCGTCGCCTGCGACAAGCCGTTCGCGCTCGACGCCGCGGCGGCACGCACCAGCCTCGCGCTCGCCGAGCGTCACGGCCTCGCGCTCAGCCCCTACCAGAACCGGCGGTGGGACTCCGAGTTCCTCACCGTGCGCCGGCTGGTCGACGAGGGCGTGCTCGGCCAGGTGCGCCGGTTCGAGTCGCGGTTCGAGCGGTACGCGCCCGACGACGGCCCCGGCGCGGCCGGCGCCGGCGTCCTGCTCGACTTCTGCAGCCACCTGGTGGACCAGGCGCTCGTGCTCCTCGGTCCCGTCACGTCGGTGCACGCCGAGTGGCGCACCCGCGAGAGCGGGCTCGACGACGACGTCTTCCTGGCGCTGCGCCACGCCGGTGGTGCGATCTCGCACCTCTGGGGCAGCTGGGGCCAGCACGCGCCCGGCCCCCGGTTCCGCGTGACGGGCACCGACGCCTCGTTCGTCGCGCCGGCCGCCGACTCGCAGGAGGAGGTGCTCCTCACCGGGGCGAGCCCGGCCGGCACCGACGCCTGGGGGCGCGAGCCCGCGTCCGCCGCCGGCCGGCTGCACCGGGCCGGTGTCACCACCACGGTCGAGCTGGAGCGCGGTGCGTGGGACGTCTACTACCCCGCGTTCGCAAGGGCCGTCCGCGGCGAGGGCCCGGTGCCGGTCGACCCCGCCGACGCCGTCGCCACCGCGGTGGTGCTCGACGCCGCACGCCGCAGCGCCACCTCCGGCACGTCGGTGGAGGTGGTCGCATGAGCACCGACCGCACCCTGCTCGACGAGCTGCTCGCGCAGGAGGACCGCCTGGTCTTCGACGCGTTCGACGAGACCGTCGCCTGGGAGGTGGGTGTCGCACTCCGCGACGCGGCGCTGGCGCAGTCGCTGCCGGTGGCCATGTCGGTGCGTCGCAACGGCCAGCGGCTGTTCCACGCCGCGCTGCCCGGCGCCTCGGCCGACAACGACGGCTGGCTCGAGCGCAAGTGCGCCGTCGTCGACCGCTACGCCCACTCCTCGCTGCTCGTGGGCGAGCAGTTCCGCGTCGCCGGCGGCACCTTCGAGGACAGGTCGCGTCTGGACCCCGGCGTCTACGCCGCCCACGGCGGCGCGTTCCCGGTGCTCGTCCGCGGCACCGGCTGCGTCGGCACCGTCGCGGTGTCCGGCCTGCCCCAGCGCGACGACCACGCCCTCGTGGTCGACGTCCTCGAGCGGTACCTCACGCGAGGCCGCTGACCCGCTCAGTCCCGACCGGCCCGCCGGTCTGACCTGGTGCGGCCGACGACCGGTCCACGACGCAGGAGGAACCGAGATGACCCCCACGCCCCTCACCCCGACCGGGCCCACCAGCAGCGGCCACGTCGACGTCGACGGCGTCCGCGTCTACCACGAGGTGCACGGCGAGGGACCTCCGCTCGTGCTGCTGCACGGCGGCGTGCTGGCCATCGACCTCGACTTCCACGCCCTGCTGCCCACGCTCGCCGAGACCCGCCAGGTGATCGGCATCGAGCTCCAGGGCCACGGCCGCACCAACGACACCGACCGTCCGATGAGCGTCGGGACCTTCGCCGCCGACGTCGTCGCGGTGCTCGACCACCTCGGCATCGAGTCGGCCGACGTCCTCGGCCACAGCCTCGGCGGCGCGATCGCGATCGAGCTGGCCATCAGCCACCCGTCGCGTGTCCGGTCGATCGTGCCGATCTCGGCGTCGGTCGACACCTCCGGCATCCACGAGGACCTCACCGACCCCGGGAAGATGGCCACGTCCACCCGGATGCCCACCGCGGACGACTTCGCCGAGATGCGCCGGACCTACGACGCGCTCTCGCCCCACCCCGAGCACTTCGACGACTTCCTGGCCAAGATGCAGGGCCTCGGCGCCACCTTGGTCGGCTGGTCCGACGAGCAGCTCGCCACCATCGCCGCGCCCACGCTGGTCGTCCAGGGCGACCACGACTTCACGACCAACGCCCACGCCGCGCAGATGGTCGAGAAGATCCCCGGCGCCCGCCTGGCCATCCTCCCCGGCACCACCCACATGACCGTTACCCTCCGCGCCGACTACCTGCTGCCGATGGTGCGCGACTTCCTGTCCTGAGGGGTCCGGCGCTCGGCCGGCCACGCGTCGCGGCGACGACGGCCGACCGCGCCGGCGCCTCGGGTGCGACGCCGCTGGGGTGCTCATCGACAGGCACCTACGGACGAGGCCGGCGGTAGTTCCTCGTGGCAGCCGGGTGGCCGTCTCGGTGGGTGGACCAGCCCGCCCCACCTGCCACAGGGGGCACGCCGACCACGGCAAACGGGTGCTTCCCGTGGTGAATACACCGTGGGAAGCACCTGTTTGCCATGCTCAGCGCTGAGTTGTCTCACCCACCAAGACCCGAGGCCGGCCACCATCCCGAAACCACGCGGCCCCGTCCCTCGCTGCGCCCTTCGACGTGCGAGCACCCCAGCTCCACCGCGGCCGACCGCGCCGACGGTTCGAGTGCGGCGCCGCCGGGGTGCTCGCCGACAGGCACCTACGGACGGGGCCGCGCCGCCGACTCCCCGCGGCCGGGTGGCTGTCTCGGTGGGTGGACCGGCTGGCACCACCCACCACAGGCGTCACACCGACCGAGGCAAACGGGCGCTTCCCGTGGTGAATACACCGTGTGAAGCACCTGTTTGCCATGGTCAGCGCCGGATCGTCTCGCGCATCAAGACCTGTGTCCGGCCACGAGCCCGACATCCCGCGGGCCCGTTCCTCGCTGCGCCCTTCGACGTGCGAGCACCCCAGCTCCACCGCGACCGACCGCGCCGACGGGTCGGGTGCGGCGCCGCCGGGGTGCACACCGACAGGCACCTACGGACGGGTCCGCGCCGCCGACTCCCTGCGGCCGGGTGACCGTCTCGGTGGGTGGACCGGCTCGCCCCACCCGCCACAGGCGTCACACCGACCGAGGCAAACGGGTGCCTCCCGTGGTGAATACACCGTGTGAAGCACCTGTTTGCCACGGTCAGCGCCGGATCGTCTCACCCACCAAGACCCGAGGCCGGCCACAAGCCCGACACCCCGCGGCCCCGTCCCTCGCTGCGCCCTTCGTCCTTCGAGCACCCCGGTGGCACCGCACCGACGGCGACTGACCGCGCCCACGGTTCGAGTGCGGCGCCGCCGGGGTACTCACCGACAGGCACCTACGGACGGGGCCGCGCCGCCGACTCCCTGCGGCCGGGTGGCCGTCTCGGTGGGTGGACCGGCCCACCCCACCCGCCACAGGCGTCACACCGACCAAGGGAAACGGGCGCTTCCCGTGGTGAATACACCGTGTGAGGCACCTGTTTGCCATGGTCAGCGCCGGATCGTCTCACCCACCGAGACCCCGGGCCGGCCACGATCCCGACACCGAACCGTTCGTGTCCGTCGGAGCCCCGAGCGACGCAGTCAGGCGGGATGCCGGGACCCTCAGGTCAGGCGCGGCGGGGGAACTGGGTGAAGTCGGGCGTGCGGCGCTCCTTGAACGCGTCGCGCCCCTCCTGCGCCTCCTCGGAGCCGTAGAAGAGCAGGTTGGTGTCGTGGGCGAGCTGCTGGATGCCGGCGTAGCCGTCCTCGGCCGCGTGGAAGCTGGCCTTGAGGAGGCGCAGGGCGAACGGGGACAGCGCGAGCATCTCGCGGCACCACTTCACCGTCTCGGTCTCCAGGTCCGCGAGCGGCACGACGGTGTTGACCAGGCCCATCTCGAGGGCCTCGGCGGCGTCGTACTGGCGGCACAGGAACCAGATCTCCTTGGCCTTCTTCATCCCGACGAGCTGCGACAGCACGCTGGCGCCGAAGCCGCCGTCGAACGAGCCGACCTTGGGGCCCACCTGGCCGAAGCGGCCGTTGTCGGCGGCGATCGTCAGGTCGGCGACGAGGTGCAGCACGTGGCCGCCGCCGATGGCCCAGCCGGCGACCATGGCCACGATCGGCTTGGGGCAGCGGCGCATCTGCACGTGCAGGTCGGTGACGTGGAACCGGCCGACCGCGCCGGCCTCGCTCTGGTAGCCGCTGTCGCCCCGGACGCGCTGGTCCCCGCCGGAGCAGAACGCCTTGTCGCCCTCGCCGGTGAGGATGATGACGCCGACCGACGTGTCCTCGCGCGCCACCGTGAGCGCCTGCGAGATCTCGACGATCGTCTGCGGGCGGAAGGCGTTGTGCACCTCGGGGCGGCAGATCGTGATCTTGGCGATGCCGTCGTCGGTGGTCTCGTAGCGGATGTCCTCGTACTCGCCCGAGGCGTTCCAGGTGGTCGGGACGGCGTCAACGGTGTCGGTCATGGCCCCATTCTCGCCGCCGGTCCCCGCCGCGCCCGTCGGGGTCAGAGCGTGAGCTCCCGCCCGACGACGACGGTGCGGTCACGCGGCAGCCGCAGCAGCTCGACCGGGTCGGGCACCATCCGCGTGACGGCGAGGAACAGCCGCTGGCGCCACCGCGCCATGTCGCTGGCGGTGCTGAACTGCACCACGGGGAGCGACACGAAGAACACCGCCTCGGACGGGTCGAGGTCGTCCAGCTCTCCGTCGGCCAGCTCGCGGGCCCGCTCCAGGACCCCGATGACGTCGGGCCGCTCGCGGTAGCCGAACACGGCCGTGACCTGCACGACGCCGTCGCCCGCGTCCCCGAGCAGGTCGACCACGACGCGACGGTCCGCGGGCGCCGCCGGGGTGTCGGCGGTGCTCCAGCTCAGCAGGACCACCTGCTGGTGGAGCACGTGGTTCTGCTGGACCGAGGTGCACATCGCCATCGGTGCGAGCCCGGGGTGGCGGGTGAAGAAGACCGCGCTGCCCGGCGTGCGGTGGGTCGCCGACGACTCGTCGGCGACCTCGTCGAGGATCGCGCGGACCGAGGTCTCGTGGTGGTGCCGGGCGACGTCGATGCGTCCCTGGCCGGCCCGCCAGGTCGACATCACCACCACGATCACCACGCCCAGCCCGAGCGGCAGCCAGCCGCCGGACTCGACCTTCGGCACGTTGGCCGCCAGGAACACGAGCACGACCAGGAGGATCGCGCCCGCGACCACCAGGCTCCCGGTGACGCGGCGCTCGCGCTGCCAGGTGAGCGTCAGGTACATCGACGTGGTGACGGTGATGGTCGTGGTCACCGCCACCCCGTACGCCGACGCGAGCGACGCCGAGCTGCCGAACACGACGACGAGGACGAGCACCACCACTGCGAGCATCCAGTTCACCGCGGGCAGGTAGATCTGGCCGACGTTGCTGCGCGAGGTGTGCAGGGTCCTCAGCGGCGGCAGGAAGCCGAGCCGGGTCGCCTGGTGCACCACCGTGAACGCCCCCGAGATCACCGCCTGCGACGCGATGATCGTGGCCAGGGTGGCCAGGGCCACCATCGGCAGCCGGCCCCACGACGGCACGAGGGCGAAGAACGGGTTGCCCGCGGCCGACGGGTCGCGGACGACCGCCGCCGCCTGACCGAGGTAGCTGAGCACCAGCGCGGGGAACACCACGAACAGCCAGCCCCGGGTGATGGCCTGACGTCCGAGGTGACCGAGGTCGGCGTACAGCGCCTCGGCGCCGGTGACGGCGAGCACGACCGCGCCGAGGGACAGGAACGCGACGAGCGGCTCGTCGCGCACGTAGAGCACGATCCAGTGCGGCGACAGCGCCTGGAGCACCGACGGCTCCCGCACGATCGCGCCCACCCCCAGCACCGCGATCGCGGCGAACCAGAGCATCATCACCGGCCCGAACAGCCGGCCGATCCGGCTGGTGCCGAAGCGCTGCAGGACGAACAGGCCCGCGAGCACCACCAGGGCCAGCGGCACCACGGCGCGGGCGAGGGACGGGTAGGCCAGCTCGAGCCCCTCGGCGGCCGAGAGCACCGAGATCGCCGGCGTGATGACGCTGTCGCCCAGGAACATCGCCGCTCCCACCATGCCGAGCAGCGCCAGCACCGCCGCCGCACGCCCGGTCCGGACGTGTCCGCGCAGCAGGCCGAGCAGCGCGAGCAGCCCGCCCTCGCCGTCGTTGTCGGCCCGCAGCAGCAGCCGGACGTAGAGCACCGTGACGATGAGGAGCATCGACCAGATCACCGTCGAGGTCATCCCGTAGACGATCTCGGGATCGAGAGGCCGCCCGCGGGACGTCCCCTCGCGCAGCACCGTGCCCATCGCGTACAGGACGCTGGTGCCGATGTCGCCGAACACGATCCCGACGGCCCCGACCACGGCGACGACCCCGCCCGCGTGCGGGTGCTCGGCGCTCATCGGGCGCCACGGTGGTGAGGACGCGGACCGCGCGGTCGTCTGCACGTCCTCGACGTTAGCCCTCCTCGCACCGGTGGCAGGATCGACGCGTCAGGCCCGTGCCGATCGAGGAGACCTCCTGTGTCCGGAGTCGTCGACGCCCTGGTGTCGCTCCCGCCGTGGGTCGTGCTGCTGCTGGTCTTCGCCCTCCCGGCCGTCGAGGCGTCCGCGTTCGTCGGGCTGGTCGTGCCCGGGGAGATCGCGATCATCGTGGGTGGGGTCGTCGCGCACGGCGGGTCGATCCCGCTCTGGTCGGTGCTGGTCGTCGGCACCCTGGGTGCGGCGCTCGGGGACCAGGTGGGCTACCTGGTCGGACGCCGCTGGGGACCGTCGCTGGTCGAGCGCGTTCCCGAGCGGGTCCGCGCGGGCGGGGGCCTCGACCGCGCCCTCGACCTCGTGCGTCGACGCGGCGGGCTGGCCGTCGTGGTCGGGCGCTGGGCCGCGGCCCTACGGGCGCTGGTGCCGGGCGTGGCCGGGATGGCGGGCATGCACCGCACGACCTTCACCGTGTCCAACGTCGTGGGCGGGGCGCTGTGGGTGGGCGTCGTGGGCGTCGCGGGCTACCTGGCCGGCGCGTCGTACCGCCGCCTCGAGACCGGTCTCGGTCGGGGCGGCGAGGTGGTCGCCGCCGTCGTGGTGGTCGCGATCGTCCTCGCCGTCCTGTGGCGACGTCACCGTGCAGGCGGTCGTGCCGCCCCGCGCTCGAGGTCGTAGCGTCGCGGTCATGCGCACCCCCCAGCAGCCCATCGGATCCGGCTTCGGCGCCGACACCACCGCGGACGAGGTCCTCGCCGGGATCGACCTCGGCGGGAGGCTGGCGGTCGTCACCGGCGGCTACTCCGGTCTCGGCCTGGAGACCACCCGGGCGCTCGCCGGGGCCGGCGCCCACGTCGTCGTCCCCGCGCGCCGGCCCGACGCGGCGCGCGAGCGACTCGACGGGATCGACGGCGTGGAGGTCGACGAGCTGGACCTCGGCGACCTGGCGAGCGTCGCGGCGTTCGCCGACCGCTTCCTCGCGTCCGGCCGCTCGATCGACCTGATGATCGACGACGCCGGCATCATGGCGTGCCCCGAGACGCGCGTCGGCCCCGGCTGGGAGGCCCAGCTCGCCACCAACCACCTCGGCCACTTCGCGCTCGTCAACCGGCTCTGGCCCGCGATCGCCACCGGCGGCGCCCGCGTCGTCTCGGTGTCGTCGTCGGGCCACAAGAACAGCCCCATGGTCTGGGACGACCTCCAGCTCGAGCAGGGCTACGACAAGTGGAGGGCCTACGGCCAGGCCAAGACGGCGAACGCCCTGTTCGCGGTGCACCTCGACGCGCTCGGCCAGGACGCGGGCGTCCGGGCGTTCTCGCTGCACCCGGGCGGCATCCTGACGCCGCTCCAGCGCCACCTCCCGAAGCAGGAGATGGTCGACAAGGGCTGGATCGACGAGGAGGGCAACCCCCTCAACCCGTCGTTCAAGACCCCCGCGCAGGGCGCCGCCACCCAGGTCTGGGCCGCCACCTCGCCGCAGCTCGACGGCCTCGGCGGCGTCTACTGCGAGGACTGCGACGTCGCCCCGCTCGCGACCGAGGGGTCGTCCGGCGTCCGCCCGCACGCCGTCGACCCCGAGCAGGCCGCACGCCTCTGGACGGTCTCCGCCGAGCTCACCGGCGTGGACGCCTTCGCCTCCTAGGTCCCGGCCCGACGTGCCGGACGTCACCGCCGTCGTTCACGTCCTGGACGGGCCCCGGTCAGGTGGGGCGGGGACAATCTCGGGGTGGGGGTCACGACGGTCGAGCGCGCGCCGGGGCCGCCGTCGCCCCGGGCTCGTCGGCCCCGCACCCCCGTCGGCACCCGGACCTGGGTGGCGCTGTGCGTGCTGCTGGTCGTCGGGGCCCGCCTGCCGTTCCTGACGCTCCACGTCGGCGCCGACGAGGGCGGGTTCCTGCTCCTCGGGTCGCAGTGGCACGCGGGCGACGGATCGCTGTACGGCGCCTACTGGGTCGACCGTCCACCGCTGCTCATCGCGATCTTCGGGGCGGCCGACGCGCTCGGCGGCGCGGTGCCGCTCCGCCTGATCGGCTGCCTGGCCGCGGCGCTCGTGGTGCTGCTCGCCTTCGACGCCGGCCGCACCGCCCGCGGTGACGCCGGCGGGCGCTGGGCGGCGATGGCCGCGGGAGCCTTCCTCACCACCTCGATGTTCGGCGCCCCCGAGGTCAGCGGCGAGCTGCTCGCCATCGTCCCGGTGATGGCCGCGGTCGCGGTCGTCCTGCGCCTGGTCGACGAGCCCGACCGCGGCCGACAGCTGCGCGGCGGACTGCTCGCCGGCGCGCTCTCCGCGCTGGCCCCGCTGGTCAAGCAGAACATCGTCGACGGGTTCGTCTTCGCCGTCGTCGCGATCGGCGTCGCCGTGCTCGTCGGCCGGATGGACCGCCGTGCGGGCCTCCGCGTCGTGCTCGCCGGCGTGGTCGGCGCCCTCGCCACGGCCACGGTCGTGCTGATCTGGGCCGCGTCGCGGGGCACCGGCCTGCTCGAGCTGTGGAACGCCCTCTTCCCCTTCCGCGCCGAGGCAGCGGCCGTGATCTCCAGCTCGGCGAGCCCCGCCACCGGCGAGCGCCTGGTGAGGATCATCGGGTCGTTCGTGATCAGCGGCGGCGCCGTCCTGGCCACGCTCGCCCTGGTCTCGGTGGTGCGACGACGCGGACGGGACCACGTCGGCACCGGCGCCGTGGCCGTCCTGGCCTGGACGACGTTCTCGGTCTTCGCCGGCGGCAGCTACTGGCTGCACTACCTGCTCGAGATGCTGCCCGGGCTAGTCCTCGCGGCCGCCATCGCCGGGGGCGGCGTCCGTCGCACCCGGCGCGTCGGGCGGCCCGTCGTCGTCTACGCGCTCGTGCTGGCGGTGATCGCCGGGACGACGAGCAGCCTGCAGCGGATCGAGACGGGGTCGCGTCCGTCCGCCGCGGCCTCCTGGCTGCGGGCCGCGACCGTCCCCGGCGACACCGCGGTCATCGGCTACGGCCAGCCCGGGATCCTCTACGAGGCCGGGCTGACGAGCCCGTACCCGATGGTCTGGAGCCTCCCCGTGCGCGTCCGCGACCCCCGTCTCACCGAGCTGGCCGCCGTGCTGGCCGGGCCGGACGCGCCGGAGTGGATCGTCCTGTGGCAGGGCACGCTGCGGTCGTGGGGCATCGACCCCGCCGCCGCGCAGCCCGTCGTCCGGGACCGGTACCGGCAGGTCTCGACGGTGTGCGGGTTCGCGATGCTGCTCCGTGACGACGTGCAGCGCCGACTGCCCGCACCGCCGGCGGAGTGCCCCTCAGGCCGCTGAGCCCGCCAGCGCCGCGACCAGGCCGTCCCGGCACTCGTCGGCGAACTGCCCGCCCCACATCCGCATCGCGGACTCGTCGACCCTCGAGTCGACGCTGACCTCGTACTCCACCACCGTGCCGCGGCCCGGCGTCGCCACCACCCTGACGTTCTCGGTGGAGTCGCCGATCTCGCTCTCGGTGTGCAGGACCAGCCACCCGTGGGGTCCCGGCTCGCAGCGCACCACCGTCACGTCGGCGACGACCACGACGTCGGCGACCAGGGTGGCCGAGGTCAGTCGGGTCCCCTCGACCACCGGGACGTCGTCGGGCGAGAACGCGCGCAGCCGTCGCCCCCAGTAGCCCGGACCGGTCAGGTCCGTCACCACCGTCCACGTGTCCTCGATCGACAGGTCGGTGGTCAGCTCACGTCGGAACGACGCCATGGGCCCTCCCCAGGTCCGCGGGTGTCCCCTCCATGGTGCCTTCCCCGGACCGGCCGTGGCCTCCGATTGCGGGCATTCGGAGCGAATCTCGTGTGAGAGTAGCCATATGACATTCACGATGTATCATTCATCGCGTCAGTAATGAACCACTTCGGAGGTGGCCCGATGACCAGCACCACGACCCGTCCCGCCGGCAGCACCCGCGACGAGGCGCCCGAGGGCGACCACGACGACGTCGCCGCACGCCTGCTCGACTCCGCCGCGACGCTCTCGTACGACCCCGCCACCGACCTGGACTGGGACGCGCCGCTGGAGCCGGACCTGTACGGCCTGAACCCCGAGTGGTGCTCGCTGTTCGGCACGCCGCTGTGGGACGAGATGAGCGAGGAGCAGCGCGTCACGCTGACCCGGCACGAGGTCTGCTCGATCATGAGCACCGGCATCTGGTTCGAGATGATCCTGCAGCAGATGATCCTGCGCGACCAGTACGTCCAGGACCCCTCCACCTCGGAGTTCCAGTTCGCGCTCACCGAGATCGCCGACGAGTGCCGACACTCGATCATGTTCGCGCGCGCCTGCGCCAAGATGGACGTGCCGAACTACATCCCGCGCCGACTCACCGTCGAGGTGGCCCGCGCCTTCAAGACGTTGGCCAACGCCGAGGCGGCGTACGGCGGCATCCTGGTCGCCGAGGAGGTCCTCGACGTCATGCAGCGCGACTGGATGCGCGGCGAGCAGGTGCTCCCCATCGTGCGCGGCACCAGCAGGATCCACGTGGTCGAGGAGTCGCGGCACATGAAGTTCGCCCGCGAGGAGATCCGCGAGTCGATGGTCGGCGTCAGCGAGCGTCGCCGCCGCACCAGCGCCTTCGTGATCTCGATGGCCGCCTACTTCATCGTCACCAGCATGGTGAACCCCGGCGTGTACGCCGCCGCGGGGCTCGACACCCGGCGGGCCGTCCGCGAGGCCGCCCGGAGCGAGCACCGCAAGGCGATGATGCGCACCAGCTGCGCGCACCTCATGCACTTCCTGTCCGAGGTCGGCCTGCTGACGCCCCGTGCGGCCAAGGTCTACCGCAAGATCAACATGCTCTGAGCCATGTCCTACGCGATCACGCAGAGCTGCTGCAGCGACGCCACGTGCGTCTCGGTGTGCCCGGTCAACTGCATCCACCCGACGCCGGACGAGCCCGACTTCGGTACCACCGACATGCTCTACATCGACGAGGACACCTGCATCGACTGCGGGGCCTGCGCCGACGCTTGCCCGGTCGACGCGATCCGCCCGGCCGACCGGCTCCTCGGACCGCAGTCGATCTTCGTGGACCTCAACCGGGCCTACTACGCCGACCGCGAGGTCGACCACGCCTGGGGCGAGCCGCAGTTCCCCGCGTCGCTCCCGTCGCCGAGCCGGGGCCTGCGCGTCGCGGTGGTGGGCACCGGCCCGGCGGCGTCGTACACCGCGCAGGAGCTGCTCTACGCCACCGACGCCGAGGTGACGATGATCGACCGGCTGCCCGTGCCCGGCGGTCTCGTGCGGGCCGGCGTCGCACCCGACCACCCGTCCACCAAGCGCATCGGCGACACGTTCGCCTCGATGTGGGACAACCCGCGGCTGCACCTGGTGGCCAACCTCGACGTGGGACGCGACGTCACCCGTGCCGACGTCCTCGACCACCACCACGCGGTCGTCTACGCCACGGGCGCGGCGTCGGACCGGGCGCTCGACGTGCCCGGCGAGGACCTCCCCGGCAGCATCAGCGCCACCGACGTCGTCCGGTGGTACAACGGCGACCCGCTCGCCCGGGTCGAGGCACCGGTCCTCACCTCGCCGCGCGCGGTGGTGGTGGGCAACGGCAACGTCGGTCTCGACGTCGCCCGCATCCTCACCGGCGACCCCGAGCGTCTGGCCTCCACCGACATCTCCGACGATGCTCTGGCGGCCCTGCGCGACGGCGCGCTCCACGAGGTCGTCGTGCTCGGCCGGCGCGGCCCCGAGCACGCCGCCTACACCGGGCCCGAGCTGCTGGCCCTGGCCCACCGTCTCGACGCCGAGCTCGTCGTCGCCGACGACCCGGTGACGCGCGCCACCATCGCGGAGGCCGCACCCGGCACCAGGGCGGCGCTGCTGCGCGACGTCCCGCTGGTCGACGTCGACCTCACTGCTCCCCCGGCACCCGGCCGACGGATCGTCCTCGCGTTCGGTCGACCCACCACCGGGCTCGTCGGCGGCGACCGGGTCGAGGCGGTGCTGACCGGGGCCGGCGACGCCGACGCCCCCACCGGGTCGGTCGTGGCCGGCCTGGTGGTGCGCGCGGTCGGCTACCGCGGCCGTCCCGTCGCCGACCTGCCGTTCGACGACGTGTCGGGCACGGTCCCCCACCGCGCGGGCGGCGTGGTCGACGCCGACGGCGAGCGGGTGCCCGGCACCTACGTGGCGGGCTGGATCAAGCGCGGCCCGTCGGGCGGGATCGGCGCCAACCGGTCGTGCGCGGCCGAGACCGTCGCGACGCTGCTGGACGACCTCGCCCACGACCGCGTGCACGCGCCGCCCCGCGGCTCGGCCGCGTTCGCCCGGTTGGTGCGCAAGCGCCAGGGCGACGCGCTCGGCCTGCGCCACGTGAAGAACATCGACCGCACCGAGCGCGAGGCCGGCGAGCTCGCCGGACGTCCGCGCGTCAAGCTGGCCACCGTCCCCGACCTGCTCGCGGCGGGTCGGCGCCGGCGGTAGGCCGGCGGCTCAGACCAGGACGACGAAGGTGTGGATCACGAGCCCGACCAGCCCGCCGACGACGGTGCCGTTGATCCGGATGAACTGCAGGTCGCGGCCGACGTGCAGCTCGATGCGCCGCGCGGCCTCGTGGCCGTCCCAGCGGTCGACGGTCTCGGAGATGACGGTCGCCAGCTCGCTGCCGTAGTTCTCGACCAGGAAGGCGGCGGCGTCGCTGAGCATGGTGTCGAGGCGGTGCTGGGCCTCGGGGTCCTCGACGACGGTGCGCCCGTAGCCCACCAGCGCCTCCACACCGCGGCGACGCAGCACGCTGTCCTCGTCGGCCAGGGCGTCGGCCAGGGCGTTGCGCAGGGCGTTCCAGATCGAGACGGCGCTGTCGCCGACCTTGGGCTGGGCCAGCACGCGGCGCTTGAGGCGCTCGGCCCGCTCGCGGGTGTCGGCGTCGTGCTGGAGGTCGTCGGCCAGCTGGGCCAGGAAGTCGTCGAGAGCCTTGCGGGCGCGGTGCTCGGGGTCGTCGCGGACGTCGGCGGCGAAGGCGATGGCCTCGCGGATCAGGCGCTCGGAGACGCGCTCGTCGACCCACTGGGGGGTCCACCACGGGGCCCGCTCCTGGACGACCGCCACGATGTCGCCCTCGTGGTCGGTCAGGTACCGGTGCAGCTCGCCGACGGCGAGGTCCACCAGGCCGTGGTGCGCGCCCTCGGCCACCACCTCCTGGAGCAGCTGCCCGGCGACGGGGCTCAGCTCCTCGTCGGCCAGCCGCGGGATCAGCGTCTGCTCGATCAGCGCGCGCACGTCGTCGTCCTTGATGCGCACGACGGCCTGGCGGGCGATCTTGGCGACCTCGGCCACCACGCGCGCGCCGTGCGCCTCGTCGGACACCCAGACGCCGATGCGCCGGCTCACCTGGGCGCTCATCACCCGCTCGCGCACCACCTCCTGGGACAGGAAGTTGTCGGTGACGAACTCCTGCAGGCTCTGTCCGAGGGCGGCCTTGCGGGTGGGGATCAGCGCGGTGTGCGGGATCGGCAGCCCCAACGGGTGGCGGAACAGCGCCGTGACGGCGAACCAGTCGGCGATCGCCCCGACCATGCTGGCCTCGGCGGCGGCGTTGACGAACCCCCAGACGCCGTCCCGGCCGAGCGTCGCCACGAAGACGACCGCGGCGAGCACGAGCAGCGACAGCGCGACGGCCTGCATGCGTCGCAGGCCCTTGAGGCGGGCCGCGTCGGCGTCGCCGCTGCCGGGGACGTTCAGCTGCAGGGGGGTCCGAGTGCTCACGGGCCCAACCTAGGCCGTGCCGAGCCGGGGGGCCCGCGGGCCCGCCGAACCCGCGAGAGCGTCCTAGACTCCCGCGCATGACCTTCCGCGAGGGCGCGCAGCTCGACACCAGCCAGGTGACGTCGGGCGGTGGCGGCCGGGGTGGCGCCATCATCGGCGGTGGAGCGGGCAGCATCCTGCTCCTCGTGCTCGGCCTGATCTTCGGCGGCGACGTCCTCGGCGGCTCGGGAGGCGGTGGTCTCGGCTTCGACCCGGGCAGCATCAGCCAGCAGGGACAGCAGGACGGCCTGTCGGGCAAGGCGTTCGAGGAGTGCCAGACCGGCGCGGACGCCAACGCCAACGACACCTGCCGCGTGATCGGCACCGTCAACAGCGTCCAGGACTACTGGCAGGACGCCCTCCCGGCCGACGGCAACCGCGAGTACCGCGAGGCCCGGACCGTCCTGTACTCCGGCCAGACGCAGTCACCGTGCGGCACGGCGTCCATGGCCACCGGCCCGTTCTACTGTCCCTCCGACGAGCAGGTCTACATCGACGCGTCGTTCTTCGACGAGCTCACCCGGACCTACGGGGCCGACGGTGGCGCGCTCGCGCAGATGTACGTCGTCGCGCACGAGTACGGGCACCACGTGCAGCAGGTGCTGGGCGTGCTCGGCGCGGCCCAGCGCGACCGCCAGGGCGCCGAGAGCGGATCGGTGCGGATCGAGCTGATGGCCGACTGCCTCGCGGGCGTCTGGGCCAACCACGCCTCCACCACGCGCGACGAGAGCGGCGAGGCGCTGCTCGAGCCGCTGACGCGCCGCGACGTCGAGTCCGCGCTGTCGGCCGCGGCCGCCGTGGGCGACGACCGCATCCAGCAGGCCTCCGGCGGGCAGGTGAACCCCGAGGCGTGGACGCACGGGTCGGCCGCCCAGCGTCAGCGCTGGTTCACCACCGGCTACGAGTCGGGCACGCTGCAGCGCTGCGACACGTTGACCACCAGTGACCTCTGAGACGCGGCCCGCACCCACCCGTCGCCAGCTGGGCATCGAGGTCTGGATCGTCCTCGGTCTCTCGCTCGGGCAGTCGGGCGTCTACGCCCTCGTCAGCCTGGTCGCCAAGCTCACCGCCGGGCCCCTGCGGGACCAGACCGCGACGCTCAACGCCTCGCGCAGCTCACGGGAGTACCTCGACCTCACCTACCAGCTGCTCGGCATCGGCTTCGCCCTCGTCCCGGTGGTGCTGGCGCTGTTCCTGCTCCACACCGGCGGCCACCGGATCCGCCAGGTGCTGGGCCTCGGCCGCGGCGGCCGCGGGCGCGCGACGCTCGAGGGGGCGGGCCTGGCCGCCCTGATCGGCCTGCCGGGCCTCGCGCTGTACTTCGTCGGCCGGGCGATCGGCATCACCGCGACCGTCGTGCCGAGCGGCTTGGACGCCTACTGGTGGACGGTGCCGGTGCTGGTGGTCTCGGCGCTGCAGAACGCGGTGCTCGAGGAGGTCGTCGTCGTCGGCTACCTGATGACGCGCCTGCGCCAGATCGGCTGGTCGCCGGTCGCGACGATCGTCACCAGCGCGCTCGTCCGCGGCTCGTACCACCTCTACCAGGGCATCGGTGCCGGCATCGGCAACGTCGTCATGGGCCTGGTGTTCGGCTACTTCTACCACCGGTTCGGACGCGTCCTGCCGCTCGTGGTCGCCCACACCATCCTCGACGTGGTCGCGTTCGTCGGGTACGCCCTGTTCAAGGATCTGCTCGGCCTGCCGTGACGCCGCCCCCGTCCGCTATCTGATGCCCTGTGGTCCTCATCGGACCGCCGTGACCACCACAGGGCATCAGATCGCGGACGTGGGGGCCACCGCCGGGGCACGTTGGCCGGTCTTGCGACACTGGAGGGGCCCATGACCAGCTCCTCCGCGTCCACCACCGCCCCCGACCTGCGCGACCTCCGTCGCCGGATCGGCACCGTCGGCCTGCGCGACGAGCGCCGCCTCCGCCGCCGTCTCGACCAGCTGCGGGGCCAGCGCGACCAGGCCCGGCGCGTCGCCGACCTCGAGCGCCTCGTCCAGGACGTGTCGAGCGCCGAGGCCAAGGTGGAGCACCGCGCCTCGCTGGAGCCCCGCCTCGACCTGCCGCCCGAGCTGCCCGTCTCCGGACGCGCCGAGGAGATCGCCCAGGCCATCACCGACCACCAGGTGGTCGTCGTCGCGGGCGAGACCGGGTCGGGCAAGACCACCCAGATCCCCCGCATCCTGCTCGGGCTCGGCCGGGGCGTCCGTGGACGCATCGGGCACACCCAGCCCCGACGCATCGCCGCGCGCACCGTCGCCGAGCGCATCGCCGAGGAGTGCGGGGGCGAGCTCGGCGGCACCGTCGGCTACACCGTCCGGTTCCACGACCAGGTCTCCGACGACACACTCGTCAAGGTGATGACCGACGGCATCCTGCTCGCCGAGATCCGCAGCGACCCGTTCCTGCGGCAGTACGACACGATCATCATCGACGAGGCGCACGAGCGGTCGCTGTCCATCGACTTCCTGCTGGGCTACCTGCAGCGCCTGCTCCCCCGGCGCCCCGACCTGAAGGTCGTCATCACCTCGGCGACGATCGACCCCGAGCGGTTCGCGGCGCTGTTCGGCGGCGCCCCGATCATCGAGGTCAGCGGACGCACCTTCCCCGTCGAGGTCCGCTACCGCCCGGTGGTCGACCGCGACGACACCGACCCGTTCGAGGCCGTGGCCGACGCCGTCGAGGAGCTCGGCACCGAGGGCGACGGCGACGTGCTCGTGTTCCTGTCCGGCGAGCGTGAGATCCGCGACGCCACCGACGTGCTCAACCGTCGCAGCTGGCGCCGCACCGAGGTGCTGCCGCTCTACGGACGGCTCTCGGCCGCCGACCAGCACAAGATCTTCCAGCCCCACACCGGACGACGCGTCGTGCTGGCCACCAACGTCGCCGAGACGTCGCTGACGGTGCCCGGCATCCGCTACGTCGTCGACGCGGGCACCGCGCGCATCTCGCGGTACAGCCAGCGGCTCAAGGTCCAGCGCCTCCCGATCGAGCCGATCTCGCAGGCCAGCGCCAACCAGCGCGCCGGCCGGTGCGGGCGCGTCGCCGACGGCATCTGCATCCGGCTGTACTCCGAGGAGGACTACGACGGTCGTCCCGAGTACACCGACCCCGAGATCCTGCGCACCAACCTCGCGTCCGTCCTGCTCCAGATGGCCTCGGCCGACCTCGGGGCCGTCGAGGACTTCCCCTTCATGGACCCGCCCGACAAGCGGTCGGTGCGCGACGGCGTCGAGCTGCTGCTCGAGCTCGGTGCGCTCGAGCCGGAGGTCGAGGGCCAGAACCACCGCCTGACCGACGTCGGACGCGTGGTCGCGGGGCTCCCCCTCGACCCGCGGCTCGCCCGGATGCTCGTCGAGGCGCAGCGCAACGGGTGCCTGCGCGAGGTGCTCGTCATCGTCTCGGGCCTGTCGGTGCAGGACCCGCGCGAGCGTCCGTCCGACGCGCAGCAGGCCGCCGACACCAAGCACGCCCGCTTCGCCGACAAGGGCTCGGACTTCGCGTCCTACCTGCACCTGTGGGACTACCTGCGCGAGCAGCGCAAGGCGCTCTCGGGCAGCGCCTTCCGGCGGATGTGCCGCGACGAGTACCTGCACTACCTGCGGGTGCGCGAGTGGCAGGACGTGCACGGGCTGCTGAGGCAGAGCGCCAAGGACCTGCGGTGGTCGCTCGACACCCCGCCCGCCGGCGCCGACGTCGTGCACCAGTCGCTGCTGGCCGGACTGCTGTCGCACATCGGCCTGCAGGAGCCCGAGGGTCGCGACTACCTGGGCGCGCGCGGAGCCAAGTTCGCGGTGTTCCCGGGCTCGGCGCTGGCCAAGAAGCCGCCGCGCTGGGTGATGGCCGGCGAGCTGGTCGAGACCAGCAGGCTCTGGGCGCGCACCGTCGCCAAGGTCGAGCCCGGCTGGGTGGAGGAGGCCGCGGCCCACCTCGTCAAGCGCTCGTACTCCGAGCCGCACTGGTCCAAGAGCCGCGGGTCGGTGATGGCGCGCGAGCGCGTCACGCTCTACGGCATCCCGCTCGCCGCCGACCGCGTCGTCACCTACGGACGCATCGACCCCGTGACGTCGCGCGACCTGTTCCTGCGGCACGCTCTCGTGCAGGGCGAGTGGGACACCCAGCACCACTTCTTCGACCGCAACCGGGCCCTGCTCGACGACGTCGAGGACCTCGAGGAGCGCGTCCGCCGCCGCGACATCCGGATCGACGACGACACCCTGTTCGCGTTCTACGACGCGCGGGTCCCCGCCGACGTGGTGTCCGGCCGGCACTTCGACACCTGGTGGAAGCGCACCCGTCGCGACTCCCCCGCCCTGCTCGACCTCGACCCCGACCAGCTGCGCCGCGACGGCGCGCTCGTCGACGCCGACGCCTTCCCCACCTCGTGGACCTCCGGCGACGACGCGCCGGCGATGCCGCTGAGCTACGTCTTCGAGCCCGGCACCGAGACCGACGGCATCACCGTCGACGTCCCGCTCGCGCTGCTCCCGCGGGTGGAGGAGTCGGAGTTCGCCTGGAACGTGCCGGGCCACCGCGAGGAGCTCGTGACGGCCCTGATCCGCACGCTGCCCAAGAGCTGGCGCAAGCAGTTCGTGCCGGCGCCGGACTACGCGCGCCGGGTGCTCGAGCGCATCGGCAGCACCGAGGGCGACCTCGCGGCGACGGTCGCCGACGAGCTGCGCCGGATGACGGGCGTCGTGGTGCCGGCCCAGGAGTTCGCCGTCGACGCGCTGCCGGCGCACCTGCGTCCCACGTTCCGCGTCCTCGACGACGGCCGCGAGGTCGGGCGCGGCAAGGACCTCGCCGCGCTGCGCGAGGAGCTGCGCCCCAAGGCCCGCAGCGTGCTGTCCGCGGCGTCCGCCGGGATCGAGCGCACGGGCGAGACCACCTGGGCGTTCGGCACCGTGCCCCGCTCGGTCACCACCGAGATCTCCGGCCACCAGGTCACCGCGTACCCGGCGCTGCTCGACCGCGGCCGCAGCGTCGACCTCACCGTCGTGGAGTCCTCGGACGTCCAGGCGGCCCGGACGACGGCCGGCCTGGCGCGGCTGGTCGTGCTGAACACCGGCTCCCCGGTGCCGAACATCATGCGGTCTCTGTCGCGCACCGACACGCTGGTGCTGGCGACCAGCCCGTACGCGACGGTCGCCGACCTCGTCGAGGACTGCCGGCTGGCCGCCGTCGAGGAGCTGATCGCCGCGGCCGGAGGGCCGGTCTGGGACGCCGACGCGTTCGCCCGGCTCCGCGAGCACGTGCGTGCCGAGGTGCACGACGCCACCGAGCGCGTGCTGCGCCAGGTCGTCGCCACGCTGCACGCGTGGGGCGAGGTCCGTCAGGCCGTGGCCGACGCACCGCCGGCACGTGCCGCCACGGCGGACGACGTGCGGGTGCAGGTGTCGTGGCTGGTGTTCGCGGGCTTCGTCCGCGAGACCGGCGCAGCCCGGCTGCCGCACCTGCCGCGCTACCTCAAGGCGGCGACGTCGCGCTTCGCCGACGGTGTGGACGTGCGCGTCGATGCCGAGCGCACGGCCACCGTCCAGGACCTGGAGGCCGAGCTGCACGAGGTGGTCCAGTCGCTGCCCGAGATCCGGCGCGACACCGCCCCGGTCCGGCAGTGCCGCTGGATGCTGGAGGAGCTGCGCGTCCAGCTGTTCGCGCAGCGCCTGCGCACGTCGGGCCCGGTCTCGGAGAAGCGCGTCCGCAAGGCCCTCGACGCCCTGCGCTGACCCCCACACGCAGAAGTTGTCGGTGCCTCACAGGCCCATGGGCCGGTGAGGCACCGCCAACTCGGGGTGTGCGGGTGGATCAGGGGGTGATCAGCCCACACCCAGCAGGTCGATGACGAAGATCAGGGTCTGGCCGGACAGGCGGTGGCCACCGCCGGCGGGACCGTAGGCGAGCTCCGGCGGGATGACGAGCTGGCGACGTCCGCCGACCCTCATCCCGGGGATGCCCTCCTGCCAGCCGGCGATCAGGCCCTGCAGCGGGAACGTGATCGACTCGCCGCGGTCCCAGGAGGCGTCGAACTGCTCGCCGGAGTCGAACTCGACGCCGACGTAGTGCACCTCGACGCGGTCGCCGGGCTTGGCCTCGTCGCCGTCGCCGACGACGACGTCGGTGGACTGCAGCGTGGTCGGCGCGTCTCCGCCGGGGAAGTCGATCTCGGGCTTGGTGAGGTCAGTCATGGCAGCAGCCTCTCAGGACAGGAACTCGTCGGGGTTCGGGCCGGTGCGGGCGCCCTCGTCCAGCGCGGTGATGGAGGTGACCTGGGCGTCGCTCAGCTCGAAGTCGAAGATGTCGAAGTTCTCGACGATCCGCGAGGGCGTCACCGACTTGGGGAAGACGACGTTGCCCAGCTGGACGTGCCAGCGCAGCACGACCTGGGCCGGGCTCTTGCCGAGCTCCTCGGCGATGCCGCCGATCGTGGGCGACTCGAGGTCACCGCGGCCGAGCGGCGTCCAGGCCTCGGTGAGGATGCCGCGGTCGGCGTTGACCTGGCGGAGCGCGGTCTGCGTGAAGAAGGGGTGCACCTCGACCTGGTTGACGGCGGGCGTCACGTCGGCCTCGGTCGCCAGGCGGTTCAGGTGGTTCTCGTGGAAGTTCGAGACGCCGATCGAGCGCGCCTTGCCGTCGGCGTAGAGCTTCTCGAAGCCCCTCCAGGACTCGACGTAGCGGTCCAGGCCCGGCAGCGGCCAGTGGATCAGGTACAGGTCGACGTAGTCCAGGCCCAGCTTGCCGAGGCTCTCCTCGAGGGCGGCGACCGCCTCGTCCTCGCCGTGGGCGTCGTTGTTGAGCTTCGTGGTGACGAACAGCTCGCCGCGGTCGATGCCGGAGGCGGCGATGGCACGTCCGACGCCCTCCTCGTTGCCGTACATCGCGGCGGTGTCGATGTGCCGGTAGCCCGCGTCCAGGGCGGCGCCGATGGCCTTCTCGACCTCGTCGGGCTCGACCTGCCAGACACCGAAGCCGAGCTGCGGGATCTGGTTGCCGTTGTTGAGGGACAGGCTGGGGACCTGGGTCACAGGTGATCGCTCCTCGTGGGTGTGGACATCAGGGTGGACGTCCCGTCGAGGACGCCGCACCCATGCGAACACGCGAGCAACCGCCTCGCATTCCCAGTCGGGGCTGGTGGTCAGCCCTCGGCGGCGGCGTCCAGCGCGAGGTTGAGGCGTCCGAGCTGGCCGGCGAACGCCAGCAGCTCGGCGTCGTCCCAGTCCTCGAGGGCGTGGACGAGGTTGTCGTGGCGCTGCTGGCGCACGCTCGAGAGCCGCGTGGCGGCGTCGTCGGTGACCACGACCAGGCGCGCCCGTCCGTCGGTGGGGTCGGGGACCCGCTCCACCAGGTGCAGCTTCTCCAGCGACGCGAGGCCGCGGCTGATGGTCGACTTGTGCACACCGATGCTGTCGGCGAGGTCGCTCCCCCGCACGCCGGTGCCCGAGGCGTCGGTGGACTCGCTCACCGCGATCAGCATCAGGTACGAGGCGTAGTCGAGGTCCGGGTGGATCTCGGTGACGAGCTGCATGCTGCGGATGCGTGAGCGGCGCATCAGTCGCACGAGCTCGTACTCGACGTCGTGGTCAGCGGCGGTGTCCGGGGCCATGCGGCGAGGCTATCGTCCCGCGCCCAGCCCGTGGGCCCTGCGGCTCACTTGAGCTCGGACGAGGACAGCCCGAGGAGCCGCCGGGCGACGATCAGCTGTTGGATCTGCTGGGTGCCCTCGAAGATGTCGAGGATCTTGGAGTCCCGCGCCCACTTCTCCAGCAGCTCGTTCTCGCCGTACCCGAGGGTGCCCGCCAGCTCGACGCACCGCAGGGTGATCTCGGTGCCGACGCGGCCGGCCTTGGCCTTGGCCATCGACGCCTGGAGCGAGTTGGGCTCACGGTTGTCGGCGAGCCAGGCCGCCTCGAGCGTCAGCAGGTAGGCGGCGTCCCACTCGGCCTCCAGCGCGAGGAACGTCGCCACCGCGCCGACCTGCAGGTGCGCGGGGCGGTCGTGGTCGACGACCATCCCGGCCTCGTCGAGCAGCCGCCCCAGCTCCTCGAGCGCCGCCCGGGCGCAGCCGACGGCCATCGCGGCCACCAGCGGGCGGGTGTTGTCGAACGTCTGCATGACGCCCGCGAACCCCTGCTTGGTGTCGATCTCGGGGCTGCCGAGGAGGTTCTCGGCGGGCACCCGGCAGTCGTCCAGGATGATCGTGGCGGTGTCGGAGGCCCTGATGCCGAGCTTGTGCTCGAGGCGCTCGACGCGGATGCCGGGCAGGTCCTTGGGCACCACGAACGACTTGATCGCCGCACGTCCCCGCTCCTGGTCGAGCGTCGCCCAGACCACGACGGAGTCGGCGCGCCCACCGGACGTCACGTAGATCTTCTCGCCGTTGAGCACGTAGTGGTCGCCGTCCTTGACGGCGGTGGTGCGGATCGCGGCGGAGTCCGACCCGCAGCCGGGCTCGGTGATCGCCATCGCGGCCCACGTGCCGTCGAACCGCGCCAGCTGCTCGTCGCTGGCCACCGAGGCGATCGCGGAGTTGCCGAGGCCCTGTCGCGGCATCGACAGCAGCAGGCCGACGTCGCCCCAGCACATCTCCATCACCGACAGGACCGACGACATGTTGGTGCCGTTCCTGACGCCGGCGTCCCCGCCGTCGGTGGTCGAGCGACGGACGCCCGCGGCGCCGGCACCCTGTCCCTGGCCGGAGTCGCCCATGCCGTCGACGAGCGAGGCGAGCAGGTCCAGCTCCTTGGGGTACGCGTGCTCGGCGCGGTCGTACTTGCGCGAGTTGGCGCGCAGGAACTCCGCGGCCACCTGGTGCGCCTGGTCGACGAAGGCGCGGAACTTCCTGGGGCTCTCGAGGTTGATCATCACTGGTGTCCTTTCGTGGGGTCCTGGTCGCGGGGCCGTGCGGCCTCAGACCAGGAGCCCGCCCTCCATCACGCCGATCGCCCGCAGGTCGCGGTACCACCGCTCCACCGGGTGCTCCTTGACGAATCCGTGGCCTCCGAGCAGCTGGACGCCGTCGGTGCCGATCCGCATGCCGTGCTCGGAGCACAGGCGCCGTGCGACGGCCGTCTCCCGCGCGAAGTCGAGCCCCTGGTCGGCGCGGGACGCGGCCCGCAGGGTCGTCAGGCGCATGCCCTCCAGCTCGATGCCGATGTTGGCCACCATGAACGCGACGCTCTGGCGGTGCGCGACGGGCTCGCCGAACGCCTTGCGCTCCTTGACGTACGGGACGACGTAGTCGAGGACCGCCCGGCCGGTGCCGAGCGCGAGGGAGCACCAGGCGATGCGGGCGCGTCGGACGCAGTCGGCGTAGACGGCCGCGTCACCGTCGCCGAGCAGCGCGTCCCAGGGCACCTCGACCCCGTCGAGCACCAGGCGGCTCAGGCCGGCGGCGCGGACGCCCATCGACGGCTCGGCCTCGACGACGATGCCGGGCGTGCCCGACTCGAGCAGGAACAGCGCCGGACCCGATCCCTCGAGGTGCGCGGCGACCACGAACAACTCGCACTCGGGTCCGCGGACGACGGCGGCCTTGACGCCGTCGAGGCGGAACCCGGCGGCGCTGCGGGTGGCGGTGGTGCGCAGCGCGAACGGGTCGAAGAACGCGTGCGGCTCGGCGACGGCCAGCGCGGCGGCGGGCACGTCCTCGCCGGTGAACGCGCCGAGGTAGGTGGCCTGCTGGTCCGCGGTGCCCCAGCTCGCGAGGGCCGTCGCGACGGCGTGGGGCGCGAGGCACGCGACCGCGAGACCCATGTCGCCGTGGGCGAGGGCCTCGCCGACGAGCACGCCGGTCGTGGCCGAGCGCTCGGCGGACAGCCCGCCCAGGTCCTCGGGGACGCCGACGAGCGTGAGCCCGAGGTCGGCGGTGCGGGCCAGGAGGTCGGCCGGCGCCTCGCAGGCGTCGTCGGCCTTCTCTGCGGCCGGCCGCAGCACCTCGGCCGCGAACTCGCCGACGACGTCGACCATCATCTGCTGGTCCTCGGTGGGCGTCAGGTCGAAGACGCCGGACCGCTGGGCCGGCGAGTGCCGCACGACGCCACCGGTGGCGCGGCGCCGCGGGAAGCGGCGCGACACCGCTCCGGCGGTCTGGAACCCCGCCTTCGCGCCGTGGTAGACGGCCTGCTCGGTGACGGCCCGCAGGCCGAGCCGGTCGAGCACGGGCAGGCCGGCGAGCTTGTTCATCGCGGCGAGCCCGAGGCCCATCGCGTCGCGGCGGTGCGGTGACGTCGGTGCTGAGGGCACGATGGACTCCTCGTGTCGGTGCTCGGGGTGCTGCTGCCGGTCCAACTGTAACTCCGAGTTGCACATTTGGGGAGTCGTCCGCACCACACCCTCGACGTGCCGGTGCGGGCGGGGCGTCCGATAGCCTGGAGCGCCCCCCTTCCGCACGTCCCAGGAGACCTCCGTGCCCCGACAGCCCGACGCGTCCGTCCCGTCCGGCGGCACCGTCCGTCCGATCGTGCGCTGGGGCACGCCGGTGATGCACCACGCGCTCAAGCCGGTCACCACGTACGACGACGAGCTGCGCACGCTCGTGGCCGACATGTTCGCCACGATGTACGCCGCGGACGGCGCCGGCCTCGCCGCCAACCAGATCGGCGTCGACCTCCAGGTCTTCGTGTTCGACTGCACCGACGACGAGGACGAGCGGTTCGCGGGCGTCGTGTGCAACCCGGTGCTCACCCTCCCCGAGGGACGCGAGCGCAACCTCGACGACGACGACGAGGGCTGCCTGTCGCTCCCCGGCGCGTTCGCGGCCTGCGCGCGCCCGGACTGGGCCCAGGTCGACGGCACCGACGCCGACGGCGAGCCCGTCACGTACGTCGGCGAGGGCGGCACCCTCGCCCGCTGCCTGCAGCACGAGACCGACCACCTGCACGGCACCGTCTTCGGCGACCGCGTGCCGAGCCGCGCCCGCAAGAAGCTGTTCAAGCAGCACGACTCCGTGGCCGACGACTACCCCACCGACTGGCCCGTCACCCCCCGCGACACCTCCTCCGACTGACCACGATCCGGCGGTTTCACTGGCGTCGTCCGGCGGTTCTGCCGGTGCCGTCCGGCGGTTCTCCCGGCGCGAGCGAGGCAAACTCCCGGACAGGACCAGCGAAACTGCCGGATCGGGCCAGCGGAACCGACGGATCGTGGGTCAGCGGCCGGGGCGCAGGGCGTAGCAGGCGACGGCGGCCGCGGCGGCGACGTTGAGCGAGTCGATGCCCGGGGCCATCGGGATGACGGCGCGGTGGTCGGCCGAGCGGGACCAGTGCGCGCTGAGACCGGGGCCCTCGGCGCCGAGCATGAGCGCGAGGGGACCGTCGACAAAGAGCCCGGCGACGTCCTCGGCGTCGTCGGCGAGCGTCATGGCGACGGTGGTGAAGCCTCGCTCGCGGAGCATCTGCGGCGTGCCGTACCAGTCCTCGACCCGGGCGTAGGGCAGCCAGAACACCGAGCCCATCGACACCTTGATCGCCCGCCGGTAGAGCGGGTCGGCGCAGCGCGGCGACAGCAGGACGGCGTCGAACCCGAGGGCGGCGACGCTGCGGAAGACCGCGCCCACGTTGGTGTGGTCGCTCAGGTCCTCGACCACCACGACGTGCGTCGCGCCGTCGAGCACGTCGTCCACGGACGCGAGCGGTGCGCGCTCCAGCGACGCCAGCGCGCCGCGGTGCACGTGGAACCCCGTGAGCGCCTCGATCTGCTTCTCGGGCAGCACGTAGCAGGGGGCATCGGACGCCGCCAGCACGTCCGCCAGGGACTCCACCCACCGCGGCGCCATCAGGAACGAGCGCGGGACGTGCCCGGCCTCGACCGCGCGGCGCACCACCTTCTCGCCCTCGGCGAGGAACAGGCCCCGCTCGGTCTCGAGCAGCTTGCGCAGCTGCACGTCGCGCAGGTCGACGTAGTCGGCGAGCCGGGGGTCGGTCGGGTCGGCGACCTCGACGACGTCAGCCACCGGCGCCGTCCTCGAGAGCCCGCATCAGCGTGTCGCGGGTGGCGGCGGCCGTCTCGGGGTCGCGGTTGGCCATCACCGCGACGGTGATGGCGCCGTGGTGGCCCGAGGCCGGTGTCCAGGCGGTGCCGCGCAGGGCGTCGTCGGCACGCACGCAGAACATCCGCGCCCCCTCCGCCTCGGCGACGACCGCCTCGTTGACCGACGGGTCGTCGGTGGCCGCCATTGCGTACCAGGCGCCGTCGAGGTCGCCGGCGACGTAGCCGCGCTCGGCCAGCGACACCCGCCCGTGCCGCACGTGGTCGCGGATCTCGTCGAGCACGTCGGGCGCGACGACGTGGACGCGCGCCCCCGCCTCGAGCAGCGTGCGGATCCGTCGGCGGGCCACCCGTCCCCCACCGACGACGACCACCCGCCGTCCCACCAGCAGGAGGCCGGCGGGGTACGGCGGGTGGCTCGGTCCGGGACCGTGGTCGTGCACGTCAGGCGGTCGGACCACCCGGCGGCGGACCCTGCGGGTCGTCGCCGGCAGGGGGCTGCTCGGTCGGCTGCGCCGGCTCGGTGAGGGTGTCGATCCCTCCCGAGGTGCCCGGACCCGCCGGGGCCGCTGCCTCCTCGGCCGCCTTCAGGGCCTCCTTGACGGCGTCCGACGGCTCGCGACGGTCGGTGGTGAGCTCGGGCGTCGAGGGCGGCGTCTCGATGTCGACGCGCTTGGCGGGGCCGTCGGTGTGCACCGGGATCGAGCCGACGGCCTGGCCGAGGCCCTTGAGCGCGTCCCCGATCTCGCTGGGGATGAAGAACATCTTGTTGGCCTCGCCGTCGGCGATCTTCGGCAGCATCTGCAGGTACTGGTAGGCCAGCAGCGACTGGTCCGGACGACCGTCGTGGATCGCCTGGAACACCGTCTGGATGGCCTGGCCCTCGCCCTGGGCCCTCAGGATCTGCGACTCGCGCTCGGCCTGGGCCCGCAGGATCTGGGCCTCTCGCGCGCCCTCGGCCGACAGGATCTGCGACTGCTTCTCGCCCTCGGCCGACAGGATCGCCGACTGGCGCTGGCCCTCGGCGGTGAGGATGGCCGCGCGCTTGTCGCGGTCGGCGCGCATCTGCTTCTCCATCGAGTCCTTGATGGACGGCGGCGGGTCGATGCCCTTGAGCTCGACACGGTTGACGCGGATGCCCCACTGTCCGGTGGCGCCGTCGAGCTCGCCACGCAGCGCGGTGTTGATCTGGTCGCGGCTGGTCAGCGTCCGCTCGAGCGTCATGCCACCGATGATGTTGCGCAGCGTGGTCATGGTGAGCTGCTCGATCGCCTGGATGTAGTTGGCGATGCGGTAGGTCGCGGCCGTCGGGTCGGTGACCTGGAAGTAGATGACGGTGTCGATGGAGACCACGAGGTTGTCCTCGGTGATCACCGGCTGCGGCGGGAACGAGACCACCTGCTCGCGCACGTCGATCAGGTAGCGCATCTTGTCGATGAACGGGGTGATGATGTTCAGCCCGGGGTTGAGCGTCCGCTGGTACTTGCCGAACCGCTCGACGATCCCGGCCCGCGCCTGCGGGACGATCTTGATGGTCATGGCCAACGTGGCGATCGCGAGGACAGCGATCACGGCCACGATGATGGTCAGTGCTCCCATTGCTCCACCGTTCCCTTCGTTCCCGACACCAGCTACATGTCGTGGGGGTACACGACGGCGGTCGCGCCGTCGATCTCGAACACCTGCACCCGGGTGCCGGGCTCCAGCACCGCGGTCTCGTCGTAGGACCGGGCGGTCCAGATCTCGCCGTGCATCCGCACCTGGCCGCCGTCGCGGCTGACCGCGGTGGTCACCACCGCATCGGTGCCGACGAGCGCCCGCGCGCCGTCCTCGAGGTGCGCGCCGCGGTGCAGCTTGCGCATCATCGGCGGTCGGACCAGTCCCAGCATCGAGACCGCCACCACCACCGCGAGGCCGATGTTGACCGCGAGGGGGGCGCCCAGGCCGTCACCGATCGCGCCGGCGAAGGCCCCGGAGGCGAGCATCAGCAGGACCAGGTCGAGGCTGACGAGCTCGGCCGCGGCGAGCAGGACGCCGCCGGTGGCCCAGGCCGCCCAGCTGTTGTCCCCCCACCACTGCCAGAAGTCGTTCACACCACCCACCCTAGTGGGGGCGGGGGCGACGACGGCCAGGTCAGCGGGCGCGTCGGGCCGTCCAGCGACCGTCGACGTGGTCGACGTCGAGCGGCAGTCCGTAGGTGCGGCCGAGGGTGTCGGCGTTCATCGTCGTCTCGATCGGACCCTGCGCCACCACGCGCCCGTCGCGCATCAGCAGCACGTGGGTGAAGCCCGCCGGGATCTCCTCGACGTGGTGCGACACCATCACCGTGGCCGGGCTGGACGGGTCGCGCGCGAAGTCGGTGAGGAACGTGACGAGATCCTCGCGGCCGCCGAGGTCGAGGCCCGCACCGGGCTCGTCGAGGAGCAGCAGCTCGGGGTCGGTCATCAGGGCCCGGGCGATCATCACGCGCTTGCGCTCGCCGTCGCTGAGGGTGCCGAAGGTGCGGTCGGCGAGGTGGGCGACGCCGACCTGCGCGAGCAGCTGCGCCGCGCGTTCGTGGTCGAGCTCGTCGTACTCCTCGCGCCAGCGTCCGAGCACCGCGTAGGACGCCGACACGACCGCGTCCGACACGCGCTCCGAGCGCGGGATGCGGTCGGCGAGCATCGCGCTCGTGTGCCCGATCCGGGGCCGCAGCTCGAACACGTCGACCGCGCCCATCACCTCGTCCAGCACGCCGGCCATGCCGGTGGTGGGGTGCAGCTGCGCGCCGACGACCTGCAGGAGCGTCGTCTTGCCGGCGCCGTTGGGGCCGAGGACCACCCAGCGCTCGCCCTCGCCGACGGTCCACGACACGTCGTCCAGCAGCAGGGCGTCACCGCGGCGGACGGCGACGTCGACGAGCTCGATGACGGCGACCATGCACGACCTTCCGTACGACGCGGGAGCGACGTTGTGGGCTGGGACCCGACCAACCTATACGAGCGGCCCCGTATCCTCGGAGGGTGTGGGAGATCCCTGTCTCGGTGCGCTGGGCGTGCTGGTTCAACGCGTGGCTGGACGGCCAGGTGTCGCTGGACGACGCCCGTGACGCCGTGGTCGGCGACGACGCCGCGCACGACGTCGTCGGGCTCGAGGACGACGGCACGACGCCGCTGATCCTCGCCTGGGGCCGCCTGAGGGGCCGCGGTGCCACCGCGGCCCGACCCGTGGTAGTCGAGCCCGGCGACCTGACCGGCCTCTCGGGGCCGCCGGAGTTCAACGGTGCCGCGCTCGACGCGGGCGAGGCCGTCGTGGTCGAGGGCGCGGGCCTCGGCCTGGTGCCCACGGTCGTCGGCGCCGGCGTGTTCTGGCAGCTGCACCCCGCCCGAGGCGGCGCGCACGTGCCGTCGGTCGCCGACGCCGAGCGCGCGCTGCGCGAGCAGCTCGCGCACACCGCCCGGGCCCTGATGGAGCTCGACGTCGCCCGCTGGCGTCCCGAGGTCGCCGACGCGCTCAGCGACCTGCGCTCGTCCGCCGACCCGGTCCTGCCCGACGGCTACAGCGCCCGTGCGGGCCGCGTCGCCGCCCTGGCCACCCGCTGCCTCGCGATCGGCACCCTCGCGGCCGACGTCAGCAGCGGCGCGGTGTCGTCGTGGGAGCACGGTCAGCGCGAGCAGCACCTCGTCGCGCTGCGTCGGTCGGCGCGCCACGCGCTCGTGGCCGCGGCCAGCGAGCCTGCACTGATGCGCTGAGCCGGCGGCCCGTAGGCTCCCGTGCCGTGGACGAACGCCCCGCACCGATGCCCGTGCTCGACGAGCCGACGGTCTCGCTGACCCTCACCGGTCGCGACCAGCCCGGCGTCACCCAGGTGCTGTTCGAGGCGCTGGCGCCGCTCGGCGTCGAGGTGGTCGACATCGAGCAGATCGTCATCAGGGGGCGCCTGGTGCTCGGCGTCCTGCTCACCCAGCCCGAGGACCGGCCGGCGTTCGACGCCGCCGTCGACGCCGTCCGCACCCGTCTCGCCGTGGACGTGGACGTGGTGCCGGGCACCGGCGACAACCGTCCGCGCCGGCTCGGACGCTCCCACGTCACGGTGCTCGGGATGCCCCTGCTGCCGGGCGCCTTCGCGGCCGTCGCCGCGCGCATCGCCGAGACCGGCGCCAACATCGACCGCATCGTCCGGATGGCGCGCTACCCCGTCACCGCGATCGACCTCGACGTCTCCGGCGCCGAGCACGACCGCCTCCGCGCCGCCCTCGCCGTCGAGGCCGCAGCGCAGGGCATCGACGTCGCCGTGCAGGAGTCCGGGCTGCAGCGGCACGCCCAGCGCCTGGTGGTGATGGACGTCGACTCCACCCTGATCCAGGGCGAGGTGATCGAGATGCTCGCGGCGCACGCCGGGTGCGAGGAGCAGGTCCGCGCGGTCACCGAGGCCGCGATGCGCGGCGAGCTCGACTTCGCCGAGTCGCTCGAGGCCCGGGTGGCCCTGCTCGCCGGGACCCCCGTCAGCGCGCTCGACGACGTGTACGAGCACCTGGTCTACAGCCGCGGCGCGAAGACGATGGTGCGCACGCTCAAGCGCCTCGGGTACCGGTTCGCGCTCGTCAGCGGTGGCTTCACCCAGGTGATCGAGCGGATCGCGGCCGACCTCGGCGTCGACTACTACGCCGCCAACGACCTGCAGGTGGTGGACGGCGTCCTCACGGGCCGCGTCGACGGGCCGATCGTCGACCGGGCCGGCAAGGCCACCGCCCTGCGCCGCTTCGCCGACCGGGCCGGCATCCCCGTGGCCCACACGGTCGCCATCGGCGACGGGGCCAACGACCTCGACATGCTCGGCGCCGCGGGCCTCGGCATCGCCTTCAACGCCAAGCCCGTCGTCCGCGAGGCCGCCGACACCTCCCTCACCGTCCCCTACCTCGACGCCATCGTCTACCTCCTCGGCATCACCCGCGAGGAGGTCGAGGCCGCCGACGACCTCGAGGGCTTCGAGCGCGTCGACTACTGACGCAGGGGTGGTGGCTGAGCCACCACCGGGACGCATCGGGTGGGCTGACTAGTACTCCCGCGGGGTGACGAAGGCGGTCAGGTCGCCACCGGGGGCGTCCCACCGGTCCAGCCCGACGACCGCGCAGCCGCACGTGGGGAGGCCCTGCTGGGCGAGCCGGTCGTGGGCGTCGCCGCCGGGCGAGGTCAGGCCGAGCGCGAGGGCGGTCATGGTCGGGTTGTGGCCGACGACGACGACGGTGCGGACCTCGTCGTCGGTGCCGGCGACGACGGCCGCGACCTCGTCGGCTCCGGCGGCGTAGAGGTCGTCACGGACCTCCACCTCGACGTCCCAGGCGGTGAGCGAGGGGGCCAGCTGCTCCCACGTCGCCGTGGTGCGGGCCGCGGACGAGACGTACGCGACCGCGGGTCCGACGAGGCCGAGCCCGGCCAGCCAGGTCCCGAGCCGGGCGGCGTCCTCCACGCCGCGGTCGGCGAGCCGCCGGGCGTGGTCGCTGGGGCCGACGCCCTCGGCCTTGCCGTGGCGCACGACCACGAGATGACGGGTGGGGGTCTCGTCCATGGCGTCATCGTGCCGGACCCGGGAACACCACGCGAACGGGCGGGCTCCGGGGGCCGCTCGGGGTGCGCCGTCACCACCCTGGTGACAGGCTGGTCGCGTCAGCCACACAGATCGACCGAAGGAGGGTCCTCATGGGCCTCGGAGACAAGATCAGCAACGCGGCGGAGGACCTCAAGGGCAAGGCCAAGGAGGCCGTCGGCGACGCCAAGAACGACGACTCGCTGAAGGCGGAGGGCAAGGCCGACCAGAGCAAGTCCAGCGCCAAGCAGGCCGGCGAGAACGTCAAGGACGCCTTCAAGAAGTGACGTCCCCGCGCTGACGCCTCACGGCGACGCGCAGAACGCCCCGGCCAGGTGGCCGGGGCGTTCGTCTGTCCGGGTGCGACCGGGAGGTCAGACGCCCATCGCGTGGAAGCCGCCGTCGACGTGGACGATCTCGCCGGTCGTGGCGGGGAAGAAGTCGCTCATCAGGCCCACGACGGTCTTGGCGGTGGGCTCGGTGTCGGTGTTGTCCCAGCCGAGCGGGGCGCGCTCGGACCAGACGCCCTCGATCTCCTCCATGCCCGGGATGGCCTTGGCGGCCAGGGTCTTCAGCGGACCGGCCGAGACCAGGTTCACCCGGATGCCCTCGGGGCCGAGGTCGCGGGCGAGGTAGCGGGCGCACGACTCCAGGCCCGCCTTGGCGATGCCCATCCAGTCGTAGGCCGGCCAGGCCACGGTCGCGTCGAACGTCATGCCGACGACGCTGCCGCCGGGTGACAGCAGCGGACGGGTGGCCGCGGCGAGGCTCATCAGCGAGTACGCCGACACCTGCACGGCCTGCGACACGTCGGCCCACGGACCCGTCATGAACTTGCCGCCGAGGATCGTCTCGGGGTTGCCGTAGGCGATCGAGTGGAAGACGCCGTCGAGGCCGTCCTCGAAGCCCGGGACCGCGCGGACCGCGTCGGCCAGGCCGTCCAGGTGGGTCTGGTCGGTCACGTCGAGCTCGAGCACCTCGGCGGGCTGCGGCAGCCGCTTGACGATGCGGCGCGTGATGCCGAGCGCGCGACCGAAGTTGGACACCACCACCGTGGCGCCCTGCTCCTGGGCGACACGGGCCACCGCGAACGCGATCGAGTTGTCCATCGTCACGCCGGTGACGAGCAGCTTCTTGCCGTCGAGGATGCCCACGGGTGCTCCTTGCTGGGGGGTCGGTCTGAGGGGGTGGTGCGAGGGGGTGGTCAGTGACCCATGCCGAGGCCGCCGTCGACCGGCAGCACCGCACCGGTGACGTAGGCCGCGGCGTCGGAGGCCACGAAGACGGTGACGCCCGCGACCTCGTCGACGCTCGCGTACCGCTTGAGCGGGATCTGGGCGAGGTACTGCTCGCGCTGCGCCTCGGGGAGCTCGGCGGTCATGTCGGTCTCGACGAAGCCGGGCGCCACCACGTTGGCGGTGATGCCCCGGCTGCCGAGCTCGCGGGCGAGCGAGCGGGCCATGCCCACGAGCCCGGACTTGCTGGCCGCGTAGTTGACCTGGCCGGCGCTGCCGAGCAGCCCGACCACCGAGGAGATGAAGATGATGCGTCCGCGCTTGAGCCGCAGCATGCCCTTCGAGGCGCGCTTGGCGACGCGGAACGAGCCGGTGAGGTTGGTCGCGAGGACGCTGTCCCAGTCGTCGTCCGACATCCGCATCACGAGGGTGTCGCGGGTGATGCCGGCGTTGGCGACGAGCACCTCGACCGGGCCCTGCTTCTCCTCGATCTCGGCGAACGCGGCGTCGACCTGCGCGCCGTCGGTGACGTCGCAGCGGACGCCGAGGAACCCCTCGGGCGGCTCGCCGGAGCGGTACGTGACCGCCACGTCATCGCCGGCCTCGCGGAACGCGTGAGCGATCGCGAGCCCGATGCCTCGGTTGCCTCCGGTGACGAGGACGGACCTGCCCACGCGTGCCTCCTGTTACGGGTCGAGTTCGCTGTGACGCTATCGGCTACCGAAGCGTAGGCGTAATCACCGGCGGGACGAGCTACTCGTCGTCCTCCAGGCGGAAGCCGATCTTCATCGTGACCTGGTAGTGGGACGCGTCGGTCCCCGTCACCTGGCCCCGGATGCCCGTGACCTCGAACCAGTCGAGGTGGCGCAGGGTCTGGCCGGCGCGCTTGATGCCGTTGGTGATCGCCTGGTCGACGCCCTCGGGGGACGTGCCGACGATCTCGCTGATGCGGTAGGTGCGGTCGCTCATGGGGCCATCATGGACGACGCCCCCACCTCGCCCGAGCGAGCCCCGGGGAGGCGGGCGGTCCGATCTGACCGACGACCCCGCCCGGCGTACCGTGGGAGACATGGAGAACCGCAAGGCCGATACCGTCAGCATCACCAGTGCACGACCCGGACGAAGCGTCGATCTCCGCAACCGGCAGACCCGCTACCTGGTCTCGATGATGATCCGCACGATCTGCTTCGTGCTGGCCGTCGTCGCCTCCGGCCCCCTGCGCTGGATCTTCATCTTCGGCGCGGTGTTCCTGCCCTACGTGGCCGTCATCTTCGCCAACACGAGCAGCGAGAACGGGACCGACGACCCCGAGGTCATCACGCCCGAGCCGATGGGCGAGCTGCGCGGCTCGGACCCCCAGCAGCGCTGAGCGTCGACGCGCTCAGAGCGCGTCGACGGGCCGGGTCTCCCGGTAGAACCCCCGAGCCGACAGGAACGCACGCAGCGTCATCTCGTGCTCGGGGCACGCGAGCCAGGTCTTGCGGCGCTCCGGCGTGTGGATCTTGGGGTTGTTCCACAGGACAGCGTAGTGCGCAGCGGCCTGGCAGCCCTTGGACGAGCAGGTCAGCGGCTCGGTGGCGGTCTCGGCCACGTCGCCCTCAGCCACCGATGGCCGACATCGGGCGGACGGGCTGCAGGAACCCGGGGTCGTCGATCCCGTGGCCGGGCAGCTTAGTCCACAGGGCCGCGCGCCAGCGCTCGGCGAGCTCGGCGTCGTCGGCCCCGGCACGCATCGCCCCGCGCAGGTCGGACTCCTCGCGGGCGAACAGGCAGTTGCGCACCTGGCCGTCGGCGGTGAGTCGCACCCGGTCGCAGTCGCCGCAGAAGGGGCGGGTCACCGAGGCGATGACGCCGACGGTGGCCGGGCCACCGTCGACGGCGAACTCCTCGGCGGGCGCCGAGCCCCGTGCGCGACCCGCGGGCGTCAGGGTGAACCGGGTCGCGAGGCTGGCGAAGATCTCGTCGGCGGTGATCATGCCGTCGCGGCTCCACTGGTGCTGCGCGTCGAGCGGCATCTGCTCGATGAAGCGCAGCTGGTAGTCGCGCTCGAGGCACCACTGCAGCAGCTCGGGTGCCTGGTCGTCGTTGACGCCGCGGATCAGCACGGCGTTGATCTTGACCGGACGCAGGCCGGCGGCGTGCGCGGCCTCGAGACCGGCGACGACGTCCTTGAAGCGGTCGCGGCGGGTGATCTCGAGGAAGGTCTCGGGACGGACGGTGTCGAGGCTGATGTTCACGCGGTCGAGACCGGCGTCGGCGAGCGCCTGCGCGGTGTGCTTGAGGCCGAGCCCGTTCGACGTGATCGAGGTGCGGACCTCGGGGTCGAACGCCTTGACGGCCGACACGATGCCCGGCAGGCCGCGTCGCAGCAGCGGCTCTCCCCCGGTGAACCGGACCTCGGTGACGCCGAGGCGCTGGACCGCGATGCCGACGAGACGGACCATCTCGTCGTCGCTCAGCGTCTCCTCGGTGGGCATCCAGTCCAGGCCCTCGGCGGGCATGCAGTACTGGCAGCGGAGGTTGCAGCGGTCGGTCAGGGAGACCCGGAGGTCCGTGGCGACGCGCCCGTGACGGTCCACGAGCGGTGTCGTCTTCTCCAGCGAGGCGGTCATCCACCGAGTCTACGGGCCGGTAGGGGCGATCGGCCGGTCGTCCCTCGGTGAGCGCGTGCGGGGGCACCCGATACCGTCGTCACGTGTACCGCTTCATGCTGAGCCGTCGCTGGCTCGGCTTCGCCCTGTTCGTCATCCTGTTCGCGGGTCTGACGATCCGACTGGGGTTCTGGCAGCTCGACCGCTACCACCAGCGGGGCGAGGAGAACCGCGTCGTCGCGGCCAACCTCGACAGTGCCCCGGTGTCGATCGACGCCATCGACGGCGACGGTCGCACGCCCACGTCCGAGGACGAGTGGAAGCGGGTCGAGGTGCGCGGCACCTACGACGTCGACCGGCAGGTCACCGTGAAGTACCAGACGCGCGACGACGGACCCGGCGTCGACGTCGTCACGCCGCTGGTGCTCGAGTCCGGGCGCGCGGTGCTCGTCGACCGCGGCTGGACCTCCAGCGACAACAGCGGCCAGAGCATCACCCAGGTGCCTGCGCCGCCCACCGGCCCGGTCACCGTGGTCGGCTGGTGGCGCGAGGACAGCGGAGCCAAGGACAGCGCCGTCGTCCCGTCCCGCGGGCAGGTGCGCGCGGTGTCGTCCGCGGGCATCGCGACGACCACCGACTACGACCTGCACCGGGGCTTCCTCGACCTCCGCACCCAGGACCCGGCGCCGTCGCGCGACGACGCGCTCGTCGCCGAGCCGCGCCCGAGCCTGGGCATCGGGCCGAGCCTGTTCTACGCCTGGCAGTGGTGGTTCTTCGCGGCCATGGCCATCACCGGCTACTTCTACTTCGCCTACGCCGAGGCCAACCCGAAGCCACGGCGCGGCAGTCCCGCGCCGGGGCGGCGGGCGCCCACCCCCACGTCGGTCTGACCCGCGACCTCAGCGCAGGTGGCTCGCGAGCATCCGCAGGAGCCCGGCCTGGGCCCGGCGCTCGGCGGCGGCCTGCTCGACCAGGTCGCGCTCGGCCGCACCGAGCAGCAGGCCCTTGAGGGCGCTGACGGTCTGGTGCGGCGGTGAGGTCAGTGCGGCGACGAGCTCGCGGGTGGTCGCCTCGAGGGCGTCGTTCGGCACCACCGCGGTCGTGATGCCCAGCGCCTGCGCCTCGGCGGCACCGACGACGCGGGCCGTCGCGCAGATCTCGAGCGCGCGGGAGTAGCCGACGATCTCCACCAGGGCCTTGGTGCCGGTGAGGTCGGGCACGATGCCGAGCGCGGACTCCTTCATGCAGAACTGCGCGTCCTCGGCCGCGACCCGCAGGTCGCAGGCGAGCGCGAGCTGGAACCCGCCGCCGACGGCGTGGCCCTGGACGACCGCGACGGACACGAACTGCGGCGACCGCAGCCAGGTGAACCCGCTCTGGTACTCGGCGATCTGCTCGTCGAGCCGCTCGTCGTCGAGGGCCGCGACCTCGGGGAACGTCCGCTCCCCCGGCACCCCCGCGGCGCTGAGCATGGCGCGGTCGAGGCCGGCCGAGAACGACGACCCCTCGCCCCGCACCACCACCACCCGCACCTCCGCGGGCACCGCCCGCCCGATCGCGGCCAGCGCCCGCCACGTCCGCGGCGTCTGCGCGTTGCGCGCCTCGGGCCGCGTCAGCGACACCGTCAGCACCGCCCCGTCGACGTCCACCCCCAACCCCGCCGCGGCCAGCTCGTCGGCGGTGGGCAGGGGGCTCTGGCTGGTGGCGTCACTCATGCCGCCCACCCTAGGACTACCCGCCGGTAGCCAGGCCCGGGCCCCAGAGGTGGCGGGACATCGAATCTCCCTGGTGGGGCGCCTGGCTGGCAAGGCGCCGCGGCGAAGGCGAACTGGGTTTGTTCGTCGAAGCCGCGAGCAACGCCGCCAGGCAGGATGCCTACGCCAGGGAGACGAGGTCTCGGTAGTCGTCGGTCCAGAGATCCTCGACGCCGTCGGGGAGGATGAGGACGCGGTCGGGCGAGAGGGCCTCGACGGCGCCCTCGTCGTGGGTGACGAGGACGATGGCGCCCTCGTAGGCCCGGATGGCGCCGAGGACCTCCTCGCGGGAGGCGGGGTCCAGGTTGTTGGTGGGCTCGTCGAGGAGCAGCACGTTGGCGGCCGAGACGATCAGCGCGGCCAGCGCGAGACGCGTCTTCTCGCCACCGGAGAGCACGCCGGCGGGCTTGTGCGAGTCGTCGCCGGTGAACAGGAACGCACCGAGCACGCTGCGGGCCTGGGTGTCGGTGAGGTTGGGGGCCGAGGACTGCATGTTCTCCAGCACCGTGCGGCTGGTGTCGAGGGTCTCGTGCTCCTGGGCGTAGTAGCCGAGGCGCAGGCCGTGGCCGGGCTGGATCTCGCCGGTGTCGGCGGCCTCGGTGCCCGAGAGCAGCTTGAGCAGGGTGGTCTTGCCGGCGCCGTTGAGCCCGAGGACGACCACGCGGCTGCCACGGTCGATGGCGAGGTCGACGTCGGTGAAGATCTCGAGCGAGCCGTAGGACTTGCTCAGCGCCTCGGCCATCAGGGGCGTCTTGCCGCAGGGCGCGGGGGTGGGGAACGAGATCTTGGCGACCCGCTCGGCGCTGCGGACCCCCTCGAGGCCGCTCATCATCCGCTCGGCCCGACGCGCCATGTTCTGCGCGGCGACGGCCTTGGTGGCCTTGGCCTTCATCTTGTCGGCCTGCGCCATCAGCTGGCCGGCCTTGCGCTCGGCGTTGTCCCACTCGCGCTTGCGCCGACGCTGGTCGGTCTCGCGCTGCTGGAGGTACGCCTTCCAGCTCATGTTGTAGGTGTCGACCTCGGCCCGGTCGCCGTCGAGGTGGAGCACCTTGTTGACGGTGTCGCCGAGCAGCGCCACGTCGTGGCTGATGACCACGAGGCCGCCGCGGTGGTTCTTCAGGTAGTCGCGCAGCCAGACCACCGAGTCGGCATCGAGGTGGTTGGTGGGCTCGTCGAGGAGCAGGGTGTCGGCTCCGGAGAACAGGATCCGGGCCAGCTCGACGCGGCGGCGCTGACCACCGGACAGGGTGCCGATCTTCTGGTCGAGCACGCGGTCGGGCAGGCCGAGGCTGGCGGCCATGGTGGCGGCCTCGGCCGCGGCCGCGTAGCCGCCGCCGGCGTGCAGCTCGGCGTCGGCGCGCTCGTAGCGACGCATGGCCTTGTCGCGGACCTTGTCGTCCTCGGAGCCCATGTCGATCTCGGCCTTGCGCAGCTTGCGGACCACCTCGTCCAGGCCGCGGGCGCCGAGGATGCGGTCGCGGGCCGTGCTCTCGGTGTCGCCGGTGCGCGGGTCCTGCGGCAGGTAGCCGATGGTGCCGCTCACCGTGATCGAGCCGGCGGCGGGCTCGCCGTCGCCGGAGAGGATCTTGGTGAGGGTGGTCTTGCCGGCACCGTTGCGCCCGACCAGGCCCACCTTGTCGCCGTCGCCGACGCGGAACGTGACGCCGCTCATCAGCACGCGGGCGCCGACGCGCAGCTCGAGGTCGTGGACGCTCAACATGGGGGAACTCAGCTCGCTAGAGGATCAGGGGCGCGAGCGGGGGCCGTCGGCGTCACGCAGCGCGTGTGCGATGTCCCGGCAGCAGCTCGTCGACGAGGGCGTCGGTCTGCGCGGAGGCCCCGAGCGGAGATCCGTGCTCGGCGATCTCAGCGTACATCTGGTCGGCAACCGCGCGGACGTCGCCCCGGCCGCCGAAGCGGTCCGCGAGACGCAGCGCGGCACGCCAGAGCTCCTCGCTGGCCGGGCACATCACCAGGCCCTGCTGGAGTGCGTCGCGCGCGGCGTCGCCGTCCTCGTTCTGGGCGCCGTGCTCGGCCAGGACGCGGGCGGCCACGCTGACGGCGAGCTCCATGTCGGACTCGACGGTCATCGACGCGAGCCAGCTGTAGCGCCGGGTCGGCAGGTCGGCCCAGGCGCGTCCGCGGACGAGTCCGAGCGCGCCACGCAGGGTCTCGACACGGGCGGGCCCGTCGAGCCGGGCCCCGCGGTTGAGCTCGGAGCGGAACCGGTCCCAGTCGACGCGGACCTGCTCGTGGTCGAGCGACACGATGCCGCCGTCGGTGCGCAGGCGCGGGCTGCCGTCCTCGCCCGCCCCGAGCCAGGCGCCGACCTGCTCCAGGGTGGCGTCGCGGACGTCGTCACCGACGCCGCGGGGCCAGATGGCCGAGGTGAGCCGGTTGAGGTGGGCGCCGTCGGGGTGGACGGCGAGGTAGACGGCCACCTCGGTCCAGAGCGCGACGCGGTCGGGGTCGGCCTCGCCGGCGCCGTCGACCTCGATCGGGCCCAGCAGGCCGATGGTGACCGCGGGCGGCTGGTCGTCGACCTGGCCGGCACCGAGCGCGTGGGCGACGTCGCCCAGCTCGACGCGCGGAGCGCCCTCGGGCGCCGCCGGGAGGAGGTCGCCGAGGAGCCGCATGCTCTCCACCGTCAGCTGCTGGGCCTGGACGTCGATGCCGTGGTACGGGGCGGACAGCCGGCCGGCCGGGGTGAGCGCGAGGCGCAGCGAGGCCTCGGCGGTGTCGCCGACCACGACGACGCCGAGCGCGACCTGCTGGTCGGCGGCGAGGTCGCCGAGCCGCTCCAGCTCGGCGGCGCCGGGGCGGCCCGAGCAGACCACCAGGTGGTAGGTCCATGCCTGGCGGTCGCCGGTGCGCAGGCGTGCCTCGCGGGCCGAGACCGTGTCGGCCCGACGGCAGTCCGCGCGCTGCTGCCGCGCGACGTTCTCGAGCGACTCGAGCACGCGCTCGACGTCGTCGACCTGGCGGACGGACTCCGGCGCCACGGGCACCACGTCGTCGGCGAAGCCCACCAGGGTGACGACGCGCTGGTCGGCCCAGGGGTGGGTCGCGGTGTCGAGGGCGATGCTCATGGCGAGCGCGCGGGCGCTGTCGCCGTCACCGCCGAGGCTCATCACGCCGGGCACCGACTCGAGGTCGATCAGGAGCATGGTGCCGTCGTCCCGGCGGCCCACCGTGACCAGGCCGGGGAGCGGGGCGACGGCGTCGACGTGCCGCACGTCGACGGCGCGGTCGAGGCTGAGCACGCGGCCGTCGTCGCTGACGGTCCAGCCGGCCGGGACCGGCGTGGTGGGCGCCTCGGAGAAGGCCAGCACCAGGCCGGCGTCGCCGACCGAGCACCGGCTGGGTGCGGGCAGGGCCCCGTGGGCGGCGTCGCCCCAGGCCCGGAGCGCGCGGTCGAACCACCGGGCGCCGTCGGCGTCGGCCTCGTCGCGCAGGCGGACGCCCGGCGGCGGGCCGTCGGGCCGGGGGCCGTCGGGATCGGGGTCGGGGGTGGAGCCGCGGGCGGCCCACAGCTGGGCGGTGCCGAGGGTGGCGCGCTGGCGACGCAGGCGCAGCGCGAGCCCTCCGGCGAGCAGTCCGCCGGCGACGCCGAACATGGGCGCCCACCCCGCGAGGGAGGTGCCGCCGTCGTCGGCGGCGGGTGCGACGGCCGTGACGACGTCGTCGCCCGCGTCGTCGGGGGCGTCGGGGGCGATCGGGGCCGCGGGCTCGGGGGCGACCGGTCCGCGCAGCCCGCTCTCGACGACCTTGAGCCCGGGGCCCTTGGCGTCGTTGGGCATCTGCAGCACCCAGCCCGGGTGGATCAGGTCGGCCTGGGTGAGCGTGCGCCCGTCGGGCTGCGTGGCGCCCTTGTTGAGGTCGTAGATCTCGCGGTAGCGGAACCCGTCGCCGAGGTAGCGGTCGGCGATGTCCCAGAGGGTGTCGTAGTTGCGGTGGTCCGGCGGCTTCACGTCGTAGTACGTGACGACGCCCTGGTCCTGGTCGGCGACGTCGGCCGCCGTGGCGCGGGTGAGCTCGTCCTCGGACGGGAGGTCCTCGATCGCCGATGCGGCCGAGTCCATCGTGGGCGACAGCGACGCGAGCGAGCTGACCGACGTGATCGAGTGCTGCGGTCCCGCGGTGACCGCCTGGGCCGACGGCATCGTCACGGCGGCCGTGCCGACCAGCAGCACGATGGCCGCGACGAGGCGCCGGGCGAGGCCCTGGGTGCCGATGCCGCCACCGGGCACCCGGGGCGCGAGGCCGCGCACGCCCCGCTCGTTGACGGCCTCGACCACCAGGCAGACGCAGAAGTGCGCCCAGGCGATCCACACGACCGCGGCGAGCACGCCCATCAGCGCGTCGACGTCGAGGCGTGCGGTGAGCCAGGCGGTGCTGGGCGGCTCGCTGGGCCACGGCACGTCGAACGCCGCGAGGAGGACGAGCGGGACGCCCACCACGATGAGCACCGTGCCGATCAGGGCGGCGACGCCCTGGGCGACCTGTGCGCCGCGACTCGGCACGTCGACGACGGGCAGCTGCTGGCGCCTGCTTCGGGTGGAGCTCATGAGATCTCGAACCTCGGGGGAATGTTGTTCGCCTGGACCTCGCGCACGAGGATCGGCTGGTTGGCGAGCATCGGGAAGCTGCCCAGCTGCGTCCAGGCCCCGCCGCCCTGGCGGTACCGGACGGTCCAGGTCACGCGGACCTGGGCGAAGTAGCTGTCTCCCACGTAGCTCGGGATCTCCACCGTGCTCCGCTCGGCCGCGGTGGCCGAGGACCGCGGGAAGGTGATGAAGCAGGTCGAGTCCTGCTCGTCGGAGCGCTCGACCGGGATCTCGGGGTCGTACTCGGGGTTGCCCGGGCCGCAGGTCGCCGCCTCGATGTCGCGCTGGCGCGGGTCGACCACGGTCTGGGTGGCGCGTGCCTCCATCTCCAGGCCCCGGTTGACGGTGCGGATGAACGGGCCGCCGCGCGGGGCCCCCTCGAACTCGCCGTCGCCGAGCGGGTCCTGCGTGATGGGGTCGAGCCAGCGGAAGGTGAAGAAGGTCGGGACGCCGACGCGCGGCGTGGCGGTGGGCTCCATGTCGGCGAACGGGGCCGGGAAGCGGACGGTCTCGGCCGCGATGTCCCACAGGAAGTCCGACAGCGGCGTGTCGTCGTAGTCGGTGTCGAAGCCGTGGTCGAGGAAGACGAAGAACACCTCGACGCGACGGTCGGTGCCGCCGAACGCGGAGTCGAAGTCGATGCCGCGCAGGCAGGTGGCGAGCCACCACTCGCCGCGCTCGGGGTTGGTGTTGGCGGGGCGCTTGAGGCCGGCCGGGCGTCCCGGTGCGTCGTCGTCCATCGACTGGTACTTGCAGTTCTGGAAGGTGGAGACCTGGTTGCCGAACCGCTCGGTGAGCGTGGCGACGTCGCCGCCGGCGCCGTTGGCGCAGTACGAGCCCATGCCCGTGCCGGTGGCGTAGACGGTGCAGTTGCCCGCCGCCGCCGATCCCCCGCCGCCCGCGGCGACCGAGGGCGCCGGCGAGGCCAGCAGCGACGTCACGAGGCCCAGCAGGACCGCGGCGAGGGCGATCAGGCGCTTGTCCATGGCGGTCCTTCCGGCTGGGTCTCTCGTGAGCACACGGCGAGGGACCAGGCTATCGGCGCTGGGGGTCACGGCTGGGCTCCTTCGTCGGCGGGCGGCTCGGCGGGGTCGATCGGGTCGGTGGGCTCGGTCGTCTCGGTGGGCACCGTCGGCTGCGTGGGCTGGACGGGCACGGTGGGTGCGCTCGAGACGCAGATCGGTCCGGTGGGGCCGTCGTCCGGCTCCTCCTCGTCCTGGCCGGGCTGACCAGGTTGATCCGGCTGCTCGGGTGGCTCCGGCTGGTCGTCCGACGGCGGGTCGGCCGGTGTCCCGCCAGGGGGGTCGTCGTCGTCCGGCGGCTCGATGCAGGTGGGCACGGCCTCGGACGGGGGCGTGGTGACCTCGCCGGGGGGCAGGCTGCTAAAGCCGGGGTCGCCGGGCTCGCCGAGCGAGGGCGGCGGGTTGGACTCGATGTCGCCGCTGTCGGCCTCGGTGACGCCGCCGATCGGACGGGCCTGCGCCTGGGCGCTCGACATCAGCGGCCCGACGCCGAACATGTTGAGCAGGATGGGGTTGGTCGTCACCTCGGTGCGCACGCCGATCACGTCGACGTTGCCCAGCACGTCGGCCGGCTCGGTGATGTCGGGCTCGCAGGTGGTGAGCCGCTCGTCGGCCGCCTGCGCCTGCTCGCAGTAGGCCGAGATGACGCGCTCGGCCCGCTCCTTGTTGACGAACTCGACCTGGAGGGCGAGGTCGATCGACTGGACGCCGGCGCGCGCGGCCTCCTGGGCGTAGGCGACGGCGCGGCCCTTGGCGTTCAGCTGGCGCCCGCCGTCGATGACGAGGCCCGCGAGCGCGAGCAGGGCGATCAGCACGATGATCGTGAACGGCGTGATCGACCCGCGCTCGTCGCGCCACCGCGGCGTCACTGGTAGCCCCGGTAGCGGTCGAGCGGGCTGGTGAAGGTCCGGCTGACCGTCACGGGTGGCAGCCGGGGGATGAAGGCGAGCGTGCTGAGGTCGAGGTCGCACGTGACGGTGACGCTGACCGTCTCGATCTGGTCGGGGTCGGTCACGTCGGTGACCTCGAACGCCCCCGCCGACAGCTCGGTCCGCTCGACCCGGCCCGTCCTCGCGCACGAGCTGGGCGCGTCGACGAGGGTCTCTGCGGTGATCTCGTCGGCCAGCGGATCGACCTCCGAGCGGGCGTTCTGCGCCGTCGCCGCGCGAGCCGCGTCGCGTGCCGCCTGGTCGACGAGGCTCTCGGTCTGGGAGAACCAGCCGAAGGCGAAGATCATCGACAGCACCGCGAACAGCAGCGGCGCGAGGATGACGAGCTCGAGCGAGGCCGAGCCCCGCTCGTCCGTGCGGGCGCTCATGCGATCACCTGGTCGCCGCGGAACTGCTCGAGCGTGGCGGTGGCCTCGCGCCGGATCTCGACGGTCCCCCCGGGCGAAGCGATCGTGCCGGTGACCACCACGCTGACGCGGCCGTTGGCCTCGTCGATCGAGGCCTCCGCGGTCGGTCCCTTCAGGGAGCCGATCCGCTCGGCATAGATGATCGCCACCCGCTCGGCCTCGGGCTCGAACGCGTCCGGGTCGGCGTTGTTGCCGGCCAGGCGCAGGTAGGAGACGCCCTCACGGGCCGCCGTCTCGGCGACGTTGCGGCCGTAGAAGAACAGACCCGCCTGCACGAGCAGGAAGATCAGGGCGAGGAAGACCGGCGCGACGATGACGAACTCGATCGCGCTGGTCCCGGAGTCACCACGGCCCCGCACCCACCAGGGGCGCCGGGTCGGGCAGGGCGACGTCAGCCGTTCGCGCCGTCCTGGATCTCCGCGGTGCGCTCGTCGACGACGTTCTTGATCACGGTGAAGATGCCCAGGGCGAGCGTCACCACGATGGCCGAGATGATCGCCCACTCGATCGCGGAGGCGCCGACCTGGTTGCGGCCGTCGCGACGCGCCTGCTCGGCGCGACCGCGGACCAGGACGATCAGCATCTGGGCGTACTGGAACTGAAGGGACACGAAGGTTTCCTCTCGTCGGTGTCATGGGGGCGTCACCGCAGCTGCTGGATCGCTGGATACGCCAGGAATATCAGGAAGGCGCCGCACATCAGCAGCTGCGCCATGAGCATGGACTGCGAGCTCTCGCCCGCCGCGCCCTCGACGTCGACCATCTCCTTGCGGCGCATGCTCTCCGAGCGCGCCATCAGGGAGGCCCGGATCTTCGCGCCCTCGTCGCCGGCGAGGGCGAGCGCCGACGCGAGGTCGCGCAGCTCCTCGATGCCGAGCTCGCGGCCGAGGTGGGCGATCCCCTCCCAGGGCGTCCAGCCGGCCAGCCGGGCGTTGGACAGCGCCTGGCGGATGCGGACCATGCCCCAGTGGTCGCCGATCGACGACGCCGCCATCAGCGCCTCGGGCAGGCCGCGGCCACCCGCGAGGTTCATCGCGACGAGGTCGAGGAAGGAACCCATGACGTGCCGGAAGTCGCGGCGTCGGGCCTCGGCCTCACGGTGCAGCTGCAGGTCGGGGAGCATGAACGCGCCCGCGGCGAGCGCCACGACGACGATCGTCGGCACGCCGACGACGCCGATGCCGAGCAGCAGCAGCACGAGCGGGAACCAGACGAGGGCGGCGAGGCCGAGCAGGACCTTGGAGCCGAGGTGGGTGGTGATGGAGCGGTTCATCACGGCCAGGTCGGCGCGGGTGCGCGGCAGCTGGCGGCCCCGGGCCTCCAGCTCGACGAGGATGCGCTCGCCGATCGACTCCTTGATCACCTCGAGACGACCGTCGACACCGGCCCCGGCGCCGCTGAGCGTCAACGACCGGCGCTGCCGCTGCCCGCCGTCGAGGCGGGCGAGCGTGGCGCCGATGCCGGGCGTGGGGGCGGCCAGCACCCAGGTCATCAGCAGGACGCCGGCACCGACGGCCGCGCCGGAGAGCAGGGAGAGGATCATCCGACGTCCCCCAGCGGCACACGGTCGGTCGTCGAGGCCGCGACCAGGAAGCGGTCGGGCACGTCGACGCCGGACAGCCGGCGCAGCCACCACACGCTGAGCGCGAAGAGGGTGATGACGACGGCCAGGACCGCCTGGCCCTCGACCGTGCCGTAGGGCGCGACGTACTCGCCGTTCAGCAGGATCAGGCCGCCGGACATCACCACGATGACGCCGACGACGATCTGGACGCTGCGGCGCGTGCTCCGGCGGCTGCTCTCGACGCGTCGGCGCAGGTCGAGCTCGTCGCGGGCGGAGTCGGCGAGCGCGGTGAGGACGTCGCGCAGGCCGGGCCCGCGCAGGCGGGCGTTGAGGATCAGCGAGGCGACGACGAGGTCGGCCGAGGGGTCGTCGAGGTCGTCGGCGAACTTGACCAGGGCGTCGGGCAGCGGCTCGCGCACCCGCAGCCGGTCGACGAGCAGGTTGAGCGAGGGGCGGATGGACGGGGCGGCGTTGGTGGCCGTGGCCGGGATCGCCTGCTCCAGGCCGACCGCGCCGGCGATGGTGTCGCGCAGCGACTCCGTCCAGGCCGCGAGCCCGTCGATGCGGTTGATCGCCTGGCGCTCCTCGCGCGAGCCGCCGAACAGCCGGTCCCAGAGGGCGACGAGGGCGCCCATCGCGACCGCGAGGACGATCCACTGCGTCAGGGCCAGGACCACGACGAAGGCCAGCACCCCCGCCACCAGGAAGCGGACCTGCCGCTGCATCTGGCGCGGGGAGAAGTGGCGTCGCGGCGTCACCGACTGCGGCTCGCGACCCTGCAGGGCGACGACGAGCAGCGTGATGCCGAGCCCGACCAGGGCGCCGCTGGTGACGAAGAGCGCGATCTCGAGGTCGAAGCTCATGCCCAGGCCCCGTGCACCATCGGCTGGTAGCCGTGCTCCTCGAGGTCGCCGATGCAGGCGATCGGGGCGTGCGGCATCGCCCGTCCCTCGGAGTCGGGGGCGAACACCTCGCTGGAGAGCACCTGCCCGTCGTGCCCGACGACCTCGCGGATGCTCTCCACCACGCGCGCCTGGCTGCCGCCGGAGGCGTGGTCGTTGTGCTTGCGCACGAACACGACGAAGTCGAGCGCTCCGGCGATGAGCAGCGTCGTGGCCTCGAGCGGCAGGCGCTCGCGCGACTGGATCGCGTAGGTGCCGATGCGGTTGAACACCTCGAGCGAGGAGTTGGCGTGGATCGTCGACAGCGAGCCGTCGTTGCCCTGGCTCATCGCGTTGAGCATGGTGACGATCTCGTCGCCGAGCACCTCGCCCACGATCACGCGCGAGGGGTTCATGCGCAACGAGCGGCGGACGAGGTCGGCCATCGGGACGCCACCCAGGCCCTCGGAGTTGGGCAGCCGCTCCTCGAACGCGACGACGTTCGGGTGCAGGTCGGTGTACTCCCCCAGCCCGAGCTCGAGCGCCCGCTCGACGGTGACGAGCCGCTCCGAGGCGTCGATCTCGTTGGCCAGCGAGCGCAGCATCGTGGTCTTGCCGGCGTTGGTGGCCCCCGCGATCATGATGTTCTTGCGGGCGCGGACGGCGGCGCGCAGGAACTGCCCGACGTCGCGGCTCATCGTGCCGTTGCCGATCAGCTCGTCCAGGAACACCCGGCCGAGACGCGACTTGCGCACCGAGATCGACGGTCGTGCGCACACGTTCATCACCGCCGACAGCCGCGACCCGTCGGGCAGGCGCAGGTCGAGCTGGGGGTTGGCGCTGTCGAACGGCCGGCTCGACAGGCCGCTGTGGGCCGCGAGCACCTGGATCAGCTCGACGAGCTCCTCGTCGGACTCGGCGACCGGCGGATGGTTCTCCTCGTGGCCGTCGCCGTACTGGACGAACACCTGGTCGCAGCCGTTGATGTCGATGTTCTCGACGTCGGGGTCCTCCAGCAGCGGCTGCAGCCGGCCGACGCCGAACAGCGCGGAGTGGATGGCCGACGCGACCTGCGCCTCGTCGTCGGCGGGGATCGGGGCGCGGCCCTCGGCGATCTCGTAGCGCGCGTGGTCCTCCAGGACCTGCACGATCAACGAGCGGGCGTACTCGCGCTCGTCGTCGACGGACATCGGCGTCACGCCGCTCACCTGGTCGCGACGGCGCTGCTCGTTCAGCCGGTCGGCCACCTGCGAGCGCAGCTGGCGGACGAGGTCGTGGTTGATCACAGGCGGACCTCCTGGGCGTCCGGCACGGACGTGAACCGGGCCTCGGTGTCGTCGGAGAGGATGCGGACCAGCGGCGCGGCGGACCGGACGAGCGCGGTGCGGCTGCTGTCGCCCTTGATCTGGCCCTGGAACGCGAGGGCGCCGCGGTGGTCGTGCGCGACGTGGTGGACGCCCCGCACGGGCACCTCGGCGCGCTCCAGCGCGTCGCGCACCTCGCGGACCGCCCGGGTGCGCTTGGGCTCGGTCACGACGACCACGTGCACCGGGGTGCCCAGGGGACCGCCGAGGTTGGTGATGACGGTGTGCAGCCGCTCGCGGACGTGCACGACGTTGCTGGGGGTGGCGTCGACGACGAGCACCACGGCGTCCGCGGACCCCAGCAGGTTGTTCTGCGGGGTCGTCGCGCCGATCCGGCCGAGGTCGGCGATCACGTCGGTGCCGGCGAGGTCGGCGAACAGCGGCCCGAACTGCGTCCACTGGCGAGAGAGCGCCGCCGCCTGCTCGGGCACGCCGATCCCGACGAGGACGTCGAGGCCGCCGATCAGCGTCTGGGTGTGCTCGCGCACGAGGCCGGGGTGCAGCTCCTTGCGGCCGGCCGCCACCAGGCTCAGCAGCCCGCGCTGCGGGTCGAGCACGGTGCCGTCGATCGCCGGGAGGCGGATGGCGACGTCGCTGCCGGCGGGGTCGCACTCGGCAAAGATCACCGGGCGCGGCCAGAGGCCGCCCAGGACGAGCCCGAGCGTGGTGGCGCCCGGGGAGCCCTTGGCGGACGCGACGGCGATGAGGGCCACCGGTCAGCTCCCGCAGGCGGAGGCGAGCGCGGTGGAGTCGGCCTTGTCGATGCGGACGACCTGGATGTCGCCGTCGGACAGACCCGGCGCGACCGTCCCGAGGCACTGCACGTCGATGCCGACCAGGAGCAGCACCTCGGAGTCGTTGGAGGCGATTCCCCCGCTGCTGTCGGTCGTGAGCAGCCGGGCGACCTCGCCCAGGACGATCTGGGGCCGGGCGCCGTCGGCGCTGGGCACGGTCATGGCGACCGCCGTGCCGCTCGTGAGGTCGGACGCGGCGGCGGACGCGACCGGCACGGTGACCTGGGCGGTGCCCTCGGCGACGCCGCCGCCGTCGCGGTACATCTGCGGGTTCAGCACGGTGCCCGGCACCAGCCGGGTCGTCGCGACCCGTCCGACGACCTGGCCGCGGTCGTCGGCGGACACGCCGTCGCCGAAGCTGCGCGGGAGCCGGACCACCTCGAGGTCGTCGGCCTGGACCTGCTGGCCCTGCGCGATCTCGTCGCGGACCTGCAGGAACTCGACCCGGTCGCCGGCCCGCAGCGCGAGCCACCCGGACGCCAGGGCACCGCCGACGATCAGCAGCACCGCCAGGGCGGCCAGCGCCGGACGGCGCTCGCGCGTCGACGGCAACCGGGTCGGCTGCTGCGCTGCCGACCGGTTGCCCGGGGCCGGACGGTTCTTCGCCATGCAGGGTCCTCTCGAGGCTCAGGGACGACAGCGCACGAGGAACGAGCGTCGTCCCCCGACCAACTCACTCAAGCAGCAAGGTACAGGCCGCAAACCCCCTCCACCCCCGGAGGGACGATTTGTCCGGTCCCCGGTCAGCCCCGGGCTCTGGGCGAGGTCGTCACCGGTGAGCTGATCTGAATGTTCGGCGGTGTCCGTCCGCCCGAGCCACCCGCAGCGACCGTGGAGGACCTCCGAGCGGACGGAGGACCGGCGAACGGACGGGTCAGCGCCGTCGTGCGAGCACCCCGACGAGCAGGCAGCCGGCTCGGACGCCGACCGGCCCATCGGCCGAGGACGTCGGCAGAACCCCTCAGGGCGCAGGCGCCGGCGACACCGGCACCGACGGCGTCACCGGCACCGACGGCACGGCCGACGAGGGCACGGACGGCCCGGGCGAGGCCTGCTGCTGCTGGCGCTCGCGCTCGGCCTCCTCCTGCTGGAGCTGCTGCTCGCGCTCCTGCTGCTCCTGCTCCTTCTGCTGCTGCACCTGCTCGCGCTCCTGGGCGCGCCGGTTGCCGAGCTCGATCTGCAGGGCGTCAGCCATGGTGATGCCGGCGATGCCGACGGCGGTGACGACCACCCCGATGGCCACCGCGGGCCAGACCTTGCGGTGCTCGCGCCAGGTGCGGTCCGAGCCGTGGAGCAGGGCCGAGCGCAGCTGCCGGCGGCGCATCGCGTCGGCCTCGAGGACGTACTTCTCGGCGTTGGGCGTGGTCTGGAAGACGGGCGCCTGGGGGGCCGGCCGCTGCGGGGACCCGCCCCCACCGGGGGTCTGCTCGCTCATCAGCGGCCCTCGGGCAGCGCGATGGCCGCGCCCACCTCGAGCATAGACTCGCGCGTCGCAGCCGAGAGGGACCCGACGTCGAACGAGCCGCCCCCGCGCAGGGCCGGGTCGGGCGGCACGACGACGACGCGGGCCGGCACCGCCCCGAGCTGGCGGCTGACCTCGCGGTGCGCGGTGCGGTAGCCCTCGGCGTGCTGGCACACCACCACGACGACGGCCGACGCGACCGTCCGGGGGTTGACCTGCGAGAGCCGCTGCATGGCGACCTCGAGCGCCGCGGTGCCCGAGGCTCCGAGTCCGGTGACCACGACGGCCCGGTCGCAGCGTGCGAGCGCGGCGTGCGAGGCGTCGCCCGGATCGCGACCGACGTCGACGAGGTTGAACGCGTAGTCGGCGCCGAGCCGGTCGAGGAGGCCGACGACGTCGCGGCGCTGCAGCGCCTGCTCCCAGCCGCCCCCGTCCACGACACCGAGACCGGCGGCGGTCTGGGGGACGGCCTGGTCCGGACCACCGCGCAGCAGCGTGGTCGCCCGCACGCCCTGCTCGAGCCCGTGATGACGGGCCAGCGACGGGGCACCGGGCTGCAGGTCGACGATCACCGTGCGGTCGTCGCGCAGCGCGGCGAACGCGGCGCCGACTCCGCTCATCACGGTCGTGGTGCCCACGCCCCCCTTGCCGGCGAGGAAGGTGACGATCCGGCGCTCGGTCTGGCGGTGGCGCACCGCGGCGACGAGGTCGCGCTCGTTGCCCGAGGCCTCGGCGGCGTCAGGCGTCACCAGGCCGAGCGTGAGCGCGCGCAGCAGCCGTCCGACCGGGCGGGGAGCCGGCTTGGCCGTCTCGGTGCGGGCGAGCAGCGCCTCGGCGGTGGTGCGCACGCGGACGAGGTCGGGCGGGGCCGAGGGGTCCTGGCCGACTGGCGGCGGGCCCGGGTCCGGCGGCGGCGACGGCTGCGGAGGACCGCCCATGCCCGGCCGGATGGGCACCACGCGGCCACCGCCCGCGGACGGGTCGGGGGTCGGCGGTGCGGGCGGCTGGGTGGCCGGCGGCCGCGACTGGCCGGGCGCGTCGAGGCCGAGGCTGCGGGGGTCGATGCCCATGCGGGCGAGGTCGGCGGCCGCCCCCTGCGCGGACGTGCGACGTCGGGCCGCGTCCTCGGCGGCCTCGTCCTCGGGACGGTCGTCGTCGCTCATCGCGGGCTCCCGCAGGTGGGGTCGGAGGTGGTGGTCGTCATCGCTCCACCAGGTGGCCGAGACGGTCGAACACCCCGGTCGCGCCGCACAGCAGCACCACGAGGACGACCACCGACAGGAACTCGACGACGTTCAGCGTGCGCTTGACACGGGCCCGCGTGATGTCCGACATCGTCAGGGTGCTGACGCCGACGCCGAGCGCGACCGCGAGCACCACCAGGAGGGTGAGCCACTGGTCGAGGCCGGGCACGTCCCGCGAGATCCGCACCAGCTGCATGCCGAGCACCAGGACGCCGAGCACGCGCAGCGCCACCATGTGCTGGACGCGCGAGAAGACCCGCGAGCGCAGCAGGGCGGTGACGCCCACGGCGGCACCGAGGTAGCGGTCCCACGGTCGTCCGCTGAACGTCAGCTGCAGCGCGCAGTAGCCCGCGCCGGCCGCGATGCCCCAGATGGCGCCGACGAGGATGGCGTTGGACTCCCGGTAACGGGCGCGGAGGCGCTCCATCGTCATCTGGCCGACGTGGCGGACGCGGTAGTCGGCGCTCGCCAGGCCCCCGACCGAGAGCGAGAGCCGCGGCAGCACGCCGACCACGAGGATCCCGAGCACCGGGAGGATCCGGTACAGCTGTCCGACGTCGACCGAGGAGACCTCGCCGACGGAGATCGCGACGCTGGCGACGAGAGCGACCACCGCGGCCGCCAGGTGCCCGGTGGCCGCGGGGGTGAGGAGCCGTGCAGCGCCGGCCACCACGGCGACGAGCCCGACGGCCGCGACGAGCTGCACCTCGGCGCCCGCACCGGCGGAGTCGGCCAGCAGCCGTCCGGCGACCAGGCCCCAGAGCATGGCCACGCCGGCACAGACCTGCGCCACCCAGGCGTGCGCGAACCGGGCGCCCCAGACGACCATGCCGAGCAGGGCGGCCGTCGTGACGACGGCGCTGGTGACTTCGACGCCCGGGTCCTTGTCGAGCAGGGACGGCGCCACCAGCAGGACGCCGGCGAGCACCGCGAGCGCCGCGGCTCCGGCCAGGAGGACGAAGGTCAGGGTGGTGCGGGGGCCCCAGGCGCCGCCGGCGGCGTCCGCACTGTCCTCGATCGCGTCACGGACGTCCTCGACGACGGCGGGCCGCACGTCGTCGTTCTGCGAGCGCAGCTCGAGAAGGTCGCCGTCGAGCACCCCGGCGTCGGACAGCGTCTGGCTCAGCGGGAGCGACGCACCGCCGAGGCGGGCGAGCGTCCACGAGACCGGGTCGGCGCCGGCCGTCGGTCCGCAGAACCGCAGCACCTGCGGCACGACGTCGGCGATGGGCAGCGAGCTCGGCAGGGCGAGGTCCACCGTCCGCTCCGTGGTCACGACCGTGACACGGCTGTAGGCAGTGAGCACGCATTCCCCCCGGACGACTGCTGGCACCCCGACACGAGACCGCGAGACCTGCGGTGGCCGGACGCCGGGCAGCCTATCGTTGCCCGAGGCCACCGACGTGGCGGTTCACGCAACGACGACGGATGACGCGGCTCGCCGCGTCCTGGGGGACGACGCATGACGACGACGCTGGTGAAGCGACCCGCCCGCACGCAACCGCCTTCGGCGGACCCCACGCCGCTCTCGATCGTGGAGCCCCCAGGACGCCCCAGCCAGCCCCCGGCCGCGGCCGGCGCGGGCATGCTGATGATGCCGATCATGAGCGGCACCGGCTCCCTCACGGTCGCCGTCACCCAGAATCGCCCGATCCTCGTGGTGGGCGGGTTCCTGTTCCTCGTCGGCTCGATCGCCGTGGGCGTCATCATGATCGCCAGCCAGCGCGGCGGCGCGCGTCGTCAGATGCGCGAGGCCCGCGAGCGGTACCTCGACTACGTCGAGGAGCTGCGGCACACCGTCCGCGACCAGGTGTCGGCGCAACGTCGGGAGCAGGCCTGGCGGCACCCTCGTGCCGACCAGCTCGTCGACGTCTGCCAGGACGACTCGCGCCGCTGGGAGCGTCGCCAGCACCACTCCGACTTCCTCGTCCTCCGGGTGGGGACGGGAGAGGTGCCCCTCGCATCCGGCCTCACCATGAGCGCCGACACCGGGCCGCTGAACGAGTTCGATCCCGTCTGCCTGCAGGCCGCGCAGGAGCTGCAGAGCCGGTACGCGTCCCTGAGCGACCAGCCCATCACCGTCGACCTGCGCCAGGTCGGGCGCCTCAGCGTGCTCGGCAACCCCGGCGCCGCGCGGGCCGCGGCCCGCGCGATGGCCTTGCAGCTGACCTCCCTGCACTCCCCCAACGACGTCCAGGTGGCCGTCGTGCGCTCCGAGCGGAGTGCCGAGGACTGGGACTGGGTCAAGTGGCTCCCCCACACCCAGGACGGCGTCACCCTCGACGGCGACGTGCCCGCGCGCCTGGTCGCCGACAGCATCGGGGCGATGGAGCGGCTGCTCGCCCCCGACGTCGAGGCCCGTCTGGACCGCCTGCAGCGCGCCCGCGGCACCAACGCCGCCGCGCCCCAGCACCTCGTGGTCTTCGTCGACCGCGACGGGCTGCCGCCCCACCAGCACCTCGAGCTCGGCGGCGGCACCTCGCCCGCGGCGCTCGGCATCCACGTCGTCTCCCTCGTGACCGACCAGCGTGACGAGCCCGAGGGCGTCGAGGAGCGCGTGATGGTCAGGCCCGACGGCAGTGCGGCGCTCGCCTCGCGGCCCGACCCGTTCACCCTCGACCTCGTGCAGCCGGGGGTCGAGACGGTGGTGGCACGCCAGATGTCGGCCCTGCGTCTCACCGTCGACGAGGGCGAGGAGGGCATCACCAACGACACGGTGGGCCTGCCCGAGATCCTCGGCGTCGAGGACCCGGCGCGCCTCGACCTGCGCCGCACGTGGCGTCCGCGCGCGCTCCGCGACCAGCTGCGCGTGCCGATCGGCGTCGGCGGCAACGGCACCACGGTGATGATCGACCTCAAGGAGTCAGCGCACGGCGGCATGGGCCCGCACGGCCTGGTCGTGGGCGCGACCGGCTCGGGCAAGTCCGAGATGCTGCGCACCCTCGTCAGCTCGCTCGTCGTCGGCCACGGCCCCGACCGCCTCGCGCTGATGCTGGTGGACTTCAAGGGCGGTGCGACGTTCGCGTCGATGGACGAGATCCCGCACATCGCCGGGATGATCACCAACCTCCAGGACGACCTCACGCTCGTCGACCGGATGCGCGACGCCCTCTTCGGGGAGATGCAGCGGCGCCAGGAGATCCTCAAGCAGGCGGGCAACCTGCCCAACGTCACCGCCTACCAGGACCGCATCGACGCGGGCGAGGACCTCGACCCGCTCCCCCACCTGCTCGTGATCGTCGACGAGTTCTCCGAGCTGCTCACCGCCAAGCCCGACTTCGCCGAGCTCTTCGTCGCGATCGGCCGCATCGGCCGCTCCATCGGCGTGCACCTCCTGCTGGCCACCCAGAAGCTCGAGACGGGCTCCATCCGTGGCCTGGAGTCGCACCTGTCCTACCGCATCAGCCTGCGCACGTTCTCGGAGTCCGAGAGCCGGGACGCCATCGGCGTCCCCGACGCCTACCACCTGCCACCCGAGCCGGGTTCGGGGTACCTGAAGGTCGACACCACGGTCTTCGAGCGCTTCAAGGCCGCGCTCGTGTCGTCCACCTACGTCCCCCCGAGCGATGGCCCCAAGACCATCGTCCCGGTCGTGCCCTACCTGGCCGTCAACGGCCTCGGCGCCTGGATGGCCGACCAGGTGGCAGCCGCGGAGTCCGCGGAGGCGGCCGCCGCGTCGAGCACGGTGAGCAGGTCCGCCCCGAGCGTCCTCGACGTGCTGTGCGGGCAGATCGCCGACACCGGCTCGCGTCACGTGCGCCCGGTGTGGCTCGATCCCCTCCCTCCGGTCCTCACCCTCGACGCGGTGCACCCGGTCGAGGAAGGGGGGGACGTCGCCACCGTCAAGGCCGCGCTCGGGCTGGTCGACGAGCCGGCCAAGCAGTCGCAGTACCCGCTCGAGTGGGACTTCACCGGCTCGGGCGGCAACCTGGTGATCGCCGGCGCCCCGCAGACCGGCAAGAGCCTGCTGCTCCGCACGATGATGAGCTCACTGGCCTTGCGGTACCCGCCGGGCACCGTGGCGTTCTACTGCATCGACTACGGCGGTGGCGCGCTCTCGGCCGTGCGATCCCTGCCCCACGTGGCGGCCGTGACCTCGCGGACCGACCCCGAGCGGATGTACCGCACCGTCCACGAGGTGAGCGGCATCCTCGACGCCCGCGAGGGCCTGTTCCGCACCCACGACCTCGAGAACATGGCCGCGTTCCGCCGGGCGCACCACGAGGGCCGGCTCCCGGCCGGGACCGTCGCCGACGTCTTCCTCGTCGTCGACGGTTGGGGCACGTTCCGCGAGGACCACGAGGACCTGGACTTCCAGATCGCCGACATCGCCGCCCGCGGGTCCAGCTACGGCGTCCACGTCGTCATCACCGTCACGCAGTCCATGCAGGTCCGGATGCGCATGCAGCCGTCCTTCGGCGGCCGGATCGAGCTGCGGCTGAACGACAAGTACGACAGCCAGTTCGGTCGCAAGATCGCCGAGCAGATCCCCAAGGACGTGCCCGGCCGCGGGGCGCTGGAGGGCGACCGGCTGTTCCAGGCCGCCGCGCCCCGGATCGACGGGGTGAAGGAGGTCGGCGACCTCGCCGCGGCCCAGCAGCAGATCATCGACCTCGTCAGCAAGCGGTGGCAGGGCGCCCAGGTCGCCCAGGTCGAGACCCTGCCGCAGCTGGTCACCACGAGCCAGCTCCCAGCGGTCGACCCCGCGTACCCGGGTGTCCCCGTCGGCGTCCTCGACCGCAACCTGCAGGCGCTGTCGGTCAACCTGATCGGGTCCAACCCGCACATGCTCGTCTACGGCGACCCCGAGACCGGCAAGACCAACATGCTCAAGCGGATCGCGACCGGCTACACCAAGCTGATGCCCCCAGAGCAGCTCGGCATCGTGCTCGTCGACCTGCGGCGGACGCTGCTCGACGTCGTGCCCGAGGAGTACCAGGTCGCGTACTGCACGAGCCGGGAGCAGACCGAGCAGGTCGCGCACGACCTCGCGGCCGCGCTCAAGGAGCGTCTGCCCGGCCCCGACGTGACGTCCGAGCAGCTCAAGGCCCGCAGCTGGTGGAAGGGGCTCGAGCTGCTGGTCGTCATCGACGACTTCGACCTCGTGTCCACCTCGTCGGGCAACCCGCTGGCACCGCTCGTCGACTACATCCCCCAGGGCAACGACCTCGGCCTCCACATCGTGGTGGCCCGACGCATCAACGGTCTGGCCCGGGCCCAGTTCGAGCCGTTCCTGCAGCGCCTCACCGACGTGTCGGCGCCCGGGTTCATGTTCTCCGGTGACCGCTTGGAGGGTCGCCTGATGAGCGGCGTCGCGCCGGCACGCCTGCCCCACGGGCGGGCGCAGTTCGTCAACCGCAACGGCCTGGTGGGCCAGGTGCAGACGGCACTGGTCGACGACTGAAGGCGTCGGTGCCGAGGTCAGGAGACCCGGTCGACGAGGCGCTCGTAGTCGTCGAGGGTGACGTCGTCGGTCAGCCGGCGGGCCACGTCGACGAGCGTGGCCGGGTCGTCGGCCTCGGCCCCGCCGTCGCGGCGCAGTCCCAGGCGCATGGTCATGCCGCCGTCGTCGTAGACGGCGAACAGCTCGGTGCCCTCGCGGTCGAAGGCCCCGTCGCCGCAGATCGCGCCGACCGCGCCCGCGAGGTCGAGATCGGTCGGCGTCGAGCACGCCTGCCGCCAGCCCGCGACGGCGGCCTCGGGCGTCTGGTCGTCCATGGTCGAGACGACCTTCACGGTCAGGGCGGTGCCGTCCACGGCCGACTCCCAGCGGCAGCCGAGGTTGGGGTCGCGTCCGCTGAGGGACGTGGTGGCGTCCTGGGCCTCGACGTCGTCGACCCCCAGCAGCAGGGCCACGTCCGCGGTGTCGAGCACCGTGCAGCCCGGGGGCTCCGACGGCGTCGCCGCCGACGGGCCGGGGTCAGGATCGTCGCCGCTGCAACCGGACAGGAGCACCGCCGCGGCGACGACCACGGCGGGCAGGACACGCCCACGGACTCGAAGCCGGCTCACCGCGATCACGTCCCGAACTCTGCCACACGCCCCCGGTCGATCACCCGGGCGTCGGGCCGAACTGCGGGAAGTTCGACCGGTAGTCGTTGACGAGGTCCTGGCTGTAGTCGGACTCGCCGTACTGGATCAACCAGTTGTTGAAGTCCTGCTCCAGCTGGGGATCGACGCCCTCGGGAGCGTTGGCGTAGAGCTCGGGGTTGATGCGCGGCTGGCCGTCGTCGCCCTCGATCACGGCACCGTCGGGCAGGCCTCCGGGACCGCCCTCGGCGATCAACCCGTTGCGGAGCATGTGGTCGTAGGTGCTGTAGCGCAGCGACTGCTCGATCGACTGGTCGGCGTCCTCGGCCCAGGCGTCGCTCGCGCTGTCGGGCTGGTTCTCCATCTGCTCGCCCAGGAACGACAGCCCCTCGGAGGTGATCGCCCCGGCCACCGCGTTGGTCGGCGAGGGGACGAAGCTCGTCGCGGCTCCGAAGGCGCGGCTCAGGGACTCCCGCGCCGCCTGGTCGATGGCCTCGTCGGCCTTGCCGCCCTTGTACCCCTCGTCGATGATCGTCGACAGCGTGTTGCCGCCGAAGGACGACTCGGCGCCGAAGCGGTCCGCGAACGTGCTCTCGTGGCCGTCCTCGTCGGTGATGATGGCCTCGCGCAGGTCGGCCATGGTCTCGGGCCGCGAGCCGTCGGGCATGCGCGCGTTGTCGAACGCGTCGCCGATCTGCTGGTCCTGGTAGGTCAGGGCGGCGGCAGACATGTACTCCAGGCCCTTCTTGTCGTCGCCCTCGCCGAGGCTGTTCAAGATGGCGTCGAGGTTGTCGTTCGAGAGGGCCATGCCGGTCGCGTCGGGGTCGTCGTGGACGAATCCGAGCGCGGCCGGGTCGGACTCGCCGCTGGTGTTGACCGCGCGGTTCACGTCGGGGATGTAGGACGCCATCATCTCGCCGACGTCGTCACGCATGCCGGACGGGATCTGCCACCCGTCGGTGCCGTCCATGTTGTACCAGGTCTCCTCCTCGCCGACGTGGTTGCCGATCATGAAGGCGGCCTGTCCGGCGAGCTCGGCGGAGTCGTGGCCGGCCTCGTCGGTCCCGCGCGAGTGGGTGGTGGCCCCCACCAGGGCCTCACCGAGTCCGTCACCGTCGTCGGTGGGCCACTGGCGCTCCATCATCAGGTAGTGCAGGCGGTCGTTGACCTGCACGTCGTCGACGCCGTCCTTGGGGCTGTCGTACGTGGTGGTGCCGCCGTCGTCGAAGAACTGCTCCGCAGCCTCGGGCGTGTTCTCCATCGCGTGCAGGAGGTTCGCGAGGCCGTCGAAGCGGTTGGACCCCTCGGCCAGCCCGTTCTGCTCGTCGAGGTTGGTCGGGTCGATGACACCACGCGAGCCGACGGTCACGTCGTCGTTGAGCGGGCCCCAGACGGGGTCTCCACCGGCCTCGCGCTCCCACTCGTAGGTCTGGCTGGTGAGATCGGCCAGGAAGTCCGGGTCGAAGGACTCCCGCTCGCCGCCGTTGCGGATCAGGGTCGTCAGCGCCGAGGCGTTGACGGGGTTGGTCTCGTCGGTGATCGCCTCGAACCACCGGTCGGCGAGGTCGGCCGGCGGCGGGTACTCGCGCGAGCCCTTGCTGTACGTCGCGAGGGCGACGCCCGCGGCGTTGAGGAAGTCGGAGTAGACCGGTGCGAGGTCGAGCTGGGTCTGGGTCTGGCCGTCCACGTAGATGGCGTCGGACATCGACTTGATGGTCCGGGCGAGCTCGTCGGGCGAGGTGTTCTCGTAGAAGGTGTTGCTGAACGGCGCCTGGCGCTGGTAGATCTCCAGCAGCCGGACGGTCTCGGCATCGACCTCGTCGTTGCGGACGTCCTCGGACACCCCGTTGGCGAGGATCTCCTGAGCGGCCGGCGTGACCAGGGCGGCGATCTGGGGCAGCACGTCGGGATTGTCGCGGACCCACTGGGCCTGGTCCTCGGCCGACATGGCCGCCACGTCGGGAGGCAGCAGCTGGGTGGGCTCGTACTGGCTGAAGTCGACGCCCGGGAACAGGTTGGTCTTGGCCGGAGGCAGACCTCCCGCCTTGCTGATGGCCTGCACGTTCTCCGGGGCCGTCGGGTCCTCGAGCTGGCCCTTGGCGGCACGGGCCGCGGCGTTCAGCGTGTCGAGGTAGCCCTGGTACTGACCTTCCAGCTCGGCTCGCTTCTCCGGCCGCTCCTCGTCCTCCTCGGCACTGATCTGGCCGTTCAGGTCGCGGACCAGTCCGTTGAAGGTGGCCACCGCGTTGCCGTAGCCGATCACCGCGCCACCGCCGGCGAAGATCATCTGCACGAAGTTGTTACCCCGCTGCAGCACGGGTGCGGGCGCGTCCTCCATGGCGACGGCGATCAGGCCGGCGGCGCCCTGCATCGCCTGGTCCTGCCCGCTCTGCACGTCGGCCGAGAAGTTCTCCACGTCGCCGGACTTGTTCTGGATGGCCTGCCCCGCGCTGACCACCGCAGATCCCGCGGGCATGTGAACCTTGAAGTAGTTGTCGAACGCCATCGTGCCGTCTCCTCCGTGCGTTGAAGTCGAGCAGAACGCTAGCGGCCGAAAGGGTCACCCCGGCCCCGACGCGGAGCCGACCGACCCCGGACGCACGAGCACCCCGGGCCTGGCCGGCCCGGGGTGCTCGTGTGATCTGATCTGTGGTCAGGCGCGTGCGTAGAGCGGCCTGTTGCCCTCGCCCTCACCGTTGCCGTACGGGTCCGTCGGACGGTCCGTCGCGTCGCTCGAGGACGCATCGCCCGGTGCGTTCCCCTCGCCCTCACCGTTGCCGTAGGGGTCCGTCGGACGGTCCGTCGCGTCGCTCGAGGACGCATCGCCCGGTGCGTCGCCCTCGCCCTCACCGTTGCCGAGGTGGTCGGAGGCGTCGGCGGCGTCGGTCGACCCGGTGTCCGCGACCACCGTCGAGTCGACGTCCGCGCCGTCCGAGGCCGAGAGATCGAAGGGGCCGGACGCTCCGTCCCCCCACGCCTGCCCCGTGGGGAGCTCGTCGTCCGGGGCGCTCGGCTCGAGGATCGCCTCCACGGCATCGCCGCCGACGGACCCGTCCACCAGCTCCGCAGCATCCCCACCGGGACCGCCGTCGACCGGAGCGTCCACGATCTGCGAGTCGACGACCGGCTCGGCGACGAGGGGCTCCTGCACCAGCTCCGCGGCGTCACCTCCGGGACCACCGTCCGCAGGAGCGTCCACGATCTGGGAGTCGACGACCGGCTCGGCGACGAGCGGCTCCTGCACCAGCTCCGCGGCATCCCCTCCGGGACCACCGTCCGCAGGAGCGTCCACGATCTGCGAGTCGAAGACCGGCGGCCCACCGTCCGTCGGCATCTCGACGATCTGGGCACCCTCGTCCGGGCGACCGCCGTCCGGTGACATCTGCACCAGCTGCGCGTCGACCACCGGTGCGCCACCGCCCGGCTCGAACTCCACGACCTGCGCCGCGAACTGGGACTGTCCACCGCCGCCGCCGCCGCCGCCACCGCCGCCACCGCCGCCACCGCCACCACTGGTGATGGGGGCGCTGGCCGCCGTGGGCTGGTTGACGGGGTTGCCGTTGCCGTTCTGCAGCGACGTGGTCTCGTCCTGGGTCTGCTGACCCTCGGTCGCGCCGTTGGCGGTGTTGGTGCCCAGGTTCTCGATGCTGGTCGAGAGGTCGACACCGGTGGTGTTGACCAGCTCGCGGTAGCTCTCGAGACCGGCCGTCACGTCCCCACCGGCCGTGGCGAAGTCGCCCGAGCGGTCGACCTCGACGTCGTTCACCGCGTGCTTGACGCGTCCGGTGAGCGCGTCCATCTCCTCGGACATCTGCGCCATCGTGGTGCCGGCGTCGTGCAGGTGACTCATGTCACCGCCGTACATGCCCCCGCTCATGGTGGTCTCCTCAGCGTGGTGGGGTGGGTGGGGAGGGTGGGTGCGTCAGGCGCGGTTGCCGAAGAAGCCCTGCATCCGCGGCACGGCCTGGTGGTTGATGTCCTGGGTCTGACGGTCCGTCGAGGACTGCTGCGTCATCGCGTCGTGCGCCTCGGTGAACCGCTCGAACGCCTGACGGTGCGTCGCGGCGACCTCCTGCGAGCCCGCACC